>JAWKYG010000002.1:0-419567 GCA_041396585.1 Burkholderiaceae bacterium | reverse complement strand
CCGTGCCATCGACGATCTTGGCCGTCTCGCCGACGATGCCATTGCCCTCGCCCTCGTGCATCACTGTGCTGCCATCGGCAACGGTTTGGCACGACTTCGTTTTTCGTGGACGAAAGGTTCAGGTTAAAGGCACTCGACCGAGTGGGAAGCCCGGCAGTCGGATAGCGAAGGTCCCAGGCGTTCGAAATTGTCTTTGGGACGATCTGATCTGGATCTCGTATAACCCGGCCTTTAAGATTCAAGAGGCATGGCTGTGGCCCGTGGAAGACTATCGCCGAGAGTTCGATGGGATAGCGAGGCTTTCACCCATGCACTTGCGCAAGGGCGAGTCCCTCGTGTGAGTGCGGCCATTTACGTGCCCAGGATGCCTGTCGAATGCATGGCCAGATTCTCGGGTGGCCTCGCAGGCTTGCGCGGTCTGAGCAATTAGGCAATCGTCTCCTGATCCAATGTGGCGGCGAATGCCTCGTGCGTCGTCACCGCACTAGGCCCAAGGGCGAAATAGATGAGCCTTTGTCGGCAGCAAAGGCGTCGGGTCTCGGGCGTCAACCCCGTCCTTGAGCGGACCCAACGGCCTCATCGTCGAGACACATCCGCGCGGCGGGGAGGACCGCCGATCGGCGTGGGATTTGAAACAGAATCCCCATCTAGCATGCTACGCTAGCATACTAGACAAAAATCCAGTACCCACGATTGAGGTTGGCGTACTGTGAACTCACGGTGAGGCACATCATGGACACGAACAAGTCTCGGGCGGTCGCTCGGCGCATCTTGGAGGCGTGTGCGGAGCATGGTGATTCGAGCGTCACGCCGATGCAATTGATTAAGTTGACCTACATCGCCCACGGCTACATGCTGGGCGTGTTCGGGGAGCCATTGCTCGACGAACCAGTCGAGGCTTGGCAGTATGGGCCGGTCGTTCGGTCTGTCTATGACGCCGTGAAGAAGTACCAGAGCAGCCCCGTAAAGGAGGTTCAGGTCGATCATGAGGTTGAGTTCAGCGAACGCGAGCAAAAGGTGATCGGTGTCGTCGCGAAAAAGTACTGCGGGTTCTCGGGCGTTGTGCTTTCAGCGGCCACCCACCAGCCCGGCTCGCCGTGGCGAATTACGTGGGACGAATATGGCCGCAACGCAACGATCTCGAACGACATCATTGAGCAGTTTTACGCGAAGCTTGTTCGCCAGTCGAAGCACTCCGCCTTGTGACCGACGATATCGATTCCGCGTTTGAGCCTGATGATTTGGGCGAAGGTGATGCGCTCGCCAAGAAAGAGGCGATGCTCATCAACTCTGGCGGCGACATTGAGGCTGATGGGAAGCGAAAGGAGCATACACGCGACCAAAGATTCCGTGACTGGCTCCACTACGGTATTCTCGCGCTCCTTGTGTTCGGGATCATCTTCTTCATCGGCGGTGCAGTGATATATGCGCTCCACCTATTCGGCCCCAAGGGGTATCATTGGCTGAGTCCAGAGCAAATCGAGAAGATCGAGACAATCCTCGCGTCGGTCATCACGACTGGCGCACTGGCGAACTACGTGTCGCGTCGTCTAAAGTAGTCTGCGAGACCAATGCGATCGAAGCCCTAGCCGGTCGCTGATGCGCGGAAGCTCATTGAGCTGCGTACTCGTTACGCGTTCGGAGGATTTACGTCATCAGCCCCAAACAGTGCCGCCACCATCGCAATTATGCCGCCTACCATCCCGGCTTCAGCGATGCGAGACATCTTTGTGACTCGGTTCCCGCACTCGGGGCAAACGAAGCTTTCCCTGGAAATTGTCTTAACTTGGCTCACCATTTGGACTTCTTTGCCTGACCGCCCATAACACGCTGCGCACCTGATTCCCACATCGGCCTCCTAATTTTCCCCATCTAAAACATTGAGACACCTAATCCAGTCGGAAAACGACTTTCGTCCCACAGTACTTGCAGGCATACATACCCGTGTGCGCAGGAGGCTGGCTCAGCGCAAAGAAGCGCAAGCAACTCGGACACTCAAGCGCCGCTCCTGAGCATACTTCACATCGGTACTCATGTCGTAAAGTTTTCGCCCCACTCGCGTTGTGAAACAGGGGCTTTAGCGCGTTCCATATTAGTCGCGGAGGGAATAGTATTTCCCCCGCCGCAGCCATCGCTCGACGCTTTAAGTCGTTATGTTGAGCGACCAAGCCATCGCCGCAATGCGGGCAAAGCTTCCTTGTTCTAGGATCGAGAAAGTACCCCGGTACGTTGTCCATTATGCTTTCCTATCTCGATCATGCAGTTTCCAGTTCATTTGCAACTGGACGATACCAGAAATTCCTAGGTGTGAGCGAGTCAAATGCAATCAGCCGAACTGGCGGATCACACCGCTATTCGATGCGGACTACCTGTATTGACCTGCCTTAGCTTTTTCGAGCCATTCATTCCTGAGGAGAGGCTCGTTGTGGATAACTTGGTGATTGGTGATGCTGCTGCTTGAACTCCAGGGGCGTCAAGTTCTCCAGGCTCTGGTGCGGACGCACCGCGTTGTAGTGCTGACGCCAGGTCTCGATGACGGCCTTGGCCTCGCGTCGTGTACGGAACCATTCGAGGTTCAGGCATTCGTCCCTGAACCGGCCGTTGAACGATTCGTTGGTGCCGTTCTGCCAGGGTTTTCCGGGCTCGATCAGCGCCGTATCGATGCCGCTCTTTTGCAGCCAATCGAGGATGGCCGTACTGACGAACTCGGGGCCGTTGTCCGAACGAATGTAGCTGGGCGCTCCATGCAAGCTGATCAGCCTGGCCAGGATGTCGATCACCCGTTTGGATCGAATCGATCCAGCGACGTCGATGGCCAGACATTCGCGAGTGAACTCGTCCATGATGGTCAGGCATTTGATCTGCTGGCCGTTGGCGCAGGCATCGAACACGAAGTCGTAGGCCCAAACATGGTTCGGGGCTCTGGGCGACAGAGGCCGTGGCCGTGACCGCGCCACGCGCTTTCTGCGGCGCTTTTTCGGCAACTGCAAGCCATTCGATCGCCACAGGCGTTCGGCGCGGCCAGCGCTCATCTCGTGGCCTTCTCGACGCAAGAAGATCCGGATCCGACGATACCCGTATCGTGGATACTGCTCGGAGAACTTCTTCATTGCCGAGACCGCAGGAGCATCTTTGGCCGGCATCCGGCGCTTGTAGGACAAGCTCGAGCGGGCCACGCCGATCAGCCCGCAGGCGCGTCGCTTGGACAGACCGCGTTCGTTCAGAAACGCAATCTGTTCGCGACGTGCCTGCGGGCCTACCACTAATGGCATGGTCCGCCCCTCCCACCGGGGGCACACTACCTGTACCTGCGAGAAGGAGATCAGTCATGAGAACTCACCCACGAAATGCCAGTACGTATGGAATCGACATCGGCAAGACCGTCTATCACGTCGTTGGAACTGATGCAGACGGTCGGCCGATACAACGCGCGAAGTTCAGCCGCACAACGATCTTCGAATTCTTTGCGAACGCACCAAAAGCCTTGATCGGGATGGAGGCTTGCCCTGGTTCGCAGTGGCTGGCGAGGAAGCTTATTGCCCTTGGGCACGAAGTACGAATCTTGCCCGCGCAATTCGTCAAGCCATACGTAAAGTCGAACAAGAACGACAACGTGGACGCAGAGGCAATCGCGGAAGCGGTCCGACGTCCGACGATGCGTTTCGTGAAGGTTCGCCGAACCGACCAGATTGACATGCAGGCACTGCATCGAGTTCGCGACCAGCTCGTATACGGCCGCACGCGCTTGATCAGTCAGATGCGCGCGTTCTTGCTCGAGTACGGCATTCCAGTGCGCAACGGCGCGGGAGCATTCAAGGCAAACCTGCCAACAATCCTCGGCGACGAATCCAACGATCTCACCCCGGCAATGCGTCGAATTCTTGCCGACATGCGAGCCGATCTCAGTGCGATGGAGGAACGGATTGCTCTTGTGACGAACGAGATCAAGGCGCTTGGTGCCCGAGATGACCAGATTCGTCGGCTGATGACCATTCCTGGCGTCGGTTGCCTCGGGGCAACGGCACTCGTTGCAGCGGTTGGCGACGGGAAGCAGTTCAAGAAGGCACGAGACATGGCGGCGTGGCTTGGTCTCGTACCTGCACAATATTCGACCGGTGGCAAATCCAAGCTCCTCGGCATCAGTAAGCGTGGCAACCCGTACATTCGCAGACTGTTGATCCACGGCGCTCGAACATGTGTCATTCATCTTGATCGGAACCGAGACAGGCTCGGCGCATGGCTGGACTCCCTCGGAGCACGGTTGCATCCGAACCAAGTCACCGTCGCACTTGCAAACAAGATCGCACGAGTTGCGTGGTGCATTCTGACCAGGCCCGGTGCGACCTACGAGAGGCGAGATCCGCGATTCGTCTGATCTCGACAAACTAACGATTCACCTTCCAGAGTTTGCGAGGGCTCATAACTGATGACCAAACAGTCGATCGGCGCTTCGTAAGCCTGGCCGTATGCGTCCGGCGAACCCATCTTGCCGCCAGCGCACTGCTCAGGTAGCAGCGTTTTCCGGCGCCCAACGATGCGGCAGGAGTTCGTCGACTCGGCTGGCCGGATGCGCGGGTAAGCGCTCGAGCACATCACGCAGGTAAACGTACGGATCGTGCCCGTTCATCTTCGCCGACTGGATCAGGCTCATGATCGTCGCCGCCCGGGTGCCCGCGCGCTGCGAGCCGGCGAACAACCAGTTCGATCGCCCGATCGCAATTTCGGGGTCATTCTGCCGGCGTCGGCCAGGTTGTCGAGGTCTTCTATCGGTGGCATGCGCTATATGGGCGCCGCTTGACGTGCCAGTACAGCGAACGCAGGGCCCACGGCGAAGTCTCTCACCTTGAGGTAGAGCCCGGTGTTGTGATCACAGTGCCGAGTTGGATGCTCGACGCTGGCTCATGTGCAGGCATGGAACTAGGCGCTGCGCAGGCATCGCTCGCGGCGCTTGGTGATCTACATCGATTTCTGAGCGAACACGGTTTGCGCTCAAGCTCTCGTGGTCTTCAGAACCACGACCGAGAGCGAAGCGATGAAGAACATGCACCAGCGCGGCAGACCGGCGGGCAATCTACCTTCGACCCAGCCACGCCATCGTCAACTGACACTCGCGATGGACGTACCCGCCTTGATCGGAATCGGGAGCAAGCAGCGCGAGAGCGCAATTCGAGCCCTGGCCAAGATCCTGCTTCAAGCCGCAAACGTTCGCGCCGGGGGGCACAATGACGAACGCTGAACAACTTCCGGCAGCCGTTTTGAGACGCAAGGCGGTCGTCTACGTTCGCCAGTCTACCCAGACCCAGGTTCTCACCAATCTCGAGAGCCAGCGTCGCCAATACGATCTGGTCGAGGTCGCGCGTGGTCATGGATTCGCACAGATCGAAGTGATCGACGACGATCTGGGGCGATCGGGAGCTGGCACGGTGCAGCGTCCCGGGTTCGAGAGACTCGTTGCATGGATCTGCGCCGGTGAGGTCGGCGCCGTGCTGTGTCTGGATGCCTCTCGATTGGCCCGCAATGGCCGAGATTGGCATCATCTGCTCGAGCTTTGTGGCTTGGTCGAGGCACGCGTGATCGATGCCGAGGGCATCTACAATCCGTGCGCACCCAACGACCGTCTCCTGTTGGGCATGAAGGGGACCATCAGCGAGTTCGAGTTGGGCGTGCTCAAGTCGCGCATGTTCGAGGCGCTGCGTGCCAAGGCCCGGCGCGGCGAGTTGCGTATTCCGGTTCCGGTTGGCTACATCTGGCACCGCGAGTATGGGCTCGATTTGGACCCTGATGCGCGTCTGCAAGAGGTCATCCGAACCGTTTTCTCCCGATTCCGCCAACTCGGGAGCGCAAGGCAGGTCTTCCTGTCGCTGGTGGCGCAGAACGTTCATTTCCCTAGGCCATCGGATGGCAAGAACATGGTCAGCTTCGACTGGACGCCCATCCGATATCGCTGCGTGATTGCGGTACTCAAGAATCCGTTCTATGCCGGTGCGTACGCCTACGGCAAGAGCGAGGCTCGAACCACCATCGTCGACGGGCGAGCCCGCAAGAGCTACAAGCACGGCAAGCCATTCGAGCAATGGGAGGTGTTGATCAAGGACCACCACCAGGGCTACATTGACTGGGCTGAGTTCGAGCGCAATCAGCGCCAACTGGTGATCAACTCCTATGGCCGCAAGGGCGGCGCCAAGTCCGGGCGAGGTGGGCGGGCGTTGTTGGCCGGTTTACTCTCGTGCGCACGATGCGGACGGCGATTGATGGTCGCCTACACTGGGCGGGGCCAACGACAGCATGTGTATCGCTGCGATCAACCCACAGTGCAGTTAGGGCGTTCGCGATGCTTCACGATGGGCGGGCGGCGCCCGGATGAAGCCGTCGCACGTGAGTTGTTACGCGCACTCGAACCGCTGGCTGTGGAGGCTGCCATCGAGGCAGAGAACAGAATCATGCACGCACAGGCCGAACAACGACGCATTCGGGAGCTGGAGCTGCAGCAGGCGCAGTACGAGGCCACACTGGCCGAGCGCCGATATGCCGCTTGCGATCCGCAGAACCGACTGATCGCTGCCAAGCTCGAGAGTAGTTGGGAGTCGGCACTAGCGCGCGTTCAATCCTGCGAGCAACAACTGCACTCGCTTGAACAGTCGCACGCCCACTCCGAATCACCCGACTTGACGGGCCTGTCCGAAGATCTTCAGGGCGCCTGGGATGCGCCAAGCGTCACTATGCGCGCCCGCCAGCAGATGCTGCGCACGCTCATCAACGAGATCATTGTCGATGTGGACGATGATCAGCGCGAGATCATCATGATCATTCACTGGCACGGAGGACAACATTCGGAGTTGCGCCTACGCAAACCGCGCTCCGGCGAACACGGCTGTATCACGAGCGAGGACGCCGTTGCCGTCATCGGCAGCATGGCAGGCAAATGGTCAGATGAGCACATTGCCGCGGCCCTGAACCGCATGGGCCTGCGTACTGGCCAGGGCAAGACTTGGACGGCGCAGCGAGTGGGCTCGGTGCGCAAGCTACGCGGCATTCACGCATACCGCTCGGGCAACAAGGATGGCCAGTGGCTGACCATGTCCGAAGCAGCGCGCAAGCTTGGCGTGAACAATCACCGCATCCGACGCCTGATCCACGATGGAATCCTGTCGGCCGAGCAGGTCGTACCAGGCGCACCCTACCAAATTCGGGCACATGATCTCGAGAATCAACGCATTATCGACGCAGCCGCCCGCACATCTCGCCCGTGTCGCACGAGCGACCTTAGACAGGATTCAATGTTTTCAGACACTTAAGAATGGGGGGCATTATGGGCAGGCCATTGCCCACGGCCGGATCTGGTTCTCGACCCAGTTATTGTCGATCGGGATCGAAGCGTCCTCCAGATGGCGCGTCAGCGCCTGCCAGCGCCGCAGGCTATAGTCGATCGACTTGGCCGTGGCGGTGCCGTTCGGAACTTGCCGGCGCCTGCCCATCAACCAGCGATGGAAGTGATCGAACAGCCGTCTGGACTTGCGTTGTCGGGTTCGGCTGCGAGTGTGTGCGTCGACTTTGGCCAACTCGCTCTCGACCCGGTAGATCGCCTGGAACCAGCGCAGCGCCGTGGCCGCGATCTGGCTCTGGTTGGCCACGTGCAGGTCATTGAACTTGCGTCGGGCGTGGGCCAGGCACCCGGCCTCGGTTATGCCCTTCTCGAACAGCGCCTTGTAGCCCTGGAATTCGTCGACGACCAGCGTGCCGCGCCAGTCGCCGAGCCACTGCCTGGCATGTTGGCCCGAGCGGCTCGGGGCAAACTCGTAGAGTACGGCCTTGAGCGGATCGAAGCGGCTGGTCGCATACGCCCACAGGTACGAGCGGTGCGTCTTGCCCGTGCCCGGCGCCAGGGTGGCCACCGGCGTCTCGTCGGCATGCAGAACACCGCTTTGCAGCATCACCGCCTTCAGCGCTTCGGCCAGCGGTTGCAACTGCACCCCGCACGCCCCCACCCATTGGGCGAGCGTCGAGCGTGCAATCGCCAACCCGGCGCGGGCGAAGATCGCTTCCTGCCGGTACAGGGGCAGGTGATCGGCGTACTTGGCGATCAGCACCTGGGCCAGCGTCCCCGCCGTCGGGATTCCCTTGTCGATCACCTGCGCCGGCACTGGCGCCATCACGATGTGCTCGCACTTGGGGCACGCCCACTTGCCCCGGATGTGGCGCTCGACCGTGAACACGCCGGGCGTGTAGTCCAGCTTCTCGGCCACATCCTCGCCGATGCGCTTGAGTTCGCAGCCACACCCGCACGACCCGTTCTCGGGTTCGTGCCGGATCTCGATGCGCGGCAGGTGCTCGGGCAGCTTCTGGCGCTTGGGCTGGTTGCGCGGCTCGCCCTTCGTGCTTGGCGCCAGCTTCTCGAGTTCCATCTCGATTGCCTGCGCATCGGCGTCGCACTCTTCGTCGAACAGCTTCGCTTGGTCGGCCTGGAGCCGTTCACTGCTGCGCCCGAACTTCCAGCGCCGCAGCAACGCCATCTCGGCCGTGAGCTGACCGATCTTGGCGTCCTTCAAGCGGATCTCGGCATCCTTGCGCCGGATCTCTTCGTCCCGACGCTGCACCGCCTCGTCGTGGCCACGCGCCTGCTCGAGCAGCGTGCCCACGACTTCGCGCAACTGTTCTGCGTTCAGGCCTTCGAGGTGGGCGGCGTCGAGCATGAACGCCAGTGTCGCAGAACTCGCCGCCAATGCCTACTGCAATCAGAGCACCCGGATTACGCCCGCTTCGCCCAATCGCTGCCAGGGCAGACCGAGCGCGAGCGCGTCGAACTGCTCTCGCGTCAGCAACACCGTTGTGGGTGGCGCCGTTGGCCAATGCAGCTTGCCCTGGTACAGGCGCCGCGCCGCCAACCAGATGCCGATCCCGTCGTGCACCAGCACCTTCATGCGCGTCCCGCGACGGTTCGCAAACAGATACCCGTGATGCGGCCTAGCCTGACCAAACACCGCTACTACCTTGCCCAACAGCGTCTCGGCGCCAGCACGCATGTCCGTCGGTGCGGCGCACAGCCACAGGGCGTCAATGCGGATCACCTGAGCAGCTCTCGAACCCAGGCCGCGCAGCTCGACGCATCTTGCATCGGCCAACTCACCGCCACCCGCGTACCAGCCCGCTCGATCTCGATGCGGATCTCGCTCGCTGGCGAGTTCGCCACTATGGGCTTGGCCGACGAACCGCGATCAACCGTCACCGGCACGAATCGGGCTGAACCATCGTCGCTACCGATCGAACCTTCGGCCTTGTTCACCCAGCGCCGCAGCAGGTTCGCGTTCAAACCGTTGCGCAGCGCGATCGCCGCAAGTGACACTCCCGGGCGCAGACACTCGGCGACGACCCTGGCCTTGAACTCGGCACTATGCCGGCGACGCTTCGATCGCGCCGGCACCGCTGCCATCTCGATAGTGTCCACGTGTCCACCTCCCGCAAGTGGACACCATCATCGACACCATCGCGCTACGCTTCAAGATGGGTTCGCCGGACGCATACGGCTGGTCCCCCAAGCCCACTTCCTCCGGACACCCCTGACCATGATCAAAAGCTCGCCCAAGGAGGCGTGGACCGCAACCCCTTGCTACGTTCACATCTCCTCTATGTCTAGCGGGAGAAGCTTCAAACATCCCTTCTGCGTATATTTACTGTACGAAGACTGGTCTGTATGACACCTTTCGTCTTTCGGCGTCCCGCGCTCAAGCCCGAGAAGGGTGGAAATATTATGAGCTGCCTGCTTCGCACAACCCCCACATCACCATGCCAGAGCAACTCACCACCTTGCTCTTGTCAATTGCCGATTTAACCAACTAAAAGGCTCCTCCTCGAGTATCGACGGAGTGTGTCTGCGGCCATCGTTGCACACGTAAGGCGAGGCTCTCAACGATTCGGGAAATGCAATCGTGGCGGGGCGTCATGATCGCTCAGATTTTCATCCGATCTACATCTGTACGGGACGCCAATCGTCGTCCACACAGATCGTTGTGACAAGATTGAGCATGGAGGCTCTGCGATGAAGCGGCATTTTGAGAGGGCACTATATGGAGCTTCGTCATCTGCGTTGCTTCTTGGCCGTTGCTGAAGAACTCCACTTCGCCCGTGCCGCGGAACGACTGCATATTGAACAGTCGCCGCTATCGCGCGCTATCAAGGAACTGGAAGAAGACCTTGGTGTGGCGTTGTTTGTCCGCACTACACGAAGCACCCGCCTGACCCGTGCTGGCGAGTTGTTTCTGGAGCATGCGCGACGCGTGTTCTCTGCCTTGGAGCAAGCGCGCGACAGCGTGAAGGCAGCGGCCAACGGATTCCACGGACAGCTTCGCGTCGCTCTGTCGGATGGCATCACTCCATCACGCCTGCCGACACTGCTGGCGTTATGCCGCCAGGAAGAACCCGAAGTTGAACTGCGGTTCTTCGAGGTGCCTCTGTCGCAGCAAATCAAGGGGCTGCATGACGATCTGTACGATGTGGGATTCGCGCAGTCCGATGAAGTGGGAGACGGGATCACGACCCTGCCTGTCTGGAGCGATGCGCTCATGGTGGCAGTGCCGGCACGGCATCCTTTGCTGGCCCATAAGCGAATTCCCTTGGATGAACTGCTTCGCTATCCGCTGGTGCTCTGCGACCCTCAAGCGTGTGAGAGTCATGCGAAGCACGTTGATCGCGTGTTGCGCCGGGCGGACATGGAACCGCTGGTTGCGGAGAGGGTCGCCACATGCGACTTGATGATGGCATTGGTCTCCGCAGGCTTCGCGTTGGGCCTTACGGGCCAAGCGCACATCGCAGCTAGTCGCGAGGCAGGTGTTGTGGCTCGACCATTGGCATTGCGCGTGCCGCCCTTGACAACCTATCTGCTACGCCTTGAAGGCGACCCGTCCGATGTACTGACTCGATTCATTGAACGTGTGCAGACCATTGAGTCACCGGAGGAACCTACATCATGAGAAAGATCATCCCGCTTGTGCTGGCAGCCGTCCTGACTTCCTGCAGCCAATCCGAAGCGCCTCGAAAGGCTGAGGACTCGGGCGCGAGCATCCCGACGGTGGAAGAACTGGCTGCCAACCCTGAACGGCTCAAAGAACTGCGCCAGGAATGCAAGACGGATCGTCCCAAGCTCGGCGACGTGCTGTGCAACCGGGTGGCCGAGGCCACGCGCAAGCGGTTCTACGGCGATGGCGAAACCCCTTACACGCCGCCGAAGGAAGCACCCAAGTTCTGATCGCTGTCGGTTCGCGCATTCCTTCATTTTTCTATTCGACACGCCGCAATGCGCCTGCGCTTGCGGCGTTTTTCCTTGGTTCGCCGCCGCACTCATTCTGTCTTTTCGCTCGACCTTTCTGCTAGAAACGGTCTTTGACCGGCACTGACCCGGCACCGATCCTGACGCCTGCGGCACGCCCTTGTGCCGCGATTTCCATGGGGAATCAGCGCAGGAGAAATCGGAGGCCAAGTCATGCAAGGGACAAACGTGCTGTTCGGTCAGATCGCCGTCGTATTCGGCATCGTGATCGCCGGCGTGTGGGGCGCCACACAATGGACAGCAGCAGCCCTTGGCTATCAAGTACGCCTTGGCTCGCCCTTGTTCGATCTTCTCGGAACGCCGATATACCACCCGTGGAAGCTGTTCGAGTGGTGGTTCTTCTTCGACGCATATGCGCCGGAGGTCTTCGATACGGGAGGCGCCATTGCAGCCGGCAGCAGCCTGCTGGCGGTGGTTGTGGCCATCGGCATGTCGATCTGGCGTTCGCGTCAATCGCGCCTGGTCACGACCTACGGCTCGGCCCGCTGGGCGAATGCGGATGACATTCGCAAGGCCGGCCTCACGCAGCCGACCGGCGTGTTCCTCGGCCAGCACGACCGCCAGTACCTGCGGCATGAAGGCCCGGAGCACGTCCTGACCTTCGCACCCACGCGCTCGGGCAAGGGCGTGGGTCTGGTGGTGCCAACGCTGCTGTCGTGGCCTACATCCGCCGTCATCCACGACATCAAGGGCGAGAACTGGCAGATCACCGCAGGCTGGCGCTCGCACTTCTCGCATTGCCTTCTGTTCAACCCCACCGATGCGAAGTCGGCCGCCTACAACCCGCTGCTGGAGGTACGGCGCGGCGCGCATGAGGTGCGCGACGTACAGAACATCGCGGACATTCTGGTTGATCCCGAAGGCGCGCTGGAGAAGCGCAACCACTGGGAGAAGACCTCGCACGCGCTGCTGGTCGGGGCCATCTTGCATGTCCTCTACGCGGGCGAAGACAAGACGCTGCGCGGCGTCGCCAACTTCCTCTCCGATCCGGCCAGCCCGTTCGAGCTGACCTTGCACCGGATGATGACCACGCCGCACCTCGTGGGCGGGGAAGGTGGTGGCCCGCATCCCGTGGTGGCGTCCGCCGCGCGCGAAGTGCTCAACAAGTCGGACAACGAGCGTTCCGGCGTGTTGAGCACCGCCATGTCGTTCCTCGGCCTCTACCGTGATCCCACGGTGGCCGAAGTCACGTCGCGCTGCGACTGGCGCATCGCTGACCTGATCGCGGCCGAGCATCCGGTGTCGCTGTACCTGGTGGTGCCGCCTTCGGACATTTCGCGGACGAAGCCTCTCATCCGTCTGATCCTCAATCAGATCGGGCGGCGCCTCACCGAATCGCTCAATGGCTCCGACGGCATCGAGCGTCGCCACAAGCTGCTGCTGATGCTCGATGAGTTCCCGGCGCTGGGGCGCCTGGACTTCTTCGAGACGGCGCTGGCCTTCATGGCGGGCTACGGCATCCGCAGCTTCCTCATCGCGCAGTCGCTCAACCAGATCGACAAGGCGTATGGGCAGAACCACTCCATCCTCGACAACTGCCATGTGCGCGTGACGTTCGCCACGAACGACGAGCGCACCGCCAAACGGATTTCCGAGACGCTGGGTACGGCCACCGAGCTGCGCGCCCAGCGCAATTACGCGGGCCATCGGCTCGCGCCGTGGCTGGGCCACCTGATGGTGTCGCGCCAAGAAACCGCGCGCCCGCTGCTGACGCCGGGCGAAGTCATGCAGCTTCCGCCTGACGAGGCCGTGGTGATGGTGTCCAGCGTGGCACCGATCAAGGCGAAGAAGCTGCGCTACTACGCGGACAGCAATTTCAAGCGGCGCGTGTTGCCGCCGCCCACGCTGGCGGATGGGCAGTACGCAGACGCGCCGCCATCGCGGCCTGACGACTGGAGCGGGCTGGCGATTCCGGCCGTGCCCGCCGCACCGGCCACGGCATCCGCCGATGGCGTGGAGAACTTGGGTACGGCCGACGACGGCGGCCCGCGCCGCCAGCCCGAGCTTTCCGAAACCGTCGCCTACGACCCCGAGCGGGCCGCGCCCGTGGCCGACCTTGGGCTGCTCGATGACGACGACGACTTGCCGCTTCCCCTTCCGCGCCAGCTTGATCCAGCCATGCAACGCACGGCCCGGCTGGCTTCTCTCGACCCCAACGACGGAATTGAGCTATGAGCCACTATCGCCTCAACTTGTTCATCCAGCCGGAGCACGCCAAGCGCCTGGACGAGCTGGCCGCCAAGAAAGGCGTGTCCAAGTCATCCATCGTAGCGGCGGCGCTCGCATCGTGGCTGTCACCCGATGCCGCCGATCAGCGCGAAGCTGCCATCGCCAAGCGGCTGGATCGCCTATCGCGCCAGGCCGAGCGCATGGAGCGCGACCAGAACATCGCCATCGAAACGCTGGCGCTGTTCATCCGCTACTACCTGACCGTGAGTACGCCGGTTCCCGAGGCGCACCAAGACGCGGCACGCGCACAGGGCAAAGCGCGCTTCGAGCAGTTCACCGAGCAGCTCGGTCGCCACCTGCTGCGGGGCCGCAGCCTGGTGCGCGACGTGGTGGAAGAACTGCATCCCGATCCAATGCGGATGGAGGACGCGGCGGCGACCGCGCAAGCACAGGAGCGTGCGTGATGAGCGCGGTTCCGCAGTCTATGAGTGCCACCTCGCTCGACCGCCGCATCCAGATGTTGCGCACCGCGATGGGGCCGCTGATTGCTACAGCGCTCGAAGACCCGGATGTGGTGGAAATCATGCTCAACCCCGATCGCACCCTTTGGGTGGATCGGCTTTCGTCGGGCCGCGCGCCGATGGGCGTGGAGATGCCCGAAGCAGATGGCGAGCGAATCATCCGCCTGGTCGCCGCCCACGTCGGCGCGGAAGTGCATCGCGGCCAACCGCTGCTGTCCGCCGAATTGCCCGAGACGGGAGAACGCTTCGAGGGCATCTTGCCACCAGCGGCGCCGGGGCCAGCCTTCGCGCTGCGCAAGCGCGCCATCGGCGTCATTCCTCTTTCGCGCTACATCGAGGACGGAATGATGACCGCCGCCCAGGCCGGCTTTCTCGTTCGCGCCGTGCGCGAGCGGCAGAACGTCCTGATCGCCGGCGCCACCAGCAGTGGCAAGACAACGCTCGCCAATGCGCTGCTGGCCGAGATCGCCGCCACAGGCGACCGCGTGCTGGTGCTCGAAGACACGGTGGAACTGCAATGCGCTGCGCGCGACCACGTTCCGCTGCGCACGCGGCAAGGCGTGGTGTCCATGACCGAGCTGGTGCGCTCGTCCATGCGCCTGCGGCCTGATCGCGTGGTGGTCGGCGAGGTGCGCGGGGCCGAGGCGCTGGATCTCATCAAGGTGTGGGGCACCGGCCATCCGGGCGGCATCGCGACGATCCATGCCGGCTCCGCGCTCGGCGCGCTGCTGCGCCTGGAGCAACTGATTCTCGAAGTGGCGGTGAATCCGCCCCGTGCGCTGATCGCTGAGGCGGTCAACGTGGTGATCCACATCGGCGGGCGCGGACGCAAGCGCCGCATCGAGAGCATTGCCCGCGTCGTCGGCTTCGACGGCGTGGGCTACCGATTGGCGGATTGGGAGGCGGACGCGCTGGACACGCCGTTTCCCGAGTTGTCGCCAAACCCCGATGCCGCACCCGCTGCGGCGACGTCCCCATCCCCTGACTCACTTGGAGAACTGCCATGACGCAGATGATCGTTCCTGCTTTCCGTTTTTCTGCAAATCCGGCTTTGCGCCTTGCGCGGCTGCGCAGCCTGGCCCGCCCTGCGGCGCAAGGGCTGCTGCTGGCTGCGCTGCTGCTGTTCCTGGCCGGAACCGCGCAGGCCGCCGGTTCCTCGATGCCGTGGGAAGGCCCACTGCAATCCATCCTCGAATCCATCCAGGGGCCGGTGGCGCGCATCGTGGCCGTCATCATCATCATCGCCACGGGCCTTGCGCTCGCCTTCGGCGACACGTCGGGCGGATTCCGCAAGCTGATCCAGATCGTGTTCGGTCTGTCCATCGCCTTCGCGGCTTCGAGCTTCTTCCTGTCGTTCTTCAGCTTCTCCGGCGGGGCCGTCGTATGAGTGCCCCGGACACCTTCGCGGTCGGCTTCGAGGTGCCGCTGCATCGGTCGCTCACGGAGCCGATCCTGCTGGGCGGGGCACCGCGAACGGTCGCCATTGCGAACGGCACGCTGGCCGCCGCCGTCGGGCTTGGCCTGCAACTGTGGATTCCCGGTGTGGTGCTCTGGATCGTCGGCCATTCGCTGGCGGTATGGGGTGCGCGCGTCGATCCGCAGTTCATGCAGGTCTTCGCGCGACACATCAAACACCGCCCGCTGCTGGACGTGTGAGGGGAGGACGCCGCGATGCTGAACCTCGCCGAATACCGCCAGCGCCCGGCTTTGCTTGCCGACTGGCTGCCCTGGGCCGGGCTGGTCGCACCCGGCGTCGTCTTGAACAAGGATGGCAGTTTCCAGCGCACGGCCCGGTTTCGCGGGCCTGACCTCGACAGCGCAACACAAGGCGAGCTGATCGCCACGTCGGCACGGTTGAACAACGCGCTGCGCCGGCTGGGATCGGGCTGGGCGCTGTTCATCGAAGCCGAGCGCCGGCCTGCGGCCGACTATCCGCACTCGGAGTTTCCCGAGCCACTTTCATGGCTGGTTGATGAGGAACGCCGCGCCACCTTCGAGGACTCGGGCAACCACTTCGAGAGCGGCTATCACCTGACGCTGGTGTACCTGCCGCCCGAGGAATCCCGCGCCCGTGCAGCCAAGATGCTCTACGAGAACACGCCGACGAATGGCGTGGACTGGCGCGAGCGGCTGCAGGCCTTCAGCGCGGAAACGGATCGCGTCTTTGACCTGCTCGATGGCGTGATGCCGGAAATCGCCTGGCTCGATGACGGCCAGACGCTGACCTACCTGCACGCGACCATCTCCACGCGGCGCTACCGCGTCGGCGTGCCCGAAGTGCCGTTCCACATCGACGCGCTGCTCACCGATTCCGCGCTGGTCGGCGGCCTGGCGCCCATGCTGGGCGACCAGCACCTGCGCGTGGTGTCGGTGCGCGGCTTCCAGACCTCGACCTGGCCGGGGATTCTGGACGACCTCAACCGCCTGGGATTTGGGTATCGCTGGAGCACGCGCTTTCTGTGCCTCGACAAATCCGAGGCGGAACGGGAGTTGGGGCGCTTGCGCCGCCAGTGGTTCGCCAAGCGCAAGAACGTCATCGCGCTGCTGCGCGAAACGATCTTCCAGCAGGAAAGCCCGCTGGTCGATACCGACGCGAACAACAAGGCGGCGGACGCGGATGCCGCCTTGCAGGAACTGGGTAGCGATCAAGTCGCCTTCGGCTACCTGACGGCGACCGTCACCGTCATGGACGAGGACGCCGGCGCAGCCGACGAGAAGCTGCGCATGGTGGAGCGTGCCATCCAGGGCCGGGGCTTCGTCACCATTCCCGAAACGCTCAACGCCGTGGATGCATGGCTGTCGTCCATTCCGGGCAACGCCTACGCCAACGTGCGTCAGCCCATCGTCTCGACGCTGAACCTGGCGCACATGATGCCGGTGTCGGCGGTATGGGCCGGGCCGGAGAAGAATGACCATCTCGACGGCCCGCCGCTGATCGTCACGCGCACTGATGGCGCGACGCCGTTCCGGCTGGTGACGCACATCGGCGACGTGGGCCATACGCTGGTCGCCGGCCCGACCGGCATGGGCAAGTCGGTCTTGCTCGCCACGCTGGCGATGCAGTTCCGTCGCTATCGCGGCTCGCGCATCTTCGCCTTCGACATGGGCCGCTCCATGCGGGCCACCATCCTCGGTCTGGGCGGCGAACACTACGACCTGGGCACGGACGGCGAAATCGCTTTCCAGCCCTTGGCACGCATCGACCGTGAGGGCTACCGCACCTGGGCCGCCGAATGGATCGAAGGCCGCTTGCTGCACGAAGGCGTGGCAGTCGGCCCCGACGAGAAGGCGGCCATTTGGTCGGCGCTGGGCAGTCTCGCCGGTGCGCCGGTGGAGCAGCGCACGATGACGGGGCTTTCCGTGCTGCTGCAATCGAACGCGCTGCGGCAGGCGCTGTCGCCCTATGTGCTCGGTGGCGCGCACGGCAAGCTGCTGGACGCCGACCATAACCGCCTCGGCATGGCCGACGTGCAGTGCTTCGAGATGGAGGAGCTGATGCACAGCAAGGCCGCCGTCATGGCCGTGCTGCATTACCTCTTCGCACGCTTCGACGAACGCTTTGACGGTGCGCCCACGCTGCTGATCCTCGATGAAGCGTGGCTGTTCTTGGATGACCCGGTGTTCGCGGCACGCATTCGCCAGTGGCTCAAGACGCTGCGCAAACGAAACGTCAGCGTCATCTTCGCCACGCAGTCGCTCGCGGACATCAAGGATTCGAGCATCGCGCCCGCGATCATCGAGAGCTGCGCGAGCCGCATTTTCCTCGCCAACCCGCAGGCGACCGAGCCTCAGATTCGCACGATCTACGAGGGCTTCGGCCTCAACAGGCGTCAGATCGAAATCGTCGCCACCGCGCAGCCCAAGCGCGACTACTACTACCAATCCCGCCTCGGCAACCGCCTGTTTGACCTCGACCTGGGGCCGGCGACGCTGGCCTTCGCGGGCGCATCCACGCCGCAAGACCAGCGCGACATGGACGCGGTGCTGGCCGCCGCCGGCGTGCCCGGCTTCGCGGGCGACTGGCTGCGCCATCGCGGCCTCGATTGGGCGGCCGATCTGCTGCCCTCGTTCCCCGGCCTCGCGCCGGGTTCCCTCGCTGACGAACCCCTGGAGAACCTGTCATGAAAAAGCGCCTTATCGCCGCCGCCATCGCGGCCATGCTTTGCACCGCCACCGCCCATGCGCAATGGGTGGTCATCGACCCCACGAACCTCGTGCAGAACACGCTGACCGCGATCCGCACGCTGGAGCAGATCAACAACCAGATCCAGCAGCTTCAGAACGAAGCGCAGATGCTGATGAACCAGGCGCGCAACCTCGCCAGCCTGCCGTCTAGCGTGGTCGGCCAGTTGCGCGCCAATCTGGCGACGACCGAGCGACTGATCGCGCAGGCCAAGGGCTTGGCCTATGACGTGACGAATCTGGATCGGGAGTTCGCGCGCCTGTACCCGGAGCAGTACGCCGCCACCGTCAGCGGCGACCAGATGTACCGCGACACGCAGGATCGTTGGAAGAACACGCTCAACGGCTTGCAGACCACCATGCGGATGCAGGCCCAGGCATCGCAGAACTTGAGCGATGACGAAGGCGTGCTGGCCGACCTCGTGGGCAAGAGCCAGTCGGCCCAGGCGCGCTGCAAGCCATGCAGGCCACGAATCAGTTGCTGGCCTTGCAGGCCAAGCAGTCGATCCAGACGCAGCGGCTCCAGATCACGCAGGATCGCGCAGCCGCGTTGGAACTGGCGCGGCAGGCCGCAGCTACCGAGCGCGCCCGCGAAGTGCGACGCCGCTTCCTGGGCGAAGGCACGCCGTACACGCCGCAGCGCGTGGATTTCTACGGCAACTGACGGGAGGCGGCCATGCGATGTGTCCTCGCCCTTGTTGTCGTGCTGCTGGCCGCGTGCAGCGCGCAGCCGGCCGTCAACCTTGCCGATGCCCTGGCCGCCGATCCCGTGCGGCTCAAGGCATTGCGCGCGCAATGCGCGGCCCATCCAGAGGTCGTGCAGGCCACGGACGAGGACGCTTGCCGCGCCGCCGCCGAAGCCTACCGGCGCCGCTTCTTCTCCGGCAAGGCCGGGCCGGATGAATACCAGACGCTGGCCGACCTGCCGCCGATCCCGCCGAGCTTCGATGAGCCGGTCGATGGCGAGGCGCCAACCTTGATCGCCACAACGGAGGACACGCCATGAACGACGTGACCATCATCGACCGCTTCCTCAACATCTTCTCCGCCTATATCGACTCGGGGTTCGGGCTGTTGCAGGGCGAAGTGGCGTTCCTCACCGCCACGCTGATCGTCATCGACATGACGATCGCCGGGCTGTACTGGGCCATGAGCCATGCCACCGGCCAGGGCGAAGACGTGATCGCCAAGCTGCTGCGCAAGGTGCTCTACGTCGGTGCCTTCGCCTACATCATCGGCAACTTCAACTGGCTGGCCGGCATCGTGTTCCGTTCGTTCGCCGGGCTGGGCATCACCGCCACCGGCTCGGCCATCACGATGGAGAACTTCTTGCAGCCGGGCCGGCTGGCGAAAACGGGCATCGACGCCGGAGCGCCGATCCTGGAGCAGATCGGTGAACTGGCGGGGTTTCCCGACGTGTTCGTGAACCTCGATCCCATCGTGGTGATGTTCCTCGCTTGGCTGGTCGTGGTGCTGTGCTTCTTCGTGCTGGCGATCCAGCTTTTCATCACGCTGATCGAGTTCAAGTTGACGACGTTGGCGGGGTTCGTGCTGGTGCCGTTCGCGCTCTGGAACAAGACCGCGTTCCTCGCCGAAAAGGTACTGGGCAACGTGGTGTCGGCTGGCATCAAGGTACTGGTGCTGGCCGTGATCGTCGGTATCGGCTCGGGCCTGTTCGCTCAGTTCCAAGTCCATCCCGCCGAGCCGTCCATCGACCACGCACTGGTCATCATGCTGGCTTCGCTCACCTTGCTGGCGCTGGGGATCTTCGGCCCAGGCATCGCCACGGGCCTCGTGTCCGGTGCGCCGCAACTCGGCGCGGGCGCGATGGCCGGGGCGGCCATTGGCGCAGCCGGGACGGCGGTGGTCGTCGGCGCGGCGGCGACTGGGGTGGGCGGCGCCGTCATGGCCGGCGCGCGCATGGCGCCTGCCGCCGCCAAGCTGGCCGGCGCTGGTGCTCGCGCGGCCACGTCGGCGGCTGGCAGCGCCCGGTCGGCGTTTCAGGCCGGTTCCGCCGCCGCAGGCGGTGGCGCGAAGGGTGCGATGGCTGGCCTGGGCAACGTCGCCAAGACCGGCGCGCAGTCGGCAGGCCGCGCGGCGGCATTCCGCGCTTCCGCTGCCGGGCAGCGCATGGCCGCGCCGTTCCGGGCTGGCTGGAATGGCACTGCTGCCGATGGTGGCGAGGGCGCGGCATCCGGTCAGGGTGCCACATCCGGCGCCGCTACCGCGCAGGCGCAGGAACAGCCTGCTTGGGCCAAACGCCTGCATCGGCGCCAGCAACTCACCCATGCCGCGACCACCACCGCCCACGCGCTGCGCGGTGGCGATGGCGGCGGCTCCGGCCAGGGGCCGAGCCTGCGCGATTCGGATTCATAAGGAGAACTGACCATGCGATTCAAGAAACCGCAGGTGCGCTATGCCGACACGCCGCAGCCTGCCACACCGTACCAAGCTGCCGGCCAGGTGTGGGACGACCGGATCGGCTCGCCGCGCGTGCAGGCGAAGAACTGGCGGCTGATGGCCTTCGGGTGCCTCACGCTCGCGCTGCTGATGGCCGGCGGCCTGGTGTGGCGCTCGGCGCAGTCCATCGTGACCCCCTACGTCGTGGAGGTGGACAACGCGGGCCAGGTACGCGCCGTGGGCGAAGCCGCCACGCCGTACCGGCCCAACGATGCGCAGACCGCGCACCACATCGCGCGCTTTGTGACGCTGGTGCGCTCACTGTCCATCGACCCGATCGTCGTCCGCCAGAACTGGCTGGACGCCTACGACTACACGACCGATAAGGGCGCGGCCTTGCTCAACGACTACGCGCGGGTCAACGATCCGTTCGCGCGCATCGGCAAGGAGTCGGTGACGGTGCAGATCACCAGCGTCGTGCGCGCCAGCGACACGTCTTTCAACGTGCGCTGGACGGAGCGCCGCTACGTCAACGGCGCCGCGGCGGGCCTGGAGCGGTGGACGGCCGTGGTGTCCATCGTGCTCCAGCCGCCGCGCACCGAAGAGCGCCTGCGCAAGAACCCCCTGGGCATCTACGTCAACAGCCTGTCGTGGAGCCGCGAACTGGATTCTTCCGAAGGAGCCAAGCCATGAATGATCTTTTCCGTAAATCCGCTTTGCCGGTGGTCCTGCTTGCATCTACTGCTCTGTTCACGGGCTGCGCCTCGCAGGGCAAGCCGCCGCCGACCATCTCGCTCGATGAGCCGGTGCGGGCGCAGCCGCTGCCCGAGCCGCCTGCGCCGGTGGAGGTGGTGGCTGTGCCCGAGGTGCTGCCGATGCCGGCGCAGTTGAAGCCGCTGCCCGAAGCCGAGGACGCCAAACCTGCGCCGGAGCCGGCAGACGAGAAGGTGCGCGTCTCGCGCGCCAATGCCGAGGCCCGCGTCGCGCCCACGCGCGAGGGCTACGTCAACGCGATTCAGGTGTGGCCCTTCACCGATGGCGCGCTCTACCAAGTCTATGCAGCCGTGGGCCGCGTGACCGTGGTTTCGCTCCAGCCGGGCGAGGAGTTGGTGACGGTGGCGGCCGGCGATACCGTGCGCTGGATCGTGGGCGACACGTCCAGCGGCAGCGGTGCCGAGTTGCGCGTGAACGTGCTCGTTAAGCCGATCCGCTCGGGTCTCAAGACCAATCTCGTCATCACCACCAGCCGCAGGACGTACCTGCTGGAGCTGACCTCGACGGAAAAGACGTGGATGGCATCCGTGTCGTGGGAGTACCCGCGCGACCGGATGCTGGCCTTGCAGCGCCAGGCGCAGGCGGCCAGTGCTGCCGCACCGGTCGATACCGGCCTGTCGCTGGAGCGAATTCGTTTCCGTTACGCGATCAGCGGGAGCAACCCGCCGTGGAAGCCGCTGCGAGCCTTCGACGACGGTGCGAAGGTCTATATCCAGTTTCCCGCCGGCATCGCACAAGGCGAACTGCCGCCGCTGTTCGTGATCGGGCCGGAAGGCGACGGGCAACTGGTCAACTACCGCTTCCGCTCGCCGTACTACATCGTGGATCGGCTGTTCGGCGCCGCCGAACTTCGCTTGGGTGGGGACAAGGGCGACGTGGTGCGAATTGAGCGCAATGACGGGGCTGTGGGCGCAGCACGGAGGAACTGACCATGATCCAGGACGACACCCCCGACCTCGCCACGCCGCAGGCCGGCAAAGTCGCGCCCGAGTCGGTGGCGCTGCGCGCCCAGCCGCGCCCGGTCACACGCCTGAACCGGCGCACGCTGGCCATCCTCGTCGGCGGCCTGTCGGTCGCCGTGCTTGGGGCCACGATCTGGTCGCTGCAACCGCAGCGGCGCGGTACGGGCGAGCAAACCGAGCTTTACAACGTCGATCGTGTCTCGAAGTCCGAAGGGCTGGATGGACTGCCAGCCGACTACTCGAAACTGCCCGAGCTGGGGCCGCCGCTGCCGGGCGATCTCGGCCCGGCCATCGTGAACTCGCAGCAGTCGGCCGTGGCCGCCTATGCGGCCCCCGGCCACGACCCCAACGATGCCTTGCGCAAAGAGGCAGAAGCCGCTGCGGCCTCGTCGGTGTTCTTCCGCTCGGGCGGCCAGGGTCAAGCTGCTGCCACGGTGGCGCAGGCGGCGCCGGGGGCGCCTGGCGCTTCCAGCGCGCTCGCGGCCTTCGACCCACTCGCTGCCGGGCCGGCCTCGATGGCTGCGCAGCCAGCCGACCCGACCGCCGTGCAGAACCGGCAAGACCAGAAAGAGGCATTCCTGAAAGGCGGCGCTACGGAAACCCGCAACTCCGGCAACTTGGCGCTGCCGGCATCGCCTTATCAGGTGATGGCGGGCACGGTGATCGCCGGAGCGCTGGTGACAGGTATCAAGTCGGACTTACCCGGCGACGTGATCGCCACGGTGACGGAGCCGGTCTTTGACACGGCCACGGGCAAGTTCCTGCTGATCCCGCAAGGCTCGCGTATCCTGGGCAAATACAACAGCCAGGTCAGCTATGGGCAGAGCCGTGTGCAGGTGGTGTGGAACCGGGTCATCCTGCCCGACACGTCCTCGCTGACGCTGGACAACCTCGTAGGCACCGATCCGGCGGGCTACGCCGGACTGGAGGATGACGTGGACTGGCACTGGAAGCGCATCTTTGCCGGTGCAGTGTTGACGACGCTGCTGGGCGTGGGTGCCGAGCTGGCCGCGCCGGAGAATCGCCAGGATGGCAACCGCATCGTCATCGCCGGGCGCGACAGCGCGCAGGACAGCATCAACCAGGTCGGGCAAGAGATCACCCGGCGCAACATGAACATCCAGCCGACGTTGACGGCACGGCCGGGCTTGCCGGTTCGGGTGATCGTGGCGCGCGACCTCGTGTTGCGTCCTTACCAACCCATGTTCTATCAGCTTGGAGGTGCGCGATGAGTACCGCCCGAAAACTCCGCCTCGGCCCGTTGCCGTCCAGCGGTAGCACGAAGCTGACTTTCACCTGCCCGGCCAGCCTGAAAGCCGACCTCAATGCCTACGCCGCACTGCACGCGCAGACGTATGGCGAGGCCGTCGATGCAACGACGTTGATCCCGCACATGTTGGAGGCGTTCATGGCGGGGGATCGCGGATTCAGGAAGGGAAGTGGAAACAAGGCCGCACCGCCGAAGCCGGGTTGACGATGCGGACGCATCCACCATCCGCTCATGATGAAAGCGCAGCCCTCGGGCTGCGCTTTCGCTTTGAGGTGGATTGCGACAAGCAGGGGCATAAGATGGCTACGCGATCTTGCCCGCTGCGGCGCCCCTGCGTTTGCCACCGCAAAGCGCCCATGTGGCACCTAGCTAGAAATGCAGCAAGAGAGCGCCGCAGCCTGAATCTGGGCTAACCTATTGCCCCATAAGCCCTTTCGCGCCGCTGCACGACCTCAAAAAAGACTTGACAGCGGACATTTTTCATGGCCGGCGCGGATACCGGCATCGACACCAGCGCAGGACCTTCGCCGGTTGTCGCGCGAAACACTCAGTTACGTTCCAGCAGGCCGGCCGATGACGCAACATTGTCTCTCGCTCCTGGGATGAATCGTCGTGCCCGTGCCCCCATGACTTCGGAATCTCCGCCAGCACAGGCGAGCCCTCTTCGCTTACTCATGGTCGAAGACTCCGAGATCGACCATGACATGCTGTTGCTGACCCTGCAACGCCAGCAGGTCCTGGCCGAGTGTTGCCGGGTCGAAACCGAAGCAGAGTTGCGCATTGCCCTCGCCCAAGGGGGCTGGCATGCCGTGATTTCAGACTACAACCTACCCACATTCAGCGGTGACGAGGCCGTCAGGGTCGTGCGCGAATGTGCGCCCGACCTTGCCGTGATCATCGTCTCCGGGGCAATCGGCGAGGACAAGGCGGTTGCGGCAATGCGTGGCGGCGCGGACGACTATCTGCTCAAGGGCAGCCTGGCCAGGCTGCGCGTGGCCCTGGAAAATGCAATGGATGCGGCCCGCAGCAGAGCCCGCCGCCGACGTGTCGAGCGCGCTCTGTTGGAATCCCGCCAGCAATTGCGCGCGCTATCGGCCCATTTGCAGACCACCATCGAAGACGAACGCCAGCAGATCGCCCGCGAGCTGCATGACGAGATCGGCAGCGGGCTCACCGCGCTGCGCTACGACCTCAACTGGATCGCCCGCCGCGAGGACGAGCCGCTGCGCAAGCGGGCCGAGCAGGCTCAGCAGCAGCTCTCCGAACTGCTGGCCGCCTGCCAACGCATCGTGCGCCGGCTGCGCCCACCGATCCTGGATACCGGCCTGGTGCCCGCGCTCGAATGGCAGATCGGCGAGTTCCGATCCCGCTACGGACTGCCGGTGAGTTTCGATGTCAATCGCGCCCGCTTCGACATCGATGACGAAATCGCTCTGATCACCTATCGCGGCCTGCAGGAAGCTCTGACGAACATCGCCCGCCATGCGCACGCAAGCCAGGTGCAGGCCAGCCTGGTGATCAGCGGCGACGAACTCTCGTTGGAGATCAGTGATGACGGTATCGGCATTCCCGCGGATACCCGGGGCCGCGGAGCCTCATTCGGATTACGCGGGCTGGCCGAACGGGTACGCAGTGTCGGCGGGCTGTTCGAGGTGGGCCCCGGACCGCGGGCAGGCACTGTGGTGCTGATCAATCTGCCCCTGCGCGTGTCGCACGAGGTGCTCGCATGAGCATCCGGGTGATGCTGGTCGATGACCATGCCTTGATCCGCCGCGGCCTGCGTGACAGTCTGCTCGAGGCCGACGACATCGAGGTCGTCGGCGAAGCGGGCAACTACGCAGAGTGGCGCCAGCTTGCCCGCCAGCAGGTTTGTGATGTCCTGATTCTGGATATCAACATGCCGGGCCGCAGCGGAATGGAGATTCTCGAGGCGCAGGCCGAGTTCGCCGAGGCACCGGGTGTCCTGATGCTGTCTCAATACGGTGAGGATCAGTACGGGATTCGTGCCATGAAGGCCGGTGCGATGGGCTATCTGAACAAGACCGCCGACCCGGACGAGATCATCCAGGCAGTGCGCCGGATCGCCGCGGGTCAGAAGGTCGTTACCCCCGCGCTGGCGAGCGCATTGATCGAGAACCTTACCGAAACCGTTGCGCAGCACCCCCATCAGTCACTGTCTGAGCGCGAGTTGCAGACCTGCGTGATGATCGCGCGAGGCACCCGGCTATCGGAGATGGCGCGTGAGCTGACGCTTTCGCCCAAGACGGTCAGCGTCTACCGCGCCCGGGTTCTCGAGAAGCTCGGTCTGGGCAGCAACGCGGAAATCGCCGCCTATGCGCTGCGCCATGGATTGATCGACTGATGCGTGGTCGCGATGCCTCCCTGCTGACGGGCATGGTGCCGAATCGCCGGCCCTTGCGTCTGTTGCCGCTGGGCGCCGCGATGATGGTGATTCTCGCGAGCCTCTGGTTGTTGCGCACGCGAATCCAGGCGCCGGATCTCGCGTTCTTCGAGCAGGCATCGGGCCCGTGGTGGCCGATGATGCTCGCAGTGGCACTGGTTTCCGCAAGCGCAGGCGCACTATTGGCGCTGGCCTGGGCCTCGCGCCGGCTGTTGCGTGGCACCCAGGCGTCGCGCCGGCCCGCGGCATCGACGCGTACCCGGATCGACGACCAGGCCCGACTGGCGGGCCTGCCAGCGCTCGCCGCGCCGACAGAGCCACTTGACACCGCCGCCGCCTGGCGGCTGCTGCTCGAGTACGGCCGCCATGGCTACTGGGTCTGTGACCCTCGCGGCCGATATCTTCGCGTGGAACCGGCCGCCGACCAGGCCGGCAGCCGGATCCGGGAACTGATCGGTCAAACCTCCCTGCCCCTGCCCACCGAACCGGAATCAGGCCGACGCCCGTCGGCGTTTGCCCTTCGCCGCAGACGTCTTGTCCTGAGTGACGGCACCCGCCTGACCATCGAGGAAGCGGGCCGCCCGATGCTGGCCCCAGACGGCCGCCTGCTTGGCTACCACGGCGTCATCCGCGATCTCTCTCACAGTGGCGAGCGCGAACCCCTGACCGCCGTGCTGGCCGCGTTGTCGGCCGCCCCCCTGCCAGCCATGCTGTTGCGCCGCCAGGCGAGCGACGAGGGTCGCAACGAATTCGACTGGTGCCCGGTCTGGGCGAATCATGCGCTGACATCGCTCAGCGAGTTCTCGCCCGGGGAGCTCCAGCAGCGGCCATTGGCCCAATGGCTGCTTCTGGCCGGCAACGGCAACGGCGACGATGACGCCGGCGACGCGGTGTCGAGCGCGGGCGGACCGAGGCTGATCCGTATGCTCGAGCGCCGACGCGAGGCCTGCGGCAGCGGGCTTTTGCTCGACCGCTACGGTCGCCGACACGAGGTCGCGGTCACCATCGAGCCACTGGTTGGCGATGATCTTCGCCAGCTCACGATGGTCTTGATCGATCATCAAGGCCCGGCGCTGGCTCACCTGCGTGCTCGCGCCGAGCGGGTCGAATCACTGGAAAAATCCATTGCCCAAAGGGTTCGCGACACCGATTGGGCCAACCATGAGCTGGAGGCCTTCAGTCACACGGTCTCTCATGACCTGCGCCAGCCGATCCGCCAGATCGCGGGCTTTGCGCGCATCCTTCAGGAAGACCACTCCGAGTTGCTCGACCCGACCGGACGCGACCACATCAACCGCATCCTGAACGCGGCGCATCGCATGGCCGGCATGATCGAGGCCTTGATGGAGATGCAGCGCATTTCCGCCCATGCGATCACCCGTGATCGGATCGACCTCAGCGCACTGGCCAATGAAGTGGCCGAAGACCTTCGTCAGACCCATCCGGGCGTGGCCGCCACATTCGAGATCGAGCCGCAAGTCGCCTGCCGTGGCGAGCGCGTGCTGCTTCGAATGTTGCTTGCCAATCTGTTCGAGAACGCCTGGAAGTACTCGGCACGCAGCGAGCGGCGCCTGATCCGCTTCGGTACCAGGGTGCAGGATGGCCAACGTGTGTTCGAGGTTGCCGACAACGGCATCGGCTTCGACATGCGCTTCGCGGACCAGATCTTTTCCTTGTTCAACCGCTTGCATGGCCGCGGCGAGTTCCAGGGCAATGGCGTCGGCCTGGCCACCGTGCAACGCATCGTGCGTCGTCATCAGGGCAGAATCTGGGCGGAATCGGAGCCCGGCAAGGGCTCAGTCTTTCGTTTCACCCTCTGGGAAAACGAGGACTGAGTTCCTCGGCACGAACGCACTCCCCCGCGCAGCCCGGAATTGACCGGAAAGAGTGCTTGTTATGGGCGCTTGGCATGAGGCCCTTCCATGAGAGATTCGCTCGACAACTCCCCGCGCATTTTCGCGTGATCCGGGGAGGAACCGATCGAACCCATCACGGGAGTCTCTGGATGAACTACGCACGTCACTTCGCGGCCGCCCTCTTCGCGGCCGCCAGCCTCGCCGTCTCACTGCCCGCGTCCGCCGGCGATGTCTCCAAGGCGATGGCTGCCGAAATCGAAAAACTCAAGCAGGAATGGGCTGCCAACCGGTGCTGATCGAAGCCGTCATCAAACAGAACGCGCTGCAGACTCCGCTGAGCACGATCAAGGATATCGATGCGAAGTGGATGGCCACGCCCGGCCTGGCCGATTTCATGATGCCCATTCTCGACAATCCCGCCGCCGCGGAGCTCTACAAGCTCGAGGCCAGCGCAGGCTATGTCCTGGAATCCTTCGTGATGGACAACCAGGGCGCGCTGGTGGCGGCCACGAACAAGACCTCCGACTACTGGCAGGGCGACGAGGACAAATTCACCGAATCATTCAAGGACGGTCACGGCGCGGTTCATGTCAGCGCCGTGAAGTTCGATTCCAGCGCACAGAAGCATCTGGCGCAGATCTCGATCCCGATCATGAAAGACGGCCAGGCGATCGGCGCGATCACGATCGGCGTCGATGTCGAGGCGATGCGCTGACCTGACCCGATCGAGCAAGCCAGCGGCGCGCCGACTTCGCCTCAGGTTCGCGAGCGCGCGCCCAGGGCCTGCACGATCCGATTGGCCGCCACCATCATGCTGACACCGTCGGCGCGAGCGATGTCGGCCAATCGGGATACCGCGCCATGCAGATCCAGGCGCTCGGTGGCCATCAGGATCCCGGCCGCCACCCAGTGCTTGATGATCGCGCACCTCTCGCCCAGCAGCGAACGTACCGCCGCCTTGGGCACCGTGCGTGACTCCAGGCGTGCAAGGGCCTTCTCGACCTCTTGCAGCAGACGCGGCGTCTCGATCGGCTTGATGAAATACGCCAGAGCGCCCTGCGCCATGCCTTCACTGATCTCGTCCGGATTCGAACAGGCCGTGAGAAAGACGAAAGGCTGATCGAGATAGTCACGGAAATAGGCGGCGACATCGAAGCCGGTCTTGCCGTCCATGCGGATATCGAGAATGGCCAGATCCGGACGATGTTGTCGCGCCAGCAGGATCGCATCATCCCCGCTGTCGGCCTCATAGACTTCGTATCCCACCTGACGAAGCGCCGCCGTGATGCTCATCAGCACCAGGCGGTCATCATCGCAAACAAGTAACGAGCGCGTCATATGTGGGCCTCGCTGGCCGGACCATCCAAGCGGCCGGCGCGCACGGACGGTGGCATCAATCTGAGCCGCACGAGAACCTGGTTTTCTGCATGCATCGAATAACTCAATTCGGCGCCACGACGGGGCAACAGTGATTTGACCAGACCCAGCCCCGTGGCTCCGGCACGAATACGTCCGAAATCGAAGGTGGCTGGCAACACACCCTCGCTGATGATGTTGATCCAGGCACCGCCATCGTCCGCGCCGACCTCGACGCGCAGGCCGCTTTTGGCACCGTGATGGATCGCGTTGGTCAGCAGTTCGTTCAGAATCAGCGCCATGGGCACTGCCTCGGTCTGGGGCAAACCCCAGCCGTGCCGATCGAAAGACTCGGAAAAGTGTACGGGAATGCCATCTGAGTGGCCATAAAGGTGCGAACCGTTCGCGACGACCTCAATGAAGTGGCGCAGATCGACCACCTCGCCGGTGCGCACCTGCAGCCCGTGAACCCTGGCGATCGCCTGAATCTGACTCGATGCATCGTTCAGATAGGCGGCCACTTCGGGGCGCTGCGAGCCGATTTGTTGCAGCAGACCGGCCACCCCTTGAAGATTGTTCTTTATCCGATGGTGAACCTCCCCCACCAGCCGGTCACGCTGCGCGATCGCCTCCTCGAGCCGCTCGCGTTCCAGACGCAGGCTCTCGGTGATGTCCTCACCGAGTACGAAACACTCGCGCGATACCGCCGGATTGGCGAACAGGCGGACCCGCAGCGACCGGTGTCCGAGCATGGGGTGTGAAATCCCGAGCACGATGCCGGTCGTGCCGCCGCCGGTCTGCATCAGGCGTTCATAGGCATGGGCCACCTGACGCCGATCCTGGAGATCCAGCGTACATGACGGCCAATCGGCCTCGATCGGGCGCCCGATCCATTGCGCCACCGGCACACCGGACAACTCGGCCAGCCGCGGGTTGGCGAATTTCACCGCGCCATCCTCGATGATCATCATGGCATCGGCGGTCAGCGCGGCGAAACCCTCGAAGCGCGCTCCGTCGCGAATCGCACGATCGGCCAACGCCCTCTGCTGACTCAGATCCACAAAGATCGCGCTCAGTTCATCCGAGCCTGCCACCCGGGTCAGCATCACCAGTGCGTCGATCCTGGGCCCCTTGCCGATACCCAGCCTGGCCGGCAGCACCAGTTCCGTCGATGGGGGGAGCCGGTCGCCGCCACCACGCGCCGCGCTCAGCAAGGGCGCGACCGAACCGGGATCCTCGAAAAACTCATCGATCGATCGGCCGGCGAGCGAATCGACCGGTACTCCCAGCATCCGACCCAGGGCGCGATTGGCGCGAAGCACGCGCTCGCCACGCAGCTCGGCATGACCGACCGGCTGGGACTCGATCAGTTGCCGCAGATGCTCAACCGATTCCTCGAGCGCCGCCGAGCGCTGGATCAGATCGCTGACCTCCGCGAACGTGATCAGAATACCGAGATCGGCGCGTCCGGGTTCGACCCACTGCACTGTCATGACACCGTGCCAGTGCTTGCCATCCTCACTGGGAAGTTCCACGGTATGGCGCAACCCGCGGCCCGCCTCATCGGGTTCATCGAGTCTGCGGCGCAGCCGCGGCCAGTCAACCGCACCGGCAAACAACACATCGACCGGCTGACCGATCAGTTCGAACTCTTCCCTGCCCGTCAGGCGCAGCATCTCACGGTTGACCTGCACGACGATCTCGCCCACGACATGGGCCAGGCCCGCGCTGACGCAGCGCAACAGTGCCGACTGCTGCAACAGGGCCGACTGAACTTCCTGTTTCAGTTCGACTTCACGGGTGATATCCGAGAACACGGTCAACAAGCGGTCGTCGGCGATCGGTCCGCCCAGACGGATCGTACGACGATAGAAGTTGCGCGGCCCGATCGGCGTGGTGATGTCGATCTGAAGTGGGCGGGGTGGCCCGTCGGAGAAACCCTGACCGGCCCCGGACGTGGCGCCCACGGTGTTGTCCCGGTCACCGCTGGCGACCCCGCCGTAGACGCCCATCATGTGCGCGACGCTTGCGTCGTCAGGCTCACCGGTCAGCTCGTGAGCCGCCTGATTGGCCAGCACGGACCCATCATGGCCGGTCAGCACCATGCCGACCGGCGCCTGCTCGAAGGCCGCCTCGATCGCGTCGATCTGCGAACGCACCCTGCCATGCAACCGCTTCAACGGCCTCAGGTCCAGCAGCACACCGTAGACATAGCTGGAGCCATCGCTATCGGTCATTTCGCCGGCGAGCAGCCGGCACGGCACCCGCCGGCCATTCTTGTGCACCAACTCGCGCACCAGGGTCAGCCCCTGGGCGTATTCGTCGCGCCGCGACTGCCAACGCTCACGCATCGCACGGATCGCGCCTTGCGTTTCTGGTACCTGCAACTCGATCGGGTCGCGGCCGATCAGCTCATCGCGCGAATAACCGATCATCCGACAATAGGCGTCATTGACCACGACAAAGCGGAAATCGAGCGACTGCAGCGTCCACGGCAGTGGCGCACTCTCGATAATCTCGCGCAGCACCCACAGCGGCTCGCCCAGCGCTTCGCGGGCAGAGTCGGCCGCGGGCTCAACGACCAGGATGCGATGCTCGCCAAAGGCGCTCAAACGAACATTCACGGCGCGCGGGGCCGCACCCATGACGATCATCTGACAGTCATCGAGCGTGGCCGGCTCGTCCGCCTCGGTCTGGCCACGCCCGGCAAGCGCCAGGCGTTCCGCGGCGTCGGCCGCGAACAAGTCCTGAATGGCAAGGCCGGCATGAACGGCCAGCCCGGGAAAGCACCGGCCAAACTCACGGTTCGAGCCGCGAATCCGCAGATCGACATCGGCCAGCAGCGCCGGAACCGGCATCGCATCGAACAGGCCCGGCAACCGGTCTTCGGGCCGGGCAAGGCCGGCCGACCGGCCCGATGCGGGCCGCGTCGCAATCACCTTCATCGAATGGCGCCCCCTGCTGACCGAGACGGCAGGGCCGCCTGGATCGGGGCTTCGATCAGCAATTGCGCTGGAGCAGCCTCGTAACCGATGCCTTATGGGGAGCGTTCCGGGCATGCACTTCACTTTCGCCGTTCCTCGAGAACCGGGCGCAGTGGAATGGACGGTCCATATCGGGGATAGTGGACCCGGTCCGCCGGGCAATCGCCGCGAGCGCCCGGTTCTCAGGCCAGCTCCGCAGGCTTCGGCCTGCGCGGCAGCGCCGCCCGGCACCGTGGTGGAGTCGCACCCATATCCTGATATGGGCGCACCTCACACGGCACACATCCATCCACGCGAGAACTCGAACGAAATGCAAGGTACATGCGGAACGGCACACTAGCATTCAGAATTTTGCTGGTAACGAAGAACGCTGCTGAAGACGCGCATGGGCGCTTATCAGCAACCATCAATTGAATTGTCGATCAATGTATGGCTGCGGCGCGCCAGAGCAACCATGCGAGCTTTTTACAGTGCAGCCGGCAACACGTTTGACAAGGGAAACTGGGGTGGCTGATGGGACTCCTGGAAACCTACCGACAACCGGAATCACAATCCGGGGTCACTCAACTGAGCTACAGCCACCGCTGGACACCCCGCCATCATAACCGGCGCCAGGGGGCAATGGCCCGACAGATTCGAACCTGTGACCGCCAGCTTAGAAGGCTGATGCCTATCCAACTGAGCTACGGGCAGATTGATCTGCGGACCTGCCGCATGCCGGCCAGCGACAACCCCAGGCCGATCACGCGAACATAACATTATACAACGGCGGACGACCGCAGAGGATGCACGACGTTGGTCGGGGCGAGAGGATTCGAACCTCCGACATCTTGCTCCCAAAGCAAGCACTCTACCAGGCTGAGCTACGCCCCGACTCCCTGAACGGGACAACGCCCACCGAGCCATCCGGTGGACGAAGCCAGACATTGTAGCGCGCGCCGATCCCCGATCCTCGGCAAGCGTTGCGCGCCGGGGTGCCGGCGTCAAAGCCTGCACGGACCGGCACATGCGCGCCGGCCGGAACAATTACTCGACCGAGGCAGGCACGGCGACCGTGCGGGCCATTTCCTCGGCCCAGTGCCGGGCCGTGGCGGCATCGGTGGCCTCGACCATGATCCGCAACAGCGGCTCAGTTCCGGAGGCCCGGATCAACACCCGGCCGTGTTCGCCGAGCGCGTGTTCCGCGGCCGCCTGGGCCTGCGCAAGCGCGGTACTGCCCTGCCAGTCGAAGCCTCGTTCGATCCGGACATTGACCAGTTCCTGGGGCAACAGCGTGAGATCGGCACAGATCTCGGCCAGCGGCTTGCCCAGAGACTGCACGGCCGCCAGAACCTGCAGTGCGCTGATCGTGCCATCGCCGGTGGAGTGACAATCGAGTGCGAGCAGATGACCGGAGCTCTCACCACCGTACAGCCAACCGCGCTCCAGCAGCATCTCCAGCACGTAGCGGTCGCCTACCTTGGCCCGTGCGAAGGGCACGCCACGAGTGAGCAGCGCCTGTTCCAGCGCCAGATTGCTCATCAGGGTGCCCACCGCGCCCTCGACCGGCCCGCGCGACAGGCGCTCGGAAACGATCGCATAGAGCAGCTGGTCGCCATTGAAGATCCGGCCGTCGCAATCGACGATCACCAGACGGTCCGCGTCGCCATCGAGGCCGATTCCGTAGTCGGCACGATCGGCCAGCACCGCGCGCCGCATGCGATCCGGATGCACGGCGCCGAGGTCGTCGTTGATGTTGAAGCCGTCGGGCTTGCTGCCGATCTCGATGACATCGGCACCGAGCTCATGAAAGACCGGAGGCGCGGTGTGATAGGCAGCGCCGTTGGCCGCGTCCACGACGATCTTCAACCCTTTCAGATCGAGCCGGTTCGGGAAACTGCTCTTGCAGAACTCGATGTACCGCCCGGCCGCGTCCTCCAGCCGCCGTGCGCGACCGAGACGTGCGCTGGGCACACATTGCATCGGCTCGTCGAGCGCCTTCTCGATCAGCAACTCGGTGGCATCGGGCAGCTTGTTGCCATCGGCCGAAAAGAACTTGATGCCGTTATCGTCGTAAGGATTGTGTGAGGCACTGAGCACGACGCCGGCGGCCAGACGCCAGGCGCGGGTCAGATAGGCCACGCCCGGTGTGGGCAGAGGGCCGGTCAGCATCACATCCACCCCGGCCGCGGTGAAACCGGCCTGCAGCGCCGCCTCGAGCATGTAGCCCGAGATCCGGGTGTCTTTGCCGATCAGCACCGCCGGACGGACACTGGCATCTGCGCTGGCCGCCAGCACGCGGCCGGCCGCATAGCCCAGCCGCATGACGAATTCCGGGGTGATCGGCTCCTGTCCCACCCGACCACGCACACCATCGGTTCCAAAGTACCTTCATTACCGTTTTCCGTCCATTACCGTTCGCCTGGGCCGGCGATAGCCTGGCCAGACCTCGAATCGTCGCTGGTGGCGGCCACATCATGCACACGAACAATGTTGCACCATGGGCAATCGCTGCCAGCGCGGCCGCCACGCTGGCCGCCAGTCGATCATCGACATCGCGGCCGGTCAGCTGACCGAGCATCGACTTGCGCGAAGCTCCGACGAGCACTGAACACCGCAGACTGCGTTGATCACCTTCCCGGCCCGCAGCAGTGCGAGATTGTGCTCCAGCGTCTTGCCAAAGCCGATGCCGGGATCCACCAGCAATCGCCGCGCCGAGATCCCTGCCGCCGTGGCGGCAACTACCCGACTCTGGCAGCAGCAAGACCTCGGAAACCACGTCCCGATAGACGGGAGCCCGTTGCATCGTCAGTGGATCGCCGCGCATGGCATCAGACACGCGACGGATGCCCCGGCCACGGCCTCGAGTGCCCCTGGCGCCCCCAGAGCCTCGATGTCGTTGATCATCGCCGCACCTGCGGTGACCGCCTGGCTCATGATCTGCGGATCGGTGGAAACCACCGAAACCGGTACCGGACCACCGGCCAAGCGCATCCAGCAACGGCGCCAGGCGCTGCCAATTGGATATCGGCGGGCACCGCCGCCGGCGCGCCGGGGCGGCTCGACTCGGCCCCTAGGTCGAGGATGTCCGCGCCGGCCTCGATCAACAGCCGCGCATGGGCAAGTGCCCGGCAGCAGGTGATCATCGAAGGCCACCGTCGGAGAATGAATCCGGGGTCAGGTTGACCACACCCATGATCAGCGGGCGCTCGAGTGACAGCGAAAAACGCCCGGCATGCAGCCGGGCGTCATCGCCGGTGATGTCTTTCAGGGGAGGATGCTCCGGCGACGCACCGCGCTCAGGGCGGCGGGCCTGGCCGAGTCATCGGCCCTGGTTGGCGGCGTCAGGGTCGGCGCACCGGCGGCCGGCGGAGATTGGGCCGCTGCCTGTGCTGGCCGCGCCGGCTGGCTTGGGCGGACGCGGATCCCGCCCGGCCATGATGTCCTCGACCTGATCGGCATCGAGGGTTTCACTCGAGCAGGGCCTTGGTCATGATCTCGACCTTGTCGCGGCTAATCCTCGAGGATGCGCCGCCAGCGCGTATGCTCACCGATGATGCGGCGGATCTCGGAATCGACCTTCTGCATCGGGGACTCGACAGATCTGTGGCCCGTGTGACTGAGCGGCCTCAGAAACACCTCGCCCTCGTTTTCGGCGTAGATCATCGGGCTGGAGCGCGTCCGGACATGCTGTGCGGCGGATCAATTTCGCGGGCGATGCTTGTCGCCATCTGGAAAGTCGGACAGCGCCGGTGGACTGCTGGTCTTGCACACTTCTCGGCGATCCGGCCACCGGAAGGCAACCGCGATCCCGGCCAGCAACTGGGTCTTGGTCTTGCGCCGAGCCGGACGCGCCTCGGGCAGAAGAGTAACCCCCAGCGCCCGGCCGCGCGGAATGGATCGCGGACTTTGCGCACCGGATCGGCCTCGGCAATCAATTTGCCCACGACCGCATGACCGGACCGCGGATATGCGGTGACCGTTCGGTCTTCCTCGGTCATGACCAGCTGCGCCTCGGCACCGAGCATGATCTTGTCTTTGGCCTTTTCGAAATCGATCATCTCGACCAGACGGGCACTGCGGCGCGCCGCGAACAGAGATGCCTCGTTGACCAGATTGGCCAGATCGGCGCCCGAGAAACCGGGCGTGCCACGGGCCAGCACATCGGCACGAACATCGCCCGCGATCGGCACCTTGCGCATGTGCACGGTGAGAATCTGCTCGCGACCCCGGATGTCCGGCAACGGCACCACCACCTGGCGATCGAAGCGGCCCGGACGCAGCAGCGCGGGATCGAGCACGTCGGGGCGGTTGGTCGCCGCGATCACGATGATGCCCTGGCCGGTCTCGAAACCGTCCATTTCGACCAGCAACTGATTCAGCGTCTGCTCGCGCTCGTCGTTGCCGCCGCCCAGGCCGGCACCGCGCTGGCGGCCGACCGCGTCGATCTCATCGATGAACACGATGCATGGGGCATGCTTCTTGGCGTTCTCGAACATGTCGCGCACACGCGCGGCACCGACGCCGACGAACATCTCGACGAAGTCTGAACCCGAGATCGAGAAGAACGGCACCTTGGCCTCGCCGGCGATGGCCTTGGCCAGCAGCGTCTTACCGGTACCCGGTGAGCCGACCATCAGCACGCCGCGCGGGATGCGCCCGCCGAGTTTTTGAAACTTGGACGGATCGCGCAGAAAATCGACCAGCTCCTGCACCTCTTCCTTGGCCTCGTCGCAGCCGGCGACATCGGCGAAGGTGACGGTGTTGTTGCTTTCGTCGAGCATGCGGGCGCGCGATTTGCCGAACGAGAAAGCCCCGCCACGGCCGCCGCCCTGCATCTGCCTCATGAAGAACACCCAGACACCGATAAGCAGCAGCATCGGGAACCATGACACGAAGATGCTGAACAGCAGTGACTGCTCCTCCTCGGGTTTGGCGCGAACCTCGACGTTGTACTTGATCAGATCGCTGACCATCCAGACATCGCTCGGCGCAAACGAGGTGACATAGCCGCCGTCACGAGTCTGGCCGCGCAGAGTGCGGCCATCGATAACGACGCTTTCGATATTGCCGTCACGAGCCTGCGACATGAACTGTGAATATGGGACATCGTTACCGCGAGCCTGCCGACTGTCGAACTGCTTGAAGACAGTGAACAGCACCAGCGCGATCACGAGCCAGATCGCAGCTTTGGGGAACATATTGTTCACGCATCGATCTCCAGAGGAAGAGCCGGCAAGCCCCTTGCACGCGTGACCAAGGGAGACACCGGGAAGCCGGTTGCCGGCCTCATAGCAATTGTACGCAGGTTAGGCTCAGCGAATGAAAATCAAGGGTTTCATAAGCCCTTGATTTCCCGAACAGTCGTGGCGGTCTAACCGCAGTATGGGCGGAGCTCGGACAATGGGAGCACGAGAACGGACAAACGGCAGCCATGCCGCTCCGATCGCCGGGTTCGGTCGCGCAGCGCTCAATCGGCCTTACGCGGACCGCGCGCCACCAGATAGGTCTCGGCGGATTCCGCCCGGGACGCCGGCGGCTTGCGCTCGCGCACCTGCCGAAAGCCCTGACGAAAGCCCGCTACCAGCTGACTGAATCCGCTGCCGTGGAAGCACTTCACCAGCAGTGCGCCGTCGGGGCCGAGATGGTCGATCGCGAATGCCAGAGCCAGCTCGGCCAGATCGGTCATGCGCGCGGCGTCGGCCACCGCGACGCCACTCAGATTGGGTGAAAGATCACTGACCACGAGATCGAGTGGCGCGCCACCCACGATGGCCTCGAGTTCATCGAGCACCGCCTGCTCGCGGAAGTCTCCCTGCAGGAAGGCGAGCCCGGGCATGGGTTCGATGGGCAACAGATCCAGCCCGATGATCGTGCCGGGCTGCCCCAGCTCACGCTGACGGGCGATCAGCACCTGCGACCATGCACCGGGCGCACAGCCGAGATCGACCACGCGCTGACCGCCGCGGATCAGACGCTCGGACGCGTCGATCTCCAGCAACTTGTAGGCGGCCCGCGAACGATAGCCGTCGATCTGCGCACGTTTGACGTACGGATCGTTCACATGACGATCCAGCCATTGGCGGCTGGCTTTGCGTCGAAGACGTTTGGCACGCTCTCCCATACAATCGGCTCCCCGTAAGGAGTCTTCTCAATATCCCGTCGTGGTTGTTGAACAGGCTCGCGCGCCCGGATATCCATTGTGACCGAACCCGATAACAAGACGCTCAAGGCCCTCGCCCACCATTTGAAACCCGTGGTGACCATCGGCGCGGCCGGCCTGACCGAGCCCGTCCTGCGGGAAATCGACCTCGCGCTGCAGGCCCACGAGCTGATCAAGGTGCGCATCGGTGACGAACCCCGAGATGTCCGGCAATCGATGGGCGAGCAGATCGCCGGGCGACTTGCGTGCCGGATCGTTCAGCGTATCGGCCACCTGCTGGTGGTCTACAGAGCGCGCCCGCCGGTCGCGGCCGAGCCGGCGGTTTCGCGCAAGAGCGGACCCGATGGCCCGGGCAGGCGCAACACCGCGGCGCCGGCCAAACGTACTGCCTCGGGGGCCGCGAAGCGCGCGCCGACCGGAACACGCACGCGGACCGATGGCAGTTCGCGCGCCGGCCAGCGCGCAGCGCCTGCAAAGACCGGCACTGCCGGCCGCCAGGCGGCCGGCGGCTCGCGCCGCGATGATCAGAGCGGATCCGCGCGCCGGTCTGGCGAGAGTGCATCCGAACGACGATCCGGCCCGTCCGCGAAACGCCCGGCGGCCGCTGGCAAAGGGTCGCGAACAACTGCGGGCGGCGGGCGCGGCCCGCGCGCAGCCGAAGATTCCGGGGGCGGACGTGGCCGCGCTTCCGCGGGCGGCAACGCCTGGGGCGGTCGCTCGACCGCGGACGGTAGCCGGGGTAGAGCGCCCTCCTCCAAAGGTGGGGCCGGCGGCCGCGACCGTTCGTCCGAAGGCAGCGGTGGCGGTCGCGGTCGATCCTCGGAGGGCAGCGGTGGCGGTCGCGGTCGATCCTCGGAGGGCAACAGCAGCGGCGGCCGGAAGCGGTCGTCCGAAGGCAATGCCGGTGGCCGCAGCCGATCCCCAAATGGCGGGGGCGGCAGCGGCTCGCGCTCTTCCGGCAGCGGCCGCAGCGGCTCTTCCGGTAACGGCCGCAGCGGCTCTTCCGGTAACGGCCGCAGCGGCTCTTCCGGTAGCGGCCGCAGCGGCTCTTCCGGTAGCGGCCGCAGCGGCGTGTCCGGCGGCGGCGCAAGCCGCGGGCGGACCCGCAAGAGCGGCTGAGCCACGCGGCGATCGCGCGGCCTGCGGGCAGGCGCCTGCCAATGCCGGCATATGCGCGCTCCCCGGGGACCGGGTTCGTCAGACGTAGCGAACGTCGAGGATCTCGTACTCGCGCAGCCCACCGGGTGCCTGGACCTCGGCCACATCTCCGGCCGTCTTACCGATCAGGGCCCGGGCCACGGGGCTGGTCACTGAGACCTTCCCCTGCTTGATGTCGGCCTCGTCTTCGCCCACGATCTGATAGCTGATCTTCTGCCCCGACTCGAGATCCTCGAGATCGACCGTGGCCGCGAACACCACCCGGCCATCGGCGTCCAGATCGGCCGGATCGATGATCTGCGCATTGGAGAGCTTGCCCTCGAGCTCGGCGATCCGGCCTTCCACGAAGCCCTGGCGTTCGCGCGCGGCATCGTATTCCGCATTTTCGGAGAGGTCGCCCTGGGCACGGGCTTCGGCAATGGCCTGGATCACGGCCGGGCGCTCGACTTTCTTGAGCCGGTCGAGTTCGGCCGCCAGCGCCTCGGCGCCACGACTGGTCAGGGGAACGGAAGCCATAGGGACAATCTCGGAATCAGGTTCGGAAGTGCTGATCGATCTCGCGCGCGCCGACATCGGCGAGCGCACCCAAGTTGGGGCGTAATCGATCCAAAAACAAGGCCGGATCGGGGCGAACCCGGATCCGGCACGCGATCACTATAGCCCAATCGGCGGGCGCTGCAAAGCGTCCGCCGATTGGGCCGGCGACCCGGCTCAGGACGCCGCGAGCAGACCCGCGTGCAGCGCCTGCACACTATAGACATCGAGGTCGCTCTGGCGCCGCAGGCCCTCCACCGCGGCGCGCGCACCCGCCACCGTGGTGTAACAGGCCACCCGCTGTGCCAGCGCCGTGGTGCGGATCGAACGCGAATCCGCGACCGCCGTGCGGCTGTCTTCGACCGTATTGATCACGATCTGGATGTCGCCGTTGATCAGCCTGTCGACCACGTGCGGCCGACCCTCGAGGACCTTGTTCAGATGCTGGACCGGCACGCCCGCCGCCGCGATTGCACGCGCCGTGCCGGAGGTGGCGTAGAGCGTGAAGCCGATCTCGTGCAGCTCGCGCGCCACCGGCACGATGCTCTGCTTGTCACCGTTTCGCACCGACAGGAAGGCCCCACCGCTTTTTGGCAGCCGTACGCTGGCCGCCATCTGTGACTTGATGAACGCCTCGCCGAAGGTCCGTCCCACCCCCATGACCTCGCCGGTCGACTTCATCTCGGGGCCGAGGATGGTATCGACCCCCGGGAACTTGGAAAACGGGAACACCGCTTCCTTGACACTGAAGTAATCGGGGGTGACTTCGCGCGGATCGCCCTGCTGGGCCAGCGTGCGACCGGCCATGCAGCGGGCCGCCATCTTGGCCAGTTCGAGCCCGGTGGCCTTGGAGACATAAGGCACCGTGCGCGAGGCGCGCGGATTGACCTCGAGCACATAGACCAGGTCTTCGCCATCGGGCTGGCGCTGGATCGCGAACTGAACATTCATCAGCCCGACCACTTCGAGCGCCCGGGCCATCACCGCGGTCTGACGCTTGAGTTCGGTGATCAGACCGAGCGACAGGCTGTAGGGGGGCAGCGAGCATGCCGAGTCGCCGGAATGCACGCCCGCCTGCTCGATGTGTTCCATGACCCCGCCGATCAGGACGGCCTCGCCGTCGCAAAGACAATCGACGTCGACCTCGATCGCATCATTCAGGAAGCGATCGAGCAGCACCGGGCTGTCCTCGCTGACCTTGACGGCCTCGCGCATGTAGCGCTCGAGCTCGCTTTGCTGATGAACGATCTCCATCGCCCGCCCGCCCAGCACATAGCTGGGGCGCACCACCAGCGGATAACCGATCTCGCCGGCCAGCTCGAGCGCCTCGGCTTCGGTGCGCGCGGTGCGGTTCGCCGGTTGCTTGAGTTCGAGTTTGTGCAACAACTGCTGGAAACGCTCGCGATCCTCGGCAATGTCGATGCTCTCGGGCGAGGTACCGATGATCGGCACGCCGGCGGCTTCGAGATCGAGCGCGAGCTTGAGCGGCGTCTGCCCGCCGAACTGGACGATCACGCCCTCGGGCTTCTCGACGGCGACGATCTCGAGCACGTCCTCGAGCGTGACCGGCTCGAAATAGAGCCGATCGGAAGTGTCATAGTCGGTGGAGACGGTCTCCGGGTTGCAGTTGACCATGATGGTCTCGAAGCCGTCTTCCTTGAGCGCCAGGGCCGCGTGCACACAGCAGTAGTCGAATTCGATGCCCTGCCCGATCCGGTTCGGTCCACCGCCCAACACCATGATCTTGCGGGCATCGGTCGGCTGGGACTCGTCCTCGTCCTCGTAGGTGGAATACATGTAGGCGGTTTGCGTGGCGAACTCCGCCGCGCAGGTGTCCACACGCTTGTAGACCGGTCGAATCCCCGTCTCATGGCGATGCGCGCGCACCGCGTGCTCGTCGCTGCCGGTGAGGTAGGCGATGCGCCGGTCCGAGAAACCGGTGCGCTTCAGAAAGCGCATCTCGTCGGCATCGATCGAGGCCAGGTCGCGCTTCTCGAGGCGAAGCTCGATCTGCACGATCTCCTCGATCTGCGCGAGAAACCAGGGGTCGATCTTGGTCAGCCGATGAACCTCATCGAGCGAGAAGCCCTGCGCGAACGCATCACCCACATACCAGATGCGCTGCGGGCCGGGCTCGCCGAGCTCCTGCTCGAGGGTTTCACGATCCGTGGTCATCTGGTTCAGCCCGTCGACCCCGGTCTCGAGACCGCGCATGGCCTTTTGCAGGCTTTCCTGAAGGGTGCGGCCGATGGCCATGACCTCACCGACCGACTTCATCTGCGTGGTCAGGCGCGAATCCGCCTGCGGGAATTTCTCGAACGCAAAGCGCGGGATCTTCGTGACCACATAGTCGATGGTGGGTTCGAAGGATGCCGGCGTGGCGCCCCCGGTGATGTCGTTGGCCAGTTCATCGAGCGTGTAACCGACGGCCAGCTTGGCTGCCACCTTCGCGATCGGGAATCCGGTGGCCTTGGAGGCCAGCGCCGATGATCGCGAAACCCGCGGATTCATCTCGATGACGATCATCCGGCCGTCATCGGGATTGATCGCGAACTGCACATTCGAGCCGCCGGTCTCGACACCGATCTCGCGCAGAATGGCCAGCGATGCGTTGCGCATCAGCTGGTATTCCTTATCCGTCAGAGTCTGCGCCGGAGCCACCGTGATCGAGTCACCGGTGTGCACGCCCATGGGGTCGAGATTCTCGATCGAGCAGACGATGATGCAGTTGTCGGCCCGGTCGCGAACGACCTCCATCTCGTATTCCTTCCAACCGATCAGCGATTCCTCGATCAGCAGCTCGTTGGTCGGGCTGGCCTCGATCCCGCGACGGCAGATGGTCTCGAACTCGGTCGCGTTATAGGCAATGCCACCCCCGGTGCCGCCGAGTGTGAAGCTGGGCCGGATGATCACCGGAAAGCCGATTCCGCGCTGCACTTCCCAGGCTTGTTCGAGGGTGTGGGCAATGCCCGATGGGGCCGAACCCAGGCCGATCGCCGTCATCGCCTCGCGAAACTTGAGCCGGTCTTCGGCCTTCTCGATCGCGGCGGGCGTGGCGCCGATGAGCTCCACGTCATAGCGTTCGAGGACGCCGTGATTGAACAGATCGAGCGCACAATTCAGCGCGGTCTGCCCGCCCATGGTGGGCAGGATCGCATCCGGGCGCTCCTTGGCGATGATGCGCTCGAGAATCTCCCAGGTGATGGGCTCGATGTAGGTGACGTCGGCCATCACCGGATCGGTCATGATGGTCGCCGGATTGCTGTTGACCAGGATGACCCGGTAGCTCCCTCGTCGCGCAGCGCCTTGCAGGCTGCGCGCCCGAGTAGTCGAATTCACAGCCTGGCCGATGACGATCGGGCCTGCGCCAATGATCAGGATGCTCTGGATGTCGGTGCGCTTGGGCATGATGCTCTGGTAGTTTCTTCGGTCGTGGGCGGTCGGCGCTCAGCGGCTGCCCTGCCCGGCCATCAGATCGACGAAGCGATCGAACAGATACCGGATGTCGTGCGGGCCCGGGCTCGCCTCGGGATGGCCCTGGAAGCAGAATGCCGGCCGGTCGGTTCGGGCCAGGCCCTGCACCGTGCCGTCGAACAAAGACACATGGGTCAGGCGCAGACTGGCCGGCAGGGAATCGGGATCGACCGCGAAGCCGTGATTCTGGCTGGTGATCAGAACCCGACCGGTGTCGAGGTCCTTCACCGGGTGATTGGCGCCATGGTGGCCAAGCTTCATCTTCATCGTGCGGGCCCCGGAGGCCAGCGCCATGATCTGATGCCCGAGACAGATGCCGAAGGTCGGCAGGCCGCGCTCTATCAATGCGGCGGCCGTGGCGATTGCATAGTCGCAAGGCTCGGGATCGCCGGGGCCGTTGGACAGGAACAGGCCGTGAGGCTCGCGCGCGAGGATGTCCTCGACCGAGCTTCTGGCCGGCAGGACCTCGATTGCGCAACCGCGATCGGCCAGCAGGCGCAGGATGTTCTGTTTCACGCCGAAGTCGAGCGCCACCACCTTGAAGCGGGTTGGCGCACCCTCGCGATAGCCGCCCTCGAGCGCCCAGGTACCCCCCTGCCAGCGATAGGGTTTGTCGGTCGTGACCACTTGCGCGAGATCCAGGCCGGCAAGGCCGCCAAATGCCCTGGCCTGCGCGACCGCCGCGTCGGCATCGGGTGCGGGCTCGCCCGGCGCGGCGGCCACCAGGCAGCCGCCCTGGGCACCACCGTCACGCAGACGACGGGTGAGCGCGCGGGTATCGAGGCCTGCGATGCCCGGCACCCGCGCCTTGCGAAGATAGTCGTCCAGGGTGCCCTGCGAGCGCCAGTTCGACAGGCGTCTGGGCAGGTCACGGATGATCAATCCGGCCACGTGAATACGCGTGGATTCGACATCTTCCGGGGTCACCCCGGTATTGCCGATGTGCGGATAGGTGAGCGTGACCAGCTGCGAACGGTAGCTGGGATCGGTGAGGATCTCCTGATAACCGGTCATGGCCGTGTTGAACACGACCTCACCAACCGAGGAGGCGGCGGCACCGATCGAGTAGCCGCGAAACACGGTACCGTCGGCCAGGGCGAGCAAGGCGGCGGGAAGTACGGGAAGCAAAGTGAGCTCCGGGAGCGGGCCCACCTCATCGAGCTTCGCTTGCGCGCGCGCCATCACGCTGCGAGGCACAGGCGCGGGAACGGGTTCAGGTTCGCTCGGGGCGGGCGCGGGATCAGTTTCTGGGCGCCCAACGGCCAGCACCGTGACCCGCTGTCGGTGCGCAAGCGCCACAACGGATCAGGCAGGTGCCGTTTCAAGGCTGGCATTGTAGCAGGCGGGCCATCATCGGACAGCAGCGCCCCGGGCCACACGCTCAGATCACGCCATCATCGCGCAGCCTGTCGATCTCTTCGGCGGCGACACCGATCTCGCCGAGTATCTGCTCTGTATGGGCACCCAGCTCGGGGCCCAGCCAGCGGGTGCGCCCCGGGGTTGCCGAGAATTTCGGGACGACCCCCGGAATTGCCAGCGTGCTGCCGTCATCCAGTTCGTGACGCTCGATCATCTCGCGAGCCGCATATTGCGGATCCTGCACGCAGTCGGCCACGCTATAGATGCGCCCACTGGGCACGCCGGCCTCAGCCAGACGACGCAGCAGTTCATCCAGGGGCAGCGTTGCGGTCCAGGCGGCGATCGCTCCGTCGATCATCTCGGCCTGCAGCGCCCGGCCGGCATTGTTGGCCAGCGCCGGGTCATTGCCCAGATCATCACGCCCCATGGCCGACATCAGGCGCTTGAAGATGGAATCGCCGTTGGCGCCGATCACCACATGGCCACCATCGGCGGTCGGATAGGTGTTCGACGGCACGATGCCGGTCAGATTGGTGCCGGTACGCTCGCGCACGACCCCGTAGCGATCGAACTCGGGCAGCGTGCTCTCCATGATGTTGAACACCGATTCATAGAGCGCGACATCGACCACCTGTCCCTGCCCGGTGCGCTCACGATGATGCAGGGCGGCCAGGGCGCCGCCGACCGCATGCAAGGCCGCCAGCGAGTCACCGATCGACAGGTTCATGCGCACCGGCGGCCGGTCGGGAAAACCGGTGACATAACGCATCCCCCCCATCGATTCGGCGATCGAGCCGAAACCGGGCAGCTCGCGGTAGGGCCCGGTCTGCCCGTATCCCGACAGGCGCACGAGGATCAGACCGGGGTTGTCGGCCGCGAGCGATTCATAACCCAGGCCCCACTTCTCGAGGGCACCCGGGCGAAAGTTCTCGATCACGATGTCCGACTGCCGCGCCAGCCGGCGAACCAGTTCCGCGCCCTCGGGCTTACGCAGATCGATCGTCACGGATCGCTTGTTGCGCGCCTGCACGAACCACCACAGCGAGGTGCCCGATGGATCATCGGGATGGAGCTTGCGCCACTTGCGCAGCGGGTCGCCGCCCTGTGCCCCCTCACGGGCCGGTGGCTCGACCTTGATCACGTCGGCACCGAAGTCGCTGAACATGCGCGCCGCGAAGGGGCCGGCGATCAACTGGCCGAGCTCGAGCACGCGCAGGCCGGCGAGCGGCCCGGTCGAGGGGTTGGGTTCGGTCATCTCTGATTCCTGTGTGTTATTCCTGGGCCGGCCGCGCCGGCGCAATGTCGAGCCATGCCGCGAGCAGTTGCGGCCCGCGTTCAGCGGCGATCGCGAAAGGCCTGGGCCACGGTGCTGGCGTCCACGTATTCGAGCTCGCTGCCCAGCGGCACGCCGCTGGCCAGGCGCGACACCCGCAGGCCTTTCTCACGCAGTGCCTGCGCGAGCACATGGGCGGTTGCCTCACCCTCCTGCGTGAAATTGGTGGCCAGAATGACCTCCCTCACTTCGGGCTCGCCGGCACGCGCCAGCAAGGCATCCAGCCCGATCTCTCCGGGTCCGATTCCCTCGATCGGCGACAGACGGCCCATGAGCACGAAATACAGCCCCTGATAACTGAGGGTCTGCTCGATGGCGAGCTGATCGGCAGGCGTCTCCACCACGCAGAGCTGATCGGCCCGGCGACGCGGCGAACAGCAGGTCTCGCAGACTTCGAGCTCGGTAAAGGTGTTACAGCGTCGGCAGTGGCGCAGATGCTCGAGCGCATGCAGCAACGCGCGCGCCAGGCGCTGCGCGCCTGCGCGGTCATGCTGTAACAGGTGAAATGCATGGCGCTGGGCCGAACGTGCACCGACCCCTGGCAGGCAGCGCAGGGCGGCGATCAGCTCGGCGAGCGCCGGACCGGTGGAGTCGTCGGCCACGGTGGGCGTCGATTCAGAACGGCAGCTTGAAACCGGGCGGCAGCCCCATGCCCGAGGTCAGGCTGCCCATCTTCTCCTGGGCAATCTTCTCGGCCTTGCGCAGACCGTCATTGACCGCGGCCACGACCAGGTCTTCGAGCATCTCGCGGTCGTCCTCGAACAGCGAAGGATCGATCGCGATCCGGCGCAACTCGTTGCGGCAGGTGACCACCACCTTGACCAGACCTGCCCCCGACTCGCCGTCGACCTCGACATCGGCCAGCTGTTCCTGCATCTTGGCCATGTTCTGCTGCATCTGCTGGGCCTGCTTCATCAGCCCGGCCAGTTGTCCCTTAAGCATTGTCATCTCCTTGCGCGATGGATGGCTCATCGATCGGCCGGATCGATTCCGGCACGATCGATGCTCCCAGGTCGTCGAGCACCGATCGCACGAATGGATCGGCCTCGATGGCTTCACGGGCCCGCTGCTCGCGCGCCCGGCGTCGTAGATCGGCTCGCAAGGCCGCGGTCTCGCCGGTGATCCGGCCGACCTCGGCCTGCAAGGTCAGATTGGCTGCTCCGAGGCGCTCGCGCAGTTCACCGACGACTCTGGCCAGCAGACGGTCGTCGGCCAGCGCTGTGATCGGCACGCGCACCTGAATCCGATCACCGTCCCAGGCAAGCAATTGGCTCTGGCGCATGAACTCGCCGTCTCGCCCGTTCAAGGACAATGTGTCCGCCAGCCCGGGCCAGTCGCCGTCGAAGCCCGCAGGTGCGCCCCGGATGGTCGCGGATTGCCAGTCTGGTGTGCATTCTGCCTCAGGTCCGCCGGCCGCGGCCGGCGGACCCGGTTCGACTGCGCGATCAGCGCCGCCCGCGCGCGCGCCAGAGAATCCGGCGCCGGAAGCGGGTGGCGCAAGCCCGTCACGACCGTGCGCGGCAGAACGCGTCGTCGCGCCAGAAGCGCGTCTCTGTGGAGCATCATCGAATGCGGCAGTGCTCTCGCCGTCCTCGGCAGGCGGCTCGAACGACGGATCATCGGGCGGCTCCGGCGGACCCCTGTCCCAGGGCGGAGCATCGACGCCGCGATCCGCATCGTGCCCGCCACCGGCCAGGCCGGCCGCGGCGGCGCGGCCGGCCGCACTCGTGACCGGCGAACGCGGCCCGCGCGGGGTGGCGCGGACCCCCTCGGGTTCTTCGAGATCGGATGAACCGCCGCCCGGACGCGCGCCCTGCTGGCGCTGGCGGGCCGCGCGAATCGCCCGCAACGCGGCGCTCGCGCCGCCGGCACCGGATCCGGGGTCGGCCTGGGCCTGGTCGAGTGGCGCGGCAGCCTCGGACGGCAAGGGGCCCGGCCTCGGCCTGGCCGGCTGGGTGTCGTGTGTGGCGGCTGGCGCCACGGCCACTCGTGGGGGTGCGGCGCGGACCGGCGATCGCGGCATGGCCTGACCGGATTCCTGCCCGCCTTCGATGTGCGCGCGGCTCGTGCGCGACGGCGGCTCAGCGGAGGCTGACCTGCCATTGGCGGCCGCGGTCAGCCCGACATCCGGCTCGGGCTCTGGCTTGAATGCGGTCAGACGCAGCAGGGCCATGACCAGACCGGCGCGTGCATCGGGCGCCAGCGCGATGTCGCGCCGGGCGTGAATGGCGATCTGATAGTAGACCTGCAGATCGAGCGCATCGAAGCGGCCACGCCAGCGTTCGACTGCCGCCAACTGCGGGTCGGCCAGCGCACCCTCCTGACCGAGGGCATCGCTGACCGCGAGCAGCGAGAGCCGCTCGGCCAGTTCGGCCAGCAGGCCGTCGGCGGACAGATTCTCGGCCGCGATCTCGTCCGCCAGCGCCACCAACTCTCCCGGTGCTTCGGCTGCCAGAGCATCGAGAATGCGCTCGACATGGCGCCCGTCCAACAGGCCGAGCATGTCACGCACGGCCTCGGCGGTCAGCGAACCCGCGCCATAGGCGATCGCCTGATCGGTCAGCGAAAGCGCGTCGCGCACACTGCCCCGGGCCTGGCGGCCGAGCAACTCCAGTGCCCCCGCCTCGGCGGCGACCCCCTCGGCCGCCAGCACATTGGTCAGATGGGCGGCGATCTCGGGCGCAGCGACATTGCGAAGATTGAACTGCATGCACCGCGACAAGACCGTGACCGGCACCTTCTGGGGATCGGTGGTGGCCAACACGAACAGCAGATGCGCGGGCGGCTCCTCGAGGGTCTTGAGCATCGCGTTGAAGGCATGATGCGTGAGCATGTGCACTTCATCGATCACATAGACCTTATAGCGACCCATCACAGGCGCATAGACCGCGTTCTCGAGCAGCTGCGCCATTTCGTCAACGCCGCGATTGGAAGCGGCATCGAGCTCGATCACATCGGCAAAGCGGCCCGCGTCGATCCCAAGGCAGGCGCTGCACCGGCCGCAGGGCTGGGCGCTGACCCCGGTTTCGCAGTTGACTGCCTTGGCCAGAATCCTGGCCAGCGTGGTTTTGCCAACCCCCCGCGTACCGGTGAACAAATAGGCGTGATGAAGCCGGCCGGTGGTCAGCGCGTGGCTTAGCGCGCGCACCACATGCGGCTGCCCGACCAATGTGCTGAAATCCCGCGGCCGCCATTTGCGCGCCAGAACCTGATGACTCATGCCGGCATGACACCCTTGACAGCGCCAGGGGCCGGGCTTGTCGCGGCGACCGGCGCCAGCCGCCGGACACTCACGACGAGCCGGCGCGCCGGCCTGGCGCGCTTCGCAATGCGGGGGCTGTCGTCGATGTCGGGCACGGGCTGACTGCCTGCTGAGTCCTTGGGTTCAGATCCGGAAACCACCGAACGCTCACTCGCGCGCTCCATGTGCAGGCTGGATTCGCGCAATGCGCGGCGACCGATGTTTGGATCGTAGCGGTTGGGAGATCGGGTCCGGGCGCGGACGAGGCAGTGGGCGAGCCGGGACTCCGGCACTTGTCAGCCATGACTGTGGCTGCTTCCTTCCGGACCTGACCAGGTTCGCCACGTAACAATGCGGAGGGGCCCGCCCGCGACGATTCTATCAGGCCGCGACCGGGCGACGGACCCGGCCCTGGCATGCACCACGGTTCGCGGCCGCCGCGATTGCAACCGGAACAGGCAGGGTTGCCTGCGGAAACCAGGGTCGTCTATGCAATACTTGGTGGGTATTCATCCCTCTTCGAGATCGTGCCATGGCCTTGAAATCCGTATCCGACGCCTCCTTCGACCAAGACGTCCTCAAGTCTGACAAGCTGGTGCTGGTCGATTACTGGGCCGAATGGTGCGGCCCGTGCAAAATGGTGGCGCCCATCCTCGAGGAGGTCGCCACCGACTACGAAGGCCGGGTCGAGATCGTCAAGCTCAATGTGGACGACAATCGCGAAACCGCCGCCAAGCACGGCATCCGCGGCATCCCGACGCTGAAACTGTTCAAGAACGGCCAGGAAGTCGAGCAACGGGTCGGCGCGCTGTCCAAGTCGCAGCTCACCCTGTTCCTGGACAGCCACCTCTGAATCTTTCGAGCACCGCCCCCCCGGCATGATGACCGGTGGTCGGTGCGGATGTCCTGCCGGCGCGACTTCGGCTGGACAGGCTTTTCGAACCGCGATATAGTGCCGCGCGGTTCGGGCACCGCTGAAGGTCGGCTTTCATCGACCCACGGGCCTATCCGGATCCGGTCGGGGCACCCGTGCGTGACCAAGCAACCGGGACGGCAGTCTTCAACGGGTGATCCCCGTCTTCTGCTGCCGCCACCCTGAACGCACTTCCCTCCTGGCTTCCTCCCAGAACCCCAAGACACGCCTGGCTTCCCCATGGTTCGCGGCCACCCGTTTAGCGGCCCGTTGCCGTTGGCCCGAATGCCGTTGTCATCGACCCTCGTCACCGCCGGCGTCCGTCGGCAGGAAACCCGATCCCCATGCATCTTTCCGAACTGAAGGCGCACCACGTCTCTGAACTGATCGATCTCGCCGCCGAGCTGGAAATCGAGAACGCCAACCGCATGCGCAAGCAGGAGTTGATGTTCGCAATCTTGAAGCGCAAGGCCAAGAGTGGCGATTCCATCTTCGGCGACGGCGTGCTCGAAGTGCTGCCCGACGGTTTCGGCTTCCTGCGCTCGCCGGAAACCTCGTATCTGGCCAGCCCGGATGACATCTATATCTCGCCCTCGCAGATCCGGCGCTTCAATCTGCATACCGGCGACACCATCGAGGGTGAGGTCCGCACACCCAAAGACGGCGAACGCTACTTCGCCCTGGTCAAGGTCGACAACATCAACGGCGCGCCTCCCGACAAGAGCAAGCGCAAGATCCTGTTCGAGAACCTGACCCCGCTACACCCGGACGAGATGGTCCCGCTCGAGCGCGACATCAAGGCCGAGGAGAACATCACCGGCCGGATCATCGACATGGTGGCACCGATCGGCAAAGGCCAGCGTGGCCTGATCGTGGCGCCACCGAAGTCGGGCAAGACGGTCATGCTGCAACACATTGCGCATGCGATCAGCTCCAATGCGCCCGATGTCTATCTGATCGTGCTGTTGATCGACGAGCGCCCGGAGGAAGTCACCGAGATGCAGCGCTCGGTGCGCGGCGAGGTGGTTTCGTCGACCTTCGACGAGCCTGCCACCCGGCATGTGCAGGTCGCCGAAATGGTGATCGAAAAGGCCAAGCGCCTGGTCGAACACAAGAAAGACGTCGTCATCCTGCTGGATTCGATCACCCGCCTGGCACGTGCCTATAACACCGTCGTACCGGCCTCGGGCAAGGTGCTCACCGGTGGCGTGGATGCCAATGCGCTGCAGCGCCCGAAGCGCTTCTTCGGTGCGGCGCGCAACATCGAGGAAGGCGGCTCGCTGACCATCATCGCCACTGCGCTGATCGATACCGGCAGCCGCATGGACGAGGTCATCTACGAAGAATTCAAAGGCACCGGCAACATGGAGATCCATCTGAACCGGCGCATGATGGAAAAACGGGTCTACCCGGCGATCGACATCAACCGCTCGGGCACGCGCCGCGAAGAGCTGCTTCTGCCGGCCGACAAGCTGCAGAAGATCTGGATCCTGCGCAAGCTGCTCCATGACATGGACGAACTCGAGGCGATGGAGTTCATGCTCGACAAGATGCGCCAGACCAAGAACAACCAGGAATTCTTCGACATGATGAACCGCGGCGGGCGCTGAGGCCGCGCGCCGCATGGCCGCACCGGCGCATGCCGCGCCTGGCGCCGGCCCGGATCGTTTGCCCGAGAGGGGGCTTTCGATCTATCATTATCGGTTTTCACGAATTCATAGCCCGGGCGTGACCGGGCTTGCCCAGAGCTCACCGAGCGTGCAGGACGATCAGGCATGAAAGAAGGCATTCACCCCGGCTATCGCCCCGTGATTTTCCAGGATATGACCACGGGCTCGCGTTTCATGACGCGCTCCACCGTGCACACCCGCGAGACCACCACCTGGGACGACGGCAAGGAATACCCGTTGTTCAAGCTCGAGGTGACCTCCGAATCGCACCCGTTCTACACCGGGGCGTCGCAGCGTGTGCGCGAAACCGGTCGGGTCGAGAAGTTCCGCCAGAAGTTCGCTCGCAAGGCCTGATCCCTCAAGGATTCGGCAAGCGGCTCGAAGCGAGCGCCCCGACCCGGGCCATCAACGGGTTCAGGCATCTGTGCCATGGCGCTCGCCGGGCCAACTCCCCCAAGCCATCTTGCTGCCGGCTCACAGGTGAGCCGGCGGTAGGCTTGCGCGCTTCGCGCGGATGCGCCCTGCCGCACAGCCCGTGTTGCGCGCACGCTCTGCCCGCCCACGAACCGGTGACTGCCGGGCGCTCGGTCGTCGCTGCGAGCAGCGCCCATCGCCATTATCATGGCGCCACACGCCAGTCGGATTGATTCGTGAAACCGCACGCGCTCCCGCTCGCCCCACATCGCCAGGATGAATCGCACCGGATCGACCTGCCCGGCGACGCCATCCTATGAACGCGCGTCTGCCGTCGCCGGCTCGATGGGGCGATGATTGCCACGCCGGCCGGTCAAACCCGGCAACCCACTGACCACGGCGGATGCGCACATTCATCATCACGGGCCCGCAGGCAGGAAAACTGCCCCGTTGGGGGCTCCTGCTCCTGTGTCTGCTGTATGTGGTTCCCGGCTTTCTCGGCCGCGATCCCTGGCGAGCCGATGACGCCGCCGGCTTCGGCATCGCCGCGACGATGTTCGGTGGCAGCCTGCAAGACTGGCTGGCACCCAACATCTATGGCGCACCGACGATCGACGAAGGCCCGCTTCCGTATGCGCTGGCCGCTGCCGGCGCACGATTCGCGGCCTGGCTGACCCCCTGGCTGCAATCGGTGCATCCTTCGCTAGTGCCTGGCCCGCATCTTGCCGTGCGCCTGACTGCCATGCTGGGCCTGTTTGCGACCTTGGCCTTCATCTGGCATGCCTGTTATCGGCTCGCCCGCCGCCCGGGCATCGCGCCAAGCGACCCCTTCGGGGCGGGCGCCGAACCGCAGGATTTCGCGCGCGCGATCGCCGACTCCGCCCTGCTGATCGTGTTGGCGACATTCGGTCTGGTGGCGCGCCTGCACGAAACCGCCGGGCATGCGGCGATGGTCTGCTGGGTGGCGATGCTGCTCTATGGGCTGGCCCTGGCGCTGGAGCGTCCGCAACGCGGTGGTCTGATCGCCGGGCTCGCGGTCGGCGCTGGTCTGGCCACCCAGGGTATGGCGATCGCGTTGGCGATGCTGGTTCCGATCCTCGTGTTACCCCGGGTAAGCCAGCCATATGATCTGGTGGCCGCGCCGCTGCGCCGCAGTGCGCTCCCAACCGCGCTGCTCGCCTGTCTGGCCTGGCCGGTGCTCGTCGGCCTTGTCGGTGAGGAACCCGCGCTGCTGCATCTGAGCGACTGGATGCAATGGAATATGCACAGTGTCGGGCTGCCCAATGGCGAAGGCCTGCGATATTTCTTGCGCACATTCCCGTGGTTCTACTGGCCTGCCTGGCCGCTGGCGTTCTGGGCGCTGTGGCGCTGGCGAGGCAGCTTCAATCTGCCCGCGCTGGCGGTTTCGCTGACCTGCGCGGCGCCGCTGCTGTTGCTCGGATTGCTCGCCAGCGAGCCTGGCGAAATCTGGCTGTTGCCGGCCACAATGCCGATCGCATTGCTGGCGGCGGTCGGCCTGCCGACCCTCAAACGAGCGGTGGTGAACCTGATCGACTGGTTCGCGGTCAGCCTGTTCAGCCTGTTCGGCTTTGCAATCTGGGCCTACTGGCTGGCCTTTCTGACCGGCTGGCCACCCCCGATGGCCTACAGTGTCAGCCAGTTGACCCCGGGCTATCTGGCCGAGTGGAGCGCGCTGGATCTCGGGCTTGCGCTGCTGGCCAGTGCGGCCTGGGTGCTGCTCGTACAGTGGCGCGTTTCGCGCCGGCCACCAATGATCTGGCGAGCCGTCGTGTTGTCATCCGGCGGCCTATGCCTGGCCTGGTTCCTGCTGATGACCATCTGGCTGCCCGTGTTCAATGAGCGCAACACCTACCGTGGCATCGCACATGCGTTGGCGATGCAGATCGGCGCCCAGAACGGCTGCGTTCGTACACGCTCGCTAGGCCTGGCCGAACGAGCGAGCCTGGGCTACTTTGGACGACTGAGATTCGCCGGCGGCGAAGGTGGCCGCGATGACGAGCACTGCCCGCATCTGCTGATCCAGGATCATGGTGCACGCTCCTATGAAGACCCGCCCCCCCAGGAGCCCGGCTGGACGCTGGTCTGGCAAGGTCGCCGCCGACCCAACGCCGATGAGCGCTTCCGCCTTTACCATGCGCGCAGCGCGCCGGCGCCGGCGCCGCTAACGCGGCCGTGAGACCCGCAGCCGTCGGCTAGCCGCCAGCGGCGCCCCCCGGCACATCGGACAGCGGTGCCGCGGCCACTTCGGCCATCATCTTTTCACGATAGTGGCGCAGTTCTTCGATCGACTCGCGGATATCGGCCAGTGCAGTGTGCGCGCTGCGCTTGCGAAACGCCTTGATCACTTCGGGGCACCAGCGACGCCCCAACTCCTTGAGCGTGCTGACATCGATGTTCCGATAGTGGAAATATGCCTCCAGCCGCGGCATATGACGCGCCATGAAGCGGCGATCCTGATGAATCGTGTTGCCGCACATCGGTGAAAGCCCCTTCGGCACCCAGGGCGAAACGAACTCGATCATCGCCGCCGTGGCGGCGTCTTCGTCCAGTGTGGAGGCACGCACGCGCGCGGTCAGCCCCGATTTGCCGTGAGTGGCCGTGTTCCAGTTGTCCATGGCGCTCAGGCAGGCATCGGACTGATGGATCGCCAGCGCCTCGCTCTCGGCGAGGATGTTCAACTGGGGATCGGTGACGATGATCGCGATTTCGATGATGCGGTCGTTGTCCGGATCGAGGCCGGTCATTTCCATGTCCACCCAGAGCAGATTCAAGGGATCCGATCTGGTCGCATGTGACATAATTTTTTCCATGCCGAAATTTTCTCACAGGCCCGTGAGCGCTTGAGTTCATTCGTCTTTTCACTGTCTTTCGTGGCCGCGCTCGGCCTGAGTGTCGCGATGCGACTCTGGCTCGCCCGCCGCCAGGTGGTGCATGTCGGACGACACCGTGACCGTGTGCCCGAGGCATTTGCCGATCGGATCGATCTCGCCGCCCATCAGCGCGCGGCCGATTACACCGTGGCCAGGGTCAGATTCGGAACGCTCGAGTTGTTCGCGCACTCGGTCCTGCTGATCACACTGACCCTGCTTGGCGCGCTGCAATGGCTCTACGAGCTGGCATCGAGTGCCCTGCCCGGGTCGCCGCTGGGCGCGCAGCTGCTTTTTCTGGTCATGGTCGCGCTCGTCCAGTCGGCGCTCGAGTTGCCTTTCGATGCCTACCGTCAGTTCGGCCTCGAAAAGCGCTTCGGCTTTTCCCGGATGAGCGTCTCGCTGTTCATTACCGATATGCTGCGTGGCACGCTGATCGCCGTGATCATCGGCCTGCCGCTGGCCATGCTGGTGTTGTGGTTGATGCGCGCCTCGGGCGATTTCTGGTGGCTCTATGTCTGGATGGTCTGGGTGGCCTTCAATGCCTTGCTGCTGCTGATATACCCGACCCTGATCGCGCCGCGCTTCAATCGCTTCGAACCCCTGCCCGATGGCCCACTGCGCGAACGGGTCGAGGGCCTGCTGCGCCGCTGCGGTTTCCGCTCGCAGGGTCTGTTCGTGATGGACGGCAGCAAGCGCTCGAATCACGGCAATGCCTACTTCACCGGTTTCGGACGCGCCAAGCGGATCGTCTTCTTCGACACGCTGATCTCGCGTCTTGACGCCGATCAGATCGAGGCGGTCCTGGCCCATGAGCTTGGCCACTTCCGCCATCGCCATGTGCTCAAGCGCATGCTGTACAGCTTCGTGGGCAGCTTTCTGGGGCTGGCCCTGCTGGGCTGGCTCAGTACGCAGCTCTGGTTCTATGAAGGCCTGGGCATGCAGCCCGGCCCGATCGGGCATGAAGCACCGGCCTTGCTGCTGTTCATGCTCGCGGTGCCGGTGTTCCTGTTTCCGCTGCGCCCCCTGGCATCGTTCCTGTCGCGCAAGGACGAGTTCGAGGCCGATGCATTCGCGGCCGCTCAGACCGATGCCCGGCACCTCGTGAGCGCGCTGGTCAGGCTCTACCAGGACAACGCCGCAACACTGACCCCGGATCCACTCCATTCGGCCTTCTACGACTCGCACCCGCCCGCCGCGATCCGTGTCGGTCGTTTGCTGGCCGCAGCGGCTTGAAGCGCTCGTGAGCACCGCCGAGCCGGGTGTGGTGGTCGCCGCCTTCGGTCGCCGTGCGCTGGTGCGTCGGCCCGACGGTTCGCGCTGGCAGGCGCTGATTCGGGGCCGCGCGATGGAGGTCGCTGTCGGTGACCGCGTGCTGACCCATGATGCAGCCGCGGATCAACGGGTGATCGAATCCATCGCGCCACGCGATTCGCTGATCGAACGCAGCGTCGAGCACCGCCGCAAGATGCTGGCGGCCAATGTCGATCAGGCGGTAATCCTGATCGGCCCTTCGCCGCGCTTTGCCGAGGACATCCTCTTGCGCGTGATGATCGCCGTTCATCATGCAGGGGTACAGACGCTGATCGTGGCCAACAAGGCCGACCACCCCGGATTCGATGCGATCCGGCCCCGTCTTGACGTGCTGCGCGCACTCGGCGAGTCGGTTCTGAGCACGAGCGTCATCGCCGAACCGCAGGCCACGCGTGAGCGGCTCGCGCAGGCCCTGCACGGCCGCCGAACTGTGCTGATGGGCGAATCCGGCATGGGCAAATCGAGCCTGCTGAATCTGTTGATTCCCGCGGCGGCACAGCGGGTCGGTGAGATCTCGGCGGCGCTGGGCGCAGGACGCCACACCACCACCGCGAGCTGCCTGTTCGAGCTCGACGATCGCAGCACGCTGATCGACACCCCGGGTTTTCAGCAGTTCGGGCTGGCGCACCTGTCGGGCAGCGAGCGCGATCACGGCTTCGTCGATATCGCGCCCTATCTGGGCCAGTGCCGCTTCCACAACTGCCACCATCTGCGCGAGCCGGGATGCGCGATCCAGGCCGCGGCCCAGGCCGGGCTGATCGATCCGCTACGCCTGCGCCTGTACCTGGACATGCGCCAATCCGCGGCCTGACACCGATGCCCGCCGGCCACGGGCCGGTGTCGCGCCGCCAACGTATCCCGAGCGTATCAGGCCAGCGGCGGCACGGCGTCAGGGGCTGCGCAAAAAGTGGTAGAAGTTGCGCAGGATCGCGGCGGTCACGCCCCAGATGAAATATTCGACCTGCGATCCCGGCGCCCGCCAGGGCATGGCATAGACCGCCCGCTCGCCGACCGATGCCGGCATGCGCAGGCGCTGGTGATTGCCCGGATCCATCAGGAATCCGAGCGGCACGAAGAAGATCTCGTCGACCTCGGACGGATCGGGGCTGAGTTCGGGCAGTTCATGCAGCCAGCCGATCACCGGCGTGACGGCGAAGCCCGAGGCGGTTTGATACTCGGGCATTTCCCCCAGCACTTCGACCGCCTGGGGCACGAGCCCGATCTCTTCCTGGGACTCGCGCAGCGCCGTGGCCACCCGATGCGCATCATGAGATTCGACGCGCCCACCCGGCAGCGCAATCTGGCCTGAGTGGGAGCGAAGATGCGTCGGGCGGGTGGTCAGCAGCAGATGGCCGGCGCCGTCGATCTCGACCAGCGGCAACAGCACCGCCGCATGGCGTGCGGCATCGGTGCTGGCGGGGTCGCGGTCGCTGACGATCTCCGGTAGCCAGGGCGTTGCAGGAGACGCGAAGCGTTCACGCAGACCGGCCGCAGTCAGCCGCTCGGCCGAGACCGGCGGCAGACCGTCGTGGGCGGGTTCGCGCGCCAGGTCACGGGCATTGAAGCCACGAAAGCTGGCCGCTCCGCGAACTTCGCGGACCAGGGTCAGGCCTTGGCGTCGGCCTTGCGGTTGGGCAGCTTTTCCTTGATGCGAGCCGCCTTGCCCGAACGCTGACGCAGGTAGTAGAGCTTGGCGCGCCGCACATCACCGCGACGCTTGACCTCGATCGAGGCGATCAGCGGCGAGTACAGCTGGAAGGTACGTTCGACGCCCTCACCCGACGAGATCTTGCGCACCGTGAACGCCGAATTCAGACCGCGATTGCGGCGACCGATGACCACACCTTCATAGGCCTGCACACGGCGACGATTACCCTCGACGACGTTGACGCTGACCACCACGGTGTCGCCAGGCCCGAATTCCGGGATCTCCTTGCCCAGGCGCTGGATCTCTTCTTGCTCGAGTTGTTCGATGAGGTTCATTGAAAATGGCTCCATAGGGCATCTTACCGACCGAATTCAACGACAGCGGGCACCCGCCCGCACATCACCGCAGGGGCTGGCGATGCCCAAACGGCTGACCGCGATGCAAGCGCCAAAGCGCTGCACCGGGCCGAATTCGCAAATCTGTAGGTGGCCACCGAGCCGCATCCGAAACGGGATGCGTGTAAGCCGCCTTTGTGGGGGGGGCTTCAGGCCGGCGAGCCGGCCGCAACCACCATCGGCAGAGGATGCAAGCCGGCGATTATAGCGGTTTGGCAGCGATCGCGACAAGCTGACTGCCGCCTCCCGGCCACGACAGGCGGCGCGCCCGGGCCGCCGCCGCAGGCGGGCAGCGGATCAGTCTGCCAGCGCGGCCAGGATGGCCTCATCGGCCGGCCCCAGGCGCCCTTCGCGACGCGCCCGCTCGATCAGATCGGGGCGCCGCCGCCAGGTGATGATCAGTGCCTGCCGGCGGCGCCAGGCTGAGATCTGCGCATGATTGCCACCGCGCAGCACGTCCGGGACCGGATCGCCGTCGAGCAGCTCCGGGCGGGTGTAAGGCGGGCAGTCGAGGATGCCCGTGGCGAAGGAATCCTGAACCGCCGAATCAGGGTCGTTGAGCACACCCGGCAGCAGACGCACGATCGCATCGATCAACATCATGGCCGGCAATTCACCACCCGAGACGACAATATCGCCGATTGCGACCTCGAGATCGACATGGCGATCCAGAAAGCGCTGATCGATACCCTCGTAACGGCCTGCGATCAGGGTCAATGCGGCCTCGCCCGCCAGCCGGGCGACCAGTGCATGATCCGCCGGCTGCCCCTGCGGGCTGAGGCAAATCACCGGCCCGGCAGGAACCGGATCACCACCGGCCAGGCGCGCATCGGCGATGCCGGCCAGGGTATCGGCCAGAGGCCGCCCCATCATGACCATCCCCGGCCCACCGCCATAAGGGCGATCATCGACACGCCGATACGGATCCTGGGTGAAATCGCGCGGATTCCAGCAGTTGAGGCTCCAGAGGCCGCGGCTACCGGCCCGCGCCACCACGCCGTGCTCGCCGATGACCGCAAACATCGCGGGAAACAGGGTGATGACATCGAAGCGCATCGGGCTCAGCTCCAATCGGGCTGCCAGTCAACGCGCAGGATGCGTGCCGCAAGATCGATCTCGCTGACATATGCGGGCACCAGCGGAATCAGGTGACTCGCAGCACCCTCGCCTTCGGCCTGCCCGCGCACCGTCACGAATGGCGCGGCACCATGCTCATCCACCGACTCGACGACCCCCAGGTTCAGGCCCTGCCGGTTCACCACCTCGCAACCGATCAGATCGATCCAGTAGAACTCGTCTTTCGCGGCCGGCGGAAAGTCGGCGCGCCTCGCGCACACGGCCGCACCACGCCACCCGGCCGCGAGATCGCGGTCGGTGAGCGTGCTTAATGTGAGCAGCAGATGCTCGCCATGCCAGCGGCATTTGGCGATGTCGAAGACTTGCGGCGATCGATCCGCCGCGACCAGGCTTACCCTGGTCAGGCTGGGCAGAATGGAGTCACGCCCGCTGGGCACCCGCACGCGCAACACGCCGCGCACGCCGTAGGCACCCAACACCCGGCCCAGCTCGATGAACTCTTCATTCGCGGTCGCACCGTTCATCTCGATGGATCTGCCCGGCGCCGTGTTGAATGAAGCGCCCGATGACAATGGTCAGCGGGCCAACCCGACATCAGGCCGCTTAACCCTCGGCCTTCTCGGCGGCGGCGGCTGCTGCTGCAGCCTCGGCTGCAGCGCGCGCAGCGGCCTTCTTCGACGGCTTGGCCTTCACGGGACGCGGACCACCGCGGCCCAGCTGACGCACCAGCCGGTCAACCGACTCCGATACCTGGGCGCCGTTACCGGTCCAGAACGCGAGCCGCTCGGTGGAGATCACGACTTCCTGCTCCTGGCCGGCAGCGACCGGGTTGTAGTAGCCGAGACGCTCGATGAAACGGCCGTCGCGACGGTTGCGGCGATCGGTGGCAACGATGTTGTAGAACGGCCGCTTTTTGGAGCCGCCGCGGGAAAGTCGAATAACGACCATGCAATCCTCGAGAGCTAGCCGAAACACAAACCGATGCCCAGTGGGCCCGGAGCGGCTTCGGCCGGTTGCCCGCTCTGCCCGGCAAAGCCCGACGACGCACCAAATTACCGTGGCGCGCCCCGATGCCCGTTACCGTGCATATCAAGCGGTATGCGAATTGGGTTAACCGATAATTATAGCCGACTGGGCGGGCGCGTAAAGCCTCGATTTGCGCCAGCCGGCCATCTGGCCCGCGTCACAGCAGGCGGCGCTGCGCCGGCATGGGTTCGAAACGGGAAACATCGAGGTCGCGGCGCTGCCTGGAGAGCCCATAGCGCCTGGCGGCGATGCGAAAGCGAGACGATATCAGCTGGCCCCATGGGCCCTGGCCGTGCATGCGCGCGAAAAAGCGGCTGTCATTGAGCCGCTCACCGCCGCGCAGATCACGGATGCGGGCCAGTACGCGGGCCGCTCGCTCGGGGAAATGATGCTCGAGCCATTGCTCGAACAATGGCCGAACCTCATTGGGAAGGCGCAGGATCGTGTAATGAGCGGACCCGGCGCCGAGCCCGGCCGCGGCTTCGAGAACCGCCTCGATGTCATGATCATTGAGAAACGGGGCGATCGGCGCCATCAGGACGCCCACCGGCACCCCCGCGCTGGCGAGCGCACCGATGCTTCGCAGCCGTCGCCAGGGGGCACTGGCTCGTGGATCCCAGATGCGCGCGAAGGCGGGATCCAGCGTGCTGAGCGACACGAAACATTGCACGATGCCAAGCTCTGATGCCCGGACCAGCAGATCGAGGTCTCGTTCGATCAGGGCGCCCTTGGTGACGATCGTGAACGGGTGGCGCCGGGCGATCAGCACTTCGAGCAGACGACGGGTGATGCCGAGTTCGCGCTCGGCGGGCTGATAGGGATCCGTGGCGGAGCCGAGATTGATCGGCGTGCACCGATAGCCGGGCCGATCAAGCTCGCGCGCGAGCAGCTCGGGCATATCCAGGCGGGCGCCGATCCGGGTCTCGAAATCGAGCCCCGGCGACAGGCCCAGATAGGCATAAGTCGGGCGCGCGTAGCAATAGATGCAACCGTGCTCGCAGCCCTGGTAGGGATTGAGGGACTGATCGAAGGCGATGTCGGGTGAGTCATTGCGCGTGATCGCGCGCCGCGTGATGATCGGAATCACCCGGGTTGGCAGGGGGGCCGGCGGCGCCTCTTCGGTTTCGGCGGTGACGACCGCCTGCTCGGGTTCGCGTGCCCAGTGCTCGAAGCGGCCCTGGAGGTTGCCAAGCGCCCCCCGGCCTTTGACGGCAAAGGGCGATGCCAACCGATTCTCGGCTCGATCGTTGTGTTCCAGGACATCATGCGTCGGATGACCGTGTGATGGCGACATGGCGAGGTCTGAATACTGTGCTTTTGTCCAGTATATCCCAACCATGGTCAGCCGCGCACGGCTCAACCGAGACAGTCGTCGGGCCACGCGAAGCAGAGACTGATAAAGTCCTGTCTGTTCTCCGGCCGGCCTGGCCGAACCCCTCCTGGAACGCCTCATCCCACAGCGCTGATCGTGCCCTCCCCCCGTCGAAAAGCCCGCCCGACGCGCGCCGAAGAGGCCGCGCCCCTCGATTGGAAACGCGGTTCCGCCTATCTTCTGGCGGTCATCGTGATCATGGTCGCAGGCATGTGGTCGATCGCGATCATTCATGCCCGCATGCCGGACGCCACGGCGCGCGCCGAACCGGTCCCGGCCGGCCCCGAGGTCCGTTCCCCAGCCGCTGAACCCGGCCCCGGCCAGCCGATCACCGCCGTGCCGCCGGAATCCACCCAGCTGATGCGCGACCAGGGCTGGGTGCGGCCACAGGCGGTCGAGATCTACGACCAGCGCCAGAAGGAAAGCTGGCTGCCGAACGACGGCCTGCCGCCGGAAATCGCGATCGTGCCGGAAGTGCCCGCTAGCGTCATGCCACTATCGGTCAACTCGCCGGGGGCAAACCCGCAAGCGGGCGGCCGCGACCCCGCGTTCGCCAACCAGGAGATGCCGGTGGCCAATGGCGCGATCGGCCTGGGCGGCTTCCGGCCCCCACCGCCGATGCCCAACCTGCCGCTGCCAGGCTGGGGGCCACTGGCCAAACCGGCGCCATCGTCGCTGGAGCGGGGCGAGGTGGCCACCGTGGAGATCGATGCCACTGGCCAGCCGAGCGTCTCAGGCCCTCAGACTGGCACTGAATCCGCGCCAGCCACGACCATCGATCTCGCCACCCTGCCCGGCCAGCCGGCCCGGCAAGACACGCAGGGCGCGTCCGGCGTACCCATGCCCGGCCAGCCGGCGCCCGCGCCGGCCGACAAACTATCGCTGGCCGAACTGGTCAGCATCAAGTGCGCCAGCGCAGGCTTCTTCGGCAGACACAACTGCGAAGACCAGGTCAAGGCAGACTATTGCGAAGGCCGCTGGGGCAGCATCCCGGAATGCCGCCGGGAAGTGGTCGTCAATTTCTGATGCGCCGTCGCATCGCCAGCTTCAATCTGCTCAATTTCGACCTGCCCGACCGCCCGCTGTACGACGGTGACGGCTACTCCAAGGCGGCCTTTCGACGCAAACTCGACTGGACCGCGCAGATGTTCGACCGGCTGTCCAGCGACCTGGTCGCAGTGCAGGAAGTGTTCTCCGAAGCCGCGCTGCGCGAAACCGTGGCGCGCAGCCATGCGCTACGGGACGCGGCATTCGTGGCCGCGCCGCATGCCGACGACCCGCAGAACCATCTGCCGCGGGTGGGCCTGATCTCGCGCCTGCCGGTGAGCGACGCCGAATCGATCCGGCATATGCCCTCGCCCGCGCCGATCCTGTTGCCAGGCGCGCCGGAGCTGGGCCTGGCGGATTATCCGATCGACGAATTCTCGCGCCCTGTGCTGCGCGCAACGATCGCGCTCTCGGACAACGATGCGCATCGCGCCCGGCTCTATGTCGTGCATCTGAAATCGCGGCGCCCGAAGCGGCTGCAGCGCCCGGACGGGGTCGGTGAGGATCTCGACGATCCCGCGATCGAGTCACGCGCCCATTTGCGCGCGCTGATGATTCGCGCCGCCGAAGCGAGCGCGCTGCGCCAGTTGCTGCTCGAGGATCTGCTGCATTCGAACACTCCGGTCATCGTGATGGGCGACTTCAACGACCATGCCGACGCGATGACCACAGAGATGATCACGGGCCGGCATCTCGCCCGTCGACGCAGCCGACGTGACCATCAACTCTGGCATGCGGTGAGCCTGCAGCGGCCCGGCTCGGCCGCGCTGCATCCGGTGGGCTACACCAAGATCCACGCCGGCGAGCCGGACAGCATCGATCATGTGCTGCTGTCCGAGGAGTTTCTGCGGGGCGGCAAGCATGCGATCGGCGAGGTGGTTGCGGTCGACTACTTCAACGACCACCTCAATGATGCCGATCCGCTGCAATCCGATCACGGTGCGATCCGCGTCACCCTCGAACTGTTCTGAGCGGCGCGACGGCGCTCAGAACTCCGCTTCGTCGAGCGCCAGAACGCTGGCCGAGCCTTCGATGATCGCATCGCGCATGCCTGCTGCCTGCACGACGAAGTGTTCGGCGAAAAAGCGCGCGCTGGCGATCTTGCCGCGCAGGAAGGCCTGATCGGCACCGGCCGCACCGATGCGTTCGGCGGCAGCCTGGGCCGCGCGCGCGAGCTGCCAGCCGGCCAGCACCATGCCGGCGAGCTTCAGGTACGGCACACTGCCGGCATGCACGCCGCGCGGATCGCTGGCCGACTGGGCAAGCACGTATTCGACCACCGCCTGCATCGCATCAGCGCCCGAGGACAGGCGCCTGGCGATCGCGCACAGATCCGCATTGCCCGAGGTTTCCAGCGTGGATGCGGTCTCACGGACGCCGGCGATCATCTGCTGCGCCACGCGGCCACCGTCGCGGCCGGTCTTGCGCCCCACCAGGTCGTTGGCCTGGATCGCCGTGGTGCCTTCGTAGATCGCGAGAATCCGCGCATCGCGGTAGTACTGCGCGGCACCGGTTTCCTCGACATAGCCCATGCCGCCGTGCACCTGGACACCGGCCGAGGCTACGTCATTGGTCATCTCGGTGATCCAGCCCTTGACCAGGGGCACCAGAAATTCGTACTGCGCCCTGGCAGCCTCGCGCTGTGCGGGCTCGGGCGCACGATGGGCGTAATCGCATTGCGCCGCCGCATAGTAGGCGAGCGAACGCGCGGCTTCGACCTGCGAACGCATGCTCATGAGCAGGCGGCGGACATCCGGATGATGAATGATCGTGACCGCGGCAGCGGAGCCGGCGATATCACGGCTCTGCACACGATCTCGGGCAAAGGCGAGTGCATGCTGGTAGGCCCGCTCGGCAACCGCCAGCCCTTGCACCCCGACCGCGTAGCGCGCGGCATTCATCATCACGAACATGTACTGCAGGCCGCGATTCTCCTCACCCACCAGGTGGCCGATCGCGCCGGGCCCGACCTCGCCCTTGTCGTCGCCATACTGCAGCACACAGGTGGGGCTGCCATGGATACCCAGCTTGTGCTCGATCGAGACGCAGTAGACATCATTGCGGGCGCCGGTCTCGCCCTGTTCGTCGACCAGGTACTTGGGCACGATGAACAGCGAAATGCCCTTCACGCCCTCGGGCGCATCGGGTGTTCGTGCCAGCACCAGATGCACGATGTTGCCGGCCAGGTCATGTTCACCGTAGGAGATGAAGATCTTCTGCCCGAAGATCCGGTAGCTGCCATCGGGTTGCGGCACCGCGCGGGTACGCACCTGGGAAAGATCCGAACCGGCCTGCGATTCGGTCAGATTCATGGTGCCCGTCCATTCGCCCGAGAGCAGCCTGGGCACATACAGAGCTTGCTGTTCGGGCGAGCCGGCGGTGAGCAGCGCCTCGATTGCGCCATCGGAGAGCAGCGGCGCGAGCGCGAACGACAGGCAGGCGGTGTTGACCATCTCCGAGCAAGGCGTGCCCAGGGTCTTGGGCAGCCCGGCGCCACCGAACTCCGCGGGATGTATCACACCCTGCCAGCCACCGGCCGCGAACTGCGCATACGCGTCCTGCCAGCCGGGCGAGGTCGTGACCATGCCGTCGGCGGCGCGCGCCGGCTGCGTGTCGCCGACGCGGTTCAGCGGCGCCACCACCGATTCACAGAAGCGCGCGCATTCCTCGAGAATCGCGCTGGCGGTCTCCGGCGTCGCTTCCTCGAAGCCGGGCAGATCGGCGACGGCGCTGAGGCCGGCGACATGCTCTAGCGTGAATTGAATGTCTTTCAGCGGAGCCCGATAGTCCATGACGCCCTCCGTGGTGCGCGATGAATCACTGCAGTAGTGTTGACACAAGGGGATCAGACACGACGAGGCCCGCGGCGAGCGCCCGGACAGCCCGGCAAACCGGGCCTGACCGGAACGACCACGAGCCCACCGTGCCGATCATTGCCACGGACCGCGCCATGAACATCGGTGCACGGGGTCGGCCCGCGGGCGGGTGGATCAGAGCGCGTCCGTCAGTTCCGGCGCGGCCGCGAACAGATCGGCCACCAGACCGTAATCGGCAACGCCGAAGATCGGCGCCTCCTCATCCTTGTTGATCGCCACGATGACCTTGCTGTCCTTCATGCCGGCCAGATGCTGGATGGCGCCGGAAATACCCACAGCCACGTAGAGCTCCGGCGCCACGATCTTGCCGGTCTGACCGACCTGCCAGTCATTGGGCGCATAGCCGGCATCGACCGCCGCGCGGGATGCGCCGACCGCCGCACCGAGTTTGTCTGCGAGGGGCACGATCACCTTGCCGAAGTTCTCCTCGGAACCAACCCCGCGGCCACCGGAGACCACGATCTTGGCGGAGGTAAGCTCCGGACGATCGCTCTTGGCGACTTCGGCGCCGACGAACTGCGACATGCCGCTGTCGGCCTGTGCACCGATGGATTCGACGGCGGCACTGCCGCCCTCGGCCGCGACCGCGTCGAACCCGGTGGTGCGCACGGTGATCACCTTGGTGGCGTCGGCAGACTGCACGGTGGCGATCGCATTGCCGGCGTAGATCGGCCGATCGAAGACATCGGCGCTTTCCACGCGGATGATCTCGGAGATCTGCGCGACATCGAGCGTTGCCGCCACGCGCGGCATGACATTCTTGCCATAGGCGGTGGCCGGCGCCAGCAGGTGCGTGTAATCGGCAGCGAGTGCCACCATCTGGGCCGCGACATTTTCGGCCAGACCATGAGCGAACTGCTCGCCATCGGCATGCAATACCTTGCCGACACCGGCAACCTTGGCCGCCTGCTCGGCGACCGCAGCGGCATTCGAACCACAGACGAGGATCGCGATATCACCGCCGATGGCGGCAGCGGCGGCGACGGTATTGAGGGTGGCCGGATGCAGAGACTGGTTGTCGTGCTCGGCCAGAACGAGATTTGCCATGAGGATTCCTTCTGAGGCGGGCCGGTGCGTGGCCCGCGACGATCATTCGGGTGTTTGGGAAGGCCGCGGTGCGGCTCAGATCACTTTCGCTTCATTGCGCAGCTTGTCGACCAGCGCGGCGACATCGGCCACCTTGACGCCGGCTGATCGCTGCGGCGGCTCGCTGACCTTGAGCGTGGTCAGGCGCGGTGCCGCATCGACGCCGAGATCCTCGGGCGAGAAGGTGTCCAGCTGCTTCTTCTTCGCCTTCATGATGTTCGGCAGCGTGACATAGCGCGGCTCGTTCAGCCGCAGGTCGGTGGTGATCACGGCAGGCAGTGAGAGCTTGATGGTCTCCAGGCCGCCGTCGATCTCGCGGGTGACGCTGACCGCGCCATCGGCAACCACGACCTTGCTGGCGAAGGTGGCCTGGGGCAGACCGGCCAATGCGGCCAGCATCTGTCCGGTCTGGTTGGCATCGTCGTCGATCGCCTGCTTGCCCAGAATGATCAGCGAGGGCTCTTCCTTGTCGACCAGGGCCTTGAGGATCTTGGCCACGGCCAGCGGCTGCAGCTCGGCCTCCGATTTGACCAGGATGCCCCGATCGGCGCCGATCGCCATCGCGGTACGCAGGGTTTCCTGACAGGCCTGAACACCACAGGAAACCGCGATGATCTCGGTGGCCACGCCGGCCTCCTTCAAGCGCACGGCCTCCTCGACCGCGATCTCGTCGAACGGGTTCATCGACATCTTGACATTGGCGATGTCGACGCCGGTCTGATCGCTCTTCACGCGAACCTTGACGTTGTAATCGACCACGCGCTTGACGGGCACCAGGATCTTCATGCGGGACTCTCTGTGAGTGATGACGGATGCGCCGATTATAGGAACCAGCGCCAGGACGGCTCGTTCGATGACCTGACAGGCGGCGATGGCGCCAGGTCGTCAATCAGGTTGACAACCAAAATCCTAGGGCTCATGATCCGGCTTGTCAACCCGATTGACAAGGTATGAGCAAGAATCTTCACCAGTTGCTGCTCGAGCGCGCGGATTGGTTCGCGGCCGAAATCATGGCCGGCATCCAGCAATCGCCGTTCCCGCAGATCACGCCGTCGCAGAGCCGTCTGCTCGCCCACATGGCCGGCCGGCCCACCAGCATGGCCGAACTCGCGCGCCGACTCGCGATATCGCGCCAGGCGGTGCACAAGACCGTCGGCGAACTGGCCCGCCAGGGCATTCTCGAGGTCCAGAAGGATCCAGCGCGGCAATGCGACGCTGGTCACCTACACGGAAAAAGGGCGCGCGATCAATCGCGCGGGCGCGTCGATCATCGAATCTGCCGAGGCACGGATCGCCGAACAGATCGGCGCCGGCACATTGGACAAACTCAAGAACCTGCTGCAACGCCAATGGGACTGAGCCCGGACGAACCGCTCACGGCCAGTTCGGCTTGCGCTTCTCGATGAACGCCTGCACGCCCTCGAGCGCGCTCTCGTCCATCATGTTGCAGGCCATGGTCTGGCCGGCCATCTGATAGGCCGATTCGATGCCCGTTTCAAGCTGACGGTAGAACAGGTTCTTACCGACGGCGATCGCCTGCGCCGGCTTGGCGACGATAGCCGCGGTCAGTTCGGCGATTGCGGTATCCAGCTGATCCGGGCCCACGACCTGGTTGACCAGGCCCTTGGCCAGCGCCTCCCCGGCATCGATGAAGCGGCCGGTGACCAGCATCTCGAACGCATGTTTGCGCGAGAGATTGCGCGACAGTGGCACCGACGGCGTGGAGCAGAACAGGCCCAGATTCACGCCGCTGACCGCGAAGCGGGCATCGGAGGCCGCCACCGCGAGATCGGCCATGGCCACCAGCTGACAGCCTGCCGCCGTGGCAATGCCGTGCACGCGGGCGATCACCGGTTGCGGCATGCGCTGGATGGCCAGCATCATGCGCGAGCAGCGGCCGAAAAGATCACCGTAATACTCGAGCGACGGATTGGCCCGCATCTCGCGCAGATCATGACCCGCACAGAAGGCCTTGCCCTCGCCCGCCAGCACGACCACCCTGACCTCGGTATCGGCGGCCAATGCCTCGAACTGGGCCGTGAGCGCCCCGATCAGCGCTTCCGACAGGGCATTGAACTGGGCCCCGCGCGTCATCCAGACCGTGGCCACCGGGCCGTCGCGGCTGACACGAAGCAGATCGGCGGAGGATTCGGGCAGGCGGTCATTCATGACGGTTCCTCGGAAAGCTGTCGCGGGGCGGGCTGGCGGCGCGCCGCCAGCAGATCCAATGCTAGCAGGCCGAGCCCCCGTTTCCGTTGGCGCACGCCCCGGGAAGGCGCCTGAAGCGGGCGGCAGCCCCCCCGGGAGAGCGCCGCACACAACACGCGGCGGGACCCCGCAATGGCCGCCGGCGCCGGCACTTCGGTCGCGAGCCGGGCCGATCGGCCATGCGTCGCGCCGGCGCGCCGTTCGATCCGGCTGGCGCCGCAACTGGTGCAGGGCTTGGGTACACTGGGCCGATAACCGTTCGAACGGACGACTGATGCTCGAAAAATTCAGGCCGTGGCCGCCCAGGTGGGCGATGTCGTGGTGGGTAAGCAATCGCAGATCCGGCTGGCACTGGCCTGCCTGCTGGCGCGCGGCCATCTGCTGATCGAAGATGTGCCCGGCGTGGGCAAGACCACGCTGGCTCACGCCCTGTCGATCTCGCTGGGGCTGGAGTTCAAGCGGATCCAGTTCACCAACGACCTGCTTCCGGCCGATATCGTCGGCGTCAATGTGTTCGATCGCAACAAGGCCGAATTCGTCTTCCACCCGGGCCCGGTGTTCTCACCGGTGCTGCTGGCCGACGAGATCAATCGCGCCACGCCCAGGACCCAGTCGGCGCTGCTCGAGGCGATGGAGGAGCGGGATTTCGGTCGACGGGCGCCCGATGCCACTGCCCGAGCCCTTCTTCGTGATCGCGACCCAGAATCCGCAGGATCAGATCGGCACCTTCGCGCTGCCCGAATCACAGCTCGACCGCTTTCTGATGTGCATCGAACTGGGTTATCCGGACCCGAAGTCCGAGCGCGCCTTGCTGGCGGGCGACGATCGCCGTTCGCTGATCGAGAAGCTGAAACCACGGATGAGCGCGGATGAGCTGGTCCGGGCGTCCCTCGCGGTTCGCGCGGTACAGGCTCGTCGGCATTGCTCGATTATGTGCAACAGTTGCTGACCCACTCGCGGCAGGCGGCTGGCTTCGCCGATGGCCTGTCGCCGCGCGCGGGCCTGGCCCTGATGCAGGCCGCCAAGGCCTGGGCGATGCTCGACGGTCGCGATCATGTGCTGCCCGACGATGTCCAGGCCGTGCTGCTGCCGGTGGCCGGCCACCGGCTGCGTCCCGCCAAGGGAGGCCACCTGTCCTATCGCGGCCGCGCCGAACTCGTCGCGGAATTGCTGCAGGCCGTTCCCGTTCCGTAGGACACCGCGTGAGCACGTCGGGCCCCCCATTGACCGAACGATCACCCGGGCGCGCGTTCGTCGCCTCGCGCGGTCACGCGCGCGACGCGGGGAGATCGCGCTTCGAGGGCGCGATCTCCCGCTTCCTGCCGCGTGCGCGCCCGAGCGCCGACGGCCATCGGCTGACAGTGCGCAACATCTATGTGTTGCCGACCCGCCAGGGCCTGACCATGGGGCTGGTGATGCTGGTGATGCTCGTCTGCTCGATCAGCTACGGCCTTGCGCTCGGCTATGCGCTGACTTTCCTCGTGTTGCGATCGGCCTGATCGGCCTGCTGCACACCTACCGCGAATCTGGCCCGTCTCACCCTGCACACGGTCGCGCCGAACCGGCATTCGCCGGCGGTTCCTCGGATGTGGCAATCCGGCTCATCAATGCCGGGCCCCTGGAGCGGTTCGCAATCGGCATCGACGTCCCGGGCATGAGCAAGACCGACTGGGCCGATGTGGCAGCGCACGCAGAACAATCGGTGCGCATCGCGCTGCCGGCGCCGCGCCGGGCTGGAATCCGCTGCCGCGCCTGACCTTCTCCACCCGCTATCCGCTGGGCATCTGGCGCGCCTGGAGCTACTGGCAACCCACGCGCTCGGTGCTGGTCTATCCGCAGCCCGAAGCGATCGGACCGCCGCTGCCGAGCACCTATGACGAAACCGGCGACGGCCAGGGCCGCAGCGTGGACGACGAAGATCTCGCCGGTGTGAGGCCTTATCGCAACGGCGACGCGCCGCGTATGATCGCCTGGACAGCGATGGCACGCACGGCCAGTGACGAGTTGCTCGCGAAACAGTTCGAAGGCGCCGCCGCCGGTGAACTGCAGCTGGACTTCGACGCGCTGCCGGCCGAACTCGATACCGAGTCGCGCCTTTCCCGCCTGACCCGCTGGGTGCTCGAGGCCGAAAAGCGCGAGATCCGCTACGGACTTCGCCTGCAGCAGCAGCTGATCCCGGCGAGCCATGGTGCCGGCCATCTCCAGCATTGCCTGGAGGCACTGGCCCTGTATGGGTCTGCCGAGTCGCTGCGACCCGCGCACATGGAAAGGTCACGATGATCGGCGCGCGTCGCATGTCTTTGCCATTGCGTGCGCTCGGTGGCCATCTCGGTGGCGACTGGGAGCGCGATCGCCGCGACACCCTGTTCCTGATGGGGGCGATCCTGCTGTCGGCACTGCCGCAGTTTGCCACCCTGCCGTTATGGGCATCACTGGCCTTCGTCGGCATGTTCGCCTGGCGCCTGGGCCTGTTGTTCAGTGGCCGGGCGCTGCCGGCGACCTGGATACGCCTGGTCGGCGCGGCAGCCTGCCTGGGCGCGGTCTACGCCCAGTACGCGACCCTGGTCGGTCGCGACCAGGGCGTGCTGATGCTGGTCCTGTTCCTGGGCCTGAAGCTGCTCGAGATGAAGGCCAGGCGCGACCTGTTCGTCGTGCTGTTCCTCTGCTTCCTGTTACTGCTGACGAGCTTCTTCGGTTCGCAGTCGCTGGTTCTGGCGCTCCTGAGCGTGGTGGCGATCATCGCCCTGCTCGCGGCCATGATCACGATGCAGTATGTCGGACGCGAGGCCGAGGTCGGCCGCCGGCTGCGGCAGGCGGCGATCATCGTGCTGCAGGCCGCGCCGCTGGCGCTGGCGATGTTCGTGCTCTTTCCGCGACTGGCGACCCCGCTCTGGGGCCTGTCGGCGGGCGGCGGCTCGGCCAGCACCGGTCTGTCGGACAGCATGGCCCCCGGGCTGGTGACCAGCCTGGCCAAATCGGGCGCAACCGCCTTTCGGGTCGACTTCGAGGGCGAGGCGCCGGCACCCGCCAACCTGTACTGGCGCGGCCCCGTTTTCGGCTACTTCGACGGGCGGCGTTGGACCCGGCTGCACCCGGGCGTGCTAGCCACCAATTTCGACATCCAGGTGAGCGGCAAGCCGGTTCGCTACACCGTCACGCTCGAACCGAACAACCAGCCCTGGCTGCTGGCGCTGGACATGCCGGTGTCGCTTGGCGATGTGCCCGGCGGCGAGATCAGTGTCGATGCCACGCTCACGCCGGTCTGGTCGATCCCGGTGCAGAATCGGGTGCGCTATACGGCCGAGTCCTATCTGCAATACACGGCCGAGGCTGACGCCGACCTCGCCGACATGAACGCCTGGCTGCGCCTGCCCAACGGCTACAACCCGCGCACGATCGCGCTCGGCGAGCGCTGGGTGGATGAGTTTCCGGATGACCAGGCGGCCGACCGGGTGGAACGCGCGCTGCGCATGTTCCGCCAGCAGCCCTTTCGTTACACGCTGCAGCCGCCCGCGCTGGGCCGGCATTCGGCCGACGACTTCCTGTTCGAGACGCGCGCCGGCTTTTGCGAGCACTACAGCTCGGCATTCGTGATCCTCATGCGCTCGATGGGCATTCCGGCGCGCGTGGTCACCGGCTACCAGGGAGCCGAGCGCAATCCGGTCGACGGCTTCTACGTCGTGCGCCAGGCCGACGCCCACGCCTGGGCCGAAGTCTGGTTGCGCGGGCGCGGCTGGGTGCGCGTCGATCCCACCGCGGCCGTGGCGCCGGAACGCATCGAAACCAGCAACCGACTCCATCCGGACAGCAGCCGCGACGAATTCGGCCGGCCGGTGACCAAGGGCCTGTGGACCACGTTCAAGGTCAATCTGGATGCGGTCACGCACCGCTGGAATCAGTGGGTGTTGCAGTTCGACCGCGGCACGCAGAAGCGACTGATCGATCGTCTCGGTCTGGCCGGCGACGACTGGCGCACCCTGGCCGCCCTGCTCGCCTTGGCCATGGTGATCGCGACCGGCCTGAGCGCACTGATCGCGCTCAAGAACCGCCCGCAGCGCGATCCGATCGGCGATGCCTATCACGGCTTTTGCAGCAAGCTCGCGCTGTTGGGCCACAATCGGGCGCCGCATGAGACCGCCGCGGGATTCCTGTCGCGGATCGCGTCGCGGCTGGATCCGAAAAGCCGCGCGCAGGCGCAGCAGATCGTCGGGCTCTACAACCGGCTACGCTACGGTGAGCTGAGCAATCCGCGCAGCGTGCGCGAGCGCCGTGTGCGCAACATCGGTGATCGCAAGGGCCCGGGCGAGGCACGCAAGATCATTCATGCCAATGAAGGCCTGCGCCGGCTGAGATCGGCGGTGCGCGCGTTTCAGCCCGGGAAGACGCCGGTCGAGAGATAGCGATCGCCGCGGTCACAGACCACGAACACGATCGTCGCATCGCGCACCTCGGCGGCAACCCGTAGCGCGATCGCGCAGGCCCCGGCCGCCGAAATCCCGCAGAAGATCCCCTCCTCGGCAGCCAGGCGCCTGGCCATGTCCTCGGCGGCTTCCTGTCCGACCGACTCGGTGCGATCGACGATCGCATGCTGGAAGATGCTCGGCAGGTAGGCGGGCGGCCACTTGCGGATGCCCGGAATCGACGCGCCATCGGCCGGTTGCGCACCGACGATCTGAACCGCGGGATTGCGCTCCTTCAGGTAGCGCGAGGTGCCGGTGATCGTGCCGGTCGTGCCCATCGCCGACACGAAATGCGTGATGCGCCCCCCGGTATCACGCCAGATCTCGGGGCCGGTCGTGTCATAGTGGGCGCGCCAGTTGTCATCATTGGAGAATTGATCGAGCACCTTGCCCTTGCCATCGGCCTGCATCTGCGCGGCCAGATCGCGCGCACCCTCCATGCCCTGCGCCTGGGTGACCAGGATCAGCTCGGCACCATAGGCACCCATCGCCTGACGCCGCTCGATCGAGAGGTTGTCCGGCATGATGAGAACCATCCTATAGCCGCGGATTGCGGCCACCATGGCCAACGCGATGCCGGTATTGCCGGAGGTGGGCTCGATCAGCGTATCTCCCGGCCGGATCTCGCCGCGCGCCTCGGCCGCCGCGATCATCGACAAGGCGGCGCGATCCTTGACCGAGCCCGCCGGATTGTTGCCCTCGAGCTTGCCGAGAATGACATTGCCACGCGCCTCGCCCAGTTCACCGGGCAGACGCTGCAGGCGCACCAGCGGGGTGTTGCCGATCATCTGCTCGATCGTGGGATAGTCGCTCATCGGGATCTCCGGTCAGAGGGTGTTTTCCTGAGCCGGCAGGCGGCTCGAACTGCGCGCCGGAGCATCCGGCAGCATGGTGACGCCGGGCAGATCGAGCGCCAGAATGGCTGCGCGCAAGGCCTCGATCGCCGGCAGGCGGGCGAAGCTCTTGCGCCAGGCGAGCATCACGCGCCGATACGGCCCCGGGTGCTCGAACGGCACATAGCTCAACAGGCCATCTGCCGAGTAACCGGCCTCGGGAACCGCCATCGACGGCAGCACGGTGATACCGATGCCCGAAGCCACCATGTGCCGGATGGTCTCGAGCGAGGATCCTTCGAAGGTCTTCTGAATGCCGGCGCTGGACTGCGAAAACCGCGATAACTCCGGGCAGACCTCGAGCACATGATCGCGAAAACAGTGGCCGGCACCCAGCAGGAGCATGGTCTCCTCCTTGATGTCCAGCGAGGCAATGCGCGCCCGATCGGACCACTTATGGGACTTGGGCATCGCCACCACGAAGGGTTCGTCGTAGACCGCCTGAGTGACCAGCCCGGCATCGGAGAACGGATCGGCCAGAATCGCGACGTCGATCTCGCCCTGGCGCAGCAACTCGAGCAGCTTGACCGTGAAATCTTCCTGCAGGATCAACGGCATGCGCGGCGCATCCTGGATCACGCGCGGGATCAGTGCAGGCAGCAGATACGGCCCGATCGTATAGATCACGCCCACCCGCAGCGGGCCGGCGAGCGGATCCTTGCCCTGCTGGGCGATCTCGCGGATCGAGTTGGCCTCTTCGAGGACGCGCTGGGCCTGCTCGACCACATTCTGGCCGATCGGGGTGATGCCGATCTCGGAACCGCCACGCTCGAAAATCTGGATCTGCAGCTCTTCCTCGAGCTTCTTGATCGCCACCGACAGGGTCGGCTGGCTGACGTAGCAGGCCTCGGCAGCGCGCCCGAAGTGACGCTCGCGGGCGACCGCCACGATGTACTTGAGTTCGGTCAGAGTCATAGCTGTCGATTATAAACATGCGATACCCAATAGAAGATAACCGCCAGGGGTGAGCGACGCAAGACCAGACGGCGCGGGCAACCCGCTCAGGCGCCGAGGAAGTCCTCGCGGCCGCCGAACCATCGCTCGAGCATCTGGGCACGCGCGGCATCGGACATCCGTATCCCGTGACGCGCACCGTCGTCATCCGGACCCGCGGCCAGATCGCGGGCCAGTTCGAGCAGCTCGTGGTCGCGCTCGAGATCGGCCAGCCGCAGCAACGGCAGACCCGACTGCCGCGGACCCAGGAATTCGCCCGGTCCGCGTTGACGCAGGTCGCGCCGCGCGATCTCGAAACCATCCTCGGTCTCGTACAAGGCCTTGAGCCTTTCACGCGCGCCGGCCGACAAGGGGCCGCGATACATCAGGACACAGGTGCTCGCCTCGGTACCACGCCCCACACGTCCGCGCAGCTGGTGCAGCTGCGCCAGGCCGAAGCGCTCGGCATTCTCGATCACCATCAAACTGGCTGTGGGGACATCGACCCCGACCTCGATCACCGTGGTCGCCACCAGCACCTGCAACTCGCCGGCCACGAAGCGCGTCATGGTTGCTTCTTTGTCGGGTGCCGGCTGACGCCCGTGAACGATCCCGACCCGCTCGGCGCCGACCGCCTCGCAAAGATGGGCATGGGTGGCCAGCGCATTTTCGAGGTCCAGCGACTCGCTTTCCTCGATCAACGGGCACACCCAGTACACCTGGCGGCCGGCAAGCGCCGCCTCGCGCACCCGCGAGATCACCTCGTCGCGGCGGCTGGCATCGATCAGACGGGTGCGCACCGGCTGCCTGCCCGGCGGCAGGGCATCGATGACACTGACGTCGAGATCCGCGTAGTAGCTCATCGCCAGGGTGCGTGGAATCGGCGTAGCGCTCATCATCAGCTGATGCGCCGCCAGGGCCTCGGTCTTCTCGCGCAGCTTCAGACGCTGGGCCACGCCGAACCGATGCTGCTCATCGACGACCACCAGACCCAGCCGCGCGAACACACAGCCCTGCTCGATCAACGCATGCGTGCCGATGATCAGATCGATCTCGCCGGCAGCGACAGCCTCGCGCACGGCACGCTTGTCGCGCTCGCGCATCGAGCCCACCAGCAGCGCGATGCGCACCCCCAGCGGATTCAGCCAGGGCGCAAGCTTGGCGGCATGCTGGGCAGCGAGGATCTCGGTCGGCGCCATGAGCGCGACTTGTGCGCCACTGCCGATCGCCACGGCCGCCGCCAATGCAGCGACCACTGTCTTGCCGCTGCCGACGTCGCCCTGCAATAGTCGGTTCATCGGCCGCTCGCCCCCGAGATCGGCGGCGATCTCCTGCCAGACGCGCTGCTGCGCCCCGGTCAGCGCGAACGGCAGCGAGCCGGTCAGCCGCCCGGCCAGCGCACGCTCGGCCAACGGCGCAGCGCGACGATCGACACGGCGGCGGCGCGCCTCGCGTAAGGCCAGTTGCTGGGCCAGCAGCTCATCGAGGATCAGACGGCGCCAGGCCGGTGAGTCACGATCCTCGAGCGCGGCGGGATCGAGCCCGGCGGGCGGCACATGCAGCTGGCGCAAGGCATCGGGCAGCGCCATCATCTGCAGCCGGCTCAGAGCCTGGTCGTCCAGCCACTCCGACCAGGGCATCGCACTCAATACGCGGGCGACCGCCGCCTGGATGCGTGCCTGGGCCAGCCCCGCAACGGTCGGATAGACCGGCGTCAGGGTCTGTGCCAGCGGCGGATCGCCTTCGATCAAGCGATAGCGCGGATGAACCATCTCGGTGCCCATCAGACCGGTACGCGGCTCGCCGATCACGCGCAGCCGCTGGCCCACGCGCAGCTGCTTGAGCTGAGACGGATAGAAACTGAAAAAGCGCAGGCCCAGGGTGCCGGTTTCGTCGGCCAGCTCGACGCGCAGCAACCGGCGCCCGCGCTGCTGGACGTCGACGCGGGTAATCTCACCATCGACCAGCACCGCCCGACCAGGCGTGACCAGACGCAGCTCGGCGATGGCCAGGCGTCGGGTGTGATCCTCGTAACGCAGCGGCAGATGCAGCAGCAGATCGTTTGGCCGGCGAATGCCCAGCTTCGCAAACGGATCATCGCCCGAGCGGCCTCGCTCGGCCTTTGCGTTACCCCGCGCACCGCCGGCGCCACGAGGAGATCCACGCGTGCGTGCCCCCGCCGGTTCACCTGCGGTTTCGCCCGCCGATTCACCCCCGGTTTCATCGGGCCGCGCACCATCCGACCGCGCCGGGCGCCCGCGCGAAGCAGCCGAACGCCGCGCCGTCATGACGCCGGCGTGCTCACGAGCCGGCGCCCGGGGCAAACCGTGAAGGCGCGGCTCAAGGCAGCGCCGCGCAAGCCCGCCATCGCGGCATCACCCCAGAACCATCACCGCTTCGACCTCGAATGAAACGCCCTTGGGCAGGCCGGATACCTCGACGGTACTACGCGCCGGATAGGGCTCGGCAAAGTGGCGCTTCATGACTTCGTTGACCGTGGCGAACTGGCCGAGATCGGTCAGGAACAGGGTCAGCTTGACGCAGTCGGCCAGCGAGCCGCCGGCCGCGCGAGCCACCGCCGCGAGATTCGTGAAGGCCTGCTCCGCCTGCTCGGCCACGCCACCAGGAACCACCTCACCGGTGGCGGGATCGAGCGGGATCTGCCCGGACAGGTACACCGTGTTACCGGCACGAACCGCTTGTGAATAGGGACCGATCGCGGCAGGTGCTTCGGTGGTGGAGACAATGCGTCGCGACATGAGACTCTCCGCTGAGACGGCGTGATATGGGACGGGGGAAGGACCGCGGCCGGGCTGCGTCGGCAGTTTAACAGCCGCTCCCACACGGCAGCCCGCCGGCATCGAGCAGACGCTGCGCCGCTGCGGCCGGCCGTGACGCGCGGCGCGCCCCTCGACTCGAAACGCCCGTTCACCGCCGTGGCGGTAACCGGTCATCGCAGCCCGTACCTGAATTCGAAGAAGGATTGCAGGCCCAGTGCCATCACGGTCATGAGGACGATCGTACCGATCATCAAGGCCACGCAGGCGATCACCACCGACCATACGCTGGCGCGGCTGCGGCGCTCGGCCCCGGCGTTGTAGCGGGCATCCCAGCGCTCGACCGGGGTAAGCGCGATGCGGATCGTCTCCAGCCAGGCCAGCACCAGCAGGATGCCGACCGCGAATGCCGACCACTGCCACCACCACTCGGGCTCGCGCAACGCGTGGCCGGTCAAAGGCAAGGCAAGAACCGGATACACCCAGGCCATCGGCTGACCGAGGTAGGCGCGGTGGGCGCCGAGAATGCCGAAGAACAGACCGAGGAAACCGGCCATGAGCTTGCTGCGAAATCGCTGTGCCATCAGAGGGGAACATTCAGGATCGGGTAGCGGGTTTGCGATTATCGACCGATTCGCGCAACGCTCGGGGCGACGCGGCCGACCGGTTCGCGCTATCGTCCGGCCATGAGCTCATCGATCGACCTTCTCGACGCCGACCCGGACACCCTCGCGCTTGCCGCCCACGCGCTCGTCCCGCCATGCGATGACTGGCAGGTACGCGCGACGGTGTCGCGCGGCGAAAGACTCAGCGTGCGCCGTGATGTGGTCGAACCCCCGCAGTCCTGGTGCGACGGCGGGATCATGGTGGGCGTGCGGCGTGGCGCCGGCATGGCCTATGCGGCGGTCGGCGCTCCCGACCGGGCGGCGCTCGCGCAGGCCTTCGAAAGGGCCGCCGAGGCGGCCGACGCCATGGCCTCGTGGTCGCTGATCGGTCCGGCCGCGATCACTGCGGCCCCGGCCGCAGGAAGCTACCGCTCGCCGGTGGGCCGCCCGCTCCTGCACAGTTCGCGGCCCGGCTGGATCCGGTTCGCGCCGCCTGTGCCGCGCTCGCCATCGATGACCGGATCATCGACCGTGCGGCCGGCCTGACGCTGGAGCGGATCGATCAACGCCTGGTCGATGCCGCCGGCAGCCGGATCGAACAGTCGATCGAACTGGTGATCCCCGACCAGCGGGCAACCGCGCGCGACCACGGCCAGGTGCAGACCCGTACCCGCGCCGGCCCCGGCAATGGGATCGGTCGCCAGGGAGGCGCCGAGGTGCTCGACGAAATCGCCTTCGTCGACGGGGGCCGGCGGATCGCCGAAGAAGCACTGGCACTGACCGCGGCGCCAAACTGCCCGCGAGGCACGATGGACCTGTTGCTGATGCCCGATCAGATGATGCTGCAGATTCACGAGAGCATCGGCCACCCCCTCGAGCTCGACCGTATCCTGGGCGATGAACGCAACTTCGCCGGTGGCAGCTTCGTCACCCTGGAGATGTTCGGCCACTACCGCTATGGCAGCGAGCTGCTCAATGTGGTGTTCGACCCCGCACTGCCCGGCGAGCTGGCCGGCTATGCGTTCGATGACGACGGCCTGGTCGCGAAGCGCTGCCATCTGATCGAGCGCGGCCTGCTGCTGCGCCCGCTTGGCGGGCGCTTGTCCAGCGAGCGAGCGCGCGCGGCGGGCGCATCCTTCGATCCCCTGGCCTGCAGTCGCGCCAGCCAGTGGAACCGGCCGACGATCGATCGGATGGCCAATCTGAATATCGAGCCGGGCGAGAGCACGATGGCCGAGTTGATCGGCTCGATCGAGTCCGGCGTGCTGATGCAGAGCAACGTGTCCTGGAGCATCGATGATCGCCGCGACAAGTTTCAGTTCGGCTGCGAATACGGCCGGCTGATCCGCGATGGCGAGCTGGGTGCGCTGGTGCGAAACCCCGGCTATCGAGGCCGCTCGGCCACCTTCTGGCGCAATCTGAAGGCGGTCGGCGACGCGCACACCTTCGAGCGCCACGGCACGCCCTACTGCGGCAAGGGCGAACCGATGCAGGTGATTCGGGTGGGCCATGCGGCACCGGCCTGTGTGTTTGGCGGGGTGGAGGTCTTCGGTGCCGATCGCTGAGCCTGCGCCCGTTATGAGGTCCGGCCGATGAGTCTGTCTTCCGAGACCGGCTTCGCGCTGCTGGCCGATGCGCTGCCGGCGATGTGTGCCGACGATGAACTGCTTTCGGCCAGCCTGTCTGCCGAGCACTCACAGTTCGTGCGCTTCAATCGCGCGCAGATCCGGCAGCTATCACAGGTCGCCCAAGCGAAGCTGAGCCTGAATCTGAGCGACGGCCGCCGACGTGCGAGCACCACGCTGACCGTCGCCGATGATCCCGCACAGGCCCTGGTCGCGCTGCGCGCAGCGTTGCACGAATTGCGCCTGCGCCTGCACGCGCTGCCCTCAGACCCGTTTCTGGGTATGCCGGCGCCGGTGGCGCGCTCGTCTCGCGATGATGCGGGCGATGATCGCGACGACCCGCGGATCGCCGCACGCATTGCCGAACTCGCCAGTGGCGATGATTTCGTCGGCTTCCTGGCCAGCGGCCCGATCGTGCGCGCGGTGGCCGATAACCGAGGCATGCGCCATTGGCACCGGGTGCGCTCGTCATTGCTCGATTTCAGTTTGCAGGGCGCTCGCGGCGGCCACGGGCCGGCCGCCGCCGTGAAATCGATCGTTGCCGGCGAGCGCTGGCACGAGCCGTCTTTCATCACGGCGCTCGCGCAGGCCCGCTCGCATCTGCCGGCACTGTTGGCCGAGCCTCGCGCGATCGCGCCGGGCCGCTACCGTGTCTATCTCGGGCCGATGGCGGTTGCGGATCTGCTGGCGGCAATGGCCTGGAGCGGATTCAGCCGGCGTGACCGGGCCACCGGCACCAGTGCCTTGTCGCGTCTGTCCGAGGAGGCGATCCGCTTGAGCCCTGCCTTCACCCTCGCGGAATCACCGGCCCGTGGCCTGGCGCCAGCCTTCACACCCGAAGGCCACACGCGCCCGGGCGAGTTGGCGCTGATCGACGCCGGCCGGCCTGGCGCGATGCTGGTGTCGCCTCGTTCGGCGGCCGAGTTCGGTGATCCGATTACTGCCGACGAGGGCGAGAGCCCGCACGCGATGATCATGAACGCCGGCACCCTGGCGCCGGATCAGTGCCTGGCGGCTCTCGGCGACGGGCTCTGGATCGAGAACATCTGGTATCTGAACTATTCGGACCGACGCGCCTCACGGGTGACGGGCATGAGCCGGTTCGCCAGTTTCGTGGTCGAGGGTGGCAGGATCGCGGCGCCCCTGGCGCCGATGCGTTTCGACGACACCCTGATTCACCTGTTCGGCGATGGTCTCGAAGCGGCCACCACGCAAACCCAGGTGCTTCCCGATGGCAGCACCTGGGGCGCGCGCAGCCTGGACGCGACCCGCTGCCCGGGGATACTGGTATCGGACATGCACTTCGCGCTATAGGCGCCAGCGCAGCGGGCCCGGTTGATCAGAGCTGGCCAGCCTCGGTCAGCACCTTGCGCGCCACGCGAAAGCACTCGAGCGATTGCGGCACGCCGCAGTAGATTGCCACCACGTGGATGATCGCGCGGATCTCTTCCTTGCTGACGCCATTGTTCAACGCACCGCGGCAGTGCAGTTCCCACTCGTGCATCTTGCCCAGCGCACCGATCATCGCCAGGTTCATCATAGAGCGGGTCTTCATGTCGATGGTCTCGTCACCCCAGCCGAACCCCCAGGCCCAGGCGGTCATGGTCTCCTGGAACTCGCGGGTGAATTCATCGGCATTGGCGAGATTGTTTTCGACATACTCGGCGCCAAGGGTCGCCTTGCGCTTGGCCAGGCCCTTCTCGAACAGATCCTGTTGCATGGTTTCTCCGTGTAAACATTAAGAAGTTGAATGTCTGGGGTACGAGCACGGTGCGCGGGCGAAGCGCCGCGCGAGCCCGGTCAGCCGCGCGGGACTTTGCCGTCGCGCACGAAGCTGAAGATATGGGTGAAATCGGTGGTCGCGTCGCCGGCCGCCGCGCAAGCGTTCCAGAGCTCACCAACCACGGAGCCGAGACGGTCCGGCGAGCCGGCCAGGGCCACCTGATCCCGGTAGAGCTGCACATCCTTGGCCAGCAGGCTCGAATAGAAACCGGCGTCGAATGTGCCGGTCAGCACCCGGTTCGGGAATTTGTCCGCCGATGCGGTATTGCGGCCACTGGACACATTCACGACATCGAGAATGCTCTTCATATCCAGGCCCTGGGACAAGCCGAACAGCACGGCCTCGCTGGTGGCCGCCATGGCCGTGGCCGACAGGAAGTTGTTGAGCAGTTTGATCGCCTGGCCCTGGCCGGGCGCATCGCCCACATGAAACGGATTGCCGGAGAACGCCTTGAGTACCGGCAGCAGGCGCTCGAAGGCGCCCCGATCACCTGCCCACATCAGCGAAATGGTCGCTGCAATCGCGCCGCTACGGCCACCGCTGACCGGCGCATCCGCAAAACCGACGCCGGCGCCAGAGAGAATCTCCGCCGCCTCGCGCGCCGCCGTCGGGCCGATCGTCGACAGATCGACGACCAGCCGCAGGCGGCCCGGCGCCGCGGCCAGTTCACGGGCCACGGCCAGGCTGGCGCGACCATCGGGGACCGAGACGAACACGGTCTCGACCTGCCCGGCGAGTTCGGCCAGACTGGCTGCGGCGCGCGCGCCCTCGGGCAACCGCCCCTCGGTACCGGCGATATCGAAGCCAATGACCATATGACCAGCGCGGGCGATGTTCGCCGACATCGGGCCGCCCATCTGACCCAGGCCGACGAAGCCGAACGGGCCCAATGATTCATTCATGCGAGGTCTCCTGGCGTGCGGTGGGGCCGCCGATGTTGGATCATCGTCATGTCGGCGAGGGGTGCACCGCCGCCGACGGTTTTCACAAATATAATGCGGGCGCAAAAGCTGCCCCCTCTCCCGCCCCCTCGGCCGGATCCGGCACCCCGTGCGGGCCTGGCCGGTTGCACAGGGTCGGGGCTCAGTCCGTCAGAACCACCGTGGAGCGAGCGCCATGCGTTTCCCCCTGCCCCGTCTGCCCCGAAGCCCGCAACGCCGCCAGCTGCTGCAGCAGGCCTGTGTGCTCGCGATGGGCCTGACCCTGCTGCCACGCAAGAGCCTGTCGGCAGAAGAAAGCAGACTCAACTTCTATAACTGGGATACCTACATCGGTGATAACACGCTGGCCGATTTCCGCGAGGCCAGTGGCATCGATGTTCGCATGGACCTGTTCGCCGACAACGACGAGCTGTTCGCGAAGTTCAAGGCCGGCAATCCCGGCTATGACGTGATCGTGCCCACCAACGACTATGTCGAGCGCATGATCCTGGCCGACATGCTGCTGCCGCTCGACCACGACAAGCTGCCGAACATGGCCAATATCACGCGCTCGTTCATCGAGAAGGCCGCGTTCGATCCCGGCCGCAAGTACTCGCTGCCCTACATGTGGGGCACGATCGGCATCGGCTATCGCAAATCGGCCGTGCCGGATGGCGTGCGCAGTTGGGGCGCGCTACTGCGGGCCGAGAAGACCAGCCAGCGCGTGGCCATGCTCGGCGCAGCGCAGTATGTGATCGGGGTTGCGCTCAAGTATCTGGGCCACTCTTTCAATGCCACCGATCCGGCCCAGATCAAGCAGGCCGAAGACCTGATCATCGCCAACAAGAAGCACATCCGCGTGTTTGCCGACGACAACGGCCAGGATCTGCTGGCTGCCGGTGAGGTCGACCTGGTTCAGGAATGGAACGGCGACATGTTGCAGGTGATGGGTGAGGACAAGGATCTCGCCTATATCGTTCCTGACGAAGGGTCCATGCTCTGGGAGGACTGCCTGGCGATTCCGCGTGGCGCCCCCCACCCGGACAATGCCCACAAGTTCATCAACTTTCTGTTCGAGCCGCAGATCGGCGCCGATCTCGCCGATGCCATCCAGTACGGCACCCCGAATGCCGCGGCCCGCAAGCTGATGCCCGAGGAATACCAGAACAATCCGGCGATCTTCCCGTCCGAGGAGGTTCTCGCCCGCTGTGAGCTGGCCACCTATCTCGGTGAGCAGGCGACCCGCGTGCGCGACGAGGCATGGACCCGCATCCAGGCCGCCTGACGCACCGCGCACCTCACGGACCGGAGCATCGTGGATAACTGGCGCGAGCACCGCGGCGCCTTCTGGCTGCTGGCTCTGCCGGGCTCCGCCTGGCTGGCGGCGTTCTTCGTCGTGCCGCTGGCCCTGATCTGGATTCTCTCGTTCGGCGAGAAAGCCGGGCTGGTCGATGTGAACATCACCGGCACCCTGGCCAACTATGCGCGCATCATCGATCCGGTCTATCTGCAGATCTTCTGGAAGACGCTCTGGATCAGCGTACTGTCCACCCTGCTCTGCCTGGTGATCGCCTACCCGATCGCCTTCGGGATCTGCTTCTCGCCGGCACGCATCAAACCCTGGCTGCTGATGGCCGTGATCCTGCCGTTCTGGATCAACCTGCTGATCCGCACCTATGCGCTGATCGCGGTCTTCCGCACCAAGGGCTTTTTGAACTTCTCGCTCGAGTGGCTGTGGAATCTGGCCTGGCTGGACACCTTGATCGGCCCGTTCGAGCCTCTGCAACTGCTCTACAACAACGGTGCGGTGATCATCGGCCTGGTCTATGTGTTCATGCCGTTCATGGTCTTGCCGCTCTATGCCACGATCGAGCGCCTGGACCGCTCCTATCTGGAGGCCAGCCTGGATCTGGGGGCCAGCCAGTGGCAGACATTCTGGCGGGTGACCGTGCCCCTGACCATGCCCGGCATCGTCACGGGCGTGATCCTGGTGTTCATCCCGACCCTCGGTTCTTTCCTCACGCCCGACCTCCTCGGCGGTGCCAACGCGATCATGATCGGCAATGTCATCGAGCGCCAGTTCAAAGCGGCCAACGACTGGCCATTCGGCTCGGCACTGTCTTTCCTGCTGATGTACGCGACCTTCGGCGCACTGGCGATTCGCGCGGGTCTGTCGGTCCGCCGGGCCCGCCTGGGCCGGCCGACCGAATGAGGCGGCCATGAGTCTGCGTGCGATGCGCCAACTGCCCGGCCCGCTGGAATACGGGCGCCGCTTGTGGCTGCGCGCGTTCATCGTGATCGTGTTCGCGCTGCTCTATGCGCCCATTCTCACGCTGATCGCATTCAGCTTCAACGATTCCAAGCGCAACATCGTCTGGCAGGGCTTCACGCTGAAGTACTACGGGATCGCCTGGCGCAATGCGTCGCTGGTCGAGGCCTTCGTCAATTCGCTGACCATCGCCGCGATGTGCACCGTGGTGGCCACCGTGCTCGGCACCATGATCGCCCTGCTGCTCTGGCGATTCCGCTTTCCGGGCAAGGCCGCCTACGAGGGCTTCGTGGCGCTGCCGATCGTCGTGCCCGAGATCTGCATGGGCGTGGCGATGCTGGTGTTCTTCGCCCGCATCGGCTGGCCCAGCGACCTCCCCTGGCCGCTGAACCTGGGCGCCATCACGATCGCGCATATCGCGTTCGCATTCCCGTTCGTCACCATGGTGGTGCGCAGCCGCCTGACCGGCTTCAACCGGGAACTCGAGGAAGCCTCGCGAGACCTGGGTGCCAGCGAATGGCAAACCTTCCGCCATGTGATCCTGCCGTACATGCGTCCGGGCATCATTGCCGGCGCCCTGCTGGCGTTCACACTCTCGCTCGATGACTTCGTGATCACCTTTTTCACCTCGGGCCCCGATACGGTGACATTCCCCGTGAAGGTCTACTCGCTGGTAAGGCGTGGTGTCTCGCCCGATGTCAATGCGGCATCGACAATGCTGATCCTGATCACGGTGCTGGCCACGTTCATCGCGATGAAACTGCAATCGCCCGAGAAATCCGCATGAATTCCGCCCCAGCCCAACCGATCGTCTCGATCCGAGGCATCAGCAAGCGCTTTCGGCCGCACGACCGCGGTCGATTCGGTCAGCTTCGATGTCGGCGAGAACGAGTTCTTCGCCCTGCTCGGCCCCTCGGGCTGCGGCAAGACCACGCTGCTGCGCATGATCGCCGGTCTCGAGATGCCCACCGAGGGCGAACTCCTGATAGACGGCCGCAACATGGAACGCACCCCGGCCAACGCGCGGCCGGTGAACATGGTGTTCCAGTCCTACGCGGTGTTCCCGCACATGACCGTGGCGCAGAACGTGGGCTATGGGCTGCGCGTCACCGGCACGCCAGCGAGCGAGATCCGCCAGCGGGTCGCCGAGGCGCTCGAGCAGGTGCAGCTGGCGGCGCTGGCCGATCGCCTGCCCAACCAGCTCTCTGGCGGGCAGCGTCAACGCGTGGCACTGGCGCGGGCCCTGGTCAAGCGGCCGCGGGTGATGCTGCTCGACGAACCCCTGTCGGCACTCGATGCCAAGCTGCGCGAGCAGATGCAGCTCGAACTCACACGCCTGCAGCGCGCGGTCGGCATTACCTTCATCATGGTCACCCATGATCAGGACGAGGCCCTCTCCATGGCCGACCGGATCGCCAGTGATGAATCAGGGACGGGTCGCGCAGATCGCCAATCCGAAGCAGCTCTACGAGCATCCTGCGGATACTTTCGTGGCCGATTTCATCGGCCGTATCAATCTGCTTCCCGCCCGTATCACCGGCCGTTCGGTGGCCGGTGTGGTCGTGCTCGCCGAAGGTCTCGGTGAGGTCGTGCTGCCGTCCGAGGGGGAGGCGGTGGACGGCACGCATCTGGCCGTACGACCCGAGAAGATCGTGATCCACCCGCCTGCAGGCGAAGACGGCTGGATCCGTTGCGCTGCGAAGGTCGTCGACACCGCCTACTACGGCGATGTCAGCCAGGTGTTCGCCCGGGTCGGTGATGCGGGGCCGGTGTTGTCGGTGGCGCTCAGCAATGCGCGCCGCCTCGCGGGCGATTCGCTGCAGGCAGGTGATGCGGTCCAGCTCGGCTGGCGCGCGGCCGACTGCCTGTTGCTCAGCGACGAATTGCCGGCCTCCCCGTGAACGGCTACCAGGCATCCTGCCAGTGCGGCGCGGTGCGACTGCGCTTCACCGAAGTGCGCGGTCCGCGCGTGCTCTGCCATTGCTGGCGTTGTCAGAAATCCACCGGCAGCGCATTCGGCGCCAATGTCAGCGTCGCCCGTGACGGATTCGAAATCCTGAACGGCGAGGATTATCTGGCCAATTATGAGTCCTCGCCGGGCAAGCGACGCCGCTTCTGCCGCCAGTGCGGGTCGCCGATGTTTGCAGAGGTCGATCGCGATCCGTCCGTCTTGCGGATCCGCCTCGGCGTACTCGATACGCGCTTCGAGGCGCCTCATCGTGGCCACATCTTCGTGGCGGAAATGGCCCCCTGGGACAGGATCCACGACGATGCACCGCAGCATCCGGGCTGGCCGCCAGCGTCCGGTATCCGGCTGGCGGGCTCGCGCCAGCCCGTCGCCGACGACCCGGAAACCGACCAATAGCGGCCCTGCCGCCGTGTCCCGGCCGTTGCAGATGCGGCATCGCGGAGTTCGCGACGCAGCGCAAGGGCCGGATCGCGGCGCAACATTCTGATCGCATTGTCGAGCGCTTGCGCCTGGCCGAACGGGAGCTCCGCCGGCCGCGCTACGGTTGCCGTGCTCCGCTGCGGCGTCGAAAACTCTGCCAAGTCACTTCGGTACTACCTGATATGAGTCAAACTTTGCAAACAATGATTTCTTAGACTTGACTCATGCAGCGGCGATGTCGGCGTTGCAGACAAAGGGGGAAACAGCCATGGCAGGCCATGCGAATCCATTTCACCGGACCACCCTCATCGCAGCGATGCTGGTCGGTTTCCTGAGTTCATGCGGCGGCGGTGGCACGGCCGTGGGCTCCAGCGGCCAGACCGCCAGCGTCACCACTGCGCAGCTCAATGAAAACGTCATCGGTGCCGATGGCGAAGGCGGCGGCGGCGACGGCGGTTTCGGCATCGGCGGCTCGCTGGGCAAGTTCGTCTCCGCGTCTATCGGCATCACACTCGATGACGGCAGCAGCCTGGGCAGCGCCACCGTCAGCGCCGACGGCCTGATCACGGCCCGCACCGGGGCCGGCTACACGGGCTCGGTGATCGCGACGGTCACGGGCTCGGGCGCGTCCACCTACTTCGACGAAGCCAAACGAACCTACCTGCCAACAGGCACCGGGCCCGTGCTGCGTGCGGCCACGCCTCGCCTGACCAAGCACCTGGGCGTTACGCCGTTCACCGAGGGCGCTGTACGCAACCTCGAGACCCGGGTGGCCGCCGGACAAGACCCCGGGATACACGATCCGGCTTCCATCAGCGCCGCCAATGCCCGCGTGCTGGCCGAGATCAACCGCGTTCTGCCCGCGTCGATCCAGCTGACCGACATCACGATGATTCCGATTCTGGTCGGCTCGGAGGCGGAGTTGGATTCGCTGCCGGCCAATGGCCGGGGCACCTATGCGAAGGCACTGGCAAGCTTCGCGGTCCAGGCCGCCAGATTCAATCCGTCACTGAGCGCGCCGGCACTGAGCTTCGCGCAGAACCTCGCCAACGACCTGACCGACGGGCGCATCGACGACAAGGATGCCAATGGCAATCCGGCAGCGCCTGCCTCGGGGGCGGCCTACCGGGCCTCTACCCTGGCCACAGATCTGGCCGACGCCCTGGCCACGCTGACCAGCCCGACGACCAAGACCGCGATCATTCCGGCCACGGGCGGCAGCATCAACCTGCCCGGCACGATCGGCATGTCCTTCCCTTCGGGCGCCTTGACCGCGCCTCGCCAGGTGACCGTGGCTGTCGCACCCGATGCCAGTGCACTGGCCCTGTTCCAGGACACGGCGGCGATCTTCGCACCCACGGCCGCGCACGCCTCGCCGGTGACGCTGCAGATCGCAGGCGAGCAACCGCGTTCGCCCGTCGCACTGACCGTCGATGTCCCGTCAGGCTTTGCCAGCCAGGTTCCCGCGGGCAGTGAGATTCGCGTGTTCTATCTGAACCGCTACGGCAACGGCAGTGAAACGCTCGAATCTTTCGAGCCGATCGACACACGCGCAGGCAAGAGCGTCACCAGCTTCAGTGCGCAGCTGCCGGTCGAGGCGCTCTCGTCCACCAATAACGGCGCAAGCTTCGAGGCCACCCTGGTGCTGGCCGCCACGCCCACGGCACCGACGGGCACGGCCGCGCAGTCGCCGTACTCATCGCTCAAGGTCGTCGATCCGCTTGTGTGCGCCGGAGGCACACTGACCGCACCGCTGGACCCGATCACGGTCACCAATCCGTTCGGCAGCCAGAGCGCTCAGGGCAGCAACATCGCCATCTTCCACCACGGCGCCGATATCGCCGCGGCCGACGGCACACCGGTGAAGGCCGCCGCCGACGGCACAGTGGAGATTCGCCGTCAGCTTGCCGATGGTCGCTACACCGGCTGGGGCTATCACATCGTGCTGCGCCACACCGACGGCAGCGCCACCTTGTACGGGCATCTGCGCGATGCCAGCGCGACGGTGGCCAATGGCGCCGCCGTGAAAGCGGGCGACACGATTGCCCTGGCCGGCAACACCGGCACCAATGGCACCTCGGTGCTCCACCTCGAGCATGCGCCCAATGGCAGGATCTTCAGCGCGGGCACGAAGGGCAACCCGATTCCCTGCTTCAGCAGAACCGCCACCGGCTCGATCGCGGTCAGTGACAACGGCTCGATCGCCGACGATGCCTTCTCGCTGTCGCTGGACGGCAATGTGGTGTGCACCACCACGATCGGTGCCACCAACACCTGTGCGCTTGGCCAGTTGCGCCCGGGTACCTACTCGCTGGTGATCACCGTCACGATCGCACCCGACAATGCCGGAACATTCAGCATCACGGTCAGCAGCCCGAACATGACGGTCAATGGCGGGAAGTCGGTGTCGGGCTCGATCGGCCAGGGCGCCTCGCGCACGTATAGTCTCGTGGTCACTTAGTCTCGCCCTGACTCGGAAACGGGCTCGCCGGGCAGGCAGCTCTCGCGATCCCCGTATCGCGGATCGCCCACCGCGCAGTTGCCCTGGCCCTGGCCCTGGCCCTGGCCCTGCGCGGGCGCATGATGCGCCTCAGCCGGCGCGGGGCCCGATTTTCGATGCCACCTCATCGAGCAATGGAAACGCGCTCAGCGCGTTCAAACGCTGCGCGGGCGGAGGGGCCGCGCACACATGGTGGGCGTTGAGACCCTCGCGGCTGGTGACACCGAGCAGGGCCAGAGCGATCGCGAACTCCTCGCTGAGCAGTTCCAGCATGCGCACCACGCCATCGGCGCCGGCAGCCGCCAACGCATAGCAGTACAGGCGGCCGATGCCCACCATGTCGGCTCCGAGCGCGAGCGCCTTGGCGATGTCGGTGCCACGTGCGAAGCCGCCATCGACGAATACCCGGCACCGGCCCTCGATCACGCTCACCACCTCGGGCAGCACCGCTAGACTGCCCAGGCACTGGTCGAGCTGACGGCCACCGTGATTGGACACATAGACCGCATGCACACCCATGTCGGCCGCGATGCGCGCATCCTCGGCCGTTGCAATCCCCTTCAGGATCAACGGGATCTGGTAGTTTTTCAGGACCCGTTCGACATCGGCCCAGGAGAGCGCGGCCTGAAAATGTCGGGCGTCTCCCTGAGACCCGGCCCGCCAGGGTTTGTGGAAACGGCGCACGATGTCGCGCTCACGCCGACTGTAAACCGCGGAATCCACCGTGATGCAAAACGCCTCGAGACCGAGCTCGAGCGCACGCTCGACATGCTCCTCGATGAAGCGCCCGCCGCCGCGTACATAGAGCTGATAGATCATCGGGCCAGTGGTCGCGGCGCGTACATCGGCAATGTCGCACTGTGACACCGAGCTGAGCATCACCGGCACGCCGAAGCGGCCCGCGCCTTCGGCCGCGGCCACCGCACCGCGCGGATCGAAGGTTTCGAGACCGCCGACCGGCGCGAGCATGACCGGCAACGCCACCGGCTGTTCGAACAGACGCCCACCACAAGACACCTCGCTGACATTCGCGAGCACCCGCGGGCGCAGCGCGAGTGACTCGATCGCCAGGCGATTGCGATGCACCGAGGTCTCGGTTTCGGTGCCACCGACGAGGTAGTCCCAGCCGCCGTCATCGACGTGGGCCCGGGCCGGTGCAATGAACTCCTGCAGGGTCTGGAATCGTTCTTTCAGTGCTGGCGGGCTGCCCCGGGATGTATCGTCCATTGCGCGCGATCTGGCAAGAAAACCCGCATCATAGCGGCTGGCCCGCGGCTCACGCAGGTCGGACCGGTGCAGCTGCCGCCGCGCCCCGGCCAGGGTCTGTCGACCCGCCGTCACCCACCCGGTCTATGATCGCGGCTTGCCTGCTCAGCGCGTCAAGCTGCCAGTCAGGCTCACTTGGCGGGCCCGATGTCCGGCAATCATGCCGGGCGGTGCCGCGGGCGCATGCTGCCTTCGAACGATCTGCGAACCCTGAGAGTGCAACTCCGATGACTGATGCCGTCGACGGGGCCGGGCCGGTGCAAGCCGGCACCAACGATGATGCCGGCCCGCACCTGGCCCACGCGCTGCGTGCCGGCGCGATCCGGGTCCGTGGCGCCCGCCAGAACAACCTGAAGAACCTGTCGCTGGACATCCCCACCGGCGAGCTGGTCGTGGTCACCGGCGTGTCGGGTTCGGGCAAATCGTCGCTGGTCTTCGACACGGTCTACGCCGAAGGACAGCGACGCTATGTCGAGACCTTCTCGGCCTATGCGCGCCAGTTCCTCGACCGCATGGACAAGCCCCAGGTCGATCGTATCGAGGGCGTGCCACCGGCGATCGCGATCGACCAGACCAATCCGGTGCGCACCTCGCGCTCCACGGTCGGCACGATGACCGAACTCAACGACCACCTCAAGCTGCTGTTCGCGCGGCTCGCGCATCTCCAGTGCCGGGGATGCGGTGAGCCGGTCGGCCGGGATGATCCGGCCAGCGTGTGCGACCGGGTGCAGGCACTGGCGCACGAAGCCGGTGATCCCCGCCTGGCGATCTGCTTCCCCGTTCCGGTGCCGGCGAACTTCTCGCTCGATGAAGTTCAGGGCCATCTGAAGGCGCAGGGCTACGATCGGGTCCTGGGCACCCGGCAGAACCGCGACGGCAGCACCGTGGTCGATGTGATCCAGGACCGGCTTCGGGCCGGGCGGGCCGGCGCGCAGCGGCTGGCCGAGGCGATCGATACGGCGATGGCACGCGGCCACGGCCGTGTGTCGGTGCACCCGCTCAATCAGCCCGAAGGCGAAGACTCCCCCCTGGACGCCGACGGCCAGGCCGCGATGCCGCCAGCCTGGCGCTTCAGCCGTGATCTGCATTGCGCACGCTGCGACATCGCCTACGACGACCCGCTGCCCAGCCTGTTCTCTTTCAATTCACCGATCGGTGCCTGCGAGACCTGTCGTGGCTTCGGTCGCGTGATCGGTGTCGATCTCGGGCTGGTGATCCCGGATGAATCACTCAGTCTGCGCGAGGGCGCGGTCAAGCCATGGCAGTCGAAGAGCTTCCTCGAATGTCAACGCGACCTCACCCGTTGCGGCAAGGCTGCCGGTATTGCCCTGGACACCCCGTGGCAGGAACTACCCGAGTCGGAACGCCGCTGGGTGATCGACGGCGAGCCCGGGTTTTCCGGCAAATGGCAGACCCAGTGGTACGGGATCGACCGCTTTTTCAAGTGGCTCGAGAGCAAGGCCTACAAGATGCATATCCGTGTGCTGCTCTCGCGCTATCGGGCCTACCGTCCGTGCCCGACCTGCGACGGCGCGCGACTCAAACCCGACGCGCTGCTGTGGCGCGCCGGTGACCGCGAGGCCGCCGGCGCGGCCGGCATCGAAAGCGGCGAGAACGGCCTGTCCATCCATCAGATGATGCTGCTGCCGATCCGACGCCTGGCGCGCTTCTTCGAGACTCTGCGCGCCGAGCAGGCGGGCACGACCCAGGCCGAGCGCGAGGCACTCGAGATGTTGCTGACCGAGATCCGCGCGCGGCTGGGCTTCCTGCGCGAGGTGGGGCTCGACTACCTCACGCTGGACCGGCAGTCGCGCACCCTCTCCGGTGGCGAGGTCCAGCGAATCAATCTGACCACGGCATTGGGCACCTCGCTGGTCAACACCTTGTTCGTGCTCGACGAGCCCTCGATCGGCCTGCACCCGCGCGATATGACACGCATCATCCGGGTCATGACCCGGCTGCGCGATGCGGGCAATTCGTTGCTGGTGGTAGAGCATGATCCCCTGGTGATGCTGGCCGCCGACCGGATCATCGACATCGGCCCCGGCCCCGGCGAGCACGGCGGTCATATCGTCTTCGAGGGCCCTGCGCGGGCAATGCACGGTGCCCAGACGCTGACCGCCGACTATCTCAGCGGGCGCCGGCGGATCGATGCGGGCCGTCGTCAGGCGGTCAAACCGGGAACTCCGCGTCTGCTGCTCGAGGGGGTGCGCGCCAACAACCTGAAGGGCATCGACCTGTCGCTGCCGCTGGGCCGTCTGGTCTGCGTCACCGGGGTCTCGGGCAGCGGCAAATCCACACTGATCCAGGATGTGCTGCTGCCGGCTCTGCTGAAGAAGCGCGGCAAACCCACCGAATCGCCGGGCGAGCACGATCGCCTGCTTGGCGATGACTGGCTCGACGATGTCGCCTTCGTGGATCAATCGCCGATCGGCAAGACCGCGCGCAGCAATCCGGCAAGCTATGTCGGCGCCTTCGACATCGTGCGTCAGCGCTTCGCCGCGCCGCCGGCATCACGCGAGCGCGGATTCACGGCCGGAACATTCAGCTTCAACGCGGGCAACGGTCGCTGCCCGACCTGCCGCGGCAACGGCTTCGAGCATGTCGAGATGCAGTTTCTGTCCGACGTCTATCTCCGCTGCCCGGACTGCGACGGCAGCCGCTATCGGCCCGAGACACTCGAAGTCCGTCTCGCGCCCGCCGTTGGTGCCTGTCGCGCCGATGGCCGTTTGCATGAGCCGCTGTCGATCGCCGGCGTGCTCGAGCTGACCGTGGCCGAGGCGCTCGCGTTCTTCGGCGAGGACCGCGAATTGCGCGCCCGGCTGCGGCCGCTGTCCGACGTCGGCCTGGACTACCTGCGCCTGGGCCAGCCGGTGCCGACCTTGTCCGGCGGCGAGGCGCAGCGACTGAAGCTGGCCGGCTTCCTCGCCGAGGCGGGCGACCAGGCCGCACGCCGCGTCAAACGGGCGCGCTGCGGCACCTTGTTCATGTTCGACGAGCCCACCACCGGCCTGCACTTCGATGATGTCTCCCGCTTGTTGGGCGCGCTGCGCCGGCTCGTCGATGCCGGTCATTCGCTGGTGGTGATCGAGCACAATCTCGATGTCATCGGCGCGGCCGACTGGGTCATCGATCTCGGTCCCGAGGGTGGCGAGGACGGCGGGCGCATCGTGGCCACCGGAACACCGCAGGCGCTGTGCGAGCATCCCGACTCGCACACCGGGCGCGCGCTGGCCGGGCATCTGCAGGCCGGCAATCTGTTCGATCATGACGAATACAGCGTGCCGATGCGGGTCGAGGAAGCACAGGCCGACCCCTACAGCCATGCGATGCGCGAACGCGCGCGCCATGCGATCACCGTACACCATGCGCGCGAGAACAATCTGCAGGGCATCGATGTCGAGATCCCGCGCAATGCACTGTCGGTGATCACCGGTGTGTCCGGCTCGGGCAAGAGCACGCTGGCCTTCGACGTGGTGTTCGGCGAGGGCCAGCGGCGTTACCTGGAAAGCCTCAATGCCTACGCGCGCCAGTTCGTACAGCCGGCCAGCAGGCCCGATGTCGATGGCGTCTACGGCATCCCGCCGACGGTCTCGATCGAGCAACGGACCAGCCGCGGCGGGCGCAAATCCACGGTCGCGACGCTGACCGAGATCTATCACTTCCTGCGCCTGCTCTATGTGAAGCTGGGAACCCAGTATTGCCCGGACTGCCAGGTACCGATCGAGCCGCAGGATTTCGAACGCATCGTGGCCCGCATCGGCCGCGAATACCGGGGTCGGCACATCGGTCTGCTGGCGCCGTTGATCGTTTCCCGCAAGGGCTTGTACACCGATCTGGCCAAGTGGGCACGCGGCCATGGTCACAGCCATCTGCGCGTCGATGGCGAATTCCTGCCCACCCAGGGCTGGCCGCGCCTGGATCGCTATGTCGAGCACAACATCGAGCTGCCGATCGCCGACCTGATCGTCGAGCCTGCCAATGAACCCCGGCTGCGCGAGGCGCTGAGCAGTGCACTCGAGCATGGCAAGGGTGTGGTCATGCTCGCCACCGGTCTCGAGGCGCTGCGCGCCGCGATCGATACCGGCGATTTGCGCGGCAGCACGGCGCCGCTGCAAACGATTCTCTTCTCGACCCAGCGCGCCTGCCCCTCCTGCGGCACGAGCTTCCCGGAGCTCGATCCGCGTCTGTTCTCGTTCAATTCCCGCCTCGGCTGGTGCCGTCACTGCCTGGGAACAGGGGTGAAGCTGCCGGCCACGCCCAAGGCGCCCAATGGCCGCCATGGCGACGAAGACACCACGACCGAGGCGATCGGCATGATCGCGGAACGGCTGGCCGACCAGATCGATGATCAGAGCGATCCGCAGGCGCCGGCCGGCGCCGGGCCCGCAGCCTGCGAACCCTGCGGCGGCCACCGCCTGAATCCGACCGCTCTGGCCGTGCGTCTGCGCGGGCGCTCAATCGCCGAGGTGACCGCGGACGCAATCGACGACTGCGCCGGCTGGGTCACCGGACTCACCCTCGATGATCGGGAACGCGCGATCGGCCGCGATTCGCTCCAGGAAATCGTGCATCGCCTGGGATTCCTGTCCGAGGTCGGGCTCGGCTATCTATCGCTCGACCGCGCCGCACCCACCTTGTCCGGCGGCGAGGCGCAGCGGATCCGGCTGGCCGGCCAGCTGGGCTCGAACCTGCAAGGGGTCTGCTATGTGCTGGACGAACCCAGCATCGGTCTGCATCCGCGTGACAACCGGATGTTGCTCGATACCCTTTTGGCCTTGCGCGACAAGGGCAACACGCTTATCGTGGTCGAACATGATGAAGAGACGATGCGCGAGGCGGATCACCTGATCGATATCGGCCCGCGCGCCGGTCGTGAGGGTGGCCGCGTGGTGGCCACCGGCGATGTCGCGGCGCTGTCCGCCCAACCGGCCAGCATCACAGGCCACTACCTGGCCAATCCCCTGCCGCACCCGCTGGACCCCGCCCGGGTCTGCGAGCCGCCGAGTCAGTGGCTCACTCTCGAGGGCATCGAACGCCACAATCTGCGCGATGTCGATGTGCGCATTCCCCTGGGGCGCCTGACTGTGATCACCGGCGTCTCCGGCTCCGGCAAATCCACGCTGGCCCGCGAAATTCTGCTGCCCAATGTTCGTCGCCAGGTGCTGGCCAAACGCAGGCGCGGACCGGTCGCGCTTGACGGTCTGCGCAGACTGCAGGGCTGGCAGTCGATCGGGCGCGTGATGGAGGTCGATCAAACGCCGATCGGCAAGACGCCGAGATCCTGCCCGGCCACCTACATCGGTTTCTGGGATGCGATCCGCCGTCTGTTTGCGGACAGCGCCGAGGCGCGGCTTCGCGGCTATAGCACCGGACGCTTCTCGTTCAATACCGCCGGCGGTCGTTGCCCTGCCTGCGAGGGCCAGGGCCAGCAGACCATCGAGATGAGTTTTCTGCCCGATGTGAAGGTGCATTGCGACGTCTGCGGCGGCCGCCGCTTCAATCGCGACACGCTCGAGATCGAAGTGCGCGGGCGCAGCATCGGCGATGTGCTGCGCATGAGTGTCGACGAAGCACTGGTCTGGTTCGAGAATCACGAATCGATCCGTCGACCACTGACGCTGCTGGCAGATGTCGGGCTCGGCTACCTGACCCTGGGCCAGCCCAGCCCCACGCTGTCCGGGGGTGAGGCACAGCGGATCAAGCTGGTCGCCGAGCTGGCCAGGTTGCGCAACATCGAGCAGGCCGACCGTCGCCGCGGGCAGGTCCTCAGTGAACCGGCGCTCTACGTGCTCGATGAACCCACGGTCGGGCTGCACATGGCCGATGTCGAGAAGCTGATCCGGGTGCTGCACCGACTGGTCGACGCGGGCAACACCGTCGTCGTGGTCGAACATGACATCGATATCTGGGCCGAGGCCGACTGGCTCATCGATCTGGGCCCCGGAGGCGGCGCGGCAGGGGGAAAGATCGTCGCCACCGGCGCACCGGCCGAGATCATCGGTGCGCGAACCGCGACAGGCATCGCGCTCGACGCTTTCCTGGCCCGCCAGGCGGGTGCGGCGCGTGTCTGCGCCTGATCCGTCTCTGGCCGATAAGCGCCCGAAAGCCCGTCTGGTGTCCTGAATCAGGACACCAGGGGTTCAGTGCACCGCCAGCTGGCTGGCCTCCAGCTCGGCGAGTTGATGCTGCAGCCCCGGCAGAACCGCCTCGACTGCCCTGGCAAGCGGTTCGATCGCAGCATCGAGCGCAATCCGGTCCTGAGCTGCGCCGGCCTCCACCATCCGGGCCAGATCGGCCGCCTCGGTCTGACTCAGGGCGACCAGGGTGTTCACCAAACTATGGGCGTGACGCTGGATCCACAGGGTATCGCCGCTGTTTGCGGCCTCGCGCAGCCGCTCGATCCGATCGGGCAGTTCCTTGATGGCCAGCCCCAGAATCCGCTGCATCAGTCGGGGGTCGCCGCTCGATGACAGACCCCAGACCTTGAGCCCGGCCGGCTTGTCCTCGTCGACCGGGTGCACACCGCCAAGACGGCGATCGAGCGGCTCGGCGGGCTGACCATCGCGGGTCTGATCGAGCAGCAATTCGGCCACCCGTGCCAGAAGACGTGCCGATTCGATCGGTTTGAACAGACACTCATCCATGCCCGCGGCCTGGCAGCGTTCGATGACTTCGGTTCCCGAAGACGCACTGAAGCCGAGGATTCGAACCCGCCGTGCGTGACCGCTCCCGGATTCCAGTTCGCGGATCGCGCTGCTCAGTTCATAACCGTCCAGTCGTGGCATCGCCAGATCGGTGATCACCAATTCGGCCACCTGGGCACGCCAGGCCTCGAGCGCCTGCTGACCATCACTACAGGCGGTGACGCGCAGGCCCTGACGCGTCAAGACCTCTTCGATCAGACGCCGATTGATCTCATTGTCTTCGGCGACGATGACCCGCACTGCACCGATGCGATCGGCAAGCAGCGACGCCTGCGTGGCAACTTCGGAATCGCCGTCGGCCCATGCCGCGCGCAGATTCTCGAGCTCTTCCGGCGAGGCCGGGATGCACGGCAGGGACATCGTGAACACGCTGCCCTTGCCGGGCTGGCTCTCGAGCCAGAGCATGCCGCCCATCAGCTGCACCAGACGGCGCGACAGGGACAGGCCCAGCCCGACCCCGCCGAAGCGCCTGGCGGTGGCATTGTCGCCCTGTGTGAACGGCTCGAAGATCGCGTCCTGGCGGTCCGTCGGCACGCCGATGCCGGTGTCGGCTACCGACACCACGATATCGACGGGCTGACGAGCGCCCGGTGCGCCGGCCTCGCCCCGCGCCTTGCCCGCCACCGCCTCGCAGACGACCTGCACCGAGCCCGCATCGGTGAACTTGAAGGCATTGACGAGCAGATTGTCCAGCACCTGGCGAATCCGCACCGAATCGCCAATGATCGCCTGCGGCATCTGGCCGCGCAGCTCGACCGAGAATTTCAAGCCCTTGTGACTGGCGACAGGCTCGTAGACCGCGCGCAATTCCGCGAGCAGGCCACGGGCATCGAACGGACGCATGTCCATGTCGAGGCGGCCTGCGTCCATCCGCGAAATATCCAGGACATCATCGACGATCGCAGCCATCTGCCGGCCGCAGGACCTGATCGTGGTCAGATATTCGCGCACGGAGGTCGACGGCGCCGATGCGAGCGCGAGGTCGGCCATCCCGAGAATGCCGTTCATCGGCGTGCGCAGCTCGTGGCTCACCGTGGCCACGAAAGTGTTGCGTGCACGCGAGGCCTCTTCAGCGGTGCGAATCGCGGAACTGAGTCGGGCATCATTGGCAATCGACTCGCTGATGTCGCGATAGGTAACTGCGAACTCGGAGCCTTCGCCGCCACGAATCTGGACCAGCGTGATCTCCGCCTCGAAGGTCTTGCGATTGCGGCGCAGACCCCGGATGCGCAACGGGCGATCCTGCCTCGGCGCGGCCCCCGTACGCCAGTACTCCTTCCACCATTCGCGATAGTCGTTCATCGACTCGTCCGCGACCAGTTGATCGGCATGCATGCCTTCGAACTCTGCGGGACTGAATCCGAACATCGCCTGCCCGGCACGATTGGCGACCAGAATCTGGCCGTGCTCATCGATGATGAAGGCCGGATCATGGTAGGCCTGAAACAATTCATGATTGCGCCGGCCGGCGACTTCGATCTCGCGCTGATTCTGCTTCAGATGCTTCCATGCATGGCGTAGCGCCTCGGCAAACCCCCAGAGCTCGCGCGGCGCGCGCAGTTGGTCGACCGACGGGTAGGCGGCCGTCCCGCCGCGCTTCACGTATTGCTCGAGCGCTGCGAGCGCCCGTTGCTGACCACTGGACAGCCACCACATCACCGCCACGATCGCGCCATAGATGGCCAGAACCAGAAACGCGGCCGGCGCGATGATCCAGGCGCGCATCGCGCTCAGATGATCCATGCGCTGATCGATCACCAGCCAGCCGGAGAATCCCTGCCAGCCCGCAGGGAACCAGAGCCGCTGAACCTTGGCGGTGAATGGCAGCCAGCTCGAATCAACATCGACCAGAGTCGGCTGGCGGCCTGCCGGGGCTTCACCGATCAGGGACACTGCGCTTGCCCCATCACGATCGAACATCGCGACCTGCTCGCCGCGCGAATCGATCAGCCGGCTGCCGACCAGCCCGGGTACGATCTGATATTGCGCCAGCACCTGGCGCACCGACTCCGGCTCGAGCGAGCGCGCCTGACGGGCCAGCGTGGCAACAGCGGCCTCGGCGGCGCGCACCAGCTGATGTTCATCATGACGCCGGTACTCGCCGCTGACGACGAGCACGAGCATCGTCGCGCCGACCAGGCCGGTCAGACCGATTGCAGCCGTCGCCGCGGCAAAAAGTTGCCGAAACTGGCTCAACTGGTTCCAGATCCTGATGAAGCGGGAGCTCACGAAGGCTCTCTCGAGGCAAAGACCCGTGTATTGGCGCATGAAATCCGGTGCCGGGGAGGGTTTGCGGACCGACGGGCGACCCTGTCATCTATCCGGTCGATCGCTCCGCGGTCGGCTAGAATCGGCCTATGAACCCGTCCGAATCCATCGATTGCCTGCGTCGACTCGTCGCCTTCGACACCGTCAGCGCACGCCCCAACCGACCGCTGATCGACTGGGCGGCCGACCGCCTGCAGAGTGCCGGCATGCAGGTCCGTGTGATGCCGTCCGCCGATGGCATTCATGCAAACCTGTTCGCCAGCGCCGGGCCTGAAGAGGTGCCAGGTGTGATCCTGGCCGGCCATTCGGATGTGGTGCCTGTCGAAGGCCAGGCATGGCAGACCGATCCGTTCGAGCTCGTTCAGCGCGATGACCGGCTGATCGCGCGCGGCGCGGCCGACATGAAAGGATTCATCGCCTGCGCGATTGCCATGGCGCCGCAGCTCGTGAGACGCGCCCGGGCGCAGCCGGTACACATTGCGCTGTCCTACAACGAGGAAACCGACATGCTCGGCATGCGCGAGCTGGCCGCTGTCCTGGCCGCCGCGCCGGTACGCCCGGCGGCCTGCGTGATCGGTGAACCCACGTCCATGCAGGTGGTGGTGGCCAACAAGGGAGCCGCCATCTTCCGTTGCAAGGTGCGTGGCCATCCCGTGCATTCGTCTCTGCGTGACCGGGGCGTGTCCGCGGTTGAGATCGCGGCCGAAATGATCGCCTTTCTGAACCGGATGCAGCAGCGGCTGAACCAGGCCGAACGCCACGACGGTTTCGAGTTTCCGTTTACCAGCATTCACGCGGGCATGATCCACGGCGGCACGGCGCACAACATCACGGCCCAGCAGTGCGAATTCGTGTTCGAGATCCGTGCGCTGCCTGGTGTGTCCGCCACTGCGCTGCTCGCGCAATTGCAGGCTTACTGCGATGAAACCCTGCTGCCGCCGATGCGTGCGGTCAGCCCGGATTGCGCGATCGAGATCGAAGCGATCGTCAATGCGCCGGGGCTGGACGACCGCGGCAACCAATCGCTGGCAGCCAGGCTGATGCCCATGTGCGCCTGTCATCGCTCGGCCCGGGTCAGTTTCGGCACCGAGGCCGGGTTCGTCACGGCCGCGGGCATACCGACCGTGGTCTGCGGGCCCGGCGACATTGCGGTCGCCCATCAGCCCGACGAATACGTCACGGTCGAACAGCTGTCGCGTTGCCTTGACTTCCTCGACACACTCGGACGCCGTCTCGAGACCTCCGAGACATTATGAAGCGCCGCCACGATTCGTTCCGTGCCTCAGGTTCACTGCTGACCGCTCGATGACCGCCGACTGGATTCTCTGGGCCGTGATGGCGGCAATCACGGTCGCCGTGATCATCTTCGTCGGTCGCCCCTATGGCGCTCGCAGACCGCAGCGCCCGCCGCGACACCGATCGCGAGGCGCGCCTGCGCGTGCTGCGGGACCGCCGGGCCGAGATCGACGAAGAACAACGCAGCGGCCGGCTCGATGCCACCGCCGCCGATGATGCCCGCGCCGAACTGGTCGACACCCTGGCCGCGGAACTGGCCGGGGGCAGCACCGCCGACCACACTCACCGGCCGATCCCGGGATCCCTGACGGCGATCCTGATGCTGATCGCGGTGGCGATCGGCGTTGCGCTCTATCTTCATGTGGGGCAGCCCAGGATCGGCTCGCAACTGGCGGCGGCCACCACCGACGACCATCGTGCGGCCAGCCAGGTGGCCGCGATGGTCGCGCAGACACGTGCACGGCTCGCGGCAGACCCCGACAATGGCGAGGCTGGGTCATGCTGGCGCAGTTGCAGGCGATGCGCGGAGACCTGCCGGCCTCGATCGACGCCTACCAGCGCGGCATCGACGGGCTGCCACCCAATGCCAGGCTGCTGGCCGATTTCGCGGAGGTGCTCGCCATCTCGCAGCAGCGCCGTTCGCGGGGCGGCCGCTGGCCCTGCTGGAACGCGCGATCGAGATCGATGCCGACGATGCCAAGGCCAACGGCCTGCTGGGAGCGGCCCTGTTCAGGAGGGCCGGCAGCAAGAGGCGATCCCCATCTGGAGAAGGTGCTCGCATCCATGCCGGCCGACTCGGATCAGGCGCGCCAGATCGCGGCGTTGGTCGAGTCTCTCAAGCATCCGGGCGCGCCCGTGGCAGCCTCCCCCGGCCCGGCGTCGGACACTGCCGCAGACTCCGCCGCCGTCCGTGTCGATGGCGAGGTCACGCTGGGCGGCCAGGCGGCACTGCCCGGCGACACCTTGTTCATCGTGGTGCGCGCCGCGAACGGGCCGCGCATGCCGTTTGCGGTCAGCCGCATCGGTTCGCCATCGTTTCCGCTTCGGTTCTCGCTCGGCCCGGAAAATCTGATGACCCCGCAGCGGCCCATCCCGGCCGACACAGCGATCGTGATCGAGGCCAGGCTCAGCGCCAGTGGTCAGGCGATGCGCCAGAGCGGCGACCGCTTTGGCGTCACCGAGCCGTTCGTCGCCGATGGCCGACCACGATCGGTACGAATCGACCAGACCGCGCCATGACTCCGCCGGCGCGTGCCCGGCCGGCGACCCGCGCCCCGAGCGCGATCCACTGGTCGCTTCACGAGCTGGCCGCCCGGGCCGGCGACCGACCGCTGTTTGGCGGGGTCAGCATCGACGTCCCTCCCGGCCACTGGGTCGATCTCACGGGCCACAACGGGGTTGGCAAGACCACGCTGCTGAGGCTTCTGGCCGGCCTGGGGCGACCGGACGCCGGTGAGCTGCGACTGGCTGGCGAGCCGATCGATGCGCGCAGTGAGACATGGCGGGCGGGCTTACTCTATGTGGGCCATGCCCCGGCCTTGAAGGCGGTGCTCGACGCCCGCGAAAATCTGCGCTCCTGGCTGATCCTGGACAGCGGCCGCGCGGTAAGCGATGCCGTCATCGACCAGCGACTCGCGCAGGCCGGCCTGGCACGGCGGGCGCATGTGCTGGCCGAACGCCTCTCGGCGGGTCAGCGAAAGCGCGTCCAGATGGCGCGCATGGCCGCGAATCCGGCCACGCTGTGGCTGCTGGACGAGCCGGCCAATGCGCTCGACCACGATGGGCAGACGCTGCTGGTAGCCTTGATCGACGCCCATCTGGCCGATGGCGGCACCGCTGTGGTCGCCTCGCATCACCGGCTGCCTATTGCGGCACCCTCGATCGCGCTGGACATGAACCAGCATGCGATCCGCAGCACCCGGGTACGCGTGCGTCCCGCCTCCGACGAAGCGATCGGGCCATGACCGCACAGGCGACGACGATTGGCGTCATCGCAGCGCTACGCTGGGCGATGGGGCGCGACCTTCGCCTGGCCCTGCGCTCGCGAGCCGAACTAGCCGTCGTGTTCGTGTTCTTTTTGCTGGTGGCCAGCCTGTTTCCGCTGGCGGTGACGCCGGATCCCAAGCTGCTGGCGCGGATCGCGCCCGGAATCGCCTGGATCGCGGCGCTGCTGTCGGCCCTGCTGGCCACGCCCCATCTGTTCACCAGCGACCATGCCGACGGTTCGCTCGAGCAGATGCTGGTCTCACCGGCGCCGCTGGCTGCCATCATCGCGGGCAAGGTGCTGGCCCACTGGCTGAGCACCGCCTGCCCGGTGATCATCCTGGCGCCGCTGATGGGCCTTCAGTATGGGCTGTCGGCCGATGCCATCACGGTCCTTGTGCTTTCATTGCTGCTGGGCACGCCCGTGCTGGCCTGGTTTTCGGCGATCGGTGCGGCGCTGACCCTGGGTGCGCGCGGCGGCGCCAGCCTGCTTGCCCTGCTGATCCTGCCGCTGGCGGTGCCGGTGCTGGTGTTCGGTGCCGGCGCGGTCGAGGCACATCAATCCGGCCTGTCCGCGCAGGCCCATTTGTCGCTCCTGGGTGCCGGTCTGATTCTCGCCTGGCTCGCCGGGCCCGTGGTCACCGCCTTGGCCGTTAGAATTGCCCATGAATAGCTGCGACAGCCCGCCCCGGTCACGAGCGCCTGCCCGCTTGTGCCATGGCCCCTGCCCGGGCCCAAGCCCCTGCCCATGAGCCTGTACCGTTTCGCCTCTCCGGCCACGTTCTATCCCCTGGCTGGCCACCTGATCCTGCCATTCGCGCTGATCGCCGCAGGCCTGACCCTGGTCGGTCTGTACATCGGCTTCGTCGTTGCGCCGACCGACTACCAGCAGGGCGAGGCCTACCGGATCATCTTCATCCACGTGCCGGCCGCATGGATGGGCATGTTCATTTATCTGGTGATGGCCGCGTGGTCGGCGGCGTCGCTGATCTGGAACACCCGGCTGTCGGCGATGATGGCCCAGGCACTGGCGCCCACGGGCGCGATGTTCACGTTCGTCGCACTCTGGACGGGCGCGTTCTGGGGCCGGCCCACCTGGGGCGCCTACTGGGTCTGGGATGCCCGCCTCACCTCGACCCTGGTGTTGTTCTTTCTCTATCTCGGTTATCTCGCGCTGCGTGCCGCGATCGATGATCCCCGCCGCGCCGACCGGGCCAGCGCGGTGCTCGCGCTGGTCGGCGCGATCAATGTCCCGATCATCTATTTCTCGGTTCGCTGGTGGAACACACTGCACCAGGGCGCATCGGTATCGATGACCGCGGCACCGAAAATGGCGCAGACGATGCTCAGCGCGATGCTGATCATGACCTTCGCCTGCTGGGCCTATGCCATCGCGGTCGCCTTGTATCGGGTGCGGATCGTGATACTCGAGCGCGAGCGTCATGCGGAATGGCTGCACGCGCTGCGCGACCAGGGACGCCTGTAAGTGAGCCCTCCGATGAACGACTCAATCTGCCGGTATGGTGCGCTCGCGATGCGCCTCGTCAGGCTGGCCTGCTGATGGAAGCTTCGCGCCACACCTTCTATATCGTCGCCTCCTACGGCATGCTGGCGCTCGCCGTGGTCGTCGAGCTGATCGCGCTGCGTCAGCGCCGCGCCAAGGCCAGGCGGCGCCTCTCCTCAGACGAATTCGACGACGACCGATGAAAGCCAGACACCGACGCGCTCTCTGGGTCACAGCCGCAGTGGCCGCCCTCGCGCTGGCCGCCGCGCTGGTGCTCAATGCCTTTCGCAGCAACCTCGTATTCTTCATCACCCCGACCGAAGTCGCCCAGGGCAATGCGCCCGCGGATCGCACATTCCGCCTCGGCGGCCTGGTCGTGGATGGCAGCGTCAAGCGCGACGGCACCCGGGTCAGCTTCCAGGTGACCGATGGTGCAGACGATCGCGGTCGACTACCAGGGCATCCTGCCGGATCTGTTCCGTGAGGGCCGCGGCGTGGTCGCCCAGGGCCGGTTGCAGGATGCGCAGAGATTCATCGCCGACACCGTGCTGGCCAAGCATGACGAAAACTACATGCCACCCGAAGCAGCCGAGGCGCTCAAACGCGCCGGCCATAAGATCGGCGCACCCGAACAGTTCAAGTCCCCCGCGCCCGCACCTGCCGCCGACTGACTTCAGGACACCAGATGCGCTCGCTGAAAACCCTCATCCCCCTGCTGCTGTTCGTGGTGATCGCGGTTTCTGTACCGGGGGCTGTCCAAGGACCGCGGCTGATCCCTTCGCCGCTGATCGACAAGCCCGCACCCGCCTTCGAACTGCCAAGGCTCGATGACGGCCAGCCATGGTCGGCCGGTGCAATGGCCGGCAAGGTCTGGCTGCTCAATGTCTGGGGCTCTTGGTGCGCGGCCTGCGTGGTCGAACACCCGCTGCTGAACGAACTTTCCAGGAGCGGCCGCCTGCCGATCGTCGGCCTGGCCTGGAAAGACCGCCCAGAGGCCTCGCGTGCCTGGCTGCAGCGTCATGGCGATCCTATTCGGTGGTGGTGAGCGACATCAAGGGTTCGGTGGCGATCGACTTCGGCGTCTATGGTGCGCCGGAGACCTTCCTGATCGACAAGCGCGGGCATATTCGTCATAAACAGGTTGGCCCCTTCGACCAGCAGACAATCGACACCGTGTTGCTGCCGCTGGTCGCGCGGCTGCAGGCGGAGTAAGCCATGGCCGGGCCGCTTCGCACCCAGGTCGAGCTGCCAACGCTCGACGCCGCGCAGAACAAGCGGCTCAAACAGCTCGAGGAAGAGCTGCGCTGCCTGGTCTGCCAGAATCAGAATCTGGCCGACTCGAACGCCGAGCTGGCCGGCGATCTGCGCAACATCGTTCATCGCATGATCGCCGATAATCACAGCGATCAGGCCATCAAGGACTTCCTGGTCGAGCGCTACGGCGATTTCGTTCTCTATGACCCGCCGGTCCAGCGCAACACCTGGGTACTCTGGGGCGGGCCATTCCTGATGCTCGGGCTCGGCGCCGGCGTCTGGACCATCATCCAGCGACGCCAGCGCCGCGCATTGGCCGCGTCAGCCAATGCCGCGCCGATCGATGGCAGCGCTCGCGAGCGTGCCCGCGCGCTGCTTGCCGATACCAACGCTGACAGCCCGGCTGACGACCCGCGCGCATCGAGGTAATCAGGATGCAAGTGACCGAACAGCCTGTTCTGCGCGACATCGTTCTGGTCGGTGGCGGCCACAGTCATGTGGTGGTCATCAAGCGCTTTGGCATGAAGCCGGTGCCCGGCGTGCGGTTGACCGTCATCTGCCGTGACACGCACACGCCGTATTCCGGCATGTTGCCGGGCTATATCGCCGGCCACTACGACTATGACGATGTCCACATCGATCTGCGTCGCGTGAGCGAGTTCGCGGGAGCGCGCTACATCCACGACAGCGTGATCGGCATCGACCGCTCGGCACGCCTGATCCGCCTGGCCAATCGCCCGCCGCTGCCCTACGACATCGCGTCGATCAACATCGGCTCGACTCCACGCATCGATCTGGTTCCGGGCGCGGCCGGGGTCGCGGTGCCGGTCAAGCCGATCAACCAGTTCAATGCGCGCTGGCTGGCCTTGCTCGAGCGGGTCAGATCGCATGCGGGCGCGATGCGGATCGCGATTGTCGGCGCCGGCGCGGGCGGGGTCGAGATGACGCTCGCGATGCAGTACCGGCTGCGCCGCGAACTGGCCGCGCTCGGCCGCGACCCGGACAACATCGGCTTTTTGCTCTACTCGGCCAGCGAAACCATTCTGCCGACCCACAACCCGGGCGTGCAATCGCGCTACCTGCGTCTGCTGCGCGAGCGCGGCGTTACCCTGCGACTGAACGAAGCTGTGGTCAAGGTCGACGGGCAGGTTCTGTATACCGATCGTGGCTCCGTCGACGAGGCACACGAGATTGTCTGGGTGACCCAGGCAGGGGGCGCAGACTGGCTGCGCGACACCGGGCTCGAACTCGACGACGCCGGTTTCCTGCGCGTGCTCGACACGCTCCAGACAGTCACCGACCCCGATATCTTCGCGGCCGGCGACATTGCCTCGCTGGTCCATCGTCCACTCGAGAAGGCCGGCGTGTTCGCGGTTCGCGCGGGCCCGCCGCTGGCGGACAATCTGCGCCGCCGGGCGATCGGCCAACCGGTTCTGCCCTGGAATCCCCAGCGCCACTGGCTGTCGCTGATCAGCACCGGAGATCGCCATGCCGTGGCCTCGCGCGGTCCGTTCGCCTTCGAGGGCGACTGGGTCTGGCGCTGGAAGGACTGGATCGACCGGCGCTTCATGCGCAAGTTCTCCGAGTTCCCCGCGATGGACCCATCCGCCGCGATGACACCGCGCGCAAGCCCGGTGGCGCTCGATGCCGACGATCAGGCGCAGGCGCTGTCGGCGCTTGCCATGCGCTGCGGCGGTTGCGGTGCCAAGGTCGGTGCCAGTGTGCTGTCACGGGCGTTGGGCGATCTGATGCCCGCCCCGCGAGACGATGTGCTGATCGGCCTGCATGCGCCCGACGATGCCGCGGTGCTGCGCGTGCCGCCGGGCAAGGCGATCGTGCAGACGGTGGATTTCTTCCGCGCATTCATCGACGACCCCTGGGTGTTCGGCCGCATTGCGGCCAATCATGCGCTGGGCGACGTGTTCGCGATGGGCGGCGAGCCCCAGTCGGCCACGGCGATCGTCACCGTGCCGCCCGGCCTGGAGCGCAAGGTCGAGGACACCTTGCGCCAGATGATGAATGGCGCCAATGACGTGCTGGTGGCGGCCGACTGCGCGCTGGTTGGCGGCCATACCGGCGAGGGACGCGAGCTCGCGCTCGGCTTCGCGATCAACGGTCTGATCGACGAGCGCCTCGATGCGGTGATGCGCAAGGGCGGCATGCGTCCTGGCGACTGCCTGATTCTCACCAAACCGATCGGCACCGGCACGCTGTTTGCGGCCCATGCGCAACTCGCCGCACGAGGTCGCTGGATCGATGATGCGCTGATCTCGATGCAGGTCTCGAACCGCGATGGTGCGCGCATCGTCCATGCCCACGGGGCCACCGCCTGCACCGATCTCACCGGATTCGGGCTGCTCGGCCACCTGGTCGAGATGACCCGCCCATCGGGCGTGGACGCACGGCTCGAACTGTCGGCCCTGCCGGTCCTCGAAGGCGCCGAGGAAACCGCCGCCCGTGGCATCCTCAGTTCGCTGCAGCCGGCCAATGTGCGGCTGCGACGGGCGCTGCGCAATCAGGCCGAGATGATCGAGCATCCGCGCTACCGCCTGGTCTTCGATCCGCAGACCGCCGGCGGTCTGCTGGCCTCGATTCCGGCCGACCGCGCGGCCGGCTGCCTGCAGGCATTGCACGCGGCCGGTTATGGACATGCCGCCATCATCGGCCGTATCGAGGCCCCTGGCGAAGCGCTCGAGCCGATCCTGCTGGTGCCCTGAGTAGGCTGGTGATGCTCGCGCTGCACCGGGTGCACCCTGGTCTCTGATCTGGTGTCGAGAGTTCGAAGTTCGCGATCGAACGCAGGGCGGATGGTTTATGACGCTGCCGGCGCGTTCCTGGCCAGGCGCCGGTGTCGGTCGTACGCCGAGATCGCCCAGGCACAGACGATCGTCAACACGGCGGCCACGCCGGTCGCCCAGCCGGTGAGCTGCCAGCCACCGGCCGACATCGCTACGGCGGCCACGATCGGCGGCAGTATCACCTGACCTGCGCCCGAGCCCTGCTGCATCAGACCCACGGTCGTCGACACCGTATCCGGTCCGGGCGCGAACCGGGGCGATAGCGTGAACAAGGTGCCGGGAATCAGCCCGGCGATCATCGATACCGCGCAGATCACCGCATAGCGCGCCGCGAAGCTGCCTTCGCCGGCGAACACCCAGGGCGGACCGAGCAGCAAGACGAGCGCGGCAAAGGCGATAACCCGCCCTGGCGGCCAGCCACGGTGGGCGATCTGGCCGGCCGAGATATTGCCGATCACGTTGATGCCGGCAACCAGCGCGGTCAGGGCTCCTGCTTCGGTCATCGCGATGCCGGCAGCCTGATAGACGCTGGGCAGAAACGAAACGATGACCAGATATTGCCCCGCATAGACCGCGAAGCATGCCGCCAGCAGCCACGGGCCCGGTGCGCGCAGCGTGCGCCGCACCAGCGGCACGAAGCGGGCCACCGGCGACAGGCCGGCACGATCACCGGGCACCTGCGATCGCAGCGCCAGCAGACACGCAAACATCGCCAGCGCATGGACCTGCCAGACCATCCGCCATCCGGCCGCGGTCGCGATCAGCGGGCTCACCAGCAGGCCGATCGCCATGCCGGCGGGCATGTAGGTGCTCCAGATCCCCAGCCAGCGTGTGACCCGCGTCGGCGGCACACTGCGGCGGTACAGCGCGGCCGCCGGCAGCGCGGCGAGCGTGAAGCCGAGGCTCTCGCCTATCCGACTCACGAACAAGGCCCCCGCATGTGCCGCCCACGCGCCCAGCACCGCCGAAACGATGCCGATGCACAGGCCGGCCTGCATCACCCTCCTTGCGCCGAAGCGATCGGCCAGTGCACCACCAAGCACCCCGAGCGAAGCAGCCGCCACCTGAAACACCGCCACCAGCCAGCCGCCCGCAAGCAGGCTCAGGCCGAACTCGGTCTGGATCGTGGGCAGCAGCGGAGGCAGCTTGCCTGGCCCGAATGCGGCCACGATGCCCACGCACAGAAGCACCCACGGCGCGAACCGGCCGGCGATCTCGCTGGCTTCGACGATCGACCGCTTTTCGGGGTTGTCGGTCCTTTCGGGCATGGTCACAATCGGAAATGTCGCATGATGTCACGTTGCTCTGGCAGTCGGCCCGAGCGAATCCTTGGAGAAAACGATGTCGATGATCCGTCTCGCGCTTCTGACGATTAGCGCTGCCTCGCTTACCGGTTGCCTGGCCAGCAACCCCGTGATGGGGGATGCTTCCGCGAAGACCGCAGCCACCGGTTCGGCCGCAGGCGCCAGTGCGAGCAATGCCAATCCGCAATTGCAGCGCTGTGATTCACCCATGGGCACGATGTCGATCCTCGAGGGGCAGAGCCGCTACACCAACACACTTGGGCGCTACGGCCTGGGCTCGCCGGAGCCGGTGCTGCGTCTGCTCGTGCAGCAGTCGAACTGCTTTGTGGTGGTCGAGCGTGGAGCCGCCCTCAATCAGATGTCTCAGGAACGCCAGTTGATGCAGTCGGGGGAGATGCGCTCGGGCAGCAATTTCGGCAAAGGGCAGATGGTGGCGGCCGATTACACGATGACGCCGAGCGTGACTTTCAGCGCCAATGATACCGGCGGCATCGGCGGTGCCCTGTCGCGCTTCAGTGGCGGGCTCGGCGTGTTCGGGCAACTCGCGGGCGGGCTGAAGTTCCGCGAGGCCTCCACGATGCTCACCATGATCGACAACCGCTCCGGGGTCCAGCTGGCCGCGGCCGAGGGCAGTTCGAAATCCACTGACTACAACCTCTGGGCCGGGTTGTTCGGCGGCCGCGGCGGCGGCTCCCTGGGCGGCTACACCAAGACGCCCGAAGGCAAGGTGGTCGCGGCCGCCTTTGCAGATGCCTATAACCAGCTGGTGGATGCCGTGCGCAACTACCGCGCTCAGGAGGTCAAGGGCGGGCTGGGCACGGGCGGGCGGCTGGGAGTTCAAGGCGGCAGCACACCCGGCTCACGCAAGCAGTGAGGGCATTCGGGCAGGCACGCGGGTGCCGGCCCGAGCCTCAACCCGCGGATACCGTCGGATACATGCCCAGGGGATGACGACGCGCTGATCGATCGCGATGGCGGCCGCGGCGGTGCGGCCCCTGACGGGCCAGATGCGCGTCAGCCGCCTGGCGCGAGGCGGGGCATGCACAAAGGAAGGTGTCGGAAGGCACTGGTCAGGCATGGCTGACATGCAGCCTGGCCACACATAGGCACGGCCCATGGCATGGACACTTGGTGGCGGATGGTTGACCATGTGCCGACTCGAATCCCGAGCTTATGAGCACTGGCGCGGGGTGCTGCGGGTTGGCGGGCACGTTGCCGGCAGGATTGTGCGGAAAATGTCCAACAGGCTGTTGGACGATTGCATTCGCTCCAAGCCTTGACACTGGCTCTGGGCAGGTATTCGAGAAATTCGAATACCTGATTGCGAGGCCAACTCCCCGTCCGGCGTCCCCTCTGACTGGCCCCGACGGCGTGATTCGCCCATGCCACTGGCGTCACTCCACCGATACGATGCCACCGAGCCGATACCCCATCGCCCGGTAGCCACGCTGGCGCTTGTCCCACATCCGCAGCAGCGCCGGATGCCCGGCGTCGACGAAGTCGATGATCCGCACGTCGGTCTTGCTGGCGTGCTCCCGGTGCAGGCGTCCGGCGTACTGCTGCAGCGTCCCCTTCCAGGACACCGGCATCGCGAGGACCAGGGTGTCGAGCGGCGGGTGATCAAAGCCCTCGCCAACCAGCTTGCCAGTGGACAGGAGGACACGTGGCGCGTCGGGCGGTAGTGCATCCAGGTCTGCCACCATCGCTGATCGCTGTTTCTTCGACATTCGTCCGTGCAGGACGAACAGTGTCGGCAGCAGGCCGTCGAGCTCCGTCTTGATGGCATCGAGGTGTTCTGTGCGTTCTGTCAGGACCAGCACCTTGCGTCCCTGCGCGACAGCATCGCGCACCTCGGCAGCGATGGTTGCTGTTCGGGCCGAATCGTTGGCGAGGTGCCGGAAGACGTCCTGAATACCGGCCTCGGTCGGCAAATCAATCCGTGCGTGCCGGGAGTGCGGTATGACTGCCAGATCGTGCGGTGCTCCGGCCGGCGTGGCTGCCGTGTGGCGGATCGGCCCACACTGCATGAAGATGATCGGCTGCTGCCCGTCGCGGCGGATCGGTGTCGCCGTCAGGCCCAGCACGTATTTCGCCTTGGTCCGCTTGAGAATCGCGTCGAAAGAGACCGCGCCGACGTGGTGGCACTCGTCGACGATCACCTGGCCGTAGTTTTCCACCAACGGGTTCCTCGCCCTGCCGGGAGACGGACTGCATCACGGCGATGTCGATCTTGCCAGTCGGTTTGGCCTTGCCGCCGCCGATGGTGCCGACCACGCCTTTGGCGACCCCCAGAAAGGCCTTGCAGGCGCTCCTGCCATTGCTTGAGCAACTCCGTGCGATGCACCAGCACCAGGGTGTTCACGCCCCGCCGGGCGATCATCGCGGCGGCGGTGACCGTCTTGCCGAAGGCAGTTGGCGCGCACAGCACGCCAGCATCGTGGGGGAGCAGTCCTGCGACAGCGGCCTCCTGATCGAGGCGCAGACTGCCGACAAACGACACGTCCAGCGGCTGGCCGCCGAAGCGTTCGTCTCGCAGGTCACAGGCAATGCCGTTCTCTCGCAGCAAGGACAGCGCGGCATCCAGGCACCCGCGCGGCGGGCGATGTGCTGGGGATAGCTCTCCGCGCAGCCAATGACGCGCGGCTTGTCCCACACCGACATCCGCATCGCCTGGGCCTTGTAGAACTCTGGGTTCTGGAAAGCCGCCAGCCGGATCAGACGGTTCGCCAATGCCTGCGGGAGCTGGGCCTTCTCGAAATAGATCAGATTGGCCAGCGTGACGGTCAGTGACTTCGGCATCGGACCGGCCAGCTTCTTGGTCGATGTGCTCTCGCGCTTCCACGGCGTGGCCAGGTCCTCATCGTCGATGAAGGTGACGTCCAGCGGATGGACGCCACCGTGGCCCGGAGGATGGTCGGCTCGATATCGTGCGCGGCCATCGGCTGGATGGACGCGAGAACGCCCATTGATCGGGGTACGGTCGCAGATCGGGATCGACAAAGACGCTGAAACCCTGCTCCCTCGGACCCTTCTGTAGCGGCAAGGCGATCAGGTTGCCGAACCCGCCCTTGGGCATCGTGTCCTGGTTCGGGAACAGTCGGTCATAGGACTCCAGCTTCAGTTGCCGGGTGCGAGCGCAGGTATGGGTGATGATGGCCGTGCCCAAGCGGCGGGCATCACGTGCTGAAACGCGGCTGGCAAAGAACACCCACGCGTGCGCTCCATTCCCGGAGCGGGAAATCTCCAGCGCCGCCGGTACGCCCAGTTCATCGCAGGACTTTATGAACGCCCGCGCGTCGTCGCGCCATTCCGCCTCGTCGAAGTCGACCGCGAGGAAATAGCAGCTGTCGTCTTCCAGCAGCGGATACACCCCGACTGTGTGCTCACCGGCCAAATGGTCGTAAAATCACCGGACAGCGGAATCAGCAGACGATTGCCATAGTCCCCGCACTTGATTCGCGGCTTCTGCAGACACCGGCGCGCCACTCGTTGCGCACGCGGGCGCGTAGCCAGTCTTGCCAGAGGTCTTGCCCTCCCAGCGGATCGGGTAAACATCCGTGCGCCCACGAAACAGCCGACGGAACAGTGCCACCTTCTCGGCAGTGGAAAGCCTGGACGGATCCGGCTCTCGCGCCACCAGGACGACCGGATGCGGCGGACGCCCACTGGATACCGTGCGATTCGAGCAGGGCGATCAGGCGGGCGTTTTCGGCGCGGAGGGCGGCAACCGCGGGGCGCTGACCATCATGATCTTCCCCGGATTCACAGCACCAAACCCGCCCGCGCTGCGCCCAGGTGGGCACGGACTTCCAAGCATCGCGCATACGGCCGTGCAGCGAATCCGCTGCGGGCTCGAAATGGCGCAAGTGCATCCAGAACCGATCCGGAGTGATTGGGCTCAAGCAGATGACAAAGTTCGTGCCAGATGACGTATCTCACCAGATCACGCGGCAGAAACAGCAATTTGCAGTTGAGGCTGATACGCCGGGTGGTCGAACAACTCCCCCAACGTGCGCTGGTTCTTGATGGCCACGTCCGCATAGCGCAGGCCGGCAGGTTCGGCAAGATTCGCCAGCCACGGTGACAATGTCAGGGTGGCATGACGGGCCAGCCAGCGCCGCAATGCAGCGTGACAGGCTTCGACATCATCGACCGCGCCCGCCACAACGATGCGCCCGGGTTGATCAACGCGTGCACCCACCGTACGACTGCGCGTTGGCGTACTCCACTCCAGGACTCGGCTAGCGCTGCGTCGAACGCCTGGGGTCGTGCGGCTGGCTCAGTGGAGATCAAATGACGCACGGCATCAAAGTCGGCAATGCGCTCTCCGATCAATCGGCCTTCGCCGCCACCAAGGCAAGCAACTTCTGGCGATCCAGATTCGGTGGCGCCACGACGACCATGCCGTCACGCGCGCCGAGCTTCAGCCGCAACGAACGTGACTTGGGTGAAATCTGAACGCGACGTCCGCCATCAAGAGACCAGTTCGACGCGGTCCGCAGCTTCACGCACCGTCGTCACCGTTCGCCGCTGACGCGCCGGGTTTGTAGTGGCGCCGCTTCAGGACCTGCACCAGGCTACCGATGAAGCCCATGGCGTCATCAGTCAACAAACCTGCCGACGAGAAACGAGTGGCAATCATGAACAGCAGACCACGCGATAGCTCCCGGATCGACCATGCTGTTGCCCCACCAGCCCGGAAAACAGTATTTGTCGGCTTCGGCCAGAGTGGCAGCAGCGATTTCTGCTGCCACTGCGTCGGTGATAGCCGCGTTGCGGGTCTTGACCTTCAAGGCTAATTGTTGAGCGACCGGGCGATTGGCCTCTTCAACGGCTGCGCGCACCGCATCGGTGAGGTTCTCCAGCTCTTCGATTAGTGCAATGCCCGGCCAGGGTGCCGCGCGCTTCTCATCGATCAGGACGCTGCAACCGCTCGACAGCGGTCGGAAGGCATCATCCTGATCGGGCCGAATCCGCAGTTCGGCCGAAAGCATGGCCTCGATGTCAAGCGCCTTGGCATCTGGCTTCTTGTCCTTCAGCTTGGTCAGGAAATGCTCATCAAGCACATAGGTCGGGAATTCGGTTTCCAATTCGTCGACGTCGATGTGCTCACGGATCAGCTCCCGAGTGCGTGCGGCGTCTTCCTCGGTGGCCTCGATGCTCTTGCTGGCGTCCGGGTAAAACTTCTTACGGTACAGCATGTACAGCTTGGTCAACCAGGCATAGGGCCGTACGTAGTCACGCAATTGCTCGTCGGGCTGCAAGGCTTCATACAAGACGCGCAGGTTACGGTAGCCGGTATCGAACTGCTTTTCAGCGCTATCCACATCACGCAATATCTTCATCGCTGTGACGAAGGCATCGTGTGAGCCGTCTCGCGGTACGGTGTCCAGCGGGAACAGCTCCCAGACCTGCTGGAACGTATTGCGGAACTGCTCGCGGATCGTGTCGAACGGGAACGCCACGTCCCCCAGTTCGTCAGGCCGGTAGTTCAGTGCCTCATTCAGGTCGTCGAAAATGCCGTAGTAATCAAGCACCAAGCCGTGGCCTTTCAACTCGTTGTAGGGGCGGTTAACACGCGCAATCGTCTGCAACAGCGTGTGGTTCAGCAATTTCTTGTCGAGATACAGAGCCTGCAAAATCGGCGCATCGAAGCCGGTGAGCAGCATGTCGCAGACCACCAGCATTTCCACCTTTCGGAACGCCTTATCTCGGTGCTCTTCGTTTTCTGACTGCGCCGGGATCAAGAACTCATTGAGCAGCTTCTTGCGCTTGGTCTCGCCCAAGTAGAGGGCCTGAATGTCCTCGGGGTCCTTCTGTGGCGCTTCGGAGATGACTGCCATCACGGCGTCATGGCCCAACCTCTCCCGCAGCGCCGTGGCGTAGAGCTTCACCGCCTGTTTGTCCCGGCACACCAGCATTCCCTTGAAGCCGTTAGGACGGACATGCTCGGTGAAATGCTTGACTACGTCATCGGCGATCTGGCTGATCCGGGTGGGGTGGAACAGCAGTGCGTCCAGCCGTGCGCCTTCGGTCGACAGCTTGTTCTGCTCTTCTTCTGGCAGGTTGCCAAATTCACGCTTGAAGGCTAGATCCAGCTTGGTGCCGTGCAGCTGCCAGTCGGTCACGCACGGCTGCCAGTGAATCGGCTTGACTACGCCATCGCGCAAGGCATCCGTTACGGTGTAAGGGCGGCCCATATAGCGCTCAATCTTGCCGTCGTCCTTCACATAGCCCCACGCCTTGGGGGTGTTGTGGTCGTCGTTCTCGATCGGAGTGCCGGTGAATCCGAACAGCGAGGCACCCTCCAGCGCCGAGCGCATGTAGGTACCCAGTTCGCGCTCCTGCGTGCGGTGCGCCTCGTCGGCCATCACGATCACGTTCGACCGCTGCTTGGTGACGTGTTTCGGCATACCCTCAAAGAGGTGCACCGTAGTCAGAATCACCCCCCGGTAGTCACCGCTTAGCTTCTCTTCCAGGTCGCGCTTGCTTGCCGCCACGTGTACGTTGTCGGTGCCGGTCGAATTGAGCTCGCGATCCATCTGGTCGCCCAATTGCTCGCGGTCCACCAGCAGGATGACGGTCGGCTGCTGCAGCTTGGGGTCTTCCCACAGGCTGCGGGCGGCGTAGATCATCGTGAGGGTCTTGCCTGAACCCTGGGTGTGCCAGATCAGGCCACGGCGCTTCTCCGCTGGTAGCGTCAGATCGGTGGCGCGATTCAGAATGTCCTTTACCGCCAGATACTGCTGGTAGCGCACCACCACCTTCTCGGTCTTGCCATCTTTGGTGACAAAGACGATGAAGTGGCGAATGAAGTCGAGCAGGTTGCCCCGGTCGAACAGGCCGTAGAGCGACACCTTCATCTCGTCGAATTCGTCGATCTCGTGCGGCCACGGGTCACGCCACTGCAGCCAGAACTGCAGCCGCCGTCCGGGCACGCCGTACATCATCCGCGTCTCATTCACGCCGACGCCGTAGGCGTTGGTGTAGAAAAGCTGGTCAATCTCCTCGGCGTACATGCCCAGTTGCTTGGCACCCTCGCGCCAATCGGGCTTGCTGCGGCTGGCCGTCTTGGCCTCGATCACGATGATGGGGATGCCGTTGATCAGCAGGACGATGTCCGGGCGGCGGGTCGACTTGCCATCGATCGAGAACTGGTTTGTCACCCACCAGTCATTGGCGTCGATGTCCTCGTAGTCGATCAGGCGCACATCCTGTGCGTTTTCGGCCGCGTCGAACTTGTAATTGACGCCATCCTTCAGCCAGGCCAGCCATTGCTGGTTATCGCGGCAGCCGCGCAGTTTGGTGATGATGGCGTCAACCCGCGCATCGTCGGTCAGCACCGCAGGGTTCAATGCGTTGAGCTTTTGACGCAGCAACGGCGCCAGCAACACTCGCGCTCATCAGGCCGGTACGTTTCCAGATATTCGCGCGAGCGCCAAGTCCAGCCCAGCTTGCCCGCCTTCAGGTGCTCGATGATCTCGCGCTCAACGGTGGTTTCCTCGTTGAACAAGGTGCGTACCGTATAGGGGACCGGCCCCTCCATTACCTCAGGCATGAATGGCCCCCTCGGGAATTTTGATTTTTCCGGTGAGCAGGTTTTGCAGCAGGGAGCGCTTCACGCCCATGAGTGCTTCAACCTTTTTGTTCTGCGCATTAAGCTGCTCCTCAGTACTGTCCAGCAATGCAACGATCTCTTGCTGCTCTTTGGGTGGTGGGCAGGCAAACAGTTCACGACAGATGTCTCGCTTGCTCATCATCCACAAGCCACTACCGGACTCAGCTTTGGATTGGAGTCGATTCAAAAACGCCTTCGACTGCCATAGGTAGGGGACAAACCGATCTGCTACATCTTCGGAGTTGAATCGCAACCGAATCAGCTTGTCTGAATAGATTGTGTCCACCTCTGGGGTTTGGCGAAGCAAGCCACCGGTTGCCACGAAGTCACGATTACCATTTCCTCGCAGCACAAAGAAATCGCCTGCCTGCGTCCGATACCGATCAATCTCGTCGGCAGAGACGTCGACATAGGTAACCTCTGCTGGGCTGCAAACGCCTTCCTTCACACAGCTGACGTTGAGGATCGGCGTGCCGGGAGGATCAGGACGTGAAAGTGGCGACGTACCACTGTCAGGTTTATCCGCAAGTACTGACTTAATCGTGCGGACCGTCCATGACTGTGGAATCAGACCGATCTTCGTTTCCTGAAAATCAGCGTGCCGGCCAGGCATGCCCAACAGGAACAGCGATGCCATCAGCGACCGCTTCAGTTCCCGCGTCGCATCCAATTCCCACCGTGCCTTCTGAATGGCGTCATCGACCAGCTTGAGGGCGACGGCAATGCGGTGCTGCTCGTCGACACAAGTGGGAAAGCGCACCGGAAGTTTCTTGACTGCCCCCCAGCTGAAATTGGCCAAGCCTGTCGTCTGTTGCGAGGTCTTGCTGAAAATTTCGTGGACAAGATGCAAACGCATCCAGTGAGCGAAGAAGTCAGACCTCAAACGGTCCTGATCCTTGGGTTGAATACCGATCAGGAACGAGGCAAAAACCATTGGGCGGTCTTCCTCGATGAGTACCGAATCTCCGATTCTGTCTTGGGTACCGTTGGAGCCAACGAACAGCAGCCAGTCCTTTGTGACAGCTGCCTTTTCTATGGCTACTTGCGACACGTTGCGAAGATGGATGAGATCGGCCAGATCGAGGGTGTCCTGAACGTTCGGAATGCGGATCACCGGAACCGTGTCTGCCTCGGCCCTATCAACTTCATCAGCTTTCTCCCACGTGTAGCCCCGGCGGGTGAGGACCACCTTGCCAAGTGGTTCTTCGCTCCAGCCGTCAGGTAAGGGCGTGTCGTAAATCGCCTTCATACGGCCCGCACCCCTGCCGAGTCGAGCATTTCTTTGAGGGTTTGTCCGGCAGCGCTGGCAGCTGATTCTGCTGCTATCAAATCGCTGATCGCGACTGACAGGTGCTTCGTGGTCTCCGGCTCGAACGTGTCCACGTAACGCGGCAGGTTCAGGTTGAACTCGTTCTCTGCAATCTCGTCGCGGCCGACAACAGTGAAATAGCGCTGAGCTTCGTCTTTGTTGCTGGCAATACGCAGCAAGTCGGCCGATGCCTCGCGCAGATGGGTGATTTCACGCTCGGCGGCGAGCTTCACCTCCTGCTCACGGGCGTCGCGCTCTTCCTGCAGCTTGCCCAGATCCTTGACGGCGCGGGCCACCTGTTTGTGGCGTGCCTTGATGGCATCGATCATCTTCTTGCGGGCGACATCGAATTTCGCCTTTGGCGTGATCAACTGAGTTTTCAGTGCCGCCTTCTCGCCACGCCCGGCAGCGGCGATCTGACCTTCGATGCGTTCGACATCCGCCTGCAGCGGCGCCAGGGGGTGAAAGTAGGGATGCTCGTGGGTGATGGCATCCTTGACGGCCTGCTGCTTCAGATCCAGCGCGTCCAGCGTTTCCAATTCGGCTTGCAGCCGTGCCAGCGGCTCCAGCACTGGGCCGTAGGCGTCCTCGATGTCAGCCAGCCGCGCGTCACGCTGCTCCTCAACCTCGCGGATCAGTTGCGCTTGGTGCTCTGGCAGCAGTCGCTGGACGGTGGCCAGTTCGCCGAAGGCGCGCCACGGCACCAGGATGCGCATCAGGTCTGAGGGGCGCAGCAGGTTCTGCGGGTTGCCCTTCTGGAAATGGCGTGAGGCCCAGATCATCAAAATCTTGTCCTTGCGCTCAGGGGGCTTAGCCTTGTTGAGCAGCACCAGGCAGCCAGGCACGTTGTTGCCGTAGAACAGTTTGCCCGGCAGCACGACGATGGCCTCGATCAGGTCGGCTTCGATGAAGCCACGGCGGATTACGTACTCGGCATCTGCCTTCTGGTTCTGGCCATCTTCCTCTTCGGTCTGTTCCGGCTGCCCACGGAACAGCACGCCCTGTGACATCACCACCATCCCTGGCCGCCGGTGCCAACTTCGGCGTCGGCGTCCTGAGGGACTTGACGATCTGCTGCATCCAGGCCCAGTCGCCGTTGCTGGCCGGCGGCATGCCGTGGGAAAGACGACCAAACTTGTCGCCCGCCGCCACGGTGTCATAGCCCCAATCCTCCAGCGAGAAGGGCGGGTTCATGATGATGCGGTCGAACTGCTTGAGGCGGTTGTCAGTCGTGACGTGGCGCGGATCGCGCAGGCTGTCGCCCTGCTTGTGCTCCCACACAGGGATGCCGTGCAGAATCATGTTGATACGCGAGATGTTGTAGGTGGCGACGTTGGATTCCTGCCCATGCAGCTGCAGCTGGCGCACGTCGCCACCGTGCTTCTTGACATGGCGTATGCACTGGAGCAACAGGCCACCCGAGCCACTGGCCCAGTCGCAGATGGACATGCCTGCCTTGGGCTGCAGCACCTCGGCCATCAGGAAACCGACCTCGGCCGGGGTGTAGAACTCTCCGCTGGACTTGCCAGCCTTGCTGGCGAAGTTGCGGATCAGGTATTCGTAGGCGTTGCCGAACAGGTCATCGGAGACATGGGCGCGGTCGAAGGTCTGACTGCCGAAATGGTTGATCAGGTTGACCAGCTTGTCACGCGGCAGCTCGTCCTGTTTGTTGAAGTCGATCTTGCCGGTGAGGATGCCGTCAAAGTTGTTCTGGCGGTGGGCGTTCGCCCGCTCGATAGCCAGCATGGCATCGTTCAGCGCCTGGCCAAGCTGCGCCTTGGCGGTGCGCGCGACGGTCGCCCAGGTGGCTGCGTCGGGCACGACGAAGTGGTGATTCTGTGGATCGCGCGCCAGCAACAACGCCTGATCCGGCGGCACGCCCGCCTTGGTCAGGGTGGCAACCTGGGTGCGGACTTCCTCATCAAAGCAGTCGCTGATCCGCTTGTAGAACAGCAACGCGAACACGTAGCCGCGAAATTCCGAGTGGTCGGCGTTACCGCGCAGGATGTCGGCGGCCTTGTCGAGGTAGCTTTCCAGCTCGCCCTGGGTCATCCGGCGTGTGGGGCGGATGACAATGGGCGATTCGAGAGCGCTGAGGAGTTCTTCGAGGTTCATTGTGGGTATGCCATGGCAGGAGCAAGACAGACGCCTTGACAGAACCTGCACCTAGGGTAGAATTGCGCGTTGAGTTCACTGCCTATCGGCTTTGAACCTATCGAGGTTTCGGCCGCTGGACCCGCGTAGCGAATCAGCGGCCTTTGTTTTTTCTGGAGCGCTCTCATGGCACTCCACCAAGTTGACGAACACAGCTGACCCGCGACCAGATGGGTGACGTCCTGATCTTGCCGATGCTGTTATCTGCTTGGTAGCAGGTCACGAAGTTCGCCTTCAGCGAGCCATCGAGCTTCAGCCCCATGGCCACAATCACCACGAAGTCCTCGTAGACGACAGCCACGCGTCGCGTCGAGTCGTACGCTCGCGAGGCCTTATCCCAACCGTCGAACAGATCAGCGTTCGGGTGTTCCAGCGTGGATTTGATCCAGTCGATGCGCTGTGCCCGCACGGGCGAAAAGACATCCTTGCGCCCATCGCGGGCGGTGCTCTCGTAGAACATGTGCCCAAACTTGCTGGCACTAAAAAACACTCGTACACCGTCAAAGGTCTGGATATTGCCGCGGCAATAGACCCGGTCGTAATGCGCGCGGTATTCGGCCAGCGTGGCGTAGTTCACCAGTGGGGGCAACGCCATCACCACCCCCCCTGCAGTCGGATTTTGAAGATGTTGAATTTCTCTTCCGTCTTGTGGGTAGGGGCAAGTGTTCTGCCCAGTGCCAGTTCGAGGCGCAGAACGACAACTGACTTAGCCGAGCCTTCGCACAATGTGTCGTTGATTCGGCTGCTGGCGGCCCCCAGCAGCAGGTCACACAACTGAATCAACACCACCTCGTGTGACGGCAGCGATTGAATGCTGTCGATGCTCGACGTCAAATTGGCCCGAGACAAACAGCGAGCCAGCACGGGCAAGCGCTTGGGGTCGCGATTGCTCTTGACGTCACAAAAGACTCTGTAGCCGTTGAAGTCCAGAATCCAGTGATGCAGCAGCTGGTAATAGAACTTGTAGAAACCCAGCTCGCCATCGTTGTCGTGCAACGCGAGGTTCAACTGCGTGCGATCTACAGCGATGCATCGAAATTGCAGGTTGTCGCCATAGCTGATGAATAGATCGATGAGCTCCACATAGAAGTCTTGTCGATTAGGCGAAACCTTGCTCCACTTGATTTCGCCCCACGCTTGATGCCGCTGACGCAAGGCACCGACTCTGGACTTGATTTCGTCGCGCAGTTCAACGGGCAGCCAAAGGCTACCGATCATGAGGTATCGCGCGCGCGGGCTCTCGGATGTCAAGACATCCGGGTTGGCTTCATCGCAATAGACCTCGAACTTCATTCCTCATCCTCCAGGGGTGAATCCAGCACAACCAAGAACTCCGTTGCTAGAGCTACCGGTTGGGTTTCACGGGCGTTCTTCTCGATCGCCACTAGCCCGTAGCTTTCCATCATTCGTAACGTGCGCGACAAATTCGGCACCTGCCGGCCGGTAAGCTCAGCCAGTTCCGTCAGTGACTTGGGCTTGCGCAGATGGATCAATCGCAACATCGCCCTGTTGTCCTCCGAAAGCACGGCAGCCATCGTTGCCATCGACGGAAACCAGACGGTCGGAACGTACTTTCCAACGGCTGTTGCCAGCGCATCGGCGCGACGGATGCCAACAATGCAGCGCTTCATCGACATTTGCCTGATGGATCGGACATAAGCTGTGAAGTGTATCAATGTGGCACAACTATAGACAGTGTGATGCCGCTTGGCTTCTTGATCGCCCAGCGCGTGAATGGAGGTGTCCTCAATCAATCTGGAGCCGCCATGGAAACCCTACCCAAGCTCACCCCGACCCAGGCGCTGCTGCTGCGTGCCGCTGCCCGCAATCCCGATGGGCGCGTGATTCAGCCCAACACCCTGCGTGGCGGCGCGCGAGTCAAGACCCTGACCGCGCTACTGCGGCGTGGCTGGATCGCCCCTGCGGGCAACGGGCACGCGCTGACCGACGCCGGATACGCGGTGATCGGCCGGCAGCGACCCGCGCCCCCGGATGACGTGCCGCCATTGGACACTACGGGTGACCTCCAGCTTCTGGACGGCATCGCCGTGCGGCCAGGTACCAAGCTGGCCGCGTTGGTGACGTCGCTGCGCCGCCCGCAAGGCGCAACCACGCTGCAGCTGATGCTGACGACGGGCTGGCAGCCGCACACGGTGCGCGGCGCGATTTCGGGGCAGGTGCGCAAAAAACTGGGGCTCGACGTAGTGGCGACCAAGGTCGCCGGCGGCGAGACGGTGTACCGCGTCGTCATCTGACCCACCGGCGGCAAGGGCGTGAATTCAACTCACGCCCTTCTCTTTCGGCCACCATCCACCGCCGTGGCCGATTTCCCTTTTTTCGGCGTCTACTCGCCCGCAAACCCGCGCCAGCATTGATTTTTCCTCCCCGGCCGTTTTCATGCTGCCGGGGTGCAAACCTGCAAACTCGGTACGCACCGAGGTTCGCACCTTCTGCGTTCCCGCCATCCCGCGCACGGCAGCGCTGACGCCCGCTGGCCGACGCCGCCGGGTGCGAACCGCAAACCCTGCAAACCCTGTTTTCTGGTCGGACGGTGGCGCACTCCTGCGCTCGCGCCCCCCGTATTGGAATATCGCCAGGAAGGACCCCTTTTGCCTGGGGCATGTAGGCGTGCGCGGGCCATAACAATAGACGCTGACCATCACCATCGTCACCACCATCACAGGCGCTGGCCCGATGTGACAGTGGTGATGGTCGTGACGGTCGCCGCTTATTGTTTACACCGGCGAAAGCACAGGTATGCCCTCGGCACGGTCATCACGCAGGGCGAGTAGCGATGGATCGCACAGGGCGATGGCGAACCAGCATGGATGAACGTGGACGGTACTGGACCGCCCTCGGTAGACTGATGGGTAATGAACCCTTATCTGCTCAACCTGGCCTTGACCACACCGCTCGAACAGCTTCTGGAGTTGCCGAACGCGGTGCGGATTGCTGCCTGCGCCCGAGAAGATTTACAGCGCTTCAGCGCTGAGCAGTTGGCGCAGATGTTGGCCAGCATGGATGCCGCCATCACCGATGCCATGACATTGGCGCAAATCAAGCACGGCGGCGAGCTGGTTGACCGTCACGAACAGCGCGACCTGGACTGGTTCATCGAGGTCACCAATCAAGCCGAATGGCCACGCCTCAGGTCAGCCACTGCAACGGACCGCGATTACCTCCGCCTTTTGGCGCTCTACAAGTTGGGCGCGGTGATTGAGGCCACAACAGATACCCCGCCCGGGATCATCATCAGGCCGGCGGTTGAAGCGTTGATGGAGTCGCTGGAATCCTTGGTGCTGGCCGATCTATTGCCGGAGTCACCGTCAACTGAGCAGATCATCGAAGAGGCGTGGAAGGCAGGGCTCACGCCAGATCCCGTTGCCGCTGACGAAGTGCGCAAGGCGCAAAGCCAAGCCGTCAGACGGACGGCCGATGCTCGACATGCAAGCAACCGAGCTGCCGAGAAAAAGGCCCTGGAACTGTTCGCTTCGAACACCTACCGCACCAAGGAAGAGGCCTACCGCATCATCGGCGCGCAGGTCTGCAAGGCACCGGGCACGATCAAGAATTGGATCGCGGGCATTCCAAAGGACTCGCCGCCCAAGTAATTTCACTGCGAACCTTCACGATGCGCGCAGCGTGATCATCGTGCGCGCACCGTGTCTATGAATGCCGATTCTTGTGGCATTCAATACAGAGCATCCCCAAACGACCACGGATGCTCGCCATGTACCAACCCCGTCCCGCACTGCCCGAAACCGGCTTCGTTCGGTTGCCGCAGATTCTGTCCCTGATCCCCATCAGCCGCTCAGCGTGGTGGGCGGGCATCCGGGAAGGCAAATTCCCCCAAGGCATCAAACTCGGCAGCAAGACCACAGTCTGGCGCGCTGAGGACATTCGCAATCTCATCGAACGTTCGCGCTGATTCGGGCTGTGACGATGAGCGCGTCCATCCATTCTCCGGACGGAGTAGTAGAGAACGACCGTCACCACCATCACGACCATCACACGGTCGAGATGGATGCTGCGGCAACTCCGGCACCCACACCTGACACCGATCCCGTTGGTGTGATCGAGGCGGCACTGGGCCGTCTGGTCGATGACGTGGGCGTGCTGGCCGAGGAAGACGTGGTACGCGCCTTCTCGATCCTCAAGACCACAGACCTACCCAGCTACTTGCGGCTGCGCCACGCCGCCAAGGTCGCCAACCGAGCCTGCTCGGTGACGGTGCTCGACAAGCTGGTGCGCGACGAACTGCCCGGCAGTGATGACGACAGCAGTGCACTCGATGAATTGGTCGCGCTGGCCGGGGCACAGTGCCAGTTGCACCACGAGGCGGATCGCGATGCGGTCGCCGTGATTCCGATGCCCGGTCGGCGCGAAGTGTGGCGTGTGTATTCGTCAGGCTTCGAGGAATGGCTGCGGGCCGCGTACTGGCGTGCCAAGGAAATGGGCGTGCCGGAGACCACGATGAAATCGGCACTGGCCACGCTCGCCGCCGCAGGCATCAACGATGGCGACGAGATCGAAGTCCACGTCCGCGCCGCCCGCTGCGACGATGGCTACCTGATCGATCTGGCAGATGAGCAGTGGCAGGCCATCCACGTTACCCCCCAGGGCTGGCGGGTGGTGAACGAGTCGCCGGTGTACTTCACCCGCACGCCTTCGATGCGCCCGCTGCCGATGCCTGTGCCGATAGGGGTGACCCATGGCGATGTCGGTTTGCTCTGGCAGCACACTAACATCCCGGCACACAGCCGTCTGATGGTGCTGGCGTGGCTACTGGACTGCTTCCGTCCGGACACCCCTTTCCCGGTGCTGGAGTTGGTGGGCGAGCAAGGCTCGGCCAAGTCCACCACGCAGTCCGTGCTGCGCAGCCTGGTCGATCCCAACAAGGTGATGCTGCGCGGGCGGCCCAAGACGGTGGAGGACGTGTTCGTCGCCGCCGCCAACAACTGGCTGGTCAGCTACGAGAACCTCTCCGGCCTCACGCCCGAGCAACAGGACGCCTTTTGCACCCTGGCCACCGGCGGCGGCTTTGCCTCGCGCCAGCTCTATACCAATGGCGAAGAGCACGTGATGGAGACCAAGCGGCCTGTGGTGCTCAACGGCATCGCCGTGGTCGCCACACGCCCCGACTTGATCGACCGGGTGATCCACGTTGATCTGCCCACCATCCCGGCTGACGCCCGGCGCGACGATGCCGACACCCACGCCGGTTGGGAGCGTGATCAGCCCAAGGTCTTCGCGGGTCTGCTGGATCTGTTCTCGGCGGCGCTGGCCATTTTGCCGACGGTCAAGCTGACCCAAAAGCAGCGCATGGCTGATTACGAGCGCCTGGGCGAGGCGGTGGCACGTGCCTTGGGTTTCGCCCCGGGTGAATTCCAGCAGCAGTACGCCGAGCTCGTGCGCGCCGGCATCGACCGTGCATTGGAAAGCAACGCCGTCGCGCAAGCCTTGGACAAGTACCTCGCTGATCGCATCCTGCCGATCAACTGGCAGGGCACCGCCGGTCAGCTCTACGACCTGCTGAACGCCCACAGCATCCCCGACCGCAGCAGTTGGCCTCGCTCGCCCAAGGGTCTGTCGGACCAGCTGCGCCGCATCGCCCCGGCCTACCGCGCCAAGGGCATCGACATCACCCACCTCGGCCACAGCCGTGAGGGGGCGCGCTGGCGCATTGCCCAGACCCGTTCCCAAACCAATCCTGCCACGCCACCCGGCATCGAGGGTGGCACTCGATATGGAGCTCACCGTGAGTAATCCCAACTTGCATCCCATCTGGGCCATGGTTCTCGGCATCACGCCGCAGACCAGCCCTTCCAACCCTGAAGCGATCCAACGGTCGCCCCTGGCCGCGGCCATCGCGGCTATGACCGGCCAGTCCAGCCCTCGTAACGACTGGCCGGCCACTGGTCATCCGCATCGCCACGGCGCTCCGGTCGGCATCAAGAAACAGGTCGGCCCAGGCCTGTGGGTCAGCACCGTTGCGCGGCCCGGCGACACCCATTACCCCGTCCATCCCTGATCAAACCCGGAGACCACCACCATGAAACTGAACCCGTTCAGCAAGAAATCCAACCCCTACCTCGACAAGATCAAGTCTGAGCACGACGCGCTCAATCTGGAACTCACGCCCCTCAAGGCCGAATTGGCAGAGGCGGAAGCCGAGCACGCTGCGGCACGCGAGAAGCAAACCCGGCTGCGTGATGCCGCTGGCTCTCTGTCGATGAACACGCCACCGGCAGCCAAAGCCCACTGGCCCATCCTGTGCGAAGCCAATCAGCGGATGGAAAGGCTCAAGTCGAAGGTGTCCAACCTGGAGAGCCAACTGCGTCCGCTGCAGCAGGTCCTGACCCCCGATCGCTTCGCACTGGCCCGCAAGCAGCTTGACGATCTGATCGCGCAGCGCGAGACGCTCACTGCTGAGGCGCAGACGGTCGATGGCCAACTGACCAAGATCGCCAAGCGGCTGTCGGACCTCGAAGCGCGCATTGCTGTCGAGACGAAGTCGGCATCTCGGGCGCTGCTGGACACCGAAGCGGAATTCGTGGTGCCAGAAACCTTGACCAAGCTGGAGGTGGAGCTACGCATCACCCGGGCATCGCAGGTTGAACTCGAGCGCCAGCGTGATGCGATTCAAGGTCAATTGGCTGGCATGCCCGATGCCGTGCGCAAGGCGAGGGATCACTTCATCCACTGCCGTGCGGCGATGGCCGAAATCGAGCTGCACGAGCAGTTGATGCCGGTCATGAGCGCACTGGCTCGCGCCTCGGCGGCCCGGCGCCAGATCAACTACCACCACGACGAAAGTCGCTTCCCGGTTGAGATTCCGCGCGGTCTGATCGAAGCAGCCAGCGATGCACTGGCGGCAGAAATGCCAGCGGCTTGACCGTCACGCGACATGCACACAGGCGAATTGGGTCCTTCCGCGCCAAAACGCAATACGGGGGGCGCGAGCGCGCTGCCCCGCCAGTGACAGGCCCCGAAACGGGGTTACCAGTTACCACCTCGGTTACCACCCGGCGATGCGCCGGGTTACCAGCCTTCAAGGAAATGAAATGACCACCACGATCAACAACAACGACACCATCCCCGGCCAGCCACTGGCCCACTACGACCCAGAGGTCGCGCAGCGCGTGCATGGCTGGCTTGCCAGCGGGCAGTTGTTGGCCTGGATTCCGATCCTCAGCCAAGGCAACTTCCCCGGCACACCACCAGAGATTCTGCAGTTTGCCGACCGATACCAGGAGTCGATGCGCTGGCCGATCCACGAACCGGAGGATCTGCTGCAACTGCCCGAGGGCATCACCGGCTGGTTGCTTCCCGCCAACGCTGAAGACACCAACGTGGCCTGCCGGGTCTGGAACGGCGAGGTCTACATCCTGGGCGTCAAGGACAAACGCACCGGGCGTGCGCAGACCCTGCTGGGCGAGCGTTTCGATGTAGCGACAGGTCAGGTCGATGACGTTGACCAGAGCGCGGTTTGACTTGGCTTCTGGTCGTCACAGCGCGTTCATGGAGGTCCGCAAACCCCTCTCGGAGAAAGCAATGAGCACCCACCAAACCCTGCGCGTACAGGTTACCGTGACACCAACCAGCGCCCGCGCGGCGTGATGACCATCGAGGCCGATTTCGATCACCTCGGGCCCTACCGCGTACAGCACGATGGCCAAGCCTACTGGTTCACCGGCAAATCCGGCACCCACCGCGCCAGTGGCGTGGCCACCCGCGAAATGGCAACCGCTGACGATGCCCGCCTGTGGATCACGCTCTGTGGCACCGCGATATGGGAGGACTGAGGATGGCCGCCGAACAGCAACACACCATCTCGGCACAGTTGGCGGCGCTGCCCTCCCTGCCAATGCCTGACCTCTGGGCGCTGTGGGATCAGCACTTTCCCCGGCGGCCCAGCCATCGCAATCGCAATTACGTCGAATCGCGTCTGGCCTACCGCATCCAGGAGCTGACCTACGGCGCACTGCTCACCAACATCCGCAAGATGCTGGTTGAGGCCGGTGCCAAGCATTCCAAGATCAAGTCGGCCGCCGGGCGCAGCGCGCAGACCCTCCTGATGCCCGGCACCACGCTGATCCGGGAATGGGATGAACGCGAGTATCGCGTGACGGTCACGCCCGATGGTCTGTATGCCCTGGATAGCCAGGTGTTCAAGAGCCTGTCGGCGGCGGCCCGCCACATCACCGGCACGCGCTGGAACGGGCCGAAGTTCTTTGGTCTGCGCGATGGCAAGGGGGATGGTCAATGAACGCGTCCCTGCTTGTGCCACAGAGCACACCAATGCGGCGCTGCGCGGTGTACTGCCGTGTCTCCAGCGACGAACGGCTGGGCCAGTCCTTCAATTCCATCGATGCCCAGAAGGAAGCCGGGCACGCTTTCATCAAGAGCCAGAGCCACGAGGGCTGGATCGCTGTTGGCGACGACTACGACGATGGCGGTTTCTCCGGCGGCAATATGGACCGGCCAGCTCTCAGACGCCTGATGGTGGACATTCAGATGGGCAAGATCGACATCGTGGTCGTCTACAAAATCGACCGCCTATCCCGCTCGCTGGCGGATTTTGTGCGGATGGTCGATGTGTTCGACCGCCACCGGGTCAGCTTCAGCGCCGTCACGCAGCAGATCAACTCGGCCACCTCGATGGGGCGGCTGATGCTCAACGTGCTGCTGTCCTTCGCGCAGTTCGAACGCGAGGTCACCGGCGAGCGCATCCGCGACAAGATCGCCGCCAGCAAGGCCAAGGGAATGTGGATGGGTGGGCCGCTACCGCTGGGGTATGACGTGCGCGACAGGCTGCTGGTGATCAATGAAACCGAGGCTGCCCTGGTGCTCCGCATCTTTGATGACTTCGTGACCGTGCGCTCGGCCACGCTGATGGCCAAGGCCTACGGCGCAGAAGGCGTGGTCACCAAGGGCGGCAAGCCCTTCACCAAGCAGACCATCTACAAGATGCTGAACAACCGGATGTACCTGGGCGAGATCGTCCACAAGGGGCAGTCCTTCCCCGGCCAGCATCAGGCCATCGTGACGCAAGCGCAGTGGGATGCCGTGCACGCACTGATCGCCACTGATGGCATCGAACGGCGGCGCGAGACCAAGGACCGCCAGAGTGAACCGGTGCTGCTGCGTGGCCTGCTGTTCACGCCCGATGGCGAACGGCTGGTGCCCAGCTACACCGTCAAGAAGGGCAAGACCTACCGCTACTACAGCCCGATCGAACACCGGCGCTTTGGCGCGTGGGCCAGTCAGCACGGCCCACTACCGGCGGCGCCCATCGAGGAATTGGTGACCCAGCAAATCGTGGCGGCGCTGTCGGCCCCGCACATCGTGCAATCGGTGTGGGACCGGATGCAGCACATCGGGCCTGATCTGACCGAGCCGCAGGTCGTGCTGCCGATGCGCAATCTCGCCAACCTGTGGCGGCAACTGTTCCCGGTCGAGCAGTGCCGGTTGGCGCAGTTGCTGATCGAGCGGGCTGTGATTGCGGACGGCGGCTTGGAAATCATCTGGCGCGATCAGGGCTGGCAAGAACTGGCGGGCGAGCTGATGCCCGGCACGATTGGCGCGGAATTGCAGGAATGGGAGCAGCAGGAGGTGGAGGCATGAAGCCAAAAGTGCAGACCTTGGGTGGCCCCGTCGCCCGCGAACGCCGGGATGGCGGGCAAGTCAAGCTGTCCACCTTCATCCCGCTGAAGATCCGCAAACGCGGCGCCAGCAAGGTCGTGGTGCGGCCCGATGGCCAGGCCGAGTCACCAGGCAAAGTTGCCAGCCAGATTGACCAGCCCTTGCTCGTGGCGCTGACGCGGACCTTCTACTGGCAGCAATTGCTCGACGACGGCGTGGTCGGCAGCGGCAGCGAGATCGCCCAGCGCGAAGGCCTGCACCACTCGACGGTCAACGAACTGCTCCGCCTAACCCTGCTGGAGCCCGCCATCATCCAGAGCATCCTGGCCGGGCAGCAGCCCCGGTGCATGAGCCTGCTGTGGTTCCAGCGGAACCCGCTGCCGACTGACTGGGTGGCGCAGCGGGAGGTGGTGGTGGCATTCGATTCGTAACCAGAACCGCCGTTCATCAGCCCGCTTCAACCGCTGGATGCGGGCAGCCACTTGATGCCTGCTACCCCCAGATTTTTCTGGCTGATGTGGTCACTGAGGATGGGCACGAGGGTCTGCACATTGATCTCAAAGCTGTGCCGCCACATGGCCTGCAGCTTTTTCAACGCGTTTTCATTCCGGTAGATGCTGCCATCCCAGTCGATGACCATCATCGCCACGTCACCGTCGTCCGCCAGCATACACAGCAGGGCGTCATCGGCGTCTTTGTCCAGCGAGGCCTTGAGCTCGTCCTCGTAGTCGGCCAGAACTTCCACGTACAGATCGATACTCAGTGGGCTTTGGCCAGATAGCGCAGACTGCAGATCGGCAGCGATTTTCTTCTTGTTGGTCATCGTCGACATTTTCGCTGCAAGGGCCCCACGTTCACGCGCTGACCACCGGTTGGGGGTGCTGCGGGAGATGCTCTGACTGTGTTCGATGCCTGACCGGCGGTCATGGTTGACGATAAACTGGCGCGCGTAAGTTGTTGATTTTGCTAGACCGCCATCTGCGCCTACCCGCAGGACAAACGGAGAACAGAGACGGCTCTGGCCGAGAAAGTGGCCGATTTCGGGCTTTTCGGCTGATAACCACCCGCAGCACAAGTAACCGGAACCCCGCGTGGCGCGGGGATTTCAGGCAAGAAAAAGGGCCCGGAGATTTTCCGAGCCCTTGTGTATGGTGGAGCGGAGGAGGATCGAACTCCCGACCTTCGCATTGCGAACGCGACGCTCTCCCAGCTGAGCTACCGCCCCACGTGCCTGATCAACAGCAAGCGCGAAATTATATCCGATTACGCCGCGCCCCATGTCGGCGGGCAGCCTCGGTGTGCGCGGCTGTCCGCCGGCCACGTTCGGCTGTGCAGGTGTCGGCATCCTTGACGGTGCCGCGGATTCGGCATGGTGCCCAGCCATAAATCATTGATTTCAATTGGCTTACATAGCTGGCACCAGACTTGCATGACCACTCCCTCTGGGAGGAATCATGAAAATCAAAAATGCCGTCAGCCTGTTCCTGGTTGCAATGTCGATCAGTACCTGTGTGATCTTGGTCACCGCAAGTACCTCTTGGGGAGCCCCGATCGCGAGCCGGCTCGCACACTGGGCGGCCATAGTTCCGGTCGAGCGATTTGACGCACGCTTGAACCGCGAACTCGACGCCTTACTCTACCCCGACACCCGCCCACTGATGCACGCGGTGGTCATGGGCCAGATCGCGGAACATGCGCGCGCAGTACGTCTGGCGTCTTTGCGCGACCCGGACATTCGCGGCTGGCAGGTGCCCCTGCCTCAGTCGACATTCGAAGATCGTGATCTGCCACCGCGCATCGCGCTCGGGCGGCTGCCGGGAGACGGTATGCCGCCGATCCTGGCCGAGGACACGACCCGCCTTGCCGCACGCAGCGGATGGCTGGCCAGCCTTGTGATTCTGGTGTCGGCCTTCGTGCTGGTGATCGTGCGTCGCGGCTGAGGCCGCGAGACAGGCGTTCACCGCGGCGCCTGAAGACGCTTTTCGATCAGCAAACCGTGCCAAGAAAAAAGGCGCACCAAAGGTGCGCCCCAAATGGCAGCTAGGCTGCCTCTCCTCCTCCTCGATTCTTGATTCAGGCGAACGCCATGAATCAAGACAGCGAAATCGTAATCAAGAAGAAACATGAAGTAAACGGTTTTTTTCACCGCTGCGCGCCTCGTACCGTCAGCCCGGACAGCCTGGCCAGAGATGCTGCAACGCAACACAAAACAGCTCAACGCGCGCTACCGACGCGATACAGCATGAATAAGGCGATGAGCAGCGCAGCAACGCTCGGAATACTCACCGCCAACCAGGGCGGCCAGGTGTTCAACAACCCGAGATGCGAAAACAATCCATTCAGAAAATGAAACGCCACGCCAAGCATGATGCCCGCGAACACCTTGTAACCAATGCTGCCGGCACGCGCATGCAGATAGGCGAAAGGCAGGGCCAGGGCCATCATCACCAGCACCGCCAGCGGATACACGACCTTCTTCCACATGGCGATCTCGTAGCGGCTGGCGTCTTGCTGATTGGCGGTCAGGTGCATGACATATTCGCGCAGATTCCAGGCGGACATCCGATCGGGTGAGAGTGCCATCACCGCAAGAATGTCGGGCGTCAGCTGTGACGCCCAGGACATCTGACCAATGCTCTCGCGACGCACGCGTATCGCCTGCTCCCCACCCTGCCCGGCCGCGCCGCGAATGCTCAGCGCGGCGGTGTCATTGAGCTGCCAGCGATCGGCCCCCACGAAGTCTCCGGTGGGTGCCCAGATGATCCTCTGCAACTTCAGATCGGGATCGAACTCGAAGATGCGCACCCGCTGGAGCGCGCCTCCCGGGCTCATCTGCGAGATATTCACGAAGCGGCGCAATGCGACCTTGTCCTGGTCATCGCGCAAGGTGTCTTTGATCCAGATGCCCGAGCGGAACTGACCGGTGACCTGACCTCCCATGGCCCCCAGGCGCACATCCTGCGCGAGCTTCTCGGCCGGAGGTGCGACGATCTCGCCGACCATGGCAGTCACTGCGGCCAGCACGAGCCCGACGCGAAGCAGCGCACGCATTGCCTTGAGCCGGCCCAGACCGGCTGCGCGCATCGCCGTGAACTCGGAACTCGACGCGAACTGGGCGAGCGCATAGATCGTGCCGATCAACGCGGCGATCGGCATCAGCTCATAGATGTGGTTGGGCAGACTCAGCAACACGAAGGCCAAAGCCTGTGCCAGCTCGTACTGGCCCCGCCCGATGTCTTCGAGCTCGGAGATGAAGTCGAAAAACGAGAACAGGGCGAGAAAGCCGGCGAGCACGAAGGCCACCGCCGAAAATATCTCGCGCGCGAAATACGAGGACAGGATTCGCATGGATCAGGCAGCCAGCAGCTTTCGCCGCCCCAGGCGCGACCAGGGCGAGCCAAGCGTCAGGCGACGCCAGAACATCAGCGCCACCAGCGTCGCCGCGCCGGCATGCACGACCCAGACACCAATGCCGAAGCCCAGTTTCTGCTGCACGACCCACGTCTGACTGACCGACAGCAGGTTCGCATAAACCACATACAGGAGCAGCGCGACCACCAGATTGATCGAGCGACCGACCCGCGGATTGGCCGACGACAGGGGAATCGCCAGCAGGGCCAGAATCAGGGCCGAGACCGGCACGCCGATGCGCTTGACCATCTCACCGCGATCGGCGGGCTGCCAATCGGCGAACAAGGCGGCGGTGGACTTGGTCTTGGCGGTCATCACACCCCGTTGCACGGGCTTGGGTTCCAGACGCAGCCCATAGCGCTCGAACGCCATCAGGCGCAGCTCGGCATCCTTGAGATTGCCGTCGTAGCGTCGGCCGTTCTCCAGCACCAGAAAGCGCTCGCCGTTCTCGCGCTGCTCGACCCGCCCGCCTCTGGAGGCCACCACGATCAGACGGTCGCCACTTTGCTGGGTGACGAAGACATTGCGCACCTCGGTCTCGTCTTCGTTGAGCGACTCCACGAAGAACACCCGGTCCGCGCTCGCCGACTCGCGGAACTGCCCGGCAGCCACCATCGAGATGTCCTCGCGCTGGGCGAAACGCTGCTGATATTCGACGATCTGCTGGTTGGCCCACGGAGAGAGCACGAGCGAGACGGCGCCGGCAAGAATCGCAAACGGCATCGCGAAGCCCAGCACCGGCCGGATCCAGGCGGCCAGACTCATCCCGGAAGCCTGCCAGATAACCATCTCGGAGTCGCGCCAGGCGCGGGTCAGGGTCATGAGCACGGCGACGAACAAGGTCAGCACGAGCAACGGGCCGAGAATGTTCAGAGACGAGAATGCGATCAAAGGCAGAACACTGGCCGAATCGACGCCGCCGGTGGCGGCCCGCCCGAGGAAGCGCACCAGGCTGGTGGTGACCATGATCGTGAACACCGTTGCGAAGACGATGCCCGCGATACTGCGCAACTCGCGTTTCAGTGCCCGGGTAAACAGCATCTGCCTGCCTGTCAGCACGGCGCCGTGGCTATAATGACCGCTCGGCCCTGCCCATGATTCCGCGGTGGACGTCCAACGGGCGCCACCGGTGCCAACCGGGCTGCACACGCACGGTGGATCATGCGCTCATCGACCCGACGTATTTGAAGAACCGATCGTTGCGCCAAGCCCTGGCGAGCCAGACCGATGCCGCTGTGCTTCGCGAACGATGCATCCGAAACACCCCGGTCCAGGAGTGATGCAGCATCGCCGGCTCGAACGATTGCAACACCACGCACGCGAATCCATCACGCGAATCGACGCAACGTATCAACGCAACGTATCAACGCAACGTAGTAACGCAACGAACCAACGTACAACGCGATTGCCCGCACATGATGCGGCCTACCCGCCCAACGGAGTGAATCAATGCAATTTAGCATAAAGGCCCTGCCGATCGAGAGCGCAAAGACTGATTGCCTGTTGGTTCCAGTCATCAGTCAGAAGCGCGCCGATGGCGCTGCAATCAGCGGCGAGCTCGACACCCTGATTCAGGATGCGCTCAAGTCCGGTGATTTGCAGGACAAGGCGGGCTCGGATCTCCTGCTGCGCGGCGCCGGTGCGATCAAGCGGGTGCTGCTGGTCAGCCTGGGTAGCAACGCACGCGCGGAGGCCCAGGATTTCGTGCGTGCCTGCGATGCCGCGTACGCGCGTCTGGCCACGCTTGGCGCACAGGACGTGCTCTCGCTGATGGGCCAGGCGCCGGTCGAGGATCGCGAGCCCGACTGGCTGCTCCAGCAGGAACTCCTGGCCGCTCGGCGCCAGGCCTATCGCTTCGAGCAGATGAAATCCAAGAAGTCGCCCCGCCGCCCGCGCCCGGCCAAGGTGGCATTCGCCCACACCTCGGCGCGCGCGCGTGAGCTCAAGCCGCGCCTGGCGCACGCACAGGCGCTCGCCAATGGCATGGACCTGACCCGTGATCTGGGCAATCTGCCTGCAAACGTCTGCACTCCCACGTATCTGGCGAATACCGCCAAGAAGATGGGCCGCGAACACAAGCTCAAGGTGCAGGTGCTCGATGAGCGCCAGATGCGTCAACTCTCGATGGGAGCCCTGCTGGCGGTCGCCCAGGGATCGGAGCAGCCACCAAAGCTGATCATCATGCAGCACAACGGCGGGCGCGCCGGCTCCAAGCCGGTGGTCATCGTCGGCAAGGGCATCACGTTCGATACCGGCGGCATCTCGATCAAGCCGGCTGCCGGCATGGACGAAATGAAGTACGACATGGGTGGCGCGGCGGCCGTTTTCGGGATCATGCGCGCGATCGCCGAGATGAAACTCAAGCTCAATGTCGTGGCGATCGTGCCCACCTGCGAGAACATGCCCAGCGGGCGCGCGACCCGGCCCGGCGACATCGTCACCAGTATGTCGGGTCAGACCATCGAGATCCTCAATACCGATGCCGAAGGCCGTCTGATTCTCTGCGATGCGCTCACCTACGCCGAGCGCTTCAAACCCGCGGCGGTCGTCGATATGGCCACCCTGACCGGTGCCTGCGTGGTAGCACTCGGCCATCATCACAGTGGCCTGTTCGCGCGCGAGAACGATCTCGCCGAAGAACTGCTCAGTGCCGGCCGACAGACCCTGGACACCTGCTGGCGCATGCCCCTCGATGCCGCGTACAACGAGTCGCTGAAATCGCCATTCGCCGACATGGCCAATGTCGGCGGCCGCGATGCCGGCGCGGTGACCGCGGCCTGCTTCCTCGAGCGCTACACCCGGGCCTACCCCTGGGCGCACCTCGATATTGCCGGCACCGCCTGGCATTCGGGGGCCAAGAAGGGCTCCAGCGCGCGGCCGGTGGCCCTGATGGTGGGCTTCCTCGAGAATCGCGCCGGCTGACACGCGCGATGCACGCACCCACCGATCGCCGACGCAAACCCGCGCAGCCATGACCCGGATCGACTTTCATTTCAATGCGCCGGACAAGGCCGGCTATGCATGCCGGCTGCTGCGCAAGATCTATCGCGCCGGCCTGCGCTGCCAGGTGGTCAGCGATGATGCGGCCGCGCTCGAGCGCTTCGACGAACTGCTCTGGACATTCTCGCGACGCGATTTCATTCCCCATGTCGCGGCGGCCGATCCGCTCGCCGCCGACACACCGATCGTGCTCACGACAGGCAGCGCCGATACCGATCACCTCGATGTTCTGGTGAATCTCGGTTCGGTCACGCCCCCCCACTTCAGCCGCTTCGAGCGGCTGATCGAGATCGTCACGCTCGATGAACAAGACCGTCGCGCCGCGCGCGAACGCTGGCGCCAGTACCGCGATCGCGGCCACCCCATGGTGCGCCATGATCTGGCCGCCCGGTGACATGACATCTGCCAGGATCCGATGACCACGCCAGACTCAGATACTCCGCCCGAAGGCCCGGGCGGCGACGACATCCCGATGCTCACCGAGGTCCTGCCGACCTCGTCTCGGCCGGCACCCGCGCCCTCGCCCCGCGAATTCGACGAAGCCGCCTGGAATCGCATCGCACTCAAGGTCGAAGCCAATGTCATGCAGCGGATGCTGCGCCATGCCGACCGGCTGGTCGATGGCCCGCTGCTGGAGCGGCTGGACGAGCTCCTCGAGCGCGGTGCGCAGCGGCTGATCGACGACATACGCGGCACGCTGCGCGAGGCCGTGCGTGAGGCCGTGTCACGTTCCATCGCCGAAGAACTCGGCAAGGCGCGCGCCGAATACAAGCGCCACGCCGGTTCCTCCTGATTTCACACCATGACCGATAACAACGACACTCCTGCCCAAGAACCGCTCGCGAAAAGTTTCGAGCCGGCCGACATCGAAGCCCGCTGGTATCCGATCTGGGAATCGCGCGGCTACTTTGCTGCCGGAACCACCGAGGGCCGCCCGGCGTTCTCGATTCAACTGCCGCCACCGAACGTCACCGGTACGCTGCACATGGGCCATGCGTTCAACCAGACGCTGATGGACTCCCTGACCCGCTTTCACCGGATGCGCGGTGAGAACACGCTCTGGCTGCCGGGCACCGACCATGCAGGCATCGCCACCCAGATCGTGGTCGAGCGTCAGTTGGAGGCCGAGGGCAAGACACGCCACGACCTCGGTCGCGAGGCCTTCATCGAAAGGGTCTGGGACTGGAAACAGCATTCGGGTTCCACCATCACGCACCAGATGCGCCGGCTCGGCGCCTCGGCCGACTGGTCGCGCGAGTACTTCACGATGGACGACACCCTGTCCACCGTTGTGCGCCATGTGTTCGTGAACCTGTACCGACAAGGGCTGATCTATCGCGGCAAGCGGCTGGTGAACTGGGATCCCACCCTGCTTACCGCGGTGTCCGGATCTCGAGGTGGTCAGCGAGAAGAGAACGGCTCGCTCTGGCACATCCGTTATCCGCTGGCCGACGGTTCGGGGCACCTGACCGTGGCCACCACCCGGCCCGAGACCATGCTCGGTGATACCGCGGTCATGGTGCATCCGGACGATGCCCGGTATCGCCACATGATCGGCCGCGAGATCATGCTGCCGCTCTCGGCCGGTGATGATGCGCGCGATCAGGATCCAAGCGCCGCAGGCGCCGACACCATCTGGCGGCGCATTCCCATCATCGCCGACGAACATGTCGATCCGGAGTTCGGCACCGGCGCGGTCAAGGTGACGCCGGCGCACGATTTCAACGACTTCGCGGTCGGCCAGCGCCACGGCCTGGCGATGATCAACATCCTCGAACTCGACGGCCGCATCAATGATCAGGCGCCGGCCCGCTATGGCGGGCTCGATCGCTTCGAGGCGCGCAAGCGGATCGTCGCGGATCTCGAGGCGCTGGGGCTGCTCGAGTCGGTCCAGCCGCACAAGCTGATGGTGCCGCGTTGCGAGCGCACCGGGATCGTGGTCGAACCGATGCTCACCGATCAGTGGTTCGTGGCCATGAGTGCCCCCTCGCCGGCCGACTCGCCGCTGGCCGGCGAGTCGATCGCGGCTCGGTCGCTGCGTGTGGTCGCCGAGGGCAAGGTGCGCTTCGTGCCCGAGAACTGGCGCGCTACCGATGACCATTGGTTGTCCAACATCCAGGACTGGTGCATCTCGCGCCAGCTCTGGTGGGGCCATCAGATTCCCGCCTGGTACAAGGCCGATGACGCGGGCCTGCCGATTCACGACGGCCATGTGTTCGTCGCGCTGACCGACGACGACGCCCGTGCTCAGGCGGCGCAGGCCGGTTGGGATGGGCCGCTGGTGCGCGATCCCGACGTCCTGGACACCTGGTTCTCCTCCGCGTTGGTGCCGTTCTCGACGCTGGTCGACCCGGCCGAACCCTTCAAGGGCCGGCAGCCGAATCTGCTCCCCGCGCTCGATGCCTTCCTGCCGTCGTCGGTGCTGGTGACCGGCTTCGACATCATCTTCTTCTGGGTCGCGCGCATGGTCATGATGACCTGCGCATTTTCCGAGCGCGTGCCCTTTCATGATGTCTATGTGCATGCGCTCGTGCGCGATGGCGAAGGCCAGAAGATGTCGAAGTCCAAGGGCAACACGCTCGATCCACTCGACCTGATCGATGGCATCTCGCTCGATGCATTGCTCGCCAAGCGCACCACGGGGCTGATGAATCCGCGGCAGGCAGAGTCGATCGCCAAACGCACGCGCAAGGAATTCCCGGATGGCATCGCCGCGTATGGCGCCGATGCGCTGCGGTTCACGTTCGCCTCGATGGCGACACCGGGCAGGGACATCAATTTCGACCTGAGCCGCTGCGAGGGCTACCGCAATTTCTGCAACAAGCTCTGGAATGCGACCCGCTTCGTGTTGATGAACTGTGTCGGCCAGGATTGCGGGCTGAGTGCCCACGAGGCCGCCCAGTGCGCTCCGGGCGGCTATCTGGATTTCTCCCAGGCCGACCGCTGGATCAACTCGCTGTTACAGCGTGTCGAGGCCGATGTCGAGAGGCATCTGGACGAGTATCGCTTCGACCTTGCTTCGCGAGCCGTCTACGAGTTCGTCTGGAACGAGTACTGCGACTGGTACCTCGAACTGGCCAAGGTCCAGCTTGCCGGTGATGATCCAGCGGTGCACCGGGCCACCCGGCGCACGCTGATCCGTGTGCTGGAAACCTTGCTGCGACTCGCACACCCGTTCATCCCGTTCATCACCGAGGCGCTCTGGCAGCAGGTTGCCCCGCTGGCCCATCGTTACGGCGAACGTGGTGACCAGGTGCTCCAGGGTGATGAACTCACCCAGGCCGTGGCCGAGGGACGCTACTCGATCATGACCCAGCGCTTCCCGGCCAGCGAGAGCGGCAAGATCGATCCCGCGGCCGAGGCATGGATCGCCACGCTGCGTCGCTGGGTGGATGCCTGCCGTGCGCTACGCGGCGAGATGAACATCGCGCCGGGCCAGCGGCTGCCACTGATGATCGAGGCCGAAGCCGGCCAGGTACAGGCCTATGCACCCTACCTGTCGGCGCTCGCACGCCTGTCCACGGTGGATGCTGTGGCCAGTCTGCCGGCCGACGCACTGGCGCCGGTTCAGATCGTCGACGATGCACGCCTGATGCTGATGATCGAGATCGATCGCGACGCCGAACGTGAACGCCTGGGTAAGGAAATCGCACGCATCCAGGGCGAGATCGGCAAATGCCAGGGCAAACTCGGCAATGCGCGCTTCGTCGAACGTGCGCCGCAGGCGGTGGTCAGTCAGGAGCGCGAGCGTCTGGCGCAGTTCGAATCGACGCTGACCCGCCTGAACGAGCAACTCGCGAAGATTGCCGCGTAGCGATCTCGCCGTGCCGATACCGGCGGACACCCCACGCCAGGGGAAGTCCGCCGCCTGGTGAATCAAAGACAGTCGTTGTCGACTTCACCTCGGTGGCATGAATCACCGTACCCTGCGAGTCGGTCGACGGAGTGCCCTTGATCTCGACGCACACGCCCTGGGACAACGCCCCCGCTGTACCGCCTTCGAACAGCACACCGGTGCCGGAGGCATCGATACGCGTATTACGCACGGTGAACTGCGCCAGCGATACGAAACTGTCGATCGTGCCCTTCACCTCGAAGCCATCATCGCCCGACGAACCACCGGATGAACGGCCGTTGGATTTGAACTCGATGCGGCTCGCCACCAGCCTGCCGTTGGCGAGGCTGCCTTCGATCTCCACGAGCGCGCCATTGACCAGATCGGCCAGGGTGCCGTCCGTGAACGTGGCATTCAGGGCATCCCGACATCGAAGCCGGAGACCCGGAACTCGCCGCGCGACACCGAATCCGCTGACCAGCCCTTCGATCTCGAACCGGCTGCTCGACGACGAACTGTCATCATCACTGAGACGGACCGCACTCGCTCTGCCACTGATTCCCGGTGGGGGCTGCGCTTGCATAGACGACCGACCGGCCGATCGCGAAGCCGCCGGGCAGAGTCACCCCGGCATAGGCCACCACGCTCGAACCAGTTCGAATTGCTGCAGCGTCTGGTTCCAGGCGCTGACCACGCCGCGCAGTTTGAATTCGTCGGCGGTTTTGAGTTCGATGCGGGTTTGCGGTGAAATCGCCCGAACTGGCGTCGAAGTAGCCATAGACCTCGACGAACTGGCCTGCGTTCAGGGTGGCAAAACCATCGCGTACCGTATTGGAGAGCAGGCGCACCGTGCGACCGGCGACCATGACACTGTCGGTGCCAACGCTGTCCACCAGGCCCTTGAGCTCGCTGAACACCTGGATCGACGCGGCCGTTCCGGTGCCCGTGCTGGCATTGGCCGTGCCGTCGATGCGCACCATCATGCCCAGGCGAAGCGCATCGCGGGCCACGCTCCGGCCGCTGTCGTCAACCAGGCTGGCGCTGCTTTCGTCATAGTGAACCCCATTGACGATGATCGAGCCAAAGCCGCTGATCGGCCCCACCGCGGTCGTGCTCTGCGCCGTGCCGGTGCCGCCGCTGCCGGGCGCCAGCACACCGCCCCCACCGCCACACCCGGGCAAGACCCCGATCACGGTGCCCGCCAGGACCAGCGCCGTTACGCCGGCCAACCCGATCCGTTTGCCCGATCCGCTCATGTTCCACGCTCCTGTTCGACTTCCCAATGACAAAACATGCCGACACGCACCCGATGATTCGCGTCGTCGTCTGCGGCCCGCCGCTCGCGGGCCAGTGATTCCATCAAAGCAACCAGTTCGCTCATCGACTGCGCCCACAATCGGCGCGCGACCAGATCGACGGCGCGTGCATCCTCAACGGTGAGGCCTTGATCGAAAACGCTTTGCTCGAGCATTCTCGGGCCCCGGCCAAGGACATTGCCGACCGCGGTGCTCAGGTGATCGCCCGTGTTGGCGGCCAGCAGATCGAGTAGCTCACTCTGTGCCAGCAGCGGCACGAAGCCTCCCGGGGTGAGGCGCACCCCCGCCCCCTCTTCCGTGAGCTCGGCCAGACCGAGCCGACGCAGTTCCTCGAGCACCGAGCGCGGGTGGGCATCGGTGCTGACCTCGCGCGCCAGCCGCTCGAAGCTGGCCGCGCCGTCAGATGCGCGCATCGGCAGTTCCAGCATGCCCTGCGCGCCCTGGTACTCGGGTGCGGTGCTCCAACGGGTGTACACCTCGGTGGCGACCGATCGGGACGGCCGCCGACTCGCAGCCTCCCCCGTCTGGCCCAGCAGCCGGCGAACATCCTTACGGTGTACGCCGGTGGTGACGCTCAAGCGGCTCTGATTGGGTGCGCTCCCGGCGCTGTTCAGTTCCAGCTCGCCCGCCCGCACGAATGCCTGCTTCAGCAGCTCTTCGGCCTGACCAAACTTCAGACCATGGCTGACAAACAAACGCGCCAACGGCAGCAACAAGCGGCTGGCCGCGGCCAGCACATGCGCATCGATCTGCTGCTCGAGCGGCTGGGATGCCGATGGGTCCGAGGAAGAAGTGTCCATACAGGCATTTTGCATGGGAAATTTTCCCATGTCAATCTCTGAAGCTATGTGCGCAACGAAGCTTGCGTCACATCGCACCGCCCGTCCCAGATATTCGCCCCGCACGCGCGGGCGTTCTGGCCGATCGAAACCGCCCGAATGTTGTCAGCCTGCATCGGTGCGAGAGCCTCGCGCCCCGTGCGGATGGCATCGCCAGAAGCACGAGCGAGCCGTGCGCGCCGATGAACGGTCTCAGGATCGGAGTAGACCGGCCAAGCGCGACTGATCGACGGATGGCTGCCAGGGGCTCACACCAGAATCTGATCAAGTCCCCGAGTCATCGGTCGCGCGACCTGACCCGGGACGCATCACCCGCTTTCGATCCCACGATGAGCCTTGCAAAGATCTGCCTCAGCCTGCTTCTGACCTTGCTCGCCCCCAGTGCCGCGATTTCCGGCCAGGCAATGAACGAGCCGCTGGTTATCGGCGTGATCACGCCCCGAAGCGGACCCAATGCGCCGATCGGAATCGCCATTGCCGAAGGCGCTGCTGCCCTGGTCGACTGGGTCAATGCCCACGGCGGTGTCCGAGGGCGCCCTATCGAACTGATCCAGGGGGATGATCACGGCGACGCCGTACGCACGATCGCGAAGGGTTTCGAGCAGGTCGACCAGCATCTCGTGCGGGCGTTTCTTGCGCCGGTGGGGTGTGCAAGCACCTATGCGCTGCTACCGCTGGCCGAGCGCCTGTCGATTCCAGTGATCGCCCCCATGTGCGGCGATCGGGCGCTGCGCAGGCCGGTAGTCCGCGAGGCCTTTCCGATCGGCCCCGGTCATGACCGTCAGGCGGAGAACCTGGCCCGTCTGCTCATCTCTCGCGGCACACGGCATTTCGCGCTGGTTCTGCAGCCTGACGCGCTCGGTGATGCGGCCCGCGACGGAACCCGTCGGGCGTTGGGCGCAAGCCAGCTGCCCGATGCCCGCCTGGATGAGATCCGATTCGATGCATCGGCTCCGCATGGCGTGATCGAACAGCTGCGTGCGAGCGATGCCGAAGTCATTCTGACCGCGCTCCCCGACCCGCAGACGGGCACCTTGAGCGGATTGCTTCGCGATGCCGGCATGAGCAAGCACCTGTACCTGCTCGCCGAAGGCGACCCTCTGCTGCTGGCCGCCCGGCCTGATCTGGACATGCCGGCGATCAGCGCCATCCAGATCCTGCCGGACGAGCGCCAGGACTCGATCGTGAATCGCGCCTGCCTTGCGCTGATCGGTCACGACCTGCCACCCCTGATGCGTGCAGCCCGCCGACACGGCTGCCTGGCAACCCAGATTCTCATTGCCGGCTTGCGCCGTAGCGGCGATGACATCGACGATCCGCAGTCGCTGATTGCGGCCTTGGAGCGCCCCGCGCGGCCCCATGCCGGCAATGGTGCGGACCCGTTCGCCTTCACCGCCTTCGATCACCAGGCCTTCCAGAGCACGTCACTGATCGAACTACGCATGCTGACCAACCCAATGAACATCGCCTCGATCCAGCCATGAAGATCTCACAAAGACTGATTCTGCAATCCTCGATCGCCGTCGGTGCCCTGTTCGTGGTGGCCTCCACCGGCGTGCTCAGCCTGAGCATGATCGGCCGGGATGTGCGCCAGATGGTGGATACGATCACGCCGCTCCAGAATGTCATCGTACGCATGGACGGCACCGCCGAACGGGTCGTCTCGGCCATTCTGGACATGACTCGTGCCCAGGACGCCGAGACGGTAGACCTGGCGCGTCGCGAGGTCGGAAAATACCGGGCCGAACTGGCCAAGTTGCGTGAACAGGGCACACGGCTCGATGGTTCGATGAGCGTCGGCGGGCGAGACCTCGAGCGTTTCGAACAGCAGGTCACCCAGCTGGTGCAGCAGCGCCTCGAGGCGCGAAACCGTGACAATGATGCGCGCGAACAGGCCAAGCGCAACATGCTGAGCACCAAGGCCTTGCTGCCGCGCATCGAGATGGGCGCCAAGATGCTCTCCCGCCTGGCCGCCGACAAGGCCGACTCGGAGCGCCGCAAGAACGCGGATCTGGTCACCTTCCAGCGCGACGTGCTTTCGTTGCAGATGCTGTTGAAGGAGTCGGAGTCGGTCAGCTATGCCTTGCAGGGCCTGGACGACTTCGGCGGCCTGAAAGCCATTCAGCGACGCGCGACAACCCTGGCCAATCGCTTCGAGCCCTTTCTGGTCGATCAGCATACCGCGGGCCTGCTCGCCGAGCTGGACATCAAGGACAATGTCATCGCCACCTGGCTCAACGATGACACCAGCGGCCTGCTCGCGCTGCGCCGGCGGGCCTTCGACAACACTGAGCAAACGATCAAGCGATACAAGGATCAGGTTGCCGCCTTCCTGGCCAAGACTGTTGCCTGGGCCAAGGCGCTCGATGCGCACGAGCAGTCACTGGCCGAGGCGGCACAGGCAAGCCAGAAGACACTGGATGCGCTGCTCAGCCTGAACACGGCCAACGACAGCAACAAAGAGAGCATCGTCGCCGGGCTGAGCGAGATCACCCATCTGATGTCGATGGCGGAGAACGCGCTTGCCGATGTGTTTATCGCGGCCAATCGCGAGGCGCTCGAGACACGCACCGCATCGCTCAAAGGCATTCTCGGTAAGCTGCATGGTTCGCTCGAGGCGGCCGGCAAGCTGTTCGCCGAGAATCGCCTGATTCCGTTCCGCATGGCAGCTGAACGACTGTCCGCGTCGGTCAGCCAGTGGCTGGCCGCCACCGACGGCATCCAGGAGGCAAGAAATTCCACCCTGGACGTCCAGGGCGAGCTGGATGCGTCCCTGGTCGCCCTGCGCGCATTCGTGCGCTCGGAGCGCGCCAAGAGCGCGGACGCGATTGCCGCAATCGACCGCCGCCAGGCTGCCATCGCCAGCAATGTCGATAGCGGCATCAATCGCGCATGGCTGCTGGTGGTGGCCATCGCGGCGATCACCGCCGTGACGCAGGGGCTGATGAGCTTCCGTCTGATCGGTTCGATACGCTCGCGGCTGGATGCGGCGGTGAAAGTCGTGACCGACATCGCCAGCGGTCAACTGAGACCGATTCACACCAAACAAAGCGCGGACGAGATCGGCCAGCTGATGGGCGCGCTAAAGACGATGGTCGAGCGCCTCTCGGGCTCCGTGCTGCGAATTCGCGAATCCGCGGCCTCGGTTCGGCAAAGTGTCGAGGAAATCTCCTCGGGCAATAGCAACCTCACCCTGCGCACCAGCGATCAGGCGAGCAGCCTGCACGCGGCGGCGGAATCAGTGGGCGAAATGGCCGAGCTGGCCAGCCAGGGCGCAAAGGCCGCGTCCGACGCCTCGGATCGCTCGCGTTCGGCCAATGAGGCCGCCGCCCAGGGGCGCGAGATCATGAGCGATGCCGTGCAATCGATGGCCCAGGTGCAAAGCGGCGCCGAAGAGATCAAGAACATCATCGAGGTGATCAACAGCATCGCCTTCCAGACCAACATCCTGGCGCTCAATGCATCGGTCGAGGCGGCGCGGGCCGGAACCCAGGGCAGAGGCTTCGCGGTGGTTGCCGCCGAGGTTCGCTCACTGGCCAGCCGCAGTGCCGACGCCGCTCAGGAGATCGACCGCATCATCACTGCGAACGTGGAGCAGGTCGAGGCCGGCTCCGCGCTGGTCACTCGCGCCGGCGAGCGGATCGAGAGCATCGCCACCGAAGTGCAAGAGACCACGGAACTGATCGAGCAGATCTCCAATGGCTCGCTCGCCCAGTCCTCGGCCGTCAATGCGGTCAATGACACGATCCGGCAGCTCGAAGACTCCACCGAGCACAGTGCGTCTCTGGCCGCCCAGATCACCGAGTCGAACAATTCACTCGTGAATCAGGCGCGCATTCTCGAGGAGACGGTGAGCCAGTTCAAGGTCATGGAATGAAGCGCCTCGCGCTCGCCGCGAGCATGAGGCGCGCCTGGCGCACCGCATGCTCGCGGCGCCGACCGCTCTAGGCGGACTGCAAGGTCTGCCAGACACGTGCCGGGGTGAACGGCATATCGATCGGGCCAAGCCCGCGCGCGCGCAGCGCATCGGCCATCGCGTTCGAGATTGCCGGCATCGAGCCGGAACAGCCCGATTCGCCGACGCCCTTGGCACCCAGTTCGTTCAATGCGGTGGGTACCGGATAGGGATCGACGACGAACCGGGCGATGCCACCGGCGCGCGGCATGCCGTAATCCATGAAGCTGCCGGTCAGCAACTGCCCCTGCTCGTCGTAGACGATCTGTTCGAGAAAAGCCTGTCCTGCGCCCTGCACCACGCCACCGTGCACCTGGCCGCGAACCAGCTCCGGAGACACGATGTTGCCAAGGTCATCGACCGCCGTGTAGGCGAGCAATTCGGTGGTGCCGGTATCAGGATCGATCTCGATCTCGGCCACGTGGCAACCGTTCGGATAGTTGGCCCCCGTAATCGTGTGGGCGTCGCTATCGAGCGGGTGCGGGCCGCCGTCGGCGGGCGCCAGCTCGCGCACCAGATCCGAGATCGACAGCGCGCGGCCGTCGTCGGACATGAAGCGCCCGGCCTCGAATGACAAGGCCTCAGCGGGCACGTCCAGTCGCGCCGCGGCTGCCGTACGCGCCTTCTCCAGAATGACCTGTGCCAGATTCTTGAACGCGGAACCCGCGCCATACAGAGACCGGGAGCCGCCGGTGCCGTTGCCGACCAGCTGGCGCGAAGGATCACCGGCACGATAACCGATCAGCTCGGTGGACATGCCCAGCCCGGAGCCGACGATCTGCGCGAAAGAGGTCTCGTGGCCCTGCCCCGACGGGCCGGTCACCGCGTACAGCATGAGGCGGCCGTCTGGCGAGAAGCGCCCGGAAACCTGGTCGCTGGGTGCGCCGCCCGCCCCGGATTTCTCCAGATAGCAGCCAAAACCGATGCCGCGCAGGCGCCCGCGGGCAGCCGCCTCACCGCGGCGCGCCTCGAAACCCGCGTAATCGGCCAGCTTCAGAGCCTTGTCCATGACGGCCGCGAAATCTCCGCAGTCATAGACCGTACCGTTCGGGGTGGTGTACGGAAACGCGTCGACGGGAATGAAGTTGCGGCGTCGGAACTCGGCGCGGTCAAGGCCATGCTCTGCCGCCGCATGGTCGATCAGCCGTTCAATGGCGAACGCGATGTCCGGGCGGCCGGCGCCACGATAGGCGGACACCGGGACCTTGTTCGTGAACACCAGGCGCGACTGCATGTACAGCGCCGGCACCCGGTAGGTGCCTCCCATCGTGACCGACAGATTGTTGGTGCCGATGAAGCCGCCAAAGTAGCAGTTGTAGGCACCCAGATCGACCAGATCCTCGAAGCGGATCGCAAGAATATTGTTCTGGGCATCCAGGGCGATCGAGCCCGTCAGGGTGAGCGCACGACCATGCCACTCGCCGGCGAACAGTTCTGCGCGTGTCGCGCACCAGCGCACCGGTCGGCCGAGCTGACGGGCCGCCATCACAACCAGCGCCGTCTCGGGGTAGCTGCCGCCGCGCAAGCCGAAGGAACCGCCGACATCCTCGGCGATCACCTCGAGCTTGTCGGCGGCAATGCCGGTCATCGCACCCAGGGAGGCGCGCATGCCCAGCAAACCCTGGGTCGGGGTATAGACCGTGGTCACGTCCCGCGCCGGATCGTGGCTGGCCGTGGCCGCGCGCAGCTCCATCGGCGCGCCGGCCAGGCGCTGGCTGAGGACCTCGAGCGTGCTCACTTTGGCGGCACGCGCGAACGCGGCCTCGGTGGCCGCGGCATCTCCGTTCTCGAAGTGCAGCGACAGATTGCCTTCGATGTCGTCATGGACACGCGGCGAATCGGCGGCCAACGCAGCGCGAACATCGACCACCGCCGGCAGGTCTTCGTATTCGACGACCACCAGCTCGGCCGCGTCGCGGGCCTGCGCAAGCCGCTCGGCAACCACCATGGCCACGGGTTGGCCCACGAAGTTGACCTGGTCGGTCGCGAGCACCGGCAAGGGTTTCTTGCGCTGCGCCGCGCCGCCCACGCCCTTGAGATCGGGCCCGGACGGCACGGGGCTCAGGCCGGCCTGCGCGACATCGGCCGCGGTGTACACCGCGAGCACGCCCGGCGCCGCGCGGGCGGCCTCGGCGTCGATGGCAAGCAGCCGCGCGTGCGCACGATCCGAGCGCACGATGACTGCATGAACCTGACCGGCCAGCTGCCAGTCAGAAGTGAAATGCCCGCGCCCGGTGATCAGGCGCAGGTCTTCATGGCGAAGCAGCGTCATCGACCAGCCTCCCGCATCTGATTGGCGGCCGCGCGCACCGCGGCCTCGATGTTCACATAGCCCGTGCAGCGGCAGAGATTGCCCGCCAGCCCTTCGCGGATCTGCTCATCGGTGGGGTCAGGATGCTGATTGAGCAGATCCACAGCCGCCATGATCATGCCGGGCGTGCAAAAGCCGCACTGCAGCCCGTGACAGGCAGAGAACGCCTGCTGCACCGGATGCAGGGCCTCGGGCTCGGCCAGCCCCTCGATCGTGAGGATCTCGCTGCCCTCGGCCTGAACGGCCAGCATCGAGCATGATTTGACCGCGCTGCCATCCAGGTGGACGGTGCAACAGCCGCACTGGCTGGTGTCGCAACCCACATGGGTGCCGGTCAGGCCAAGGTGCTCACGCAGCGCCTCTACCAACAGGGTTCGGTCTTCGATCTGTAACGTGTGTTCGGCGCCATTGACGCGCAGGGAGACGGTTCTCATCGGTCGGGTCCTATCAGGCGTCGGGTTCAGGCGCTGGCGCGGCCGGCGATACAGGCGGCTACCGCGCGACGGGCCATCACCGACACCAGGTGGGCACGATACACGGCGGGGGCGTGCAGATCCTCGTTCAGACCGTCCGCGGGCAGGGTCAGTCCGGCGAGCGCGTGCTCGGAAAAATCAGCGTCCAATGCCTGCTCGGCCGCCTGCCAGCGAAATGCACAGGGCGCCGCGCCGGTCACGCCAACCCGTACCCCGTCATCGAACTGCGCCACCATGACCCCGGTCATCGCATACCCGCTGGCCGGATGGGCGAACTTCGCATAGGCAGCGCGTTGTGGGATGCGGAATTCGACCGCACACAGAATCTCGTCGTCCTGCAGCGCCGTGGTGAACATGCCCTGCAGGAAGTCATCGACCGCGATCTCGCGCCGGTCGGTGCGCAGGCGCTCGCCGATTGCCAAAAGCGCCGCCGGATAGTCGGCCGCAGGATCATTGTTGGCCAGTGCGCCACCGATGGTGCCGCGGGCACGCACCTGCGGGTCGCCGATGCAGCCGGCCATGGCTGCAAGCGCGGGAACCGCCTTGCCGATCGCTGCATCACGGGCAATGCGGGCGTGTGTGACCGCGGCACCGATGCTCAGCCCATGCGCAGCGAGCGCCACATCCGACAGCTCTGGCAGACGGGAGATGTCGAGCAGGTGGCTCGGCGCGCTCAGACGCATCTTCAGCGACGGCACGAGGGTCATGCCACCGGCCAGCAGCTTGGCCTCGGGATGGTCGTCGAGCAACCGGCGGGCCGCCGAGAGATCGGCGGGCCGTTCATAGTGAAATTCGTACACGGGGTATGCCTCCAGCGGATGGCGCCCGCCGGGCAGATGCCGGCGCTTGCCGCGGAAACGCCGCCCCACGCTCTGGGGAGGGTTCCGAGCCCAAGCATACCACCGCGGCGACCGGGCACCGGCGGGTTGATCGGACGTAACCGGCCGGCGCCGCCGGGGCACGCTGGCCCGGTTCGTTCAGTCGCTCATGCGGCGACCGGCTCGGCGCCCGTCACCGCCGCCGGCTCCGATGTCTGCCGGTCATGCGTCAGCAAAGCCTTCTGGCCTGTTTCACGCTCGTGTTTCGGCACAGGCTTGTACACACCACAGCCAAGAATCATGTTGCCGACCGCGAGCACATAGCTGATCTTGGGAACGACCCGGCCGTTGTAGCGGCTGCGAACGTTGTACTCGACCCAGCCCCCGCCGACATCGGCCGCCTGACAGGCGTCATTGAACAGCTTCATCCCGTCGACGCCATCGAGGTCTTCGAGCTTGGTGTTGACGGTCTTGGAAGGATCGGACCCGTAGATCTCGAAGTTGCGCTCGCGGTCGAAGCCGAAGATATAGAGATCGCGGTCTTGAAACTCTCCGTTGGCATCGTGCATCGCCGAGCGCGCCACCGCAAGACCGTTTTTCTCGAGGAACTCCTTGGCTTTGATCAGCATCTCATAGGCCTCGTCGGCCGTTCCGAAGCGCAGCCGCATGCCGTGCACCGCTTCCGACAAACCCGATGAGCGCAGGCTCAAGGCCTCGGCGGCACGCAGCGATCGATCCACCATCGTGGCGCTCATTTGCGAGAGCGATTCGAGTCTGTTCACCGCTTCGGTGATCTCGTGCAGGGATCCGCTCTGTGTCACCGCGCTGCCGGCAATCACCGCGATATTCTCGGCCGCCTGACGCACGCCGCCGACGATCTCGTCGAGCGACCTGCTGACCGCTTCGATACCGATCGCGCCCTTCTCGACGCGCGCATTCGAGCGCTCGATCAACTCTCGCACCTGATGCGCCGACTCCGCACAACGTTGTGCCAGCGAACGAACCTCCTCGGCCACCACCGCGAAACCCCGCCCGGCAACCCCAGCGCGGGCCGCCTCCACCGAGGCATTGAGCGCCAGAATGTTGGTCTGGAAGGCGATGCCGTCGATCGCACCGATGATCTCCACCATCTTGCCGGCGTCGATCTGCAGTGCCTGCATGGTCTGCACAGCTTCCCCGACAATGCCGACGCTACCCTCTGCCACAGTCTTTACCTGCGTCACCAGCCCCTGGGTCTGCTGGGCGGAACTGGCGGTTTCACTGACGGATTTGTCCAGCGCCTGCACGCTGGAGGTGGTCTGGGTAAGGCTGGCCGCGGTGAGCTCGGTGCGATCGAGCAACTCGCGATTGGCATCGGCAATCGAGTCCGCGGCCATCCAGACCGCGATTGCCTCGCTACGAATCTTGCCGACACGCACCGACAGATCCTCGGTCATTTCATCGAGCGTGACCCCGAGCCGGGCAATCGCATCACGCCCGGGCACCTTGTCCTCGTAGCGCAGTTCGCCGTCGGCAACATGATGGATGATGTCGCGCAGGGTTTGAACAGACTCGGACATCGCGCGCATCATCGAGATCAGGGCGTAGCTCAGCAGCAGCAGCGCCAGGCTGGCGACGGCGGCCTGCGCCAACACGCCCGTGGAGAGCGTATTGGCGCGCGCCACCAGCAAGCCGTGAAAGTTGCGGGCGAATTCATCGTGCGCCGAGAACGTGAAATTGATCAGCGAGTCCAGACTGGTCGAATCCAGCAGATCCGGATGTGCGCCCTCGATATCGCGCGCCGAGTCGACGACGGCCTGCAGCGATGGCTCGAGCTCCACGCCCCGCGGTGTGCCCGAACTACGAACCACCACGGCCTGCTCGACGGCGGCCGCCAGGGCATTTTGCAGCGAGCTCACCTGCGCGCGGTCGCGCGATTGCCCCGACACCGCCAGCCGCAGTCTCAGGGCGGCTGTCAGGATCAGCGGCAAGCGCTCATGAATCAGGTCGACCACGATCGCGGTCTCCTCAATCGACTCGGTAAACAAATGAAATGCATAGCCACCCGCGATCAAGGCGCGCCAGGTCGCGCGTTGCAGCCCTTCGATGTTGCGCGCCTCGTCGCCGGGCTCAGCCTGGCGCTGGGCGCGCATCCAGGCCTGCATCGACTGCCATCCCTCGATCAGATTCTTGTCCTCGCGCGCGGCCACCAATGCGTCGCTGGCGGTGACAAGGGGCCCGGCATCACGGCCGAGATAGGTCAGCGACAGCGCCTTGACGAGCTTGCGATTCAGGTCGGCCCCGCTCACCGCCAGCCGCGCACAGCGGAGATCCGCGATGTCACGCTGAATGACCTGTGCCATCGTGGCAATGACGGGAATCGCCACCAGAAGCAGCAACAGCCACAGTTTGAAACGCAGCGGCATGCGATGCATCAGGTTCATGCCGGGGCGGAACAGGACGGTGGACAATGACATTGGCGGGGCCTCAAGGATTCCGGAGCCAGACAGGCACGGATTTCGCAAGGGACATGCTGATCCATTCGAGATGCGCGACGCGACCCGGCGCCGGGCGGGATCGCAACGCACGAAGCACATCGATACCGGCTGATATCGCGAGCATTTGCGGCATGGCGAAGCGCCCGAAACGGGAAAGCAGCGCGTGCCCGATGGATCCGCCTGTCCCTTCTATCTATCGGGAATATCAGGCCGGCACGGGCACCGTGAAACCTTGATAAGTCAACTTGAGGCCGGCCAATTGATGAATCCGACCACTGATCCGCTCTGATTCGGCCTGCGCCCCGGGGACAGTCCGCCGACCCGACCACGGAATTCGCCGTCGATCGGGCAATCCGCGGAAATGCGGCGGAAAACCCCTACTTTTCGAGTTTCGTCCCTCATCCCTCAAGGGATGTCGGCCAGGTGGCCGACGATCTCGAAACAACAGCGCGTGCGCCGACTGATCCTCTTCATTGCTCTTGCCTTCCTGAGCCTGACTGCGACGGCTGCGCAGTCGTCCGCGTCCGGGCCGGTCGCGATGCCGGTGCCGGAGCTACTGGCAGACCCGGAAAGCGAACTCGACTGGCGAAGCGTCGAGGGCCAGGATGGCTGGCAGCAACAGCGCTTTGCGCGAACGGCGCGCCGATTGCCATCGGGTTCGCTGTGGCTGCGCTGGCGATTGCCGGCTCAATCCCTGGGTGATCATCGACTGCGCCTGGCGCCGCCTCAGGCCGGTGAGCTCGAGATCCGCGTGTTCGATGGCAAGGGCCAGACGATGGCAAGCTACCGTGTGCGGGGCGATACGCCCATCGCGCAGCGCCCGTTGCAGAGCGCCGCGATCGTGATCCCCTGGCCGGGCGGTCGCGGGCCGTGGACTGTGCTGGCGCGCCAGAGCGCGGACCCCATGGCGATCTATACGCCCGCGATCGAGTCAGCGATGCCAGGCGGGCGCCCGGCATCGTCGTTGACGCCCCTGCTCTGGGCGTCTGCGAGCGCCTGCGCCACGCTGTTCATGCTCGCGCTGCTGCTCGCGCTGACGAGTCGCGATCAGGCACAGCTGGCGCTCGCCGCCCTCCTGTGCACACTCACCGCCTGGGCAGTGCAGCAGTCCGGCGCGGCGTTCGAATGGTTGTGGCCCGAGCATGGCGAGTGGAATCTTCATGCGCGACACCTGACCGCCGCACTGTTGACCGGTTCGGGGGCCTGGGTCGCCCATGCGTTGTTTGCCAACAGCAGCAGTAGCTGGCGCTGGTGCACGCTGACGCTGCGCGCAAGCATCGCGCTCGCGCTGGCCTGCGCGGCAACGGTATCGATGATTCCGGCCACGGTCACCGCCGTTGCCACCCTGTGTGTCATGCTGCTCACGGGTATCGGTACCTTGCCAATCGCTGTCGTCCGGGCACGCGCAGGTGACCGTTCGATGCCCTTTCTGCTGGCCGCGATCCCGATTGCAATACTCTCGTTGGCACCCTCCCATGCCGCGTTGATCGGTCTGCGAATGCCCTATGGGTGGCCCGAAGCGACCGTCCTTGCCGCGTTGCCGGTGCTGGCGTCGCTCTCGTTCTCGGTAGCCGTGGTGATGCGCCATTACAGCCGGGAGCGCCTTGGGCAGATTGCCCGTGCGGGCATGGTCAGTGAACAGTCCCAGGCGCTCAAGGTGCTGGAACAGACGGTGGGCGCCCGCACCTTCGAACTCGAGGTCGCCAACGCACAGCTCGCCCGCCAGACCCGGGTCGACGGCCTGACCGGCGTATTCAATCGACGCCACTTCGACGAGTCATTGTTGCGGGCGGTGCACAAGGCTCATGAATGTTCGGGAACGCTCGCCGTGATGATGATCGACCTGGACCACTTCAAACGCCTCAATGACGACCACGGTCATGCCTTCGGCGATGAATGCCTGATCCGCGCCGGCCGGCTGGCGATGGCCGCGGTCCCGGACTCGCGGGCGATGGTGGCGCGCTACGGTGGTGAAGAATTCGTCGTGCTGATCGAACCCTGCGCGCGCGAGGACGCGCTGGCGATTGCCGAGGCGATCCGAGCCGCGATCGAGGCCGAGATGCCCGAGAGCCAGGGATTGGCCGTCCGTATGACGGCAAGCATCGGCGTCTGCTGTGGGCTTGCGGAGTCGGCGCGGGCCGGCCCGCAGATGCTGGCCAGGGCGGACGAGGCCTTGTACGCCGCCAAGCACGGCGGGCGCAATCAGGTGCGCGAGGCCGGCGCCGTCACCGCATCGGCGAAACCGGCAATCGATGCGCACCGGGCCGCTCCGGCAGGCGATGGCCTGACGGACGCGGGCGAGCGCGCCACTGCCTGACCGGCTGTACCTGCACCCCGCGGATCATCGCGCCAATGCGCTGCCATGTGCCCGCGAGGGGCACGGGCGACGTGTCAGCCCATCGACAAATAGCCGCCGTCGACCGGCATCATCGTGCCGGTCATGTAGCGAGCCGCATCCGAGCAAAGGAACAGGATCGGATCAGCGATCTCGTCGGTGCCGGCCCAACGCTGCAGCGCGATCCGGGCATTGATCTGCGCGGCACGCTCGGGGTTCTCGCGCGCCCCGCGCGACAACTCGGTCATGACCCAGCCCGGGGCCACGCCGTTGACACGAATGCCATCGGCCGCATACGCACAGGCCAGGGACATCGTGAGATTGCGGATCGCACCCTTGGCGCTCGAATAGGCGGGCTGCGCCGGGCCGCCAAAGAACGACATCACCGAGCCGATCATGACGATCGCGCCCTGGTTCCTGGCAAGGAGTGGCCGGGCGGCAGTGCTCACGCGCATGCTGCCGCCGACGTGCACATCGATCACCTGATCGAACATGACCGGATCATGTTCCTGATTACGGCGAATGATGCCCGCGCTGTTGACCACGAAATCCAACCGATCCAGAGCGCCGATCAATGCGTCGACCGCGGCCTTGTCGCAGACATCCAGTCGCTCGATGCGCGCCTTGCCGAGTTCGGGATCGGCTCGGGCGGCCGCCAGTTCGGTGTCGGTCAGACCACAGGCGATCACCTGGGCGCCGGCACTCAGGAACGCGCGTGAGGTGGCCGCACCGATCCCGGAGACACCGCCCGTGACCAAGGCCACCCGGCCGGCAAAATCGAAGCTTGCATTCATGGGAAATTCTCCGTCGGGTTCAAAGTCGCTCGCGCACCCAGGCGTCGACCGATTCAAGCGCACCAGCCAGCGCACCGATATCGGTGCCACCGCCCTGGGCCATGTCGGGACGACCACCGCCGCGCCCGCCCAACTGCGCCGCCACATGTCCGACCAGATCACCTGCCTTGATCGATGGCACGGTCTTGGTGGTGACACCCGCGACCAGGCTGATCTTGTCATCATTGACAGCGGCCAGCAGGACCACCGCCTGGCCGAGCTTGTCGCGCAGCTTGTCGACCGTTTCGCGCAGTGATCTGGGATCGACGCCGTCCAGTCGCGCGGCAAGAACGCTGACCTCGCCAATGCGCACCGCCTGCGCGGCAAGGTCGCCACCCTGCGTGCTGGCCATCTGCGATTTCAGGCGGGCCAGTTCCTTCTCGAGCTGACGCGATTGATCGAGCAGGGCCTCGAGCCGGGTCGGCAGCTCGGCGGGAGGAACCCGCAGCGCTGCCGCCGAACGCTCCAGCAGTGCCTGACGTTCATTGATCAGCGCCAGGGCGCCCTCGCCGGTGACCGCTTCGATGCGTCGGATGCCGGCCGCCACGCCCCCCTCGGTGATCACCTTGAACACGCCGATGTCGCCGGTTCGCGATACATGGGTGCCGCCGCAGAGTTCGCATGAACTGCCGATATTCAGCACCCTGACCTCATCGCCGTATTTTTCACCGAACAAGGCCATCGCCCCGGCGGCAATCGCGTCGTCATAGCCCATCAGACGGGCCTGGGTCGCCTGGTTGGCGAGGATCTCGCGATTGACGATGGCCTCCACCCGCGCGATCTGCTCGTGGCTGACCGGCGCATTGTGGCTGAAATCGAAGCGGGTACGGTCGGCGTCGACCAGCGAGCCCTTCTGCTGCACATGCGGCCCCAGCACCTCGCGCAGCGCCTTGTGCATCAGGTGCGTGGCGGAATGATTGCGCACGATACGTTCACGGCGCGCGCCATCGACACGGGCCTCCAGCGTATCGCCATCAGCCAGTTCGCCCTCCTGCAGCACGCCGTGGTGGCCGAACACCGCGGCCTGGATCTTCTGCGTGTCCTCGACGCGAAACAAAGCGCCGCCGCCCATCAGCACACCGCTGTCGCCGACCTGCCCGCCGGACTCGGCGTAAAAGGGCGTGTGATCCAGCACCACGACACCGGCCTCGCCGGCAGCCAGCCTGGAGACCCTCATGCCGTCGCGGTAGAGCGCGGTGATGCGGCCGCTATGAACCGTCTGTTCGTAGCCGTGGAATGTGGTCGCCGTCCCCTCGTATTCGAGTGCCTGGCCCATGCGGAATTTGGCGGCCGCGCGCGCCTGTTCGCGCTGGCGGGCCATCGCCGCATCGAACCCGGCCTCGTCCACCGCGACGCCGTTCTCGCGACAGACATCGGCGGTCAGATCGAGCGGAAAGCCGTAGGTGTCATGCAGCTTGAAGGCAGTGGCGCCATCGAGCACCGCGCCTGCCTGACCGCGTAGCGGTACCAGTGCGTCTTCGAGGATCTCCATGCCATGGGCGATGGTTTCGAAGAAGCGGGTCTCCTCCTGGCGCAGCACATCGGTGATGCGTTCCTGCTGCCGGCGCAACTCCGGATAGGCCTCGCCCATCTGCGCGGCCAGGGCCGCCACCAGCTTGTGGAAGAACGGCGCACGGGCGCCCAGCTTGTAGCCATGGCGGATGGCCCGTCGGGTGATCCTGCGCAGCACATAACCGCGCCCTTCATTGCCAGGAATCACACCGTCGACGATGGTGAATGAGCAGGCGCGAATGTGGTCGGCCAGCACCTTCAGCGACGGGCTGTCGGGTTGCGCGGTGCCACCGGCATCGGCCACGGCCTGCGCGGCGGCGGCCAGCAGGGCCACGAAGAGGTCGATCTCGTAATTCGAGTGCACACCCTGCAGCACGGCCGCGATCCGCTCCAGACCCATGCCGGTGTCCACGCTGGGCTTGGGCAACGGATGCATCGTGCCCGACTCATCGCGATTGAACTGCATGAACACCAGGTTCCAGATCTCGATATAGCGATCGCCGTCTTCGTCCGGGCTGCCCGGCGGGCCGCCGGCGATCTCCGGGCCGTGGTCGAAGAAGATCTCGCTGCACGGACCGCAGGGACCGGTGTCGCCCATCATCCAGAAGTTGTCGGACGCATAGCGCGCGCCCTTGTTGTCGCCGATGCGCACGATGCGCGCAGCCGGCACGCCGATTTCGCGCGACCAGATCTCGAAGGCCTCGTCATCGTCGGCATAGACCGTGATCCAGAGCTTTTCGGGGGGCAGACCGAAGCCCTGGGTCAGCAACTCCCAGGCGAAGTGGATCGCTTCGCGCTTGAAGTAATCCCCGAAGCTGAAATTGCCCAGCATTTCGAAGAAGGTGTGGTGCCGGGCGGTGTAACCGACGTTTTCCAGATCGTTGTGCTTGCCACCGGCACGAATGCATTTCTGCGAGGTGACCGCGCGGCTGTACGGGCGTTTGTCGAAACCCAGGAACACATCCTTGAACTGGTTCATGCCCGCATTCGTGAACAACAGGGTCGGATCATCGCCGGGCACGACCGGGCTCGAGGACACGATCATGTGTCCCTTGGACTCGAAATAGCGCAGGAAGGTTTGACGAATGTCGGCAGATTTCATCGCGTTCACGCGGGTAGGATCATCGGGTTGCCAGCCGCCGCCCAGGCCGCGACGCCTGCTCGACAGGGGATCGCGGACCCACGGTCGGGCGCCTTGGGCATAACCTTTGAAAATACACCAGATCGCCCGCCTGCCGGCGGACCAACGCCACGAAACGGTACACTTCGCTGACCGCTAAATCCGCAGAACGGGCAGCCGTCGCGGCCGGGCCCAAGCGGCGCCGGCACGCCGATCGCCCGATCATCCCTTCCCGCCAGGAGAATCCATGCCCGCCCCGTTGGACGGAATCCGAGTCATCGACATGAGCCGCGTGCTGGCCGGCCCGAGCTGCGGCCAGACCCTGGCCGATCTCGGCGCCGAGGTGATCAAGATCGAACGACCCGGCCAGGGTGACGACACCCGTGGCTGGGGCCCGCCCTTCCTGGCGGATCGCCACGGCAACGACACCTCCGACGCCGCCTATTACCTGGCTGCCAACCGGGGCAAGCGCTCCGTGCTGGCAGACATCGCCAGCGCCGAGGGCCAGGCGATGATCAAGGCCCTGGTGGCCGACGCCGATGTGCTGCTCGAGAATTTCAAGGTCGGCCAACTGGCCCGTTACGGCCTGGACTACAACAGCCTGCACGCCATCAACCCGCGCCTGATCTATTGCTCGATCACCGGCTTTGGCCAAACCGGCCCCCTGGCCCATCGCGCCGGCTACGACTTCGTGATCCAGGGCATGTCCGGCTTCATGTCGATCACCGGCGAGGCCGATGACCAGCCCGGCGGCGGCCCGCAGAAGGCCGGCGTGGCGATCTCGGACCTGATGACCGGCATGGTCTCCGCGCAGGCGATCCTGGCCGCGCTGCTGCATCGTGAGCGCGGCGGCACCGGCCAGTACATCGATATGGCGCTGCTCGACGTCATGGTCACCTCGCTGGCCAACATGAACACCAATTTCCTGGTCAGCGGCAAGCCTCCGCATCGCTGGGGAAATGCCCATCCGAACGTGGTGCCCTATCAGACCTTCAAAGCGTCCGACGGCTGGATCATCGTCGCCGCCGGCAACGACGGTCAGTTCCGCAAGCTCTGTGCGGCCGGCGGCTGCCCGCAGATCGCCGACGACCCGCGCTTTGCCAGCAACGCGCTGCGTATCCGCCACCGCGCCGATCTGATCCCCGCGCTGGCGCAGATGATCGAGCGCAAGTCGCAGGCCGACTGGATCAGCGAACTCGAGCGGGTCGGTGTGCCTTGCGGCCCGATCAATGATCTCGCCCAGGTCTTCGAGATGCCGCAGATCCACGCGCGGGGTCTGCGCGTGGATATCGAACGCGATGATGCCGGACCTGTGCCGCTGGTCGGCAGCCCGATCAAGTTTTCGGCCACCCCGGTGCGCTACGATCTGCCGCCGCCCAGACTCGGTCAGCATACCGAGCAGGTGCTGCGCGAGGTACTGGGCTATGACGACAGCCAGGTGACCGCGTATTTGAAGACGGTCGCCGACGGCAAGGGAGACCCCGCATGAGTACATTCGACCCCGCCTCCATCGAGGTGCTGGCTTTCGATGTCTTCGGTACCGTGGTCGACTGGCACGGCTCGATTGCCGCCGAGGTCGACGCGCTCGGCCTGGGGGTGCCCGGCGCCGTGTTTGCCACGGCATGGCGCGATCGCTACCAGCCCTCGATGCACAAGGTGCGCAGCGGCGAACTGCCCTGGACGAAGATCGATGATCTGCATCGGATGAATCTCGACGAGGTCATCGATGCCACCGGCGTGACACTGGACGAGGCGGGCCGGCGGTCCCTGAATCTGGTCTGGCACCGGCTCAACCCGTGGCCGGACTCACCGGTCGGCCTGCGCCGGCTGCGCCAACGTTACCGGCTGGCCACCATGTCCAATGGCAATCTCGGTTTGTTGGCCGACCTGTCCCGCCATGGCGGTCTGCAGTGGGATCTGATTCTGTCGGCCGAGGTGTTCCGTCACTACAAGCCGGATCCGGAAACCTACCTGGGCGTCTGCGAGGTCTTCGATATCGAGCCCGCGCAAATGCTGATGGTGGCCGCGCACAAGGACGATCTTCGTGCCGCCGCCGCCTGCGGCTGCCGAACCGCGTTCATCGAGCGCCCGACCGAACATGGGGTGGGTGTCCCGGTGGATGTCTCGGTGTCGGCCGATCTCGACATCCACGCCCGCAATCTCGATCATCTCGGCGAACTGCTCGGCTGTCCGCCGGTTTCCTGACCGCCCCGCCCGCGCCGCGCTGCACCCTTTCCGTGCCGGCGCACCCGCCCGTGCCATGCCCCGGCATCGGGGGCATCGCCGGCATGACCTTCTGACCCCGGAGACGATCCATGGCCACTGTCCCCTCCCCCGGCTGGCATGCACCATTCGACTGGCGCTCGCCCTACCTCACGCCGCGCACGCCGGTATTCGGTCGCAATGTCGTGGCGACATCGCAACCGCTGGCCGCGCAGGCGGGGCTGCACATCCTGCGCAGAGGCGGCAACGCGGTCGACGCCGCAATTGCCGCGGCCGCCGCGATCACCCTCACCGAGCCGGTCTCCAACGGTCTGGGCAGCGATTGCTTCGCGATCCTCTGGGACGGCCAGCAACTGCACGGCCTGAACAGCTCGGGCGTGGCGCCCGCGGCCTGGTCTGCGGCCTACTTCGCCGACAGGCATGGCGGGCGCATTCCGCTACGCGGCGTGGATACCGTGACGGTGCCCGGCGCGGTCGCCGGCTGGCATGCGCTGCATCAGCGCTTCGGCCGGCTCGGCTTCGGCGATTGCCTGGCGCCGGCCATCGAGCTGGCCGAGCGCGGTTTCGCGGTGGCGCCCATGGTGCGGCAGAAATGGGCCGCCCAGGTCGACGAGCTGCGCACGCAGCCGGGCTTCGCCGAGGTCTTCATGCCGCACGGCCGGGCTCCCGAGATCGGCGAACGCATCCGCATGCCGGGCGCCGCACGCACGCTGCGGGCGCTGGCCGAACGCGGGGCGCGCGACTACTACGAGGGCGAGATCGCCGAACGGCTCGTGGCATGGCTGCGGGCCCAGGGCGCGGCCCATACCCAATCGGACTTCGCGGCCTACCAGCCCGAGTGGGTCGGCACCATCTCGCGCCGCTACCGCGGCTACGACGTCCATGAGATACCGCCCAATGGCCAGGGTATCGCCGCACTGATGGCGCTGGGCATGCTCGAGCACTTCGATCTGGCCGACCTGGACCCGGATTCGGTGGCCTGTCGTCATCTGCAGATCGAGGCGATGAAAGCCGCCTTTGCCGATGTCTATCGCTATGTGGCCGATGCCCGTGCCATGACCGAGGTCACCGCGGCCGATCTGCTCGACGACGCTTATCTCGCTGCGCGCGCCCGCCTGATCGATCCGAAGCGGGCCACGGACTTCGGCCACGGCCGGCCGCCGGCCGGAGGCACCATCTACATGAGTGCCGCCGATGAAAGCGGCATGATGATCAGCTTCATCCAGTCGAATTACATGGGCTTCGGCTCCGGCGTGGTCATGCCCGAACTGGGCATCTCGCTGCAGAACCGCGGCCAGGGCTTCAGCCTCGATCCGGACTCCGTCAATCTGGTTGCGCCCGGCAAGCGACCCTTCCACACCATCATTCCAGGCTTCCTGATGCGCGATGGCGCGCCGCAGATGAGCTTTGGTGTGATGGGCGGCAACATGCAGCCCCAGGGCCATGTGCAGACCCTGGTGCGCATGATCGACCATGGTCAGAACCCCCAGGCGGCCTGCGATGCGCCGCGCTGGAAGGTCAATCGCGGCCTGTCGGTCGATCTCGAAGACGCGGTGCCGCAGGCGGTCAAGCAGGATCTGCTCGCCATGGGCCATCAGATCGAACCGGTCATCGACAGCTATATGGACTTCGGCTCCGGTCAGTTCATCTGGCGTCTGTCCGACGACCGGGAAGACGGCTATGTCGCGGCCAGCGATTCGCGTCGCGACGGCCACGCGGCTGTCTGTTGAGCGCCACCATGCGCCCGGGGGGCGTCATCCATCCGCCGCGCGAGGTTGCGATTCGCGCGTGCTGCGGCCTGTTGCACAATGTCGGGCGCAGCCTCTGCGGGCTCCGACGCCATTCCAACCCGCATTTCTCTTTCCAGGCGCAGTGAGCACACTCGCCGCTGATCGAACAAACGGCAGGAAACGATGACCAACAAGACCTACGAACCGGTAACGCCGCACAAAGTGGCCTTCCTCGGCCTTGGCATCATGGGCGGCCCGATGGCCAGCCATCTGCTGGCGGCCGGCCACGAAGTCTGCGTCTACAACCGTACCGCCGCCAAGGCCCGGGCCTGGGTGGACAAGCACGGCGGGCGGGCAGCGCCCACGCCGCGCGAGGCGGCCCAGGGCGCCGATATCGTGTTCGCCTGCGTTGGCAATGACCATGATCTGCGCTCGGTGGTGCTAGGTGATGACGGCGCCTTTGCCGGAATGAGCAGCGGCACGGTCTTCGTGGACCACACCACCGCATCGGCCGAGGTCGCGCGCGAGCTGTTCGCGACGGGTCGCGAGCACGGCATCGCCTTCATCGACGCCCCGGTCTCGGGCGGTGAGGCGGGTGCGGTCAACGGCGTGCTCACCGTGATGTGTGGCGGCGAGAGCGCGGCCTTCGATCGGGTCAAACCCGTGGCGTTGGCGTTTGCCCGTGCGTTCACGCTGATCGGCGAACCCGGCAGCGGCCAGCTGGCGAAGATGGTCAATCAGATCTGCATTGCCGGCCTGTTGCAGGGCTTGTCCGAGGCGATCAATTTCGGACGCTGCGCGGGCCTGGATATGAAGCTGGTGCTCGATGTCATCGGCAAGGGCGCGGCCCAGTCCTGGCAGATGGACAATCGCGGCAAGACGATGGTCGATGACAAGTTCGATTTCGGCTTTGCGGTCGAGTGGATGCGCAAGGATCTCGGCCTGTGCCTGGATGAGGCCAACCGCAATGGCGCGCCTTTGCCGGCCACCGCGCTGATCGAGCAGTTCTACAAAGAGATCCATCAGATGGGCGGTGCCCGCTGGGACACCTCGAGCCTGATTCGTCGGCTGAGCCGCTGAACCGGCGCCGCCACCGTCGTGTCACGGGCACGTCGACTGACGCTCGGCGTCGTCGCGCTTGTACTGATCACCATCCTGTTGGGAGTTCAGATGGGACTGCTTTCCGGAAAGAGACCGACGGATCTCGGCGTTACCAATGGCAGGCTGCGCGGTGTCGAGAACAAACCGCAGAACTCCGTCTCGAGTCAGACCGATCGCCAGGCGAACTTCATCGCTCCGCTGTCGGCCGGCCCGGATCCGGCCGCAGGCTTCGAGGCCCTGATGGCTCTGGTGAGTGCCTCTGCGGGTGCCTCGATCGTGACGCGGCGCCCCGGCTATGCGCATGCCGAGTTCGAGACCCGGCTACTGAAGTTCGTCGATGATGTCGAGTTCCTGCTCGATGCCGACGAGGGCGTGGTCCATGTCCGATCGGCCTCGAGACTCGGCCGCAAGGATTTCGGCGTCAATCGCCAACGCATCGAAGATCTCCGTGCCCGTCTGGCCGCGGCGATCGCCAACCCGGGCCAGCGTGCCCCCCATGCTGGCGCGCCCAGCGGAGCATCCGATATGAACTTTCAAACCCAGACCAGCGGCCTGCAGATCGCCGAACTCGAAGCCGGTGAAGGCGCGCAGGCACAGGCCGGCTCGCGCGTGGCGGTCCACTACACCGGCTGGCTCTACCAGAATGGTCAGGCCGGTGCCGAGTTCGATTCCAGCCGGCGGCGCGGCGAACCCATCGAGTTTCCGCTCGGTGCCGGGCATGTCATCGCCGGCTGGGACGAGGGCGTGTCCGGAATGAAGGTCGGCGGCAAGCGCCAGCTGCTGATTCCGCCCGAGCTGGGCTATGGCGCGCGCGGTGCCGGCGGTGTGATCCCGCCTAACGCGACGCTGTTGTTCGAAGTCGAACTGATGGATGTGCGGTGAGCAAGCGAGCAAACACGCCCGCGCCGGCCGAAGCGGTCGAGTCGGCGGGCCATTTCATCCGGGCGCAGATCGATCAGGATCTCGAGAACGACCGCTTCGGTGCCCGGCGCTGGGGCGGGCGGCCGAGTGCCGCGGCCGGCAAGCGCAGCGCCCCGATCGATCCGGCGCCGATTCGTACCCGCTTCCCGCCAGAGCCGAACGGATTCCTGCACATCGGCCATGCCAAGTCGATCTGCCTGAACTTCGGGCTCGCCCAGGACTACGGCGGGCGCTGCCATCTGCGCTTTGATGACACCAATCCCGAGAAGGAAGACCAGGCCTTCGTCGATGCCATCTATGACGCGGTCCGCTGGCTCGGTTTCCAGTGGGATGCCGACGGCGAGGACAACGGCTATTTCGCCAGCGATTACTTCGAGACCTTGTTCGCCTTTGCCGAGGCATTGGTGCAAGCCGGACATGCATACGTCGATTCGCAACCCGCCGAGGACATGCGCGCCCTGCGGGGTACGCTGACCGAGCCTGGGACGAACTCGCCGTTTCGGGACCGCTCGGCCGCCGAGAGCCTTGGCCTGCTGCGTGAGATGCGCGACGGTGTGCATGCCGAGGGCAGCCATGTGCTGCGCGCGCGCATCGACATGGCCTCGCCGAACATGAACATGCGCGATCCGGTCCTGTACCGGATCCGGCGCGCCAGCCATCATCGCACCGGCGATCGCTGGTGCGTCTATCCGATGTACGACTATGCGCACCCGATCGAGGATGCGCTCGAGAACATCACCCATTCGCTGTGCACGCTCGAATTCCAGGATCATCGCCCACTCTATGACTGGCTGCTCGAGCGCCTCGCCGAGCTCGGTCTGCTGATGCGGCCGTTGCCGCGCCAGATCGAATTCGCCCGGCTGAACCTCGAGTACACGGTGATGAGCAAGCGCCGTCTGGCCGCGCTGGTGGCCGATGGTCATGTCGATGGCTGGGACGACCCGCGCCTGCCAACGATCGCCGGCCTGCGTCGTCGCGGTTACACGCCGAGCGCGATCCGTCTGTTCTGCGATCGCATCGGCGTGACCAAGGCCGACACCTGGATCGAACACTCGGCGCTCGAACAAGCGCTGCGTGACGATCTCGATGCCAGCGCCGCACGCGCGGTGGCGGTGCTCGATCCGCTGACGCTCGAACTCACCAACTGGCCGGCCGATGTCCGCGAAAGCTGCGAGGCGCCGGTCCATCCGCGCCATCCGGAACTCGGCAAGCGACAGTTCAATCTGACACGCACGCTCTGGATCGAGGCCGACGACTTCACCGAGACTCCGCCCAAGGGCTATTTCCGGCTTTTTCCGGGTAACCGGGTGCGACTGCGCTATGGCGTCGTGATCGAATGCACGGGCTGCGAGAAGGATACCCAAGGCAGAATCACCAAGGTGCTCGCCGAGGTCCTGCCCGATTCCAAATCGGGCACGCCGGGCGCCGACAACTACAAGGTCAAGGGCAATATCCATTGGGTGTCGGCCGACGAAGCGCGTCCGGCTCAGGTGCGCTTGTACGAACCATTGTTCGTGGCCGCGCATCCGGGCGCCGGTGAGCGCGACTGGCTCGATGAGTTGAATCCGGATTCATGCCGGATGCAGCAAGCCTTCGTCGAGCCCTCGATCGCCGCCCGGGCGGGCCAGCCGCTGCAATTCGAGCGCCACGGCTACTTCGTGCTCGACCCTGGCAGCACCGCTGAGCAACTGGTCTTCAACCGGGCAGTCACGCTCAAGGATTCGTTCAAGCGTTGAGCGCGCCACTCAGACGCGCGGGCGATCGCGCACCAGATCCCGAAACGCGGAGAACTCCCAGTCGCGCATCGCCACCAGCAGCGTGCGCGAGCGACGGTGGCTGAGATCGAGTCGTTGATCCGAACGATGCTGGCGTGCGAAATCCTCGGCCAGGCGTTGCAGCCGCTCCACGAATGCCACCGACGCCGGCACTGAGATCGTGCCGTGCGTGAGTGCCAGGAACTCGGCCTCGCCGGCGAAACCACTGGCGAAGAAATCCTCCATCGCATGGGCGCGAAAGTAGCTCATCACGGGGCCGTGGGCGCGCCAGCGAAAGCCCTTGGACAGCCGCAGGCTGTAGCGATTGCCCGGCCTTAACTGAATCACGCCGATCCGATCCAGGCGTGCCATGCGCTCCACCACCGCCGCCGGTGTCAGCCGGTAGAACTCGAGGATCTGCTCGAAGCTCCATTCGCTTTGACAGCAGATTGCCACCAGCAACAACTCGCGCTCCGCGACCACCGCCCGCTCCTGCTCCTCGGTCAGCTGGTTCGGCAGCGGTTGGGCATCGGCAATGCCTCTGGCCAGATCCGCGAAATCGATCGCCAGCAGCGCCAGGATCTGATCGATCCGTGCCAGCGTGATCTCGCCGCGCGAGAACATCCGCTTGACCGACGACTCGCTGAGCTGCAGGCGCGCCGCCAGATCACGGTAGGTAATCCCCGCGGCGCGCAGTTCGCGCTTGAGCGCACTGATCAGTTCTTTGGTGCTCGCCATGGATGGTTCCGCAGAGGGTATCGTATTTTGATACCCCAAAGGCACCAGAATACCACTTCGTATCTAAATATTGCTCTATTCCCCAGTCCAATCGATGATCGGCCCCGTTTTCAACAGACCCCAGGAGGTCGATCATGTCTTACCCGAAAGTCCGCGTCGCCGCACTCGCCCTGAGCACATTGCTTGGCGCCGGCTCCCTTGGCACCTTGCCTGCGACCGCGCGGGCGCAGTCCGAGACACTGTCGACGGCCAGTGAACTGTCCGCGCTGTCCGCGGTCGTGCCCGTCGCGGTCAGCGCGTCCATGTCCACCCTGGTCCTCGCCGGCCCGTCCCTTCTGACCGTGGTCGCGGTGCAGGCCAGCGCCGATGGCGCGGTCTGGATCGTCGAGCAGGCCTCCAGCGGCGCCCGCGCCGTCATTCATCTGGCCGGCAGTGCCGTGGGCGCGAGCATGGTGGCCGTTGGCACCACCGCCCAGGCGGTCACGATGAGCGCCGGTACGCTGCTGATTGCGTCGGGTGAGGTCATCGCGTTCATTCCCAATCAGGTCGGTCGACGACTGATGCATCACGAACGCATCACGTACTGAAGGACGACACACGATGAACGCCGAATCGAACATGAAGCGCACCGCATGGGCATGCCTCCCGGACCGCCCGGCCGGCCCCCGCCCCACGGTCACCCGATGGCTGCGGGGCATCGCCGCGTCGCTGATGGCCTGTGTCGCCATGGCCGCGGCGCCGGTGCAGGCAGGCCAGAGCTGCGAGCCCTACCGGCCCGGTCTGCATGAATTGCGCAAGACCTTCAACCTGGCGGAACGCACCGCACGATGGCTCGACCAGAGCGGCGCCGACGTCGCGATCATCGCCCGGGCCGGCCAGGATCTGCGCGCCTATGGCCTGAACTTTTCCCATGTCGCCTACGTGTACCGGCTGAACGCGGATCACACCGAAGCCGGGGTCTGGCGCGTCGTGCACATGCTGAACCGCTGCGGCAGCGCGCACAGCGATCTCTATCGCCAGGGACTGGCCGAGTTCTTCAATGACCAGCCGTTTCGCTGGCAGGCGGCGATCGTGGTTCCCAGGCCCGAGGTCCAGGCCCGGCTTCTGCCGTTGATGAGCAACGAGCATCGCCTGCCCGCCCTGCACGATCCGGACTACAGCATGGTCGCCTACCCCTGGGCCCAGACCTACCAGCAGTCCAACGCCTGGGTGCTCGAGACCTTCGCGATGGCCATGGAGCCGGGCGTGCACGATCGACGCATCGCGCAGGCCTGGCTGTTGATGCACGACTACCGGCCGGGCACCCTGCGCATCGGCGCCGCCAAGCGCTTCGGCGCCGCGCTGAGCCGCGCGAACGTCAGCTTCGATGACCATCCGAGCCGGGAACTGCAGCGCAACCGGGTCGAAACCGTCACCGCCGACTCGCTGCTTGGCTGGCTCCATGCCGGCGGCTTCGGCGCCCCTGCCGTGCTGATCGAGTGAGATCGGAGCCCCCGCCCGCGAACGGGCGGGTGGCCTGCCGCCGCGATCCGAATCGCCCTCCCGCCCTCCCGCCCTCCCGCCCTCCCGCCCTCTCGCCCTCTCGCCCTCTCGCCCTCTCGCCCTCTCGACCTTTCCGAGACCATGATGCCCAACTCACGCCAATGCCACGCAGACGCCCCCCTCGAGCGGCCCGAAACCGGCCAGTTCGCGCTGCTGCGCCAACGCCGCTTCGCGCCGTTTTTCTGGACCCAGTTCCTTGGTGCCGCCAATGACAACCTGTTCAAGTTCGCGCTGACCGTGATGGTCACCTATCAGCTGCAGCTCGCATGGTTGCCGCCGGCAAAGGCCGGCCTGGTCATCGGTGCGTTATTCATCGCGCCCTTCATGCTGCTGTCGGCCACCAGCGGCCAGCTGGCGGACAAATTCGACAAGGCCCGGCTGATCCGTGCGTTGAAGACCAGCGAGATTCTGATCATGGCGCTGGCCGCGATCGGCCTGGTTTTCGCCCAGATCCCGCTGCTACTCGGCTGCATCTTTCTGATGGGTGCGCAGTCGGCGGTGTTCGGGCCGCTCAAGTACGCCTACCTGCCCCAGCATCTCGATGAGCATGAGATCACTGGCGGTAACGGCATGGTGGAAATGGGCACCTTCGTCGCCATCCTGCTCGGCAATGTCGCCGGTGGCCTGCTGATCGCGATCCCCGAACTCGGCCCGCTCTGGGTGGCGCTTGGCTGTCTGGCACTGGCGGTCCTGGGCCGTATCACCGCGGCGCGCGTGCCCGAATCGCCGTCACTGGCTGCCGATCTGCGCATCAATCCGAATCCGCTGAGCGAGACCTGGCGCAATCTGCGCCTGGCGCACGCCGACAAGACCGTGTTCCGTTCCCTGCTCGGCATCTCCTGGATGTGGTGCTTCGGCGCGATCTTCCTCGCCCAGTTCCCGGTGTTCGCCCGTGAGGTGCTGGGCGGAAACGAGCAGGTGGCCTCACTGCTGCTGGTGCTGTTCTCCGTTGGCATCGGCGCCGGCTCGCTGGCCTGCGAAACCCTGTCCAGGCGGCAGGTGGAGATCGGTCTGGTGCCCCTGGGCGCTATCGGTATGACGGTATTCGCGGTCGATCTCTGGCTGGGCACGCGCGCCACCGACATGGCCGCCGGGTCACTGTCGATCGGCGAATTCATCAGCCACGCCGCCCACTGGCGTGTGATGGCCGATCTGATCCTGCTGTCGTTCTTCACCGGCCTGTACAGCGTGCCGATGTATGCGCTGATCCAGACCCGCTCGCAGCCGACCCACCGCGCGCGCATCATCGCCGCCAACAACATCCTCAATGCGGCGCTGATGGTGCTCAGTTCGCTGGGCGCCGGCATGCTGCTCTCGGCCGGGCTGAGCGTGCCCGAGTTGTTCCTCGTGGCCGGCCTTCTGAACGCGGTGGTCGCGCTGGTCATCTTCACCCTGGTGCCCGAGTACCTGCTGCGCTTCATCTGCTGGGTGGCGGCCAGCATGATCTACCGCTGTCGGATCAGCGGCGCCGGGCGCATCCCCGCCAGCGGGCCGGCATTGTTGATCGCCAATCATGTCTCGTTCGTCGATGCGATCCTGCTGATGGCGGCGAGCCCGCGTCCGGTACGCTTCCTGATGGATCATCGCATCTTCGCGCAGCCGGTGCTCGGCGCGCTGTTCAAGCTGGCCAAGGCGATTCCGATCGCCCCGCGCGACGAGAATCCCGAGTGCTACCGCACGGCCATGGACCAGGCCCAGCGGGTACTGCGCGACGGTGATCTGCTGGCCATCTTTCCCGAGGGCGCGATCACGCGCAACGGGGAGTTGGGAGAGTTCCGCGCGGGCGCGCTGCGCATCCTGGCCGATGCCGCCGGGCAGGGCGTGAAGGTGCCGGTGGTCCCGGTCGGCCTGAACGGCCTCTGGGGCTCGTTCTTCTCGCGAATCGAGCAAGGCCGGGCGATGGTTGCCCCCCTGCGCCGGGGTTTGCGCAACTCGATCCATATCCATGTCGGCGAGGCGCTCGATGCCGCGATCTCCAGCACCGACGATCTGCGCAATGCCGTGATCCGCCTGCTGGAGCCGTCGGCTGCGCCGGTCAGGGCACGTCGGCACCGCGTGTGAGCCAGGCGCCGATCAGTCGGCGCCCAGCACCGCGTCGGCAACGAACGGATTGCTGCGACGTTCGTCGCCGAAGGTCGACATCGGCCCATGCCCGGGCACGAATGCGGTGTCGTTACCCAATGGCCAGAGCTTGTGTCGGATCGAGGCGATCAGCGTGGCATGATCGCCGCGCGGGAAGTCGGTACGACCGATCGAGCCCTGAAACAACACGTCGCCAACGATCGCGAGATGGGCGCCTGCATGATGAAACACGACATGGCCCGGCGTGTGACCGGGACAATGCAACACCCCCAGTTGCTGCTCACCGAAGCTGACCGTGTCACCCTCGACGAGCCAACGATCGGGCTCGAACGCATCGAGCCGATCCAGACCGAAGCGCTGCCCCTGCCCTGGCAGCTGATCGATCCAGAACTTGTCATCGATGTGCGGCCCCTCCAGCGGCACACCGTGGCGATCGGCGAACTCGCGCGACTGGCCACAGTGATCGATGTGACCGTGGGTCAGAAAGACCTTTTCCAGGCTCGCGCCGGATTGACTCAGGGCCTCATCGATACGATCCAGATCACCACCGGGATCAAAGGCGGCGGCCCGGCCGCTGGCCTCGCAGACGAGCAGCGAGCAGTTTTGTTGAAACGGGGTCACCGGCACGATATAGAGTTTGATCATGGGTCATTCAGGCAGGATGTTCGGTTCGGCCGCTCGAGACACCGGCGGCAGGCAATGCCCTCAGGGCTGCCGGGGAGCGGGTCGCCAGGCGTGCATCATCAGCGCCTCCAGCGGCACGATCTCGAGCGCGCTGGCATGGGTGGCCTCGAGGATCACCGGTGGCGCCACGCCGGCCTCATAGGCCTGCAACCAGCGGCTTGCGCACAGACACCAGCGATCGCCGGGGCGCAGCCCGGCGAAACGCCACTGCGGGCGCGGCGTGCTCAGATCATTGCCGACCGAACTGGAAAACGCCAGGAATGCCTCGGTCACGCGCGCGCAGATGGTGTGGCTGGCCGGGTCCTGCGGATGCGCATCGCAGCAACCGTCGCGCTCGAAACCGGTCAGCGGATCATACGAGCAAGCCAGCAGGGCACCGCCCAGGACATTCACGGACATCACGCCACCCCACTCAAAGTCGACCACCGTGTGTCGCCAAGTCTTACATTTGGCTTTGTCGGATCTTGAAACATTCGAAACACTTTCTTGATTATCAGTTACTTACGGACCATGAACAGGATTGGCACGACGATTGCATATAGTCGCTTGCATCCTCTTGGGATGCTGACGGACCGGGGTTGGCCTGTGTCGCAGCAGGTTCCCGGTAGCGATCACTCCTAGCATCAGTCCTTGAAGCCGCCACCAGGCGGCTTTTTTTTGCCTCTCCAGACCCGATGCGGGCCCAATGACGATACCGGCACGGCGATCGTCGGGTTTCGTGACACCGCTCGCAATGCCGGTCGGGATCCCGAATCCCGGCCCGGGCGTGCATCGCGGCCGGCCGGCCAGCCAGTTCTGCGCGCTCAAAGCAGCACCGGCGAAGAACCTTCCAGGCGCAGCAACAGCAGTTTGTCCTCGACCCCGCCGGCGGCCGAGAAGCCTCCGAGCCAGTTGCTCCCGAGCACCCGGTGGCACGGGATGATCACCGGAATCGGATTTGCGCCGCAGGCAGCGCCGACCGCACGCGCCACCGAGCCGATGCTGTCGGCCAGTTCGCGATAGGTGCGGGTCTGCCCGAACGGAATCGCGCGCATCGCCGCGAAGACCTGACGTTGAAACGGGCTGCCCGCCGGCGCGAGCGGGAGATCGAATTCCTGCAAACGGGCATCGAAATAGGCGAGCAACTGCTCACGCGCGGCCAGTAGCAGCGGGCACGACTCACCATCGCGCACCGGCGATCCGGGCGTCCCGGATGTCGTCTCGCCATTGACCAGCCGCTGGCTGCCCCAGGTGAGCGAAACGATCGCACGGCCATCGGAGACGATGCGGGTGGGGCCCATCGGCGTGGTCATCATGATTGCAGGCATGATCCGATTATCCCCGATGGGCATCGACCCGTCGCCATGACCACGGAACCCGGGAGAGCAAACCGTGTCTGCCGCCAGCCCGATGCGCACCCTCGATGTGCGCCCTCTGACCCACGAGGCCTTCGCCCCCTTTGGCACGGTCATTGATTGCGATGCCGGCACGCCGCTGCTGATCAACGGCGGCACCGCGCAGCGCTTCGACCGGCTGGCCGAGGTGGGCTTCAATGCCCCGGCACGCGGCGTGGGCATCAGCATCTTCGTGGCCGGCGCCCGGACACTGCCCATGCGGATCGAACAACTCGAAAGGCATCCTCTGGGCGCGCAGGCGTTCATGCCGCTGGGCGGGCACGATTACCTGGTCATCGTCGCCGATGATCGCGATGGCCGGCCCGTTGCGCCGCGGGCCTTTCATGCCCGCGCCGATCAGGGCGTCTGCTTCGGCATCGGTGTCTGGCATCATCCACTGATCGCGCTGCATGACCACAGCCGCTTCATCGTGATCGATGCCATCACCGATGACGATAACCTGATGCTCGCCGAGCCTTTTGGCGCGCGCTTTCTGCTCGGCGCGTTTGCGCCGCCATGAGGCGCCCTGGCCGGGTCTTGCCCGCTGCCAGCAATCCACCACCATGAACCTGCAGGAATCGAGATGAATCTGCCCGACACCATGACCGCGATCGAACTCGACGGCTTCGGCGGCCCCGAGGTGCTCGTCCCCGGCAAGCTGCCGCTGCCCGTGCCCGGGCCGGGTGAGTTGCTGATACGCGTTGCCGCCGCTGGCGTGAATCGACCCGACGTCCAACAGCGGCTTGGCCAATACAACCCGCCCCCCGGCGCGAGCCCGATTCCCGGCCTGGAGATTGCCGGCGAGGTGGTCGCGCTCGGCGAGGGCTGCAAGCGCTACCGGATCGGCGACGAGGTCTGTGCACTGGTGGCCGGTGGCGGTTATGCCGAGTACTGTGTCGCGCCCGAACCGCAAACCCTGCCGATCCCATCGGGCCTGTCGGTGGTCGAGGCGGCCGGTGTACCCGAAACCTTTTTCACAGTCTGGACCAATGTCTTCGACCGGGGCCGTCTGCGTTCCGGCGAATCGATGCTGATCCACGGCGGTTCGAGCGGTATCGGCACCACCGCGATCCAACTGGGCAAGGCATTCGGCGCCAACGTCTATGTCACCGTGGGCAATGCCGACAAGGCAGAGGCCTGCCTCGCGCTCGGCGCGGATCATGCGATCAACTATCGCAGCCAGGATTTCGTCGCCGAGATCAAACGGCTCACCGGCAAGCGCGGTGTCGATGTCATTCTCGACATGGTCGGCGGTGACTACCTGGCCCGCAACCTCGATTCGCTCGCCATCGAGGGCCGGCTGGTGCAGATCGCCTGGCTCGGCGGCTCGCGCATCGACGCCGACTTCATGAAGCTGCTGACCCGCCGCCTCACATGGACGGGCTCCACCCTGCGACCGCGGACCGTCGAAGAGAAGGCCGAGATCGCCCGCGCACTCGAGCAGAAGGTCTGGCCGTTGCTGGCCGCGGGCAATATCAAGCCGGTGATCTACAAGACCTTCCCGCTCGATCAGGCCCGACAGGCCCATGAGCTCATGGAGAGCAGCGACCACATCGGCAAGATCATCCTGGCATCCTGAACGGCCTGCCGGTGAATCCTGTACGTCGTGCGGCCAGGGCGCTGCGCTCGGCCTGGCGGCGCTTCGGTGCGCGCCTGCGTGCCTCCTTGCTCGGGCGCTGGCTGGAGCAGGTATTCACCGGTCGTGTCCGGCCCGGCGACGCGACGACGGGTCCGGCGGCCGCGGGCAGCTCCGGCCGCTCGCCAGGCCTGGCCCAGGCACTCGCCGACGGCCGGTTGCTGATGAATTGGTCGGAGGTCTCGTCGCGCGATGGCCGGCTGCGGCTGGCGCCGTGGCTGCCGCCGCGTCGACCCGTGCTGGCCCTGCGCCCGGCGCAGCCGAGAGGGCCGATGAAACTGCTGGTCTGGTTGCATGGCTGCGATCAACAGCCCGAAGGCTTCGCATCGGCCACCGGCGTCGAGCGCCTGGTGCTGGAAGGCGACTGGCTGGTGATCATGCCCGCCCAGGAGCGGCTGGCCAATCCGCAGCGCTGTTGGAACTGGTTCGACCAGGCCACGGTCGACGGTCGGGGCGAGGTGGCCATCGTGCTGGCAGCGATCGATGCCGCCGTGGCCGCCGAGCCCACACCAGTTCGCGGCGTGTTCATCGCCGGGATGTCTTCCGGTGCGGCGCTGGCGGCGGCCTGTGCCGCGGCCGCGCCGGGCCGCTTCATCGCCGCGGCATTTCACTCGGGCGTCGCCGCCGGGGCCGCCAGCAGCGCCCTGCGGGCCCGACGCGTGCTCAGTGACGGACCGGATCGCGATGTGGTCGAATCCGGCGCACGGCATGCGCCGGCTCCGATCGCGGGCCTGATCGTGCACGGCGACCAGGATCCGGTGGTTGCGCCGGTCCATGCGCGCGAGCTGTTACGCCAGATGCGCGCGATCGATGGTTCGCTCATGGCGGGCCGGGAACTTCCAGAGCCCGAGCGAACCACCCGCGAGATGATCGCCGGCCGCGAGACGGTCAGCGAGTTCCATGGGCCGCATCGGCTGGTGATGATCTCCGGCCTCGGCCACGCATGGAGCGGCGGCGATCCAGCCTGGCCCTACAACGATGCCCATGGGCCGGATGCCACCCGGCTGATCGCCCGATTCTTCGATGAGCAAGTGAATGCGATCGTCCACTGATCGCCTGCGAATCGGGGCTCAACGCACCAGCGGCCGGTCACGCAGTTCATTGGGATCGCGACCGTCGCCCGGAAACGCCGTGGCAAGCGCGGCACCGAGAATGCCGATGCCCTCGAGCAGGCCGGGCAATAGGCCGCCGGCACGCGCGGCCTTTCCGATCGCATCGCATGCAGCGGACCACACCGAGTCCTCGACGAGCGCCAGCGCACCGCGGTCGGCCAGGATCTCCACCCGATGATCGACCAGCGACAGATAGATCAGCACACCATTGTTGGCCGCCGTATCCCAGACATGTAACTCCGCGAATACCTCGAGCGCGCGCTCGCGCGCGCTCAGACCTCGGCGCAGAATCGCCCAGGCCGGCATCGCCCGCTCGACCACGATCCGCAACTCGGCCGTGTGTCGTTGCTCGCTGGCCGTGACCGCCGATTCGATCTGGTCGATGGTCGCGGCATCGAGCACCGCGCGCCAACCGAGCAGGCGGGCACGCAGATGGCGTAGCGCGCGCAGATAACGATCGTCATTCATGACGGCACATCATAAGCCTTGATCACGGAGCGGCCGCGAGGTCGGGCTCGCAAGCCATCGCGGACAGGCGGTGCATGGGCATGCCGGCTCGCCCAGGGGTGATATTGTGAGGCATCCGCTGCCAGGACGAGGCCTGCCCATGGACTCCCACGAACTGCTGTCCAGACTGATTGCATTTGATACCGTCAGCCGTCACTCGAATCTCGCCCTGATCGATTTCGTCGCAGACTATCTCGATGGCTTCGGTATCGGCGTGCATCGCGTTTTCGACGAATCCGCAAGCAAGGCCAATCTGGTAGCCACCATCGGGCCGGAAGATGTCGGCGGTCTGATCCTGTCCGGCCACACCGATGTGGTCCCGGTCGACGGTCAGGACTGGAGCAGTGATCCGTTCACGGCCATTGAACGTGACGGGCGCCTGTATGGGCGAGGCACGGCCGACATGAAGGGTTTCATCGCGGCAGTCTGCGCCCGGGTACCCACGATGCTCGCGCGACCGCTGTCGCGGCCGTTCGTGATCGCGCTCTCTTACGACGAGGAAGTGGGTTGTCTCGGGGTGCGCCGGCTGCTGGCGGAAATGGCGCAGTGGGAGATCAAGCCGGTGGGATGTGTGGTCGGCGAACCCACCGAGATGCAGGTGGTGATTGGTCATAAGGCCAAGCGATCGCTGCGGGTCACGGTCACCGGAACCGCCGCCCATTCCTCGCTTGCGCCGCGTGCTGTCAATGCCGTGGAATACGGCGCGCGCCTGGCGGTGTTCATCCAGGATTTTGGCCGCCGCCTGGCGCGCGAGGGCCGACGCGACCCACTCTACGATGTCGAGCACACGACCGCGCATGTCGGTGTGCTGCGCGGTGGCCAGGCCTTGAATATCGTCCCCGAGCAGTGCACGCTCGATTTCGAGTTTCGCGCGCTCCCGGAGGACGATATCGAGGCCTTCGTCGCGGCGGTCCGATCCTATGCCAGCGAATCTCTCGAACCCGAGATGCAGACGATCGCGCCCGATACCGGCATTCATTTCGAGTTGCTGTCGGGCTTTCCCGGCCTGTCGATGTCCGCCGGCGACGGCTTCGTGGGACGGATCAAGCGTGTGGCCGAGCGCGACGATCATGCCAAGGTGGCCTTCGGTACCGAAGCCGGTCTGTTCCAACAAAAGATCGGCATTCCCGCTGTCGTCTGCGGCCCCGGCAGCATCGCCCAGGCGCATCGCGCCGATGAGTTCATCAGCCTCGAGCAGCTCGCACGCTGCGATGCCTTCCTCGACCGACTGATCGAGAGCTGCCGGGCCTGAGCGCGGCCGGCGAGGTTCCGCCCCCGCGCCCTCCTCGCCCCTGCGTCCGGCTCATTGCCTCATCGCGAGGCCGGCTCACCAGCTTCCCGAGGCCCCGCCTCCGCCAAAACCGCCGCCACCGCCGCGAAAGCCGCCTCCGCCACCGCGAAAGCCGCCCCCGCCTCCCCAGCCGCCCGAATGCCAGGTATGGCGGCCGGAGCGACGCAGCCCCCCTGCGCTTCCGCCTCCCGCAGCACCCGCGGTCATAAGCAGCAGCAGCACGGCGCCGACACCACTGGCGACGGCAGCGGGGATGGCTGCAGCGGCCAGCCAGGCACCGATACCCGCAAACCCGGAGCCAGCGATGAAGCCGGTCCGGTTGCCCAGCAGCGCGCCAACGACCGAGCCGACCGCAAAGCCGAAGAAGGCCCACATGATGATGCCCTCGGCCGTCATCCCGGTGGCCCTGGCGCCTGCCTTCGGCGGCGGCAGCGGCTCTCCGTCGATCAGGCGGGTCAGCGACTGCACCCCGGCCAGCAGGCCACGGTGGACGTCGCCGGCACGAAACGCCGGGGTGATCTGTTCGGCGATGATCCGCTTGGCGGCCGCATCGGTGACCGCACCCTCCAGCCCGTACCCGACCTCGATCCGAAGGCGTCGGTCCTGGCTCGCCACCAGCAACAGGATGCCATCATCGACCCGTTTGCCGTCGACTTCGCCGCGACCGAGCCGCCATTGCTCGACGACACGCAGCGCGTAGCCCTCGATCGTGTCGGGCGCCGTGCTGGCCACGATCAGGATCGCCAGCTGGGCGCCCTTGCGCGCCTCCAAGCCGGCCAGCAATTGTTCGAGTTCGGCCTTTTGTGCCGGCGCGAGCAAGCCGACCTGGTCGATCACGCGGCCGGTGAGCGCCGGCACCGCCGCCTGCGCAACTGCGGACGCACGATGCAGCCCGCCAAACAGTATCAGCAGACCCACGAGCAGCAGCCAAGCCGCCCGCCTGATCGCCGTCGACGTGGGCATCAGTTGGCAGGCGCCTTGCGCCCGAAATCAACGCTGGGCGCGCGTTCGATCGCGCGTTCGTTCTCTACGGTGAAGCCGGGTTTGGTGTCATAGCCGAAGACCATCGCGGTCAGGTTGGCCGGCATCTGCCGGATCAGCACGTTGTAGGCCTCGATCGAATCGATATACCGCTTGCGCGCCACGGCGATCCGATTCTCGGTGCCCTCGAGCTGGGCCTGCAGATCACGGAAATTGGCATCGGACTTCAGCTGCGGATAGTTCTCGACCGTGACCAGCAAACGCGACAGCGCGCTGCTCATACCCGCCTGCGTCTGCTCGAAGGCCTTCAGCGAGGCCGGATCGGCCGGATCGACGCGAACCTGACTCGCCTTGGCGCGCGCCTCCGTCACCGCGGTCAATACCTCGCGCTCCTGATCGGCGAAACCCTTCACGGTGTTGACGAGATTCGGAATCAGATCCGCACGGCGCTGATACTGATTGACCACCTCCGACCAACTCGCGCGGGTGCGCTCGTCGGCCGCCTGGATCGCGTTGTACCCGCAGCCGCTGAGCACGAGCGCCAACACAGGCAACGTCAACCATCTGAGCAAACGGGTCATCTTGTTGTCCTCCGACGAAACATTGATCGACGGCAATGCGCCGACGGGCATCCGCATCCAGGCTATCGCTTCGGGTATGAAGCTGCGATCCCTGCCGGCATACGCAGGCGCTGCATGCGCCGCGCGAAACGGCCCGATGACAGGGCCATGACCCCGATGGCATCCCAATCGGCGTGTCGGCACATGGCTGCTGCAGCGAGATTCAGACCCCTGACGTTATATTGCCATCTTCATCCGACTGCATCATTGAGCCATGACATCCGAATCAAGCAATGACGCCCTGGCGCGTTTGCGCCAGGAATACAAACTGGCCGAACTGGACGAATCCCACCTCGATTCCGATCCGCTGCGCCAGTTCCAACGCTGGTTCGACGAAGCGCGCGCGGCCCAGATCGCCGAGACCAACGCGATGTCTGTGGCCAGCGTCGGCGCGGATGGCCGGCCATCGGTCCGGATCCTGTTGCTCAAGGGCCTCGAGCAAGGGGGGTTCACCTTCTACACCAACTACGAGAGCCGCAAGGGACACGAATTCGCTGCCAATGATGCGGCGGCGCTGCTCTTTTTCTGGGCGCCGCTGGAGCGCCAGGTGCGTATCGAGGGCAGGATCGAAAAGGTTCCGCCCGAGGAGTCCGATGCCTACTTCCGCGTGCGCCCGGTCGGTGCCCGCTTCGGTGCCTGGGCCTCGAAGCAAAGCGAGGTGATCGCATCGCGTGCGGTCATCGAACAGCGCCTGGCCGAGACCCAGACACGCTTTGGCGACGAGCCGCCGCGGCCACCGCATTGGGGCGGCTACCGGGTCATGCCCGATGTCCTGGAGTTCTGGCAGGGGCGAGAGAACCGGCTTCACGACCGACTACGCTACCGTCGCAGCGGCGATGGCTGGCAGATCGAGCGGCTGTCACCCTGAGCACCTGCCCGCGGGCGGCCGGCGGCACCGCCGGGCGTGTCAGCGAACGGAACGTCAAGACGCGGCCGCCCGCTGGCGATAGTTCAGGCGCGGCCCGCGCCCTGGCCATAGTTCAGGTCCGGCCCGCGCTCTGGTGATAGATCAGGCCCGCGCCGCCGCCTGGCGACAAATCAAGCGCGGCCCGCGCCGACGGTCGCGCCGGTCACAGCCGCCTGCTTACGCGCCGCGACCCGCCTATAGCGGCGATCGGCAATGGCCAGGAAGCCGCCCAGGGCCATCATCAGGCAACCGAGCCAGATCCAGTTCACCAGCGGTTTGTAGTGCAGCCGCACCACCCAACGCTGGCCATCGAGCGGCTCACCCATCGAGAGATAGACATCACGCACCAGGCTGCGGTCGATCGCGGCCTCGGTCATCGGCATGCCGCTGGTGGTGTAGGTGCGCTTCTCGGCCGACAACTCTCGCAGTGGCGCCGGCGCGTCCGCATCTGCGCCCTGCGCCGGAAACAGCGAGAATCGCCCACGCAAGGCGTCATAGTTTGGCCCGTGCACCTGATGCAGCGAATCAAAGCGTACCCGGTAGCCGGCCAGCACCGCGCTCTCGCCCGGCGACAAGGCCAGTTCGTTCTCGACCTCGAAGCTGTTCACGGTGGTAACGCCGACCACGAACGCCGCCACGCCGAAGTGGGCCAGATACATGCCCCAGACGCTGGTTGGTTGCATCGCCATGCGCCGCAGAATCGAGCCGCGCAGCAGCCGGCCGTCGGCTTCACGCATGGTGTCGACCACGCCGACGGCCACGGTCAGCACGATCCATATCGCGAGCGCATAGCCCAGCGATGCCAACGGCCGCCAGGATGCCCCCGAGGCGCCCAATGCCACCGCCATCGCCGGCGCCGCCAGCCCGGCCAGCACCGACACCGCCAATGCCCAGCGCAGACGCACCGCCAGCGGTGGCAGCGGCGAGGATTTCCAGCGTGCCATCGGACCCACGCCCATCAGGAACAGCGCAGGCGCCATCACGGGCACGAACACCGCATCGAAATACGGCGGGCCGACCGAGATCTTGCCCATCCCGAGGGTGTCGAGCAGCAACGGATACAAGGTGCCCAAGAGCACCACGCCCATGGCCACGACCAGCAGGATATTGTTGGCCAACAGCATGGATTCGCGCGACACGAGATCGAAGCGGACGCTGGCACCCACCGCCGAGGCGCGCGCGGCGAACAAGGTCAGCGAGCCGCCGATGACCACCGCCAGGAATCCCAGGATGAATACGCCGCGCGTGGGGTCCGTCGCAAACGCATGGACCGAGGTGAGCACGCCACTGCGCACCAGGAAGGTCCCGAGCAGGCTCAGGCTGAAGCCGGTGATCGCCAGCAGCACCGTCCAGCTCTTGAAGGCGCCCCGCTTTTCGGTCACGGCCAGTGAGTGAATCAGCGCGGTGGCCACCAGCCAGGGCATGAAGGAAGCGTTCTCGACCGGATCCCAGAACCACCAGCCGCCCCAGCCCAGCTCGTAGTAGGCCCAGAACGAGCCCAGCGCGATCCCCATCGTGAGAAAGGCCCAGGCCACCGTTGTCCACGGCCGCGCCCAGCGCGCCCAGGCCGCATCGAAGTGCCCACCCATCAGGCCCGCAACCGCGAACGCGAATGCCACGGACAGGCCGACATAACCCATGTACAGCAGGGGCGGGTGAAAAATCATGCCCGGGTCCTGCAGCAGCGGATTCAGGTCGCGGCCATCGATCGCCCCCGGCACCAGGCGATCGAACGGATTGCTGGTGAGCAGCAGGAACAACAGGAAGCCAACGCCGACCATGCCCATCACGGCCAGGATGCGCGCCCGAAGCACATCGGCAAGGCCGCGAGAAAACAGCGCCACAGCCACCGTCCAGCCCGAGAGCATCAGCGACCAGAGGAGCAACGAACCTCGTGCGAACCCCAGGTGGCGGCGACGCGCAGGGACAGTGGCAATGACAGATTCGAATGCGTGGCAACCAATGCCACCGAGAAATCATGCCGTATGAAGGCCGTCAGCAAGGATCCGAAGGCCAGGACATTGAGCGCGAACAAAGCCACCGCCGCAGGCCGCGCGATCGCCATCATGCGCATGTCCGAGCGCCAGGCACCGAGCAGCGGCACCACCGCCAACACCACGGATACGGCCAGCGCCAGGGCCAGCGAGAAATGCCCGACTTCTACCACATCGTTGCCAGCCCCTCATCGGTCGTCAATCTGGCGGACAAGCGCCGCCCTGCCGCTATTGTCGCCCAGTCGCCACCCGGGGCCCCGGAACAGACCCGACTGCCCGCACGCCATCTGGCGGCCACATTGCAGTGGCCGGCAGAATCCGGCCGTCCAGACGACAAAAAGCCGCCCGGGTGAATCACCGCGGGCGGTAGAGGGGAAGAGAGACAACGAAACGGGTTACTCGGAACTGGAGAATCCGAGCAGGTGCAGCAAACTGGTGAACAGGTTGAAGATCGTGACGAACAGCGTGATCGTGGCCATCACGTAGTTGGTCTCACCACCATTCACGATCGCCTGGGTCTGGAAGATGATCAGACCGGCCATCAGCAGCATGAACAATCCGGACACCGCCAGCGACAGGGCCGGCATGCTGAAGAAAATCGCCACCAGGCCGAGCACGAAGGCGGTCAGGATACCCACCATCAGGAAGCTGCCCATGCCGCTGAAATCACGCTTGGTGGTCAGCGCGTAGGCACTGAGACCGCCAAAGATCACCGCCGTGCCGCCATGCCGTGGCCACGATCTGGCCACCGCCGGGCAGGCCCAGGTAGGCATTGATGATCGGCCCGAGCGTGTAACCCAGAAAGCCCGTGAACGCGAAGGTCAGCGCGACACCGGCACTGGAATCACGGAATCTTGGTGACCAGAAACAGCAGGCCGAAATAACCGACCAGGGTCAGAATCAAGCCGGGATGTGGCAGCCCGAGCATGGCCGAACCGCCGGCCACGACGGCCGCGAACGCGAGATTGAGCGCCAGCAGGGCATAGGTGTTGCGCAACACCTTGTTGCGCGTGATGACACCGCTGAGGCCACCGGAGAAGCCGGTATCCAGATGATCGGCGGGCAGAACGGTGCTCTGACGATTGCGATCCATTCGAAACTCCTTGAGGGCGTTAACCGTAGCCCCGACTATAGCGCCGTTCGGGATAATATAAATCGTATAATTCCTTACTCTTGATACGAAATTTTCGTATTGAATGCGAGCACCGAATGTCCAAGTCATTGAATTTCAACCACTTGCTTTACTTTTGGGTGGTGGCCAAGGAAGGCAGTATCTCGCGCGCATCCGAGCGGCTCGGGATCGCCAGCCAGACGATCAGCGGGCAGATCAAGCTGTTGGAGAAGTTCCTGGGCAGTTCGCTGTTTGCGCCCAAGGGACGCGGCCTCACGCTCACCGAACCCGGGCGGATCGCCCTCGGTTATGCCGATCAGATCTTTCTGCTCGGCGAACAACTGGTCGAGGCCGTGGCCGACCCTGCACTGGGAGGGGTCATTCGCCTGCATATCGGCACGACCGATGCGCTTCCCAAGTGGGTGTCCTATGAGCTGATCGAGCCGGTATTCGTGCAACGAACCGCGGTTCGCCTGCAGTGTCACGAGGGCGAGTTCGAGGAACTGCTGGCCGAGCTCGCGCTGCACAAGCTCGACGTGGTGCTGGCGGACCGCCCGGTGGGCGACAGCAGCGGCCTGCGGGTTTTCAGTCATCCGATCGGCGACGGCGAGATGGCCGTGTTCGGCACTGCCGAGCTCGCCGAGCGTTTTCGGAACGGTTTTCCGCAGAGCCTGAACAGCGCGCCCCTGCTGCTGCCGTCGCGGCACACGGCCGTGCGCGCGCGCCTGGACGGCTGGCTGCAGCACCGCGAACTGCGCCCGCATGTGGTCGGCGAGTTCGAAGACAGCGCGCTGCTGGCCACATTCGGTGCCACCGGGTTGGGCTTGTTTCCGGCCGTGGCGGTCAGCGAGCGCGATCTGGCCAAGCAATACGGGGTGCAGCGGGTCGGCCCGCTCACCGGTGTGCGCGAGCAGGTATTCGCGATCACCAATGAACGTCGGATCAAGCATCCGCTGATCGAGACCCTGCTCAGTCACGGTCGCCGGCTCTGGCAACGACATGATCAGCAGGAAGCTGCGCCGGCCGGTCTCGGCGAAGAACCATGAACCGGATCGGTCAGCCGGCGCCGTAGCGGGCCCGAATCGCCCCCGCATATTCATGCAGGCCGGGGTCCGACAATTCGACACCGCGCGCCTCCAGCGCAAGCGTGAGAGCCATCAGCCGGCGCCGGGCCTGTTTTTCTGAGGCCTCGTCGCCCTGCGCCAGAGCATCCACCGCGGCCGCCCGCAACTGCGCGAGCTCGCGTCGCTTGATGACCTCGGGCGGCACCAGCCCGGCATTGCGCAGCACACGGTAGGCGACGCGCAGATCCTCGGGAACCAGACGATCATCATCCAGATCGAGCGGGCGACCTTCGCCGGGCAGGCCGTCGAACTGGCCCTCGGCCTGCGCGGACTTGATTCTGCGTTCAATGAGATCGTCGAGGGCACCGAACATCGCGCTGGCCAGGCTTGCATGAAAGACAGGCCCGGATTATCGCAGCACCCACCATGGCGCGCTCCTTCAGCGCACGCCCTGCGCGGCCGACATCGATCCGGCCAGCGGGCCGGACATTGCCTGAGCGATGCGTCGGTGACCGATCATGACACCGCCGAGCAGGCCGATCGCCGCCGCACTGGCATGCAGTGTGACCGATGCCTGGGCGCCGACCTCCGGCCAGCGGGCCTGCAGGGCCCCGTCGAGAACCAGTTTTACGACCAGGCCGGTGGCCAGCACCGGGCCCAGAGACTGGCCACGGATCCGATCATCGACCCAGTAGATGCCAATTGCCCAGGCGGCCAGCGCATGCAGGGCCGTGGACAGCCCCGCAACCCAGCTGTGCAGACCCAGTCCGACCGCGAACATGTGCGCTGCCGGCGCCGCCACCAGCACTGCCACGGCCCAGGCACGCGCATCGATCGCGCGCGCGAACACCACCTGGACGAGCGCCAGTCCGATCAGATTCGACAGCAGATGCGATAGATCGATATGGGCGAAGGATGCCAGCCAGGCCATCGCCGCAGCGGAATGCCTGCCATAGGAAACAGCCGGTGCGAACGCCCCCATGGCCGCCGTCGCGAGCGCCAGGAATCCGAACAGGGCGGCCAGCTCGGTGGCTGCACGCATGGCGCGATCATGACGGCGCGAACGGCCCGCGCTCGGCAGCATTACCCCGAGAGCGAATCGACTCGGAGCAAGCAGACCTGCCGCCAACAAAAGCAGAACCGCGCCGTGCCAGCCAATCAGCCCGCCGCCCCCGCTCATCGGGTTCTGAGTGGCTGTATCGACGGAGTTCTGAGTCGCCGCCGTCGCGACCTTGACCTGCATATCGAATGGCACGCCGGAGCCGACCGCGTCATAGGGGGTGACCTCGACCGTGTGATCCCCGCTGGGCGGCTGATTCCAGACCACCTCCGCACCGTCGACCTGAACGCCCTGGGCGATCGACGCAGTGTCCACGGCAATCGCCATCGGCGAGCCGCCGCCCGCCAGGGTCATCGGCTGACGCAGCGATGCACCGACTTCAAGCTGGATTGGATCGATCGTGGCCAGCGCCGGGGGAACCGAGACTGTCACGCCGACATCCGCATGCTTGACCGCGGAGGTGGCATCGGTCACCGTGACCCGGAACGACAGAACCTCGTTCGTCTGCGGTGCGATGAAGCTCGCGCTCTGTCCGCCATTTGCCGGCGTCAGCGTCACCGATGTGCCGGCAAGCTGCTGCCAGACATACGATGGTGAGATCGCGCCCGAACTGACCGTTGCCTGCAAGGTGCCGGTGTCGCCGGCACGCATGCTGCCGGCCTGGGCCGAGGCGGAAACCGTGAATGGTGGTGGCACCAGCGCAGCCTCGACATCGAGTTGGCCGGTACCACAGAGACCGCCGTTGCAGCTGCTGCCGATGAACGCCCGCGTGGAGTCCGCCAGCAGGCTCTTGATCTGAGCGCCAGTGCGCCCGCTGTCCTGCTCCAGAAGCAGTGCGGCAGCGCCGGCCACGTGTGGCGCCGCATAACTGGTGCCCGCCCCCATCCGATAACCCGCAGTGGATGAATCATGGTGGGCGATCGCGACGAAATTGTAGGGGTCGGTCGAACATCCGCTCGCTGCACCGACCGCACAGCCGCCCCCGGCCGCGGCCAGGGTCGTGCCGGCACCTGCGTTCGAGTAGTCGGCGCGCTGACCGTCCTTGGTTGCCGCCGCCACCGCGATGACCCCGTTGCAGGCCGCCGGCACGGTGATCGAATCGGCACCATCATTGCCGGTGCTGACGATGATTGCGGCCCCGGTCGCCAGCACCTCGTCGACCACCGCCTGCGTGACCGAATTGCAGGTCGCGCCGGGGCTGGTCGTGCCAAGGCTGAGATTGAGGATCTTCACCGGGTTCGGATTGGTCGGCAGACCGCTGACCGGCAGGCCGACCGCCCAGCGCATCGCATCGAGCACATCGCTGAGCACCCCCCCACAGCCACTGATCACGCGCAGCGGCATGATGCTGGCCAGCGGCGCCACCCCCGCAAGACCTTCGTTGTTGTTCAGGCGGGCCGCGATGATGCTCGCCACATGCAGGCCGTGCGGTATCACGGTCTGCTGCGATCCGTTGAGGACGCAGGTCATTGTGTCGGTGGGATCGGCATCGCGCCCGTCGCCATCGCCGGATTTGCTGGGATCGACGATGAAGTCGTAGCCACCGTTCCAGACGCCCTGCATGTCAGGATGATCCACCTTGCCAGTATCGAGCACGGCGACCGTCACGCCGCTGCCGCGGTATTGCGGCCAGACGGGCTCGGTCTGGGTCGTCCCCGGACTGCCGGCGGCCAGGTTCCAGAGGGTGTAGGCCAGAGAGTCGTTGCTCGAGACGGTGCCGTGCGAGCGCACCGCGCGATCGATCAGCACGCCCTCGATCTCGTCCGGGTTCATCTGCTGTGCGGCCCAGGCATAGGCCTGGGCCTCGGTCATCGGAAACGGCAGGCTAAGACGTACGGGATTCTCGAAGCGGCTGTATGGCGTCGGATTCAGGCTCGCCAGCGCGGTTGCACCGGCCCTCTTGGCATCGTCGGGCTCGGCGGGCGCGATCAGCCCCGAGGTCGGCTTGACGTCGAGCACCGACAGGCTGCGCCGGTAGATCACGATCTGTTCGATTAGCTCGGGCTGCGCGCTACTCTGATCGGTCGGCGCATGCACGATCGGCGGGGTGGCCCACGCCAGGCCGACGGCGGCGGCCAACGCACCGCCCAGCAAGATCCTGTAGAGCCGATCGGCTCGATTCTTCGTGACACCCATGGCAATGATCCGTCCGTTCGAAGCGAGCGTCCGCGGGCGATTCGATCGCGCATCGGGCGCTCAGACGGATTCATTGTTTAGTGCACACCGGTTCGCAGGTTGCCCGGCCGGGCGCTGGCGGATGGGCAGCCCAGTCCGCCCGACGAACGGCAACCCGGATGTTGCGGCTTCGCCGTGCGGCGACACCGGCAGGCCGCGTGCCCGCCCGGCTCTCGGGCCGGCGAAATGCAACTCACTCGAGAGACGTCCGGCTAGCGGCTCAGCGTGCGCTCCAGGGCATCACGCCAGCGCGCGATCGACGCCTCGCGCGCCGCCGCCGGCATCGACGGCTCGAAACGGCGTTGCAGCCGCCAGGCGCTGGCGAAACCCGCCTCGTCCGGCCAGACGCCGGCCTGCATGCCGGCCAGCCAGGCGGCACCCAGCGCAGTGGTCTCGAGCACCTCCGGCCGGTCCACCGGTGCGGCGAGCAGGTCGGCCAGGCGCTGCATGGTCCAGTCCGAAGCGACCATCCCGCCATCCACGCGCAGCACGGTGTCGGCCGCGCCGGCCCAGTCGCCCTTCATGGCATCGAACAGATCATTGGACTGGAAGCAGACGGACTCGAGCGCGGCGCGCGCGAGTTCGCGCGGCCCCGTGCCCCGCGTGATCCCGAACAGCGCGCCGCGCGCCTGGGCGTCCCAGTGCGGCGCGCCCAGGCCGGTGAACGCCGGCACCAGGATCACCTGCTGGTTGTCATCGGCGGCAGCCGCAAGCTCGCCGGTACTCGCCGCATCGTCGATGACGCCAAGGCCATCGCGCAGCCATTGCACGGCCGCGCCCGCCACGAAGATCGAGCCCTCGAGCGCATACGTGGTCTGCCCGCGCAGCCGGTAGCCGATCGTGCTCAGCAGACGATGCTGCGATCGCACGCGCTCCTGGCCGGTGTTGAGCACGGCAAAGCAACCGGTGCCGTAGGTGGCCTTGACCATGCCAGGGCTGAAGCAGGCCTGGCCGACCAGCGCGGCCTGCTGATCGCCGGCCATGCCACGAACCGCGATCGGTGCGCCGAACAGCGACGCCTCGGTGGCTCCGAACTCGGCCGCGCAGTCGCGCACCTCGGGCAGCAAGCCGGTGGGGATATCCAGCGCGCGCAGCAGCTCTTCGTCCCAGCAATGGCGTTCGATGTCGAACAGCAGCGTGCGTGACGCATTGGTGGCATCCGTGGCGTGGACCCGTCCGCCGGTGAGCCGCCACAACAGGAAACTGTCGACCGTTCCGAAGGCAAGTTCGCCGGCCTGCGCACGGGCACGCGCACCCGGCACATGATCCAGGATCCAGGCGATCTTGGTGCCGGAAAAATAGGGATCGAGCAGCAGGCCGGTGCGCTCGGTGAACAAGGGCTCGAGGCCGTCTGCAACCAGGCTCGCGCAGCGCGGCGGTGCGGCGATCCTGCCAGACGATGGCCGGGTGGATCGCGCGCCCGGTGGCGCGATCCGACAACGGTGGTCTCACGCGGGTTGGTGATACCGATCGCGGCGATATCGACCGCGCTCAGACCCGCGCGCTCGAGGGCCTCGCGCACGGTGACGAGGGTCGTTTCCCAGAGATCTTCCGCCTCATGCTCAACCCAGCCGCTTTGCGGAAAATGCTGCGCGAACTCGCGCTGACCGACTGCCAGCGCTCGAAATGTCTCGTCGAAGACGATGGCCCGCGAGCTCGTGGTGCCCTGGTCGATCGCGATAACGTAGCCGCCCATTGCGATGCCCTCTCAGCGTTTGGACAATTGCCTCTCGCGCCCGCGGCGCGCGCCGTGCGCGCCCCGATGCGGGCGTGCGTTACTCACACCCAGCGAAAGATCGCCAGGGCCAACAACAGAGAGACGACCATCGCGCCGATCAGCGGCGTACCCGCGAAATACAGCCAGGCCAGATGCACATAGGCCGCGAGCAACAGGGAGATGAACAGCCTGTCGCCGCGAGTGGTCGTCAGGCCGAGGATACCGCGACGCGGGCCCCCCCCGGGAGAGCGCCGCTCCCAGAGGGTCATCAGCACGAGCAACACGAGGATGACGACAAAGAACAGAGCCGTCTGCCAGGTCCAGGCCATCCAGGACAGACCCATGTTCAGACCCGCCCCAGGGCAAAGCCCTTCGCGATGTAGTTGCGTACGAAATAGATCACGAATGCGCCGGGCACGATCGTCAATGTACCCGCCGCGGCAAGCAACCCGAGCTCATAGCCCGACGTGCTCGCGGTGCGCGTCATGGTGGCCGAAATCGGCTTGGCATCCACCGAGGTCAGCGTCTTGGCAAGCAGTAGCTCCACCCAGGAGAACATGAAGCAAAAGAAGGCTGCGACACCGATGCCGGCGGCGATCGTCGGCAGGAAGATCTTTACGAAGAACTTCCAGAACGGATAGCCGTCGATGAATGCGGTTTCGTCGAGCTCTTTGGGCACGCCGGACATGAATCCCTCGAGAATCCAGACCGCCAGCGGGATATTGAACAGGCAGTGTGCGAGCGCCACCGCCAGATGCGTGTCGAACAGGTTGATGGCCGAGTAGAGCTGGAAGAACGGCAATGCGAAGACCGCCGCCGGCGCCATGCGGTTGGTCAGCAACCAGAAGAACAGGTGCTTGTCACCGAGGAAACGATAGCGCGAGAACGCATAGGCGGCGGGGAGCGCGGCTGCCACCGAAATCAGCGTGTTCAGCAAAACATAGATCAGCGAATTCACATAGCCCATGTACCAGGTGGGGTCCGTGAAGATCTTCACGTAGTTTTCGGTGGTGAACTCCTGAGGCCACAGCGTGAATGTGCCGAGGATCTCGTTCGTGGTCTTGAAAGACATGTTCACGAGCCAGTAGATCGGCAGCATCAGGAACACGATGTACAGGGTAGGCACGAGCCAGCGCAGTCTCATGGTCTCAGGCCTCCTCGTCACGGGTCATGACCGCATAAAACACCCATGACAGCAGCAGAATGATCAGGAAATAGACCAGCGACATGGCCGCGGCCGGGCCAAGATCGAACTGGCCGAGCGCGATCTTCACCAGATCGATCGACAGCAGGGTCGTGCTGTTGCCCGGCCCACCACCCGTGAGCACGAAGGGCTCCGTATAGATGTTGAAGCTGTCCATGAAGCGCAGCAGGACCGCGATCGTCAGCACCCGCTTCATCTTGGGCAGCTGGATGTAGCGAAACACGGCCCATGCCGATGCGCCGTCGATTCGCGCCGCCTGGTAATAGGCATCGGGGATCGCGCTCAGGCCCGCATACGCGAGCAGCACGACCAGCGACGTCCAGTGCCAGACATCCATGGCAACCAGCGTCACCCAGGCGGCCGTGGGTTGGCGGGTGAAGTTGTAGTCGAAGCCGAGCGTGTTCAGCGTCTTACCCAGCAGGCCGATGTCCGGCAGCGCGAAGATATTCCACATCGCCCCCACCACGTTCCACGGAATCAGCAGAGGCATTGCCATCATCACCAGGCACACGGAGACCCACACCCCTTTGCGTGGCATGGCCAGCGCGATCGCCACGCCCAGAGGCACTTCGATCGCAAGAATCAAGAAGGTGAACAGCAGTTGCCGCCCCAGAGCCTCGTGAAAGCGCTCCGAGCGCAGGATCTCCTCGAACCACTTGACGCCCTCGAAGAAGAACAGGTTATCGCCAAAGGTTTCCTGCACCGAGTAGTTGACGACGGTCATCAGCGGGATGACCGCATTGAACGCGACCAGCACCACCACCGGCAGCACCAGCAGCCAGGCCTTCTGGTTGTGAACACGCGCGCTCATCGGGATGACCCGGAAAGCCGCGGCACGGATCCGCCAGGACAGTGAAATTCGATCATTCGACGATCCATCCGTCCTGATAGAGATGCGTGTACTCAGGCACGAAGCGCAGACCGGTCTCGCGCTCGGGTACCGGCTGCCCCTCCGGGATCAGCATACGCAGCCGGTCACCCGCCAGATCGAGCTCGACGATGCGGAATCTTCCCGCATCGGCGACAGACAGGACACTGGCAGGCCAGCCCTCGCGCGCGACCTGCACGAACTCCGGGCGGATGCCGAGCTGCAGTTTGCCGGGCAGCTCGCGCGCTACCGCGGCATCGGCCAGCGGCACCCGGCGACCGTGCAGCCAGATGCCGTCCGCATCGGCCTGACAGGGTAGGAGATTCATACCGGGCGAGCCGATGAAGTGGCCGACGAAGGTGTGCCGTGGTCGCTCGAACAGTTCGACCGGCGTGCCCTGCTGCACCACCCTTCCCTCATGCATGACGACCACATGATCCGCGAATGTCAGCGCCTCGGTCTGATCATGCGTGACATAGATCATGGTCGAACGAACGCGTTGGTGCAATTCCTTGAGCTTGGAACGCAACCGCCACTTCAGATGCGGATCGATCACGGTCAGGGGCTCGTCGAACATGATCACATTGACATCGTCGCGCACCAGACCGCGCCCCAGCGAGATCTTCTGCTTGCCGTCTGCGGTCAGGCCGGCCGCGCGGCGATCGAGCATGTCACCGAGATCGGTCATCTCGGCGATCGCGCGCACCCGCTGGGCCACCTGCGCTTCGCTGACACCCCGATTGCGCAACGGAAAGGCCAGATTGTCGTAGACGCTCATCGTGTCGTAGACCACAGGGAACTGAAAAACCTGCGCGATGTTGCGCTCGTTGGGCGCCAGCCCGGTGATGTCTTTGCCGTCGAACAGAACGCTGCCCGAGGACGGCCGCAACAAGCCGGAAATGATGTTCAGCAAGGTGGTCTTGCCGCAACCGGAAGGGCCCAGCAACGCATAGGCGCCGCCATCGTCCCAGGTGAGGTCGACCGATTTCAATGCGTAATCGGCATCGGCGGCGGGTTGCGCCAGATAGCTGTGAGCCAGCGAGCGCAGCTCGATGCGGGCCATGTCCTAGGCCTCCACGCGGCGGGCATCGACCCGCTGCCCGTTCGGTACGAAGACAATCGCATGATCGAGCGCGACCTCGAAGCGCATCTGCTGGCCGGGTTCCGCGCCGCGCACGCCCCGCGTCAGCGCCACCCAGGTATTGCCCAGCGCCTCGAAGTGCACGGTGCTTTCCGAGCCGCTGATCTCGGCAACCAGCACCCGGCCATTGAGGGTCGTGGCGGCCTGCGGACCGCCGGTGGCGACGTCCGCCACCGGGCGTACATGATGAGGCCGCACACCGACCGTGTAGTCGCCGTCGGCAAGGTCGGCATATGCCGTTGGCAACGGCCAGCGATCGCCGTCGGGCAGCATGAAGGCCGCGCCCTGCTTTTCGACCGCCAGTGTGTTCATGGGCGGATCCGAAAACACCGTGGCGGTGAGCAGATCGAGGGGCTGGCGGTAGATCCGGCCAGTCGGGCCGAACTGGGTCACACTGCCTTCATGCATGGCGGCCGTATGGCCGCCGAGAAGCAGCGCCTCGGAGGGCTCGGTCGTGGCGTAGACAACCGTGCAGTCGCGGTTCGCGAACAGGCGCGGCAATTCTTCGCGCAACTCCTCGCGCAGCTTGTAATCGAGATTGGCCAGGGGTTCGTCGAACAGCACCAGATCGGCGTCCTTGACCAGCGCGCGCGCCATCGCGCAGCGTTGCTGCTGGCCGCCCGACAATTCGCTAGGACGGCGATCGAGCATCGGGCTCAGGCGCAGCAATTCGGCCACGGGCCCGACACGGGCGCGAATCTCGGCGCCGCGCAATCCGGCGACCCGCAGTGGCGAGGCGATATTGTCGAACACCGACAGATTCGGATAGTTGATGAACTGCTGATAGACCATGGAGACATTGCGCCTTTGCACCGCGACCTCGGTGACATCGGCACCGCGGAAGAACACCCGACCCGCGCTTGGCCTGACCAGCCCCGCCATCAGGCGCATCAGGGATGTCTTGCCGGCCAGGGTGGTGCCGAGCAGCACGTTGAAGCCCTTCTCGGCCAGGGCGAGATCGGTCTCGTGGATATGTGTCTGACCATCCACCTGCAACGACACCTGCTCGAGGATCAACGACACGATCGGGTTCCGGATTCAAGGGTGCGCACTGCACCTGACATAACCATGGTCGGACAACCGGCGGCGGCAGGGCCGCCACCAGGATGTGACGAAGGAGACCCCGGTCACATCCTGGATGGCAGGCTGGCCTGCTTACTTGGCCGCCCAGCGCTTGACGAGTTCGTCATAGGCGACGGTCTCGCCCTTGGGCTTCTCGTTGGCGAGCTTCGCCTTGGCGCCGCCCTTGCCCAGCCATTCGGACGGGTCTTTCTCCTTGTTCAGACGCGGGCCGCAGCCACCGTAGACATTGGCCTTTTCATCGGCGGCCTGCATCCGGCGCATGACCTGGTCCATCTCGCTGGCGAGCCGGTCCATGGCCTGCTGCGGGGTGAAGGTGCCGCTGTTGACGTCACCGATCTGCTGCCACCAGAGCTGGGCCAGCTTCGGATAGTCGGGCACATTCACGCCGGTGGGCGTCCAGTTCACACGATCGGGCGACCGATAGAACTCGACCAGACCACCAAGCTTGGGCGCGCGCTCGGTGAAGCTCGCGTGGCGCACCGTGGAGTCGCGAATGAAGGTCAGCCCGACATGACTCTTCTTGACATCGACGGTCTTGGAGGTCACGAACTGCGCGTACAGCCAGGCGGCCTTGCGGCGCTCGAGCGGCGTGGACTTGAACAAGGTCCAGGAGCCGGCATCCTGGTAGCCGAGCTTCTGACCTTCCTCCCAGTACGGGCCGTGCGGCGAGGGGGCCATCCGCCACTGCGGGTTGCCCGCACCGTCAACGGTATTGTTGCCTTCGCTCTTGGGCGCGACCATCGATGCGGTGAACGCCGTGTACCAGAAGATCTGCTGGGCCACATTGCCCTGGGCGAGCGCCGGCAACGACTGGTAGAAGTCATAGTCGGCAGCGCCGGGCGGTGCGTACTGGCGCAGCCACTCGTCCCACTTACGAATCGCATAGACCGCGGCCGGGCCGTTGGTGCCACCGCCGCGCGTCACCGATGCGCCCGCGGGGTTGCACGACCCCTCCTCCATGCGGATGCCCCACTCATCGATCGGGCGGCCATTGGGCAGGCCCTTGGAGCCAGCGCCGGCCATCGACAACCAGGCGTCGGTCATGCGCCAGCCCAGGTCGGGCGCGCGCTTGCCGTAGTCCATATGCCCATAGACGCGAACGCCGTCGATCTCCTTCACGTCGTTGGTGAAGAACTCGGCGATGTCCTCGTAGGCCGACCAGTTGACCGGCACGCCCAGGTCGTAGCCGTACTTGGCCTTGAACTTCTGCTTGAGGTCTGCCCGGTCGAACCAGTCTTTGCGGAACCAGTACAGGTTGGCGAACTGCTGGTCTGGCAGCTGATACAGCTTGCCGTCGGGGCCGGTCGTGAACGATCTGCCCATGAAATCGTCGAGATCGATCCCCGGGTTGGTCACATCCTTGCCGTCTCCCGCCATCCAGTCGGAAAGGTTGACCGCCAGTTGCAGACGCGAGTGCGTGCCGATCAGGTCTGAGTCGTTGACATAGCCGTCGTACAGATTGCGCTTGGTCTGCATCTGGGTCTGCACGGCCTGCACCACCTCGCCCTCACCGAGCAGTTGGTGATTGACCTTGATGCCGGTGATCTCCTCGAACGCCTTGGTCAGCGTCTTGGACTCGTACTCGTGCGTCGGAATGGTCTCCGAGAGCACGTTGATCTCCATGCCCGCAAAGGGCTTGGCCGCTTTGATGAACCATTCCATCTCCTTCATCTGCTCTTCCTTGCTGAGCGTTGAAGGCTGGAACTCCTTTTCAATCCACTGCTTGGCCTCTTCCATGCCGGCATAGGCCGGCGACGCCATGGCCGCGATGGCCAACGCCACGCTCAGCGCAAGCCTGCTCTGCATGTTTCTCATAGCTCCTCCGCGAGTTCTTTGTGTAAAGCGCGTCGATGGTAAGCCCGAAAAAAAACGAATGTCAATCGAAACCCATGACGCGCGTAATGTCAGCAAACGCGCGCAATTACGCCATTTATCGAAGACCACTTGCAATTTCGCTGCGAAACGAAATAATTCGAATGTCCGATCATCGATCACCAAGCATGGTTGCCCTTTCGCCCCGCCAGCATGAAATCGTCGCGATCGCCCGATCGACGGGGCGGGTCGACGTCGATGCGTTAGCGGCCCGCTTCGACATCACGCCGCAAACGATCCGCAAGGATCTGAACGACCTCGCCCGCCTCGGGCTGGTGCAACGCTTTCACGGCGGTGCCCTGGTCAGCTCCGGCGTGGCCAATCTCACCTATGACAGTCGCCGGCAACTGGCGACGGGCGCCAAGCAGGCCATCGGGGCTGCCGCCGCGCGCCTGATCCCGAACGACTGCTCGCTGTTCATCAACATCGGCACGACCACCGAACAGGTCGCCAGTGCGCTGGTCGGCCATCAAGGCCTCATGGTCATCACGAACAATCTGAACGTCGCGCACATTCTGCGTGGCCATACCCACATCGAGGTCGTCGTCGCCGGCGGTGTGGTCCGCCACTCCGACGGCGGTATCGTCGGTGAGGCTGCGGTGGAATTCATCCGTCAGTTCAAGGTCGACTACGCGGTGATCGGCGCCTCGGCGATCGACGGCGACGGCGCGCTGCTGGATTTCGACTATCGCGAGGTCAGCGTCGCCAAGGCGATCATGGCCGGTAGCCGACATGCGATGCTGGTGGCCGACAGCATGAAGCTGTCGCGCTCGGCGCCCGTGCGAATCGGTCGTCTGGCGGATCTGGACACCTTTGTCACGGACGCCCCGCTTCCGCCCGCACTCGCGCAGATCTGCCAGGATGCCGATGTCGATATCGTTCTGGCCACAGAGGCCGGGCCGCAGTCATGAATGCGCCTGAAAAGATCGTTGCTGCCAAGGTGGCCGGCACCCTCGACCGGGCGGCCGCACTGAGTTCGCTGAGCGAGGGCAGGCGCTTTGACGTCGTGATCATCGGCGGTGGCGCGACCGGTCTGGGGATTGCGGTGGACGCTGCGGCCCGCGGCTTTCAGGTGGCACTGTTGGAGCGCCACGACTTCGGCAAGGGAACATCGTCACGCGCCACCAAGCTGCTGCACGGCGGCGTACGCTATCTGGCGCAGGGCAATATCTCGCTGGTTCGCGAGGCACTGCACGAGCGCACGCAGGTTTTGCGCAATGCGCCGCACCTGGCGCAGCCTCTGGCATTCCTGACCCCGACTTACGGAATCAAGGGCGCGCTGATCGATCGGCCCTTCTATGGCATCGGCCTGAAGCTGTACGACCTCCTGGCCGGCGCGGCGGGGCTCGGCGATACCGAGTTCCTGTCCGCGGCGCGCACACTGGCATTGATGCCCGGCGTGCGCGCCGACCATCTGAGCGGCTCGATCCGCTACTGGGACGGCCAGTTCGATGACGCCAGGCTGGCCGTCGCATTGGCGCGTACAGCCGTCGCACATGGCGCCGCATTGCTCAATCATTGTCCGGTCATCGCGCTCGCGCACGATGGTGAGCGGGTTTCGGGCGTGCAGGCCCGCGACGAGATCTCGGGTCAGACCCTGAACATTCAGGCGGGATGCGTGATCAATGCCTGTGGCGTCTGGGTGGACGCGGTTCGCCGCATGGACCAGGCCGCACCCGGCGACATGGTGGCGCCCAGCCAGGGCGTGCACCTCGTGGTCGACGCGGAGTTTCTGCACAGCGATCATGCACTGCTGGTGCCCAAGACCCGTGATGGCCGGGTGTTGTTCGCGGTACCGTGGCTTGGCAAGCTGATCCTGGGTACCACCGACTCCCCGCGCAACGATCTTGCCGAGGAGCCCCGCCCGTTCGACGAGGAGGTCGCGTTCATCCTCGAGGAGGCGGCCCGATATCTGGCCAGGGCGCCCGGCCCGGCCGATATCCGTTCGGTATGGGTCGGTCTGCGCCCCCTGGTGAAACCGCCCAGCAATGATGGCGCCAACACCAAGGCGTTGTCACGCGAACACACGGTCGTGGTCGACTCGTCGGGCCTGACCACGGTCACCGGCGGCAAGTGGACGACCTACCGCGCCATGGCCGAGGATGTCCTCGAGGCCTGTGCCGAGCAAGGTCTGATCGATCGCCGCGGCCTGGGCGCAACCCGTGATCTGCGTCTGATCGGTGCCCCCGACGATAGCGGCCAGCCGATCAGCGCCGCCCCCGGGCCACACTTGTATGGCTCGGATGCGGCGGCGATGCTCGCGATGCCGGGCGCCCGGAACTGGCTCACACCGGAGTTGTCCGAGGCAATGGTGCGCTTCGCGGTTCGCGTCGAAGGCGCGCGCACGCTCGAGGACGTACTCGCGCGCCGCTCGCGCCTACTGTTCCTGGATGCCCGCGCCGCCATTGCCGTAGCGCCCGTGGTGGCCGGACTGATCGCCCAGGAGCTCGGCCAGGGCTACGATGCCAGCGCCGACCTCGCGGCCTTTCTCGGGCTGGCAGACGGCTATTGCTGGCCGTCGTAAGGGCTCGCTCGGGTGCCCCACGCTTCGCCGGCCCGGATCTCGGGCAAGCGCGAATCGGTGAGACTAGGCGGGTCGATTGCCCTCGAATTGCGTGGCCTGCGCATCGACGGGCATCCACGGCCGCCGGCTCTTCATCCAGATGCTCATCGCCATTGACAGGCCATCGCTGTCATCGAGAGAGCCGACCTTGAGTACCGTGATATCGGGAAGATGATCCCGACGCGAGTAGATCGGCGAGCCGCAGTTGCCGCAGAAGCCGCGATGCAGCGTATTGCCGCTGTCCACCCGCTTGGAAAAAACCTTTGGTTCGCCCTGCGTGAAACGCAGTTTCGCCGTGGGCAGCACGGCATTGGCGCTGGCTCCGGCACCGGAGGCCTTCTGGCAATCGGTGCAATGACAATGCACCAGCTTTTCCAGGGGGAGCAGGACATCGTAGCGGATGGCGCCGCACAGGCAGCCCCCCTGGTGATGAACGGTTTCGGACATGTGGGCCTCTCGTGTAGTGAGTATGAAGATCGCACCATTTTGCCGGCCGGACACGGGGCGATGAATCCCCGCCTCCGCGCGATCAGCCTGCGCCGGCCCGCGCCTCGGCCAGCTTGCGCTCGAGATCCTCTTTCGCGCGCTGCGCCAGGGTGTAGGCCTGCTCCGCACCGGTCTCATACTGCACCGGCCACGGCTGCCCACGATAGCCGTAGTCGGCCGCCGCATGCAGCGTGAAGTAGGGATCCGCCAGATGCGGGCGGGCCAATGCCACCAGATCTGCGCGGCCGGACACCAACAGTGTGCTGGCCTGATCGGCAGTGGTGATAGCGCCGACCGCCATCGTGGGCATGCCGGTCTCGAGGCGGATCTGCTCGGAGAACACGGCCTGGTACATGCGCCCGTAGACGGGACGGGCGGCCGGATCGGTCTGCCCGGTCGAGACATCGATCAGGTCGCAGCCCAGCTCACGCAGCGCACGCGCCACCTCGACCGAGTCCTCGCCGCTCTGGCCATCGGGAATCCAGTCGGTGGCCGACAGGCGCACACTCATCGGTCGCTCCTCGGGCCAGACCGCGCGGACGGCCGCGAAGACCTCGAGCGGGAAGCGCATCCGGCCATGGATGTCACCGCCGTACTCGTCCGTGCGCTTGTTGGTCACCGGCGACAGGAAGCTTGCCAGCAGATAGCCGTGCGCCATGTGCAGCTCCAACATGTCGAAGCCGGCCTCTTTGGCCAGCCTGGCGGAGTGCACGAACTCGGCGATCACGCGGTTCATATCGTCGCGGGTCATTTCGCGCGGCACCTGATTGACCCCCTTGCGATATGGAATCGGCGAGGCGGAGACCAGCGGCCAGTTGCTCTGTTTCTTCTCGAGCGGATAGTCCATTCGCTCCCAGCCGACCTGGGTCGAGCCCTTGCGCCCGGCGTGTCCGAGCTGCATGCAGAGTTTCGTCTGCGTCTGCTCGTGGACGAAATCGACGATGCGCTTGAACGCGAGCATCTGCTCACGGTTCCAGAGCCCGGGGCATCCCGGCGTGATGCGGGCATCGGCGCTCGGACAGGTCATCTCCATGAAGACCAGACCCGCGCCACCGAGCGCGCGCGAACCGTAGTGCACCAGATGCCAGTCGCCGGGAACGCCATCGACGGCCGAATACTGGGCCATCGGTGAGACCACGATGCGGTTCTGCAGCCACATGTCGCGCAATCTGAAGGGCGCGAACATCGGCGCCACATCGAGCCACGGAGCCGGCCCGCCATGGCCATCGTCCGAGCGCAGACCGAGCGCCTGCGCCTGCTGGCGGTTCCACCAGCGTGTGATCTCGGTGACCAGCGCCGGATCGCGCAGGCGCAGATTCTCGTAGGTGATCTGCTTGCTGCGCGTCAGGATGCTGGTGTTGAACTGCACCGGATCCATCTGCCAGAAGCGGCGCACATTCTCGAACCAGACCAGCGAGACATTGGCCGAATGACGGGTTCGTGCCGCCTCTTCATGACGCTCGGCCTCGTAGCGGGCCATGGCGCCGCGCAGATCGGCCAGCGGATCGCCGCCGTGCTCGGCCGCCTGCGCGACGATCGCGGCATGTAGCGCGATCGCATCCTCGATCGCGAGCTTGGTGCCGGAACCAATCGAGTAGTGGGCGGTGTGGGCGGCGTCGCCGAGCAACACGATCTGACTGCCATCGACCTCATGGCACCAGGTGGCGCAATCGATGCTGGGAAACTGGCGCCAGTGCGAGCGGTTGGTCAGAACCTTGGCATCATGCAGGTCGTCGGCGAAGATCTTCTCGACCAGCGCGGCGGTGGCCTGTTCGTCATCGATCGCCAGACCGCTGGCCAGGAATGCGTCATCGGTGGTTTCAATGATGATCGTGCAATGCCCGGACTTGTACTGATAGGCATGCATGTTCCAGATGTGGCCCTGATACTCGCGAAAGCTGTAATAGAAGCCAGGCAGGTTCATGCGCGCGCCCAGCCACACGAAGCGGTTCGTGCGCAGGTCGACATCAGGCTTGAAGTGATCCTGATGGGCGGTGCGAACCGCGCTGTTGATGCCATCGGCGGCAATGATCAGATCGGCCCCGCGGTGGGCTGCGATGCCCTTGTCCTCGGTCTCGAAGGCGATCTCGATGCCCAGCGACTGGGCCCGCTTTTGCAGGATGGTGAGCAGCGCCAGGCGCTCCAGACCGGAAAAGCCATGGCCCGAGGACTTGATCACCTGGCCCTTGTACTGGACATAGATGTCGTCCCAGTACGCGAAGTTGGCGGCGATTCGCTGATGCGACTTGGCATCCGCACGCGCCAGCCGGGCCAGGGTTTCGTCGGAGAACACGATGCCGAAACCAAAGGTGTCGTCGGGTCGATTGCGCTCGACCACCGAAATGTTGGCATCGGGATAGCTCTTCTTGAGCAAAATCGCGCTGTAGAGCCCCGCCGGACCACCCCCCACCACATCGACCCGCATGTCGCCTCCTTCGTGCGCAGACCATCATCGGCCGCAGGGCCGGCACCTGACCGATTCGGGAACGGATCAGGCGCGAGCCTTGCCGGACATTTATTTTAAGTTTAAAGTATTTTGATCATGAGCGAAGCAGCCGATCACTGGGGCGCGCCTCCTGGCCGCGAGGCCTGCGCCGACCTCGACACCCGCGATTCCCTGCGCGATCTGCGCGCACAATTCACGCTCCCCGACGGGCTGATCTACCTGGATGGCAACTCGCTCGGGCCGCTGCCGCGGGCCACCCCCGCCCGTCTGCAGGCGGTGATCGAGCGCGAATGGGGCCAGGGCCTGATCGGCAGCTGGAACAGTGCCGGCTGGATCGATGCACCGGTTCGCGTGGGCGAGAAGATCGCCCGCCTGATCGGCGCCGCTCCCGGTCAGGTGGTGGCCGCCGACAGCACCTCGGTGAATCTCTTCAAGGTGCTTTCCGGTGCACTGAAGATGCGCCCGGATCGGCGGGTAATCGTCTCCGAAGCCGGCAACTTCCCCACCGACCTGTACATCGCCCAGGGCCTGATCGGGCAGCTCGGCGCCGGGCACGAGCTGCGTCTGGTGGATCGCGCGGCGCTCGAAGACGCGATCGACGACTCGGTGGCGGCCGTCCTGCTGACCCAGGTCGACTATCGCACCGGCCACCGGCTGCCAATGGCCGAGGTGACCGAACGTGTACATGCGGCGGGCGCCCTGATGATCTGGGACCTCGCCCACTCGGCCGGGGCGATCCCGGTGGCGCTCGATGATGCGCAGGCCGATTTCGCAATCGGATGCAGCTACAAGTACCTGAACGGCGGGCCCGGCGGCAGCGCATTCCTGTATGTCGCGCATCGGCATCAGGCCGCGTTCGTGCAACCGCTGAGCGGCTGGCTCGGGCACGCGGCGCCGTTTGCCTTCGAGACCGGCTACCGACCGGCGCAAGGCGTGGCCCGCGCGCTCTGTGGCACTCCGCCGATGCTGTCGCTGAGCGCGGCCGAATGCGGTGTCGACACGGTGCTGGCCGCCCTTGACCACGGTGGGCTGGCGGCCCTGCATGCAAAGGCCTGCCGGCTGATCGATATTTTCGTGACCACGGCGCTGGCCGGTGGCGCGCGTCACGGTCTGCGCTGTGTGACACCGCGAGAGCATGCGTCAAGAGGCAGCCAGGCGAGCTTCACGCTGCCGGATCCTGACCAGGCCCATGCGGTGGTTCAGGCGCTGATCGCCGAGGCTGTCATCGGTGATTTTCGTGCGCCGGACATCCTGCGCTTTGGCTTCGCACCTCTTTACCTGCGTCATGTCGATGCCCATGACGCGGCCGTCCGGCTGGTGTCGGTTCTCGAGAGCGGACGCTGGCGTGATCCGGCATTCATGGCACGCAAGGCGGTGACATGAGCGATCGCTTCGAAGACGCCCGGCTCGACTACTCGGGCACGATGACCTACGGCGATTATCTGCAGCTCGACCGCCTTCTCGACGCCCAGACGCTGCGCTCCGGTGATGCCAACGAAATGCTGTTCATCATCCAGCATCAGACGAGCGAACTCTGGATGAAGCTGGCGATTCACGAGCTGCGCCGGGCACTGGCCGATGTCCGCGAATCCCGGATGGCCAGCGCCTTCAAGACGCTGGCGCGGGTGTCCCGGATCATGGAGCAACTGGTACAGGCGTGGAATGTGCTCTCCACCCTGACCCCGTCGGAGTATTCCCGGCTGCGCAGCGCGCTGGGCGAGTCCTCGGGCTTCCAGTCCTATCAGTACCGGATCATCGAATTCCTGCTCGGCAACAAGAATGCGGTGATGCTCAAACCCCATGCGCACCGCCCGGACCTGCTCGCCCAGGTGGAGCAGGCCCTGGCCGAACCCTCGATCTACGACGAGGCGATCCGGCTGCTCGCGCGCGAGGGCTTCGCCATCGACGCCGATCAACTGAATCGTGACTTTTCCAGGCCGCGCCAGATCAATGAATCGGTCGCGGCCGCCTGGCTTGCGGTCTATCGCGACCCGGAAGCGCACTGGGCGCTCTATGAGCTGGCCGAAGAACTGATCGACCTCGAAGACGCCTTTCGTCAGTGGCGCTTTCGCTATGCCACGACGGTCGAGCGCGTGATCGGTTTCAAGCGCGGCACCGGCGGCACCAACGGGGTGTCCTATCTGCGCAAGATGCTCGATGTGGTCCTGTTCCCCGAGCTCTGGCGGATTCGCACAGACCTATGAACATGCGCGGCCGGGCGTGACCGGCTCAGAGGGTCCGCCGGCGGCCCGGGAGTCTTCATCGATGGAATTCGTTCGCTCTTACCTGATCCGCTTCGCACACTGCGATCCGGCGGGTATCGTGTTCTACCCGCGTTACTTCGGGCTGTTCAATGATCATGTCGAAGACTGGTTCAACGAGGGGCTGGGCGCCGACTTCGCCGAATTGCATCGAACCCGTCACCTTGGCGTGCCCACGGTTCATATCGAGTGTGACTTCGCCAATCCCACCCGCCAGGGCGAAACCCTCGATCTGGCGCTGCAGGTGGAGCGCATCGGGCGCGCATCTGTGACGCTGGTCCGCCAGGCCCGGTGCGGCGACGATGTGCGGGTACGCATGCGCCAGGTGCTGGCCTGCGTGAACACGGCCGGCAACACCGCCCTGCCCTGGCCCGATGATCTGCGTGCGGCGATGACCCGGTATCTGGTTCAAGACGCCTGAACGGCTCACCCATTCACTTTTCGACCGCGCCGGCCGCCCGTGCCGCGCCAACGACCACGGAGATTCCTCGATGAAGATCTTGCAGCCGCCGGGCTGGGCCAAGCCCAAGGGCTACAGCAATGGCATCGCCGCGCGCGGAACCTTGATCTCGGTGGCCGGCCAGATCGGCTGGACCCCGGAATGCAAATTCGAACACCATGATTTCGCCGGTCAGGCCGAGCAGGCCTTGCGCAACATCGTCGCGGTGCTGGCCGAGGCCGGCGCCCGGCCGGAGCACATCGTTCGCATGACCTGGTATGTCACCGACAAGCAGCAGTATCTGTCGGCCGGCCGCCAGCTCGGCCAGGCCTACCGGCAGCTGATGCAGGGCGCCGATGGCAAGCCGCACTTCCCGGCGATGACCGCGGTCGAGGTCAATGCGCTGATCGAGGATGAGGCCCTGGTGGAGATCGAGGTCACCGCGGTATTGCCCGATGATCCCAGGGAAGCTCAGTAAAACCTCCCTAAGCCTGGCGGCAACCGGTTTGACCGATAATTCCGGGTAACGTTCGACGTCTCGATCACCTTCGCACCCGGGGAAAGCGGCTTTTGATGGCCAGGCCACGGGCGTGTGCGAGCCCGTTGCCCGCGCCCGGTGACCTCGGCGCCCGAAAGCATCTACGACATCCTGCCCAGCAAGGAGAACAACATGGCCAGTCACTCAGGCGGCAAAGCGGTATTCAAGTGGGAAGACCCGCTTCTGCTCGATGAGCAACTCACCGAGGACGAGCGCATGGTGCGCGACGCCGCCCAGGACTATTGCCAGGGAAGGCTCGCGCCGCGCGTGCTCGAGGCCTTCCGCCACGAGAAATGCGACCCGGAGATATTTCCCGAAATGGGTGCACTGGGCCTGCTCGGCCCGACCATCCCCGAGCAATACGGCGGCCCGGGCCTGAACTATGTCAGCTACGGACTGATCGCGCGCGAGGTGGAGCGGGTGGATTCGGGCTATCGCTCCATGATGAGCGTGCAGAGTTCACTGGTCATGGTGCCGATCTTCGAATTCGGCAGCGAGGCCCAGAAACAGAAGTACCTGCCCAGGCTGGCCAGCGGCGAGTGGATCGGCTGCTTCGGTCTGACCGAGCCCAATCACGGCTCCGACCCGGGTTCGATGGAAACGCGCGCTCGCGCCGTCGACGGCGGCTATGTGCTGAGCGGCGCGAAGATGTGGATCTCCAATTCGCCCATTGCGGATGTGTTCGTGGTCTGGGCAAAGTGCCAGGGCGGCGATCACGACGGCCGGATCAAGGGCTTCATTCTCGAAAAGGGCATGAAGGGCCTGAGTGCACCGGCGATCCATGGCAAGTTCGGTCTGCGCGCATCGATCACCGGCGAGATCGTGATGGACGGCGTGGAGGTCTCCGAGACCCAGCTGATGCCCGGCGTCGAAGGCCTGAAGGGCCCGTTCACCTGCCTGAACTCCGCCCGCTACGGGATTGCCTGGGGGGCACTCGGTGCGGCCGAGACCTGCTGGCATACCGCGCGCCAGTACGTCCTCGATCGCAAGCAGTTCGGCCGCCCGCTGGCCGCCAATCAGCTGATCCAGAAGAAGCTGGCCGACATGCAGACCGAGATCACCCTCGGCTTGCAGGGTTGTCTGCGCCTGGGCCGCCTCAAGGACGAAGGCAAGGCGGCGGTCGAGATCACCTCGATCATGAAGCGCAACTCGTGCGGCAAGGCATTGGACATCGCCCGTCTGGCGCGCGACATGCTGGGCGGCAACGGCATCAGCGACGAATACGGCGTGATCCGCCACATGGTCAACCTGGAGGTGGTCAACACCTACGAGGGCACGCATGATGTTCATGCGCTGATCCTGGGCCGGGCCCAGACCGGTATCCAGGCCTTCTCCTGAGTCACACCATGCCCCCTGCGCCAACGGCGGCGCAGGGCCGGGAGGCCTGCGTCGGGCCCATGCAGCGCCACTTCAGCCATGCCGAGATCATGGCGGTGCTGCCGGGCCTGGTGCTCGCGATGTTCCTGGCCGCGCTCGACCAGACGATCGTCTCGATCGCGCTGTACACGATCGCCCGCGATCTGCACGGCGAGGCCCTGATGCCATGGGTGGTCTCCGGGTATCTGATCGTCGCGACGGTGGCCACGCCGGTCTATGGCAAGTTGTCGGATCTGTTCGGCCGCTGGCCGGTATTGTCGACCGCGATCGGCATCTATCTGGCCGCCTCGCTGGCCAGCACCCTGGCCCAGAGCATGCCGCAGCTGCTGGTGTTCCGGCTGCTGCAGGGCCTTGGCGGGGGCGGGCTGATCGTGCTCGTGCAGACGATCGTGGCGGACATCGTCGAGCGGCGCAACCGTGGCCGCTATCAGGCCTGGCTCTCCGGTGCCTTCGCCGTGGCGGCGGTCACCGGCCCGATCGTCGGCGGCCTGCTGACCCAGTATGTCAGTTGGCGGGCCGTGTTCGTGCTGAACCTGCCGCTCGGCCTGATCGCCTGGGTCAACCTGCGCCGCGGCCTGCGCGATCTGCCGCTCGGGCGACCGGGCAAACCGATCGATTACCTTGGCGCCGTCCTGCTGAGCGTGCTGCTTGCCGCCTTCATGCTCGCCCTGCTGCTGATCGGGCAGGGCCATCGCGCGCTCGACCCCTGGCCGCTGGCCGGCTTCGCCACAGCTTTGGGCTTCGCGCTGCTGCTCGCGCTCTGGGAGCGCCGGGCGCCCGATCCCCTGCTGCCGCCATCGCTGTTTCGCAATCGCACGGTGATGATCAGCTGCGCGATTCTCGGTGCCAATTTCTTCGTGCTCTATGGCACTCAGATTCTGGCGCCGCTGGCATTGCAGACCAGCGGCGGCCTGCGCGCCAGCCAGGTGGCACTGGCCATGCTGCCGCTCACGCTCGGCGTTCCGGTGGGCTCGTATTTCAGCGGTAAGGCCATGCTCGGCGCGATGCGCCAGCGCCTTTTGCTGGCCGGCGGCTCGCTGCTGTCCACGCTGGGCGCCGGCATCCTCACCCTGGCCGTGCTCGAGCCGGGCTGGCCGGTGGCAACGGCCTTGCTGTTTACCGGCTTCGGCATCGGGATGTGTATCCCGGCCACGATCGTGGCCGTGCAGTGGGCGGTGCCGGCCGCCCAGGTGGGCATCGCGACCGCGGTGTCGGGCGTCTTTCGCACGCTGGGCGGCGCGCTGGGAATCGCCATGCTCAGTGCGCTCCTGTTCGCCACCCTCACCCGCAATACCGCCGCCCCGGGCGCGCTGCGCGACCAGGACGCCGCGCTGCGCCTGGCCGAGTTCGCGCCGGCGCTGCTGGAGGCCGGATTTCACCGCGCCTTTGCGCTGGCAGCGGTTCTGGCCATGATCGCCACGCTGCTGGCCCGCTGGCTCGATCCCACCAGTGCTCATGCCGAGGGCACGACGGGCGGCGACTGACCGGCCCACCCACGACGCTGGCGAGCCCGGCCATGCAGACCCGCGCGGTAGGATTGTCGAAATCGAGTGTGACGGAGGTTCACATGCTTCTTGGCTGCATCGCAGATGACTTCACCGGCGCCACCGATCTCGCCAACAATCTCGTGCGCAGCGGCATGCGGACCGTGCAGACCATCGGGGTTCCGGCCGACGGCCAGGCTCCGCAGGCCGACGCCGTGGTGGTGGCGCTGAAATCGCGAACCACGCCTGCATCCGAGGCCGTGGCCGATTCGCTCGCGGCCCTTGACTGGCTGCGTCGGCTGGGCTGCCGGCAGTTCTATTTCAAGTACTGCTCGACCTTCGATTCCACCGATGCGGGCAACATCGGCCCGGTCACCGAGGCGCTGATGCGTGCGCTGAACACCGACTTCACGATCGCCTGCCCGGCCTTCCCCGCGACCGGCAGAACCGTCTATCGTGGCCATCTCTTTGTCGGCGATGCGCTGTTGTCGGAATCGGGCATGCAGAATCACCCGCTGACACCGATGACCGATGCCAACCTGGTGCGGGTGCTAGGCCGTCAGATGAGCGCGCCGGTCGGGCTGATCGCCTATGACCGGCTGGCCGCCGGTGTGCAGGCCACCCGCCAGCGGATCGCCGAGCTGCGCGCGCAGGGGGTTGGCGCGGCGATCGCCGACAGCCTGCGCGATGCCGATCTCGAAGTTCTCGGCGCAGCCTGCGCCGATCTGCCGCTGGTTACCGCCGGCTCCGGTCTGGCGATCGGGCTGCCGCAGAATTTCCGCGCGCTCGGCCTGCTGCCCGAAGGCCAGCAGGCCGGCCGGCTTCCTGCCGTGCACGGGCCCGCCGTGGTGCTCTCGGGCAGTTGCTCGACGGCGACTCTGGCCCAGGTGGCATCGTTCGCGAAGCAGCATCCGGCGATGCAACTCGACCCGCTCGAACTCGCGGCGAATGCCGAGCCAAGCGTGCGCCGTGCGATCGATTTCGCCCGCCAGGCGCAGGCCCGCGGCGAGGTGCCGATGATCTACGCCAGTGCCGCACCCGAGGCGGTGCGGGCGGCGCAGGCAAGATTGGGCCAGGCCCGCGCCGGTGAGGCCGTGGAGGCCGCGGTGGCCGCCTGTGCGCGTGCGCTGCGCGAGCACGGCACGCGCCGCTTCGTGGTTGCCGGCGGGGAAACCTCCGGCGCGGTAGTCAAGGCGCTGGGCGTGCAGGCGCTGCGCATCGGCCCGCAGATCGATCCCGGCGTGCCGTGGACCGAATCCCTGGGCGATTCGGCGCTTGCGATCGCGCTGAAATCCGGCAACTTCGGCGCGCCGGATTTCTTCGCCAAGGCCCTGGCGATGCTCGATGGGGCGCAGGCATGAGCCTGGTGAACACTCACGGTGAAGAAAACCGCGCGCGCGAAGCCATCTGCGATATCGCCCGCTCGCTGTACCAACGCGGCTATACCCACGGCTCGACCGGCAATATCAGTGTGCGCCACGGAGACGGCTATCTGATGACACCCACGGGCGCGACCCTGGGCGGGCTCGATCCGGCCCGCCTGTCGCGCCTGGATGCGCATGGCGCGCTGCTCGACGGCGACAAGCCCACCAAAGAGCTGTTCCTGCACATGAGCGTCTACGAGCGCCGCCTGACCGAAGGTGCGGTCATCCATCTGCATGCCACCCACTCGACCGCGGTGTCGATCCTTGCCGATGTCGATCCGGAAAACGTGCTGCCGCCGCTCACCGCCTACTACGTGATGCGCGTTGGCAGCCTGCCCCTCATCCCCTACTACGCACCCGGCGACATGGCGCTGGCCGACGCGGTGCGCGCACGAGCCGATCGCCACCGAGCGGTGTTGCTCGCCAATCATGGCCCGGTGGTGGCCGGCAGCAGCCTGGCCGCCGCCAGCGACGCGATCGAGGAGCTCGAGGCAACCGCCCGCTTGTACCTGATGCTGCGTGGTGCGCCGGTCCGCATGCTGACCAACGAGCAGGTGCGCGAGCTGCAATCGCGCTGAGCACAATCGCACGCATCGGGCCGCTGCACCAGGGCCGGCCCCGGAGCCCGCGAACCCTCGCTTTTCGCCTTGCCGACTTTGCGGTACCCTGCGACGCACTCTCACGTCGAGGCCGGCGCGCTGTCGCCTGCCTCGTGCACCATGACTGCGCACGTGAGCACAAGACGCAAACCCAATCCTGTTCCAGGAGGAGATTTTCATGAAAGCGACTCTGCGCCGCCTGGCCATCACGGCCGCACTCGCGGCCGGGCTGGCCACCACCGCCCAGGCCGAAACCGTGCTCAGCTATTCGTCGTGGGTGCCCTGGACCCATCCGATCAATGTCCATCTCTACATCCCCTGGATGGAAGCGATCGAGAAGGAAAGCAACGGGCGCATCAAGTTCCGCCATCTGCCCAAGCCGGTCGCCTCGCCACCCGCGCACCTGGATGCGGTGCGCACCGGCCAGGCCGATGTCGCCTTCAGCGTGCACGGCTACACGCCGCAGCGCTTTGCCGCCTACATGTTTGCCGAACTGCCGATGCTGGGCGACACCGGCGAGGGCACCTCGGTGGCCCTGCAGCGCGTGCATGAGCGTTATCTGGCGGACAAGGGCTTTTACAAGGGCGTGCACCTGATCGGCATGAACACCCACGGCCCGGGCCTGATCCACCACAGCAAAAAGCACATCATGTCGCCGGCCGACATGGTCGGCCAGAAGATGCGTACCGGCGGCCCGATCCCGCAGAAGATCGTCGAGGCCTGGGGCGGCGTGTCGGTTCGTCAGCCGGCGCCGAAGTCCTACGAGATCCTGTCCACCGGTATCGCGGATGGCGTCACCTTCCCGTTCGAGTCGCTGGAGAGCTTCAAGATCACGAAGCTGGTCCCGTTCTCGACCTACATCCCGGGCGGGCTGTATTCCTCGAGCCACTATCTGGTCATGAACGAAGGCAAGTGGAAGAAGCTCTCCGCCGAGGACAAGGCGGTCATCGACAAGTATTCCGGTGAGACCTTTGCACGCATGGCCGGCGCGGCCTGGGACAAGATCAACGATATGGGCAAGGAGCAGATGCTGGCCGCCGGCAACAGCCTGAAGACCGCGCCGAAGTCGCTGGTCGATGAGGTGCTCAAGCTGAACAAGCAGTTCGAGGCCGATTACATCGAGGGGGCCAAGACCGTCGGCGTCGATGGCGCCAAGGTCCTGACGGCCTTCCGCGCCGAAGTCGCGCGCCAGGCCGCTGGCAAGTAAGGTGACACGGTGAGCACTTCAGCGCCCACATCCGGTTTTCTGGCACGGCTCGGCCATTGGCCGTGCTGGGCGCTGGCGATCGTCTCGAGCGTCACCTTGTTCGCGCTGATGCTGCTCACCTTCATCGATGTGCTCGGGCGCAATGTGGCCTCGATGCCGATTCCGGCGGCCTACGAACTGGTATCGTTCATGATGCCGTTCATCATCTTCTGCGCCCTGCCCTATGTGAATCTCACCGGCGCGCATGTCACGATTGACCTGCTCGATGGTTTCGTGCCGCGCTCGCTGCGACGGGCGCAGCATCTGTTGGTTCATCTCGTGTCGGCCGTCGCTCTGGGCTTCATGGCCTGGCGGCTGCTGATGCGCGCGTTCGATCATCTCGAGTATGGCGAGGTCACGGTGGAGCTCTATCTGCCGATGTGGCCTTTCAGCATGACCATGGCGGGTCTGGCTGCACTGGCTGCCGTCGTGATGCTGATCGCCGGGCTGTTACCGCCCTCGGCCGATCACCCCATCCCTCAAGACACCTGATCGCCGCAGGGAAGTGACGAGCACGCCATGAGTGAAGCACTGATCGGCCTGGCGGCCGTTCTCATCCTGTCGTTCCTGCGTGTCCCGGTCGCGATCGCGATGGGTATCGCCGGCTATTTCGGTATGGCCGCGATGATCGGCCCCGATGGCGCAATGGCCAACGTGGGCCAGACCGCCTTCGATGCGGCGGTCAACTATGAACTGTCGGTCGTGCCTCTGTTCGTGCTGATGGGCAACTTCGTGGCCCGGGCACGGCTGTCGGAGGAGTTGTACAACGCCTCGTATTCGTTTCTCGGCCATCGCAAGGGCGGCCTGGCGATGGCCACGGTGGTGGCCTGCGGTGGTTTCGCAGCCATCTGCGGCTCTTCGCTGGCCACCGCCGCGACCATGTCGAAGGTGGCGATTCCGTCGATGCGCCGGTTCGGCTACGCAGATGATCTCGCCGCGGGCTCGATCGCGGCCGGCGGCACGCTCGGCATTCTGATTCCGCCCAGTGTCCTGCTGGTGATCTACGGCATTCTCACCCAGACCAACATCGGCAAGCTGTTCGCCGCCGGTGTCGTGCCGGGGATCGTCGGCATACTGTTCTATTTGCTGGCGGTGCGCGCGGTGGTCATGGTGCGTCCGCAGGCCGGCCCGGCCGGCGAGCGCGCCACGGCCGGCGAGCGCATGCAGGCGCTCTCCCGGGTCTGGGGCGTGCTGATGTTGTTCATCCTGGTCATGGGCGGCATCTATGGCGGCCTGTTCAGCCCCACCGAGGCGGCCGGCATCGGCGCCTTCGGTGCCTTCGTTTTCGCCTGGGCCCGTAAGACCCTCACCTGGCGGACCCTATACGAGATCCTGCTCGAGAGCGCCGGCACGACGGCCATGCTGTTCACGGTACTGATCGGCGCACTGCTGTTCGCCAACTTCGTGAACCTGACCGACTTTCCGAGCGCATTGCTCAACCTCGCCGCCCAGTATCGTGAAACCCCGTGGCTGGTGATCGTCGCTATCCTGGTGATCTATGTGGCGCTTGGTTGTGTGTTCGAGAGCCTGTCGATGATCCTGCTCACCGTGCCGATCTTCTTCCCGCTGGTGACCGCGCTCGGCTACGACCCGATCTGGTTCGGGATCGTGGTCGTGGTGATCACCGAGATCAGCCTGATCACGCCACCGGTGGGGCTGAATGTGTTCGTGCTGCGGTGCGTGCTGCCCGATGTTTCCACCGGCACGATCTTCAAGGGCGTGACCCCGTTCTGGATCGCCGATCTGTTCCGGCTCGCGGTGATCGTGGGCATCCCCGCGCTCTCGCTCTGGCTGCCGCAGTTCGTCAAGTAGCGTGGCGCCTGGCCGTCGCCCTTGTACGCGCCACAACGGTTGATCAGGCCTCGACCACCTCGCGCGGTGACTCACTGAAGCCGGCGATTTCCGCCAGCGCCGCCCGATCAAGGGCCAAGCGTCGGCCACGCGAATCCATGAACTGCACGATGCCCTCGCGGCGCATCGCCGAGATCTGGCGGCTCACGGTCTCCAGGGCGACCTCACCCATCAACGCGCCAAGCTCGCGCCGCGAACTGACATGGGTCATTCCGCTGGCATCCTCCGGGAAACGCAGCAACAGCCGCGCAAGACGCTCGCGCACGCTGCCCAGGCCGATGTCCACCATCCAGGCATTGGAGGCCTGCAGCGCCGAATGCCATTTCTCGTGCATGCCCTGCATGAAGCGCGGCGAGCGGCGTTCGAGCTCACGCAGGGTCGCGATCGGCAGACGGCAGACACGGGAACCGGTCAGCGCCACCACGCGGGCGTCGTACTTGCCGAGCACATAGGCCGGCAAACCGATCAGGTCGCCGGCGATCATCATCGCCGTGACCCGGGCGACGCCGCTCTGGCCCCAGTGCTCGATCTTCAGCGCGCCCTCGCGAACCGTATACAGGTAGTCGGCGCGCTCACCGGCATTACAGAGCACCGAACCGGCCGCCAGGCGGATCTCATCGATCGGATAGTGGATCGCTTCCAGATCCACCGCGGTCAGATGCGCGAACAAGGCGCTTGCACGGATCGGGCATTGCTGGCAATCCGAGAAGCCCGCCCAAGCCACGGGCCGGCGCCCGCGCCTGGCCAGCCCAACGCCTTCCGGGTCATGGCTGACCGGGGTGATTCGAATGGCGCTATCAAGCATCATCGTTCCTTTGTGACCGGCCCGAAACACCGGGCCGGGCCGGCGCCCCGGCGATCGCGGGGCGCCCCGGACACATTCAGGCGAGCATGTCGGCCCAGATGTTCTTGGCCCAGGCGATCCCGGTGACACCCTCGAGGCGATTGCGCTGAGGCGACAAGCCGCCGGCACCCTCTACGGCCAGGAACGTCTGCTTCGCCTGGTCGAACTGATGCACCGAAGCCACGTGAACCACTTCGTCGGGGCTGACGAAGCTGTAGCAGGTGTTGGTCACGACAGGCGACTGATTCAGAGGTTTATCCGTCAGCTGGGCGATGATCGCCGCGGCCGCCACCTTCGCCTGCTGATTGGCCATGTGACCGGACTTCGGCATTTTCGGGGCCACCTGAATCGAATCACCGAGCACATGGACATGCTTGGCAGCCTTCGACTCGAAGGTCAGGAAATCCACCTCGCACCAGCGGCCGTTGGCCGTCGCCAGACCGGAATCGACCGCGATCCGACCGGCACGCATCGGCGGAATCACGTTCAGGACATCGGCCTTGAGCGGATCGCTGATCTCGAACTGCAGTTCGCGCGCGCCCGGGTCCACATCCACCACGGTGTGAGTGGGCCGGTACTCGATCATGCCGCCATAGAGGTTATCCCAGGCTTCCTGGAACAACTTGCCCTTCGAGGTGATGTGCTCATTGGCATCGAGCACGATCACCTTGGACCTGGGCTTCTCGCGCTTGAAATAGGCGGCCACCTGACAGGCGCGCTCATAGGGCCCGGGCGGGCAACGATAGGGCGCGCGCGGAATCGCCATCGCGAACACACCGCCGTCTGGCATGGCCTCGAGTTGCTTGCGCAGCGCCACGGTTTCGGGGCCGGCCTTCCAGGCATGCGGAATGGCCGCCTGCACCTCGGGCCTGGCCAGCGCCCCCATGCTGTCATACATGAAGTCGATGCCGGGTGACACCACCAGCTTGTCATAGGACATCTCACTGCCATCGGCCAGCGTGACGGTGCGTTTGGCGGCGTCGATCCGGGTCACCGTGGATTTGATGCGCCTGACACCGTGATTGCGTTCGAGACCCGCGTAGGACGTGGTGATGTAGCCCATATCACGCACGCCACCGATCACCAGATTGGATATCGGGCAGGAGACGAAGTTGTCATTGGGCTCGACCAGCGTGACATCGATCTCCCCGGCGCTCCACATGCGGATGTACTTCGACACAGTGGCGCCAGCGAAGCCACCGCCCACCACGACCACCTTGCCCTTGCTGCCGCCGGCGCCGACCATGGCCTTGGCCTGGGCCATGCCCGGCACCTTGTCGAGCGTCTCGCAACCGGCGAGCACGCCGGTGGCCAGCACCGAACCGGCCGAACCCAGAAACTTGCGACGATTGGATTTCATATTTGTCTCCTTGGGGCCCTGGCTCATTTCTGGGCCGCGAAGTAATCGGCCATCTGCTGCACCTGCTCGGGCGTGAAGCCCTTGGAGATCTGATGCATGATGGTTGCCGACTTCTTGCCCTCACGGAACAAGGCCATCGACTTGACGAGCGTCTCGGCCGGCATACCGGCCAGCCGGGCACCATCGCCGATCGCCTTGCCATCAGTGCCATGACAGTTGGCGCAGGTGGCCGCCAGGTAGCGGCCCTGGTCGCTCGGTTGCGCCGCCGTGACGGACCCGACACCCAGCGTCAGGGCCAGCACCGCACCGGTTCGGGCAAGCGCATGTCGTTCGAAATGCATGGTTTCCTCCTGTGGACGATTTCGGATCGCCCGCTTTCTGATGTCCATGGTTCGGACCATCCTCGACAAGCGAGGTACCGAATGCGTTGCGAATTCCGTGCCACCCCGCTTGTCACGATCCTTGAGCTTGTCGCAAGTCAATCCCAGCGACCAATAAGCGCTGTCGAGGACACCCCTGTCATTCTGACAGTCATGCTACCCTGACATTCCTGCCACTTTGTCATGACATTTCCGCCATGGGTCAAAGAACAAGTCTGTTGGCGACGCCCGATACCGAAACCCGGTCGCTGACCCAGCTGCTTGAAACCCACGATGAACCGGCGGTCCTGATCGATGACCAATACTCGATCGTCGCCACCAACGATGCCTACGCGGCCGCCTACGGGCGTCGCGGCGAAGACCTGCGGGGCCACAAGTGCCACCGGATCTCGCATCACTCCGAAGTGCCCTGCCACGAACGGGGCGAGGATTGCCCGGTCAGGCGGGTGATGCGTGACGGTCGTCCAGTCGAAACCCTGCACATTCATTTTCACGAGGACGGCACCCCCGAGCGGGTGCAGGTGAAGGGCTTCCCGGTCGACATCGGCGAGCGCAGGCTCCTGCTCGAGCGGGTGCGGCGTCTCGAACCGGATGAGCCTTCGCAACCCGAAGACGGTGAACTCCTGGGCAGTTCGACGGCGATGCTCGCCTCGCTGCAGCGACTGATCCAGGTGGCCAGCCTCGGCGGCAGTGTGCTGATTCAGGGCGAGAGCGGCGTCGGCAAGGAACTGGCCGCGCGCTTCGTGCACAGGCGCTCGGCGCACGCCCACGGTCCCTTCGTGACGGCCGACTGCACGGCGATTCCGGAAACCTTGTTCGAGAGCGAACTGTTCGGCCACGAGCGTGGTGCATTCACCGGCTCTGGCCAGCGCCGCATCGGCCTGTTCGAATCGGCCAATGACGGTACTTTGTTTTTGGATGAGATCGGCGAGCTGCCGATGACCATGCAGGCCAAACTGCTGCGTGCGATCGAATCGGGCGAGATCCGCCGCCTGGGTTCGACCCAGACCGTGCAAACCCGGGTGCGCATCGTGGCGGCCACCAATCGCGATCTGCGTGCGATGGTCGCGCGCGGCGATTTCCGGCTCGATCTTTATTACCGGCTCGCCACGCACGAGATCGTGATGCCCCCCCTGCGCGAGCGGGTTCAGGACATCGCACCGATCTGCAGTCACCTGCTCGGCCGCTTCGGCATGAGCCCGCCGCCCACGATCACCGCCGGCGCTCTGTCGCGCCTGACCCGGCACTCCTGGCCCGGCAACGTGCGCGAGCTGCGCAATGTGCTGGAGCGTGCTCTGGCCCATGGGCCGATGATCGACGAACAGGCGATCGAGTTCGAACTGGAGCGCTCGGCGCAGTCCGTGCCAATGGAGCCCGCCCGCTCACCATCGGCCGAGCCAGACGGCGACGACCGACGTGCGGGCGCGATCGCGCCCGCTGCGGCCCGCGTACCGCTCGCCGCCGTCGGCGGGCACGGGCATACCGCGCAGCTACCGGCAGGCGATGCGCGCGACGCGCCCGCTCGATACCGTTCGGCGCGACCTCCTGATCGAGGAACTGAGCCGCCACCAGGGCAACCGCGCGCGCGTCGCCGCGGCACTGGGCGTCAGTGAGCGAACGATTTATCGCTGGATCCAGCGCTTCTCGCTCTGACGGTGCACCTGGTACCGCGCGAATGAGGTACGCGGTGTCGCGCCGACTCAGCTGCTAAGGCAAAGCGATCGGCAGGCAGCCGCCGGCAATCCAGCGTCGTCCGCGGCGATCCCGACCGCGGTTGGCGCTTGCGCAAGCCGCATCACTCAGCCGACGCGAACCGCTCCCGATAGAGAAAGCGGCCGACGAACATTGCCACGAGAAGGCTGATCACCAGCCCGGAAAGATCGCGCATGAAGCCTGCGCCGACGCTCAGTCCGCTCGAGGCCAGCAGACCGATCAGCAGATAGCCGGCACTCCATAGCGCACGCCCGATGATCGCCGCGGGAATGAAGACGACCAGCGACTGCCGCAGCGCGCCGGCAAGCAGATTGACGGCGGAGCTGAGAAACGACACCAGGGATCGACTGAGCACAATCGCCGCCGGCCCCCAGCGGGCAAGCGCGCGACGCGCCTGCGTCCAGCGCTCGGGGTTGAGGCCGATCCAATGGCCATGGCGTCGAATCGCCGGCTCGCCGATACGTGCGCCGATCAGGTAGCCGAAGAAGTCGCCCAGCACCGATGCCGTCGTGGCGACCACGCCGGCCAACCACGGATCCAGACGTCCCTGAGCGGCGAGCGCGCCCATCACCATCAGTGAAAGCCCCGAAGGAAGCGGCGCCCCCATCGCACCGAAGACCAACGACAGCACGAGCACCGGGTAGCCATAGGCGATGATCCAGCCGATCAGCCAGTCGTCGACGTTGTCGAGGGAATCCGCATCCACGTTGACGGCCGGCGGGCTGCGCGAGTTCGCAGCGAGTGCAGCCTGCACCTGACGCAGCAACGCAAGCCGGTCGATACCGCGCGCTTCGGCAACCTGCCTCAGCGGGATATCGAGCGCGGCCTCGTCGACCTGCAAAGCCTGGGCGAGCCGTGCGACCGGCATGTCGCTCTGCTCGGCCACGAACCGGGTTGACATCCAGGCTCGCAGATCGGCCAGTGCAGGCCGTTCGAGTTCGACGGCCGAGCGCAACAACGCCAGACCGCCGAACACGCGCTGAGCAAACATCGCCGACGCCACGATCGCCACAATCGCCAGACCAACCGCAAGCGAACGGCGAACCCTGGCGCGCCCCGGCCGCGCCGCGGAACCGTCGCCAGTTCGTCGATGCGGTTCCACGCGACGCTTCACCCGGAATCGGCAGTTATCGGCGACCCGTCATCAGCCGTGTCGACGCCGCGGGAGCAAACCGGGAACGCGATCAGCGCACGGCCGAATACGGGGTCGGCGCGAGCATGGTATTGACGATCGAGGCCACGATCGGGCCATCGGCCTCGCTCGCCGCCCGGGCCGCCAGCCACTCCGGATCACTGGCAAACGCATCCCAGCGCTGCTCGCGCTCGGCGAGGCTTTCCCACTCGAGAATGTAGTAGAGCTCCTGGGCGTTCTCGCCGATTGCCACGGTCCAGAAGCCCTTCTGGCGAATACCGTGCTTCTCGAACATCTTCAGAGTGACGGTCTCGAAGCGCTTGTGCAGAGCCGGGAGCCGGCCCGGCACACATCGATAGATACGCAGTTCATGCAACATGTCAGGCTCCGTGTCAGCGTGCTGCGCTCAGGCCGGCATCGAGTGCGGCGACAATGGTATCGACGTGCTCGTCGGTCAGGATGAGCGGGGGCGAAAGGATCACGGTCGGGCCCGAGACGCGGATCATGACGCCCGCCTCATAGGCCGCGCCCTGCACCCGCAGGCCCAGATCGCGATCGACCGGCGCCTTGGTCTGGCGGTCGGCAACCAGTTCGAGCGCCGCCATCAGGCCCTGACCACGGACATCACCGACGAGCTCATGACGTTCGGCCAGGCCCTGCAGGCCGGCCATCAGGCGGGTTCCGCGCGCCGCCGCGTTCTCATGCACCTTCAGGCGCTGGGTCTCCGCGAGGGCAACCACGCCAGCCGCGCAGCCGACCGGATGGCCCGAGTAGGTATAGCCGTGATAGAGCGCGCCGAAGCCGTCGCGGTTCGCCTCGAGGGCATCGGCCACCTTGGCGCTGATCATCGCAGCGCCGAGCGGGAAGTAGCCGGTGGTGACCGCCTTGGCGATCGTCATCATGTCGGGCTTCACGCCCCAGAGCCGCGACCCGCTCCAGGCCCCCGTGCGACCGAACCCGGTGATCACCTCGTCGGCGATGAGCAGCACACCGTACTTATCGCAGATGGCACGGACCATGGGCATGAAGGTCTCGGGCGGCACGATCACGCCGCCGGCACCAAGCACCGGCTCCATGATGAATGCCGCGACCGTATCCGGGCCCTGGAACACGATCTCGTCTTCGAGCGCATTGGCACAGAGCTGCGCCAGGCGCTGCGGATCGGTTTCATCGAACGGATGCGATAGGCGAACGGCGTGGGGATATGGAACACCCCCGGCAACAGCGGTTCATAGTTGCGCCGGAAGTTGGCATTGCCATTTACCGAGGCGGCACCGAAATGGGTGCCGTGATAACCGCGCTTGAGGCCGATGAACTTGGTACGGTCGCGCTGGCCCATCACCTTCAATACTGGCGCGCCAGCCGCAGCGCACTCTCCACCGAATCGGATCCGCCCGAGGTGAAGAAGGTGCGCACCATGCCCTCGGGCTCGAAGAAACCGGTCAGCGTGCCAGTTCGATCGCGGTGTCGGTGCTGGTGCCGCGGAAACCCGAGTAATAAGGCAGCACATCGAGCTGCCGCTTCATGGCGTCCTTGACCGGCTCGCAGCTATAGCCGAGGTTGACATTCCAGAGACCGCCCACGGCATCGAGCGTGCGGTGGCCCTCGACGTCTGTGATGTGTACGCCCTCGGCGGCCACGATCACCTTGGGCGGCGTGGCCCGCATCTCGGCTGGGTGAGCCATCGGGTGCCAGAGCGGCTTGGCATTCTGTTCGATGATGAAATCTGCACGGCCCAGCGGCCTGTCTCTGTAATGTTTCGAGGACAGGGTCGCGCCGACCCTGTCCTCGTCCTGGACGACGCAATCCAGTCCATCTGGGTGACGAACTTCGTGACCAGATAACCGTCGAAGGTCTCCACACCACCCTCGGAGCCGATACCGCTGTCCTTGATGCCACCGAACGGGGTCTCGGGCGGGAGCCTGGCCGAAATGATTGATGTTGAGCCATGCCCGCCTCGATGCCGTTCTGCGCGGCGACGCGTTCTTCGTGGACGTGGTGAACACGTACGAGGACAGGCCGTAGGGCAGCGAATTCGCACGCCGCAAAACCTCGTCGAGATCCTTGAAGCGCGCCATCGGTGCGATCGGCCCGGAACGGCTCTGGGTCATGATCATGGAATCGTCCGGCACATCGGTGATCACGGTCGGCGCGAAGAAGTTGCCGACTTCGCCCATCCGCTCGCCGCCGAGCTCGATCTTGCCGCCGGCCGCGCGCGCATTCTCGACGAACGCGGCCATGGCCGGCACGCGACGATCATGGGCCAGCGGGCCCATGCTCGAATCGGGGTCGATGCCCGGCCCGACACGCACCTGCTTGGCATTCTCGATGAAGGCCGCCAGGAAGCGGTCATAGACCTTCTCCTGGATGTAGAAACGGGTCGGCGACACGCACACCTGACCGGCATTGCGGAACTTGAACGCGGTGAGCATCTTCGCGGCACGATCGACATCGGCATCGTCGAACACCACCACCGGCGAATGACCGCCGAGTTCCATCGTGATGCGCTTCATGTGGGCGCCGGCCAGCGAGGCCAGATGCTTGCCCACGGGCACCGAGCCGGTGAAGGACACCTTGCGCACGATCGGCGATGCGATCAGGTATTCGGAGATCTCCGAGGGCACGCCCCAGACCAGGTTGAGCACCCCCTTGGGCAGGCCGGCGTCGTGGAACATGCGCGCGATCGCGACCACGGCGCTGGGCGCGTCTTCAGGGCCCTTGATGATGATCGTGCAACCGGCGCCGATGGCCGCCGCGATCTTGCGAATGGCCTGGTTGTAAGGGAAGTTCCATGGCGTGAACGCCGCGCACACGCCGACCGGCTCGCGCAACACCATCTGGCGGACATTGGGCAGACGCGGCGGAATCACCCGGCCGTAGATGCGCCGGCACTCCTCGGCGTGCCAATCGCAATGGTCGGCACAGCTGATGATCTCGAGCTCTGCCTCGGCAATCGGCTTGCCCATGTCCAGCGTGATGTTGCGTCCGATTTCCTTGGCGCGCTCACGCGAGAGCTCACCGACACGGCGCAGGATTCGCGAACGCTCCAGCGGCGAACTGTGCCGCCAGCTGGCGAATGCCTTCTGCGCACTGGCCAGCGCACGATCGAGATCTTCACGGCTCGCATGGGGCAGCCGGCCGACGACCTCGCCCGTGGCCGGGTTGGTGACATCCTGCTCCTTGCGGCCACCGCCGGCGAGGAACTCGCCGTCGATATAGAGCGCGAGGGATTCATACGCAGCAGTTTCCACCGACTGCTGTTCATCACGGACGTTGGTGTTCACGCAAAGGTCTCCAGGGACGGGTGCCGCACACAGACAAGAAATCGTCGGCACGGGATTGAAATTGGCACGTACGCGGTCTGCCGCGCGGCGCGCAGGCGCCGGCCCGGCGCCACGAAACCCGACAATCTTACTGCGGAACACCCGCTGCGCGCGGCGCGCGAGGTGCCAGCCGCGCGGGCTCAGCGGGTCAGCAGCCCCTTGAGCTTGTCACCGAGCTTGTCGCGCGCCTTGGCCTTGAGCTCGTCCTCGCGGGCCTTGAGCGCCTCCTTCTCCGCCGCGATCCGGGCCTCTGCCTCTGCCTTGGCGGGCTCGAGCTGCTGCTTGAGCTTCTCGCCGGCGCGCGATTCGATGGCCTGCCGGGCAACCGACTCCCAATCGATCTTCCATTGTGGGGCCGCCAGCGCGCCGGACAGCACGACCGGAATCGTCAGGCCCCGCAATTCGGCCAGATCCGCACCGCCCTGCCCCTTGGCAGTGGCCACGACCGAGGCCTTGACCGTGTAGTCGAGCGATTCGCGCACCAGATCGATCACGCCCTGGCCACCCACGCGTAACAACGGTGACTTGGCTTCCAGGTCATCGCCGCTGGCAACGCCATCGCGGACATTGAATGACGCGCTCAGACTCGCGAAATCGGTCTTCTGCGTGCGATCCAGGGCGGCCGCCTCGGTGCCGGCACCCCCGAGCTTCTGCCTGGCCTCGCGCAGCTTCTGAGCGAGATTGATGCCCAGCACAGCGCCGTCGGTCATGGCCAGCTTGATCGAACCATCGACGCTGCGCCTCATGGCACCGACCGTCGCGCCCTCGGCGGCGAGATCGATCGAGGTGTTGGCCAGGCCCTCGAGCATGGTGTCACCGGTGAGATCCTTCAGCAGCGGCCCGATGTTGACGCCGCTCAGCTTGGTGGCCAGCGCGACCCGGTTGCCCTGGGCGCGCGCGCTGCCGCGAACATCGGCCCGGCCACCGTAGAGATCGGCGCTCAGCGATTTGAGCGTGAACACTCCGCCGCTGGCGGCCAGATCTCCGGCCAGCTTGGCGATCGACAGACCCGCAGCCTTCAGCTGTCCGACCCGCAAAGTGCCCGCAAGATCCAGTTCGCGTAATGGCGATAGATCGACCGGGATTGGATCGACCGCAGCAAACAGACTCTGCGAACCCGCCTTGCCCGCGGTGTCGGCAGGAGGGGTCTTGGCCGGGTCGGATGGCGGCAGATAGCGATCGACGTCGATGCGGTCGGCGTCGAGCGCGAAACGTATGCGTGGCTTGGCAAAGCCGGCGACATCGGCCTTGGCATCCAGGCGGGTGTCGGGCGCATCGACGCGCAGGCGGCCTTGACCGTCTCGGCGCCCACGTCGGCGAGCAGTTTCCTGGAACGGCAGGCTCAACGGCTGGGGCGCAACCGCCTTGTCATCGATCTGCAGTTGCCCCTTGAACGGTTTGAAGCTGATCTTGGGCCCGGCCAGATCGACCTGCAGCGGTGCCGCGATCGTGAACGCGAGCCGGCGCTGACCGGGTTGTTCGAAATCGAGCGTGATCGAGCTGGATTCGGCGCTCACCGCCTTGGCATCGGCCTGCAGCGGTCACCGTCTGTGTTCGCTCGATGGCTATGCCGCTGACCGTGCCGCTGACCTTGTGGACAGCTTGGGCACGCTCAGCGCGCGCGCGGGGAGATCGGGCTTGAGATCTCCGCGCATCTCGAATGACAGATCCGCCGCTGACGCGGTGCTGTTCAGCCTGGCGGTCAACTCGATCGGCGTAAGCACACCCGAGGCGATCTCACCAGCACGCAGATCGAGGCCGGAAATCGTCAGTTGATCACCACGCTGGCGGTCATCGACCATGATCCGGGCATCGATCAGTTCGAGCCCGCCGATGCGGATCTCGCCCAGGGGCGCACCAGCGCCGCCCGACCCGGGACCGCCCGTGCCCTGGTCGGCACCTCGCCCTTGATCAGATCGTCGAAACTGGTGCCATCCTTGAAGCGGACCAGTTTCAGGCGCAGCCCCTCGAGCCGCACGACCTCGGCCTGCAGATTGCCGGAGAACAGCGGCAACAGGGCAACCCCGACGCCGGCACCGCCGATCTGCAGCGCCTCGCCCTTGCCGTCGGCCTCGGACAACGTGGTCTTGGGCAGGGCGATGGCCAGACGCGGATAGAGCGACAGGGACAGATCGCCGTCGATCGTCAACTTGCGCCCGGTCTGTTCGGCCACGGCCGCTTCGATCTGCGGCTTGAAGCGGTTGACATCGACGAGCATCACCACCGCGATCGCGGCGACGATCACCAGCAGGACGAGTATGACGAGCGCAAGGAAGAGTTTCTTGATCATCTGGCAGCCGGGAGTCGGGCGCTGGGTTCGTTCAGGCGTAGCGACGCGAGAGAGACTCGGCGATGCAGACCGGCTTGTCGCTGCCCTCGCGCTCCATCACGACCTCGAGCGTCAGTTGGGCCCCATTGTCGGGCAGCGGGTCATAGCCCAGCAGTTTGACCTTGGCACGAAGGCGGCTACCGGCCGGTACCGGCGAGGTGAACCGGACCTTGTTCAGCCCGTAGTTGACCCCCATGCGGACGTCTCCCACCTCGAAGGTCTGGGCGACCAGTTTGGGCAACAGGGAAAGGGTGAGAAAGCCGTGTGCGATCGTGGTGCCGAAAGGGCCCGCGGCAGCACGTTCGGCATCGATGTGAATCCACTGATGGTCGCCCGTGGCGTCGGCAAAAAGGTCGATCATCTTCTGATCGACGGTCAGCCACTGGCCCGTGCCGAGATCCTGGCCGACGAGGCCCTGGAGATCCGTGAGTTTGTCGAATTTGCGCATGATCCACCCATAGCCTGAACAGGCCGATAATGATAAGGGAAGCCCGCGCGGCCACGGTCTGCTGCCTGGCCGATGCCCGCCCGCCCGATCCGCCACCGCAACGAGAGCACAGGAAACCTCATGACTCAGCGCATTGTCATCGCCGGCATGCTGCACGAAACCAATACCTTTTCGCCGGTCCCCACACCGCTGACGGCGTTCTTCTCACGCGCACGTCCTGTCACGCCCGGCACGAACCCCATCATCGGCGGTGAGCAGGCGATCGAGCTGTACGGCCAGGCCAATGTGGGCTTCGCAGGTTTCCTGAAGCTCGCGCGCGAAGCAGGCGCCGAGATCGATGTGCCGATGTTCGCGAACTCGAGCCCGAGCGCGCCGACCGACGCCGCCACCTTCGACACCATGGCGGAGACGATCCTCGCGTCGGTAAGACGCGGTTGCGATGCGATCATGCTCGATCTGCACGGCGCGATGGTGGCCGAGGGCATCGACGATGGCGAGGCCGAACTGCTCGGGCGCATCCGCGCGATCGCGCCCGATGTCCCGATCGCGGTGGCGCTCGATTTCCACGCCAACATCAGCCCTGCGCTGATCGAGCGCGCCGATGTGATCACCGGCTACCGCACCTATCCGCATATCGACATGGCGCTGACCGGCGAGCGTGCCGGCCGCACGCTGCTGCGCATGCTCGCCGGCCAGGTGAAGCCGGAGATCGTGTTCGAATGGCTGCCGATGCTCACGCACATGAACCAGCATTCGCCGCAGTTTCAGCCGATGCGCGACATCATGAACCGGGCCATCGCCGCCGAGGGCGGCGGCGAGGTGCTCAATGCGTCCGTGTTCGGCGGGTTTCCACTGGCCGACATTCCCTTCGCCGGACTCAGCGTCGTGGTGGTGGGCGATGAACGGGCCGCCGAAGGCATGGCCCGCGCCCGTGCACTGGCAAAAGAGCTTGCCCAACAGGCCTGGCGCCGGCGCGCCGAGTTCGTATTCAAGATCGAGCCACTGGAGCAGACCGTGCAGCGCGCCCGCGAGTTGCGGGAGCGCTGCCGCAGCGAAGGGCGCCCGCACAAGCCGATCGTGCTTGCCGACCACAGCAATAACACCGCCTCGGGCGGCTCGGTCGACACCATGGAGTCGATCGAGGCAATCCTGAAGGCCGGCCTGCAGAATGTTGTCGCAGGGCCGATCTGTGATCCGCAAACCGTGCACGCGTTGATCGAGGCCGGCGTGGGCAGCCAGGTCACCCTGCCGGTGGGCGGGCGCGTCGATGCGCCCAGCATCGGTCGCAAGGCAGTTCCGCTGACACTCAGCGGCACGGTGCGCGCGATCACCGACGGCAGTTTCCTGGTCACCGGCCCGATGATGACCGGGCTCACCGTGAACTGTGGACGCACCGTGGTGCTCGATGTCGGCCCGCTGAAACTGGTGATTTCCGAGAACCGGGTCGAGCCCTTCGATCTGGGCGTCTTCCGCCATTGCGGGATCGATCCGCTGGCGGCCGACTTCATTCTGCTCTGGTCACGGCAGCACTTTCGCGCCGGTTTCGAATCCATCGCCGAGCAGGTGTTGATGATGGCGGGTCCGGGCGTCTGTTCCTCGGACTACGGCCAGTTTCCGTTCGAGCGGCTGACCCGGCCCATCTACCCGATCGACGCGCACGCCGAGTGGAAGCCGGCCGCAGGCTGAACGAAAGCCGCGCGCCTTGGCACACCGCTTCGGCGAGCGAGTCATGGGCTCGTGAGGTAATTCAATAGCCAGCTAAGCCACGCAGGAAACGAACAGGCCGGTGCGGGTCTCGAACAGCGCGCGCAGCAGTCGCGCATTCAACGCATAGCCGCGCGACACCCGGCGTGAGTGGAGAATCTCGGCCACCACGTCGAATTCATCGTGACGCACCCTGACGATCGCGCCCCGGCCGGGATCATCGCGGGTAATCAGTCCGATCCCGTTCAATGACAGATCCGCCACCACCACGGGCGCTGTCTGCACCGATCCGGCCAGGCGCATCCGCGCGACAGTGTTCTTGCTGGTGCGCGAGGTGCCGCGGCGGCCGAACAGTTCGCAGCGCCCGCCGGGATCACGGGGTAAGGCCAGCGGGCTGGCGCAGCCCAGACAACGGGTTTGCGGCTGGATGACCGCCGGCAGTGCTGTCGCGCACATCGGGCAGCCGGCCGGATCCGCAGCAGGCGCCCTGGCGGGTGTCGGCCCGGCTGCGCCGGCGCCGGCCGCCTGAGCCGACCGCTGCCCTTGCGAGCCGTGCACGCCGGCCGCGCCGGGCCGCCCTCCCGAGCCCGCATGCCCGGCCTGCGGGCCGGCTCGTTCGCGCCGGTAGCTCATGACATGCGGGTTGGCCCGGTCATAGGCCTGCCGACGCGCCGGATCGCCGAGCACGGCCCAGGCCTCGTTGATCATCGCAGCGGTCTCATGGTCGCCGCCGAGATCGGGATGGCGACGCATGGTGCTCATCAGCGTGCGATAGCTGGCGCGGATCAGCTCCTGCGGCGAATCGGGCTGCACGCCGAGGATCCGGTAATAGTTGCGGCGATTTCGGGACATCGGGCGCACGAGACAGGGACACAGCCTTGCTTATCGGCCGACCCGGCATCCAGGGCGAAGTCCGGCACGATGGCCGGCCCGAGTCAGCGGCCGACCGGCTGGGCGTCGGGCGAATCGGCAAAGGCCTCGCGGGCCGCCCGCACCAGCTGACGGATCAGCCATTGATGGGCCATGTCGGCCTTGGCGGCCGCAGCCAGACCGCATCGACCTCGACGATGCCCAGGTCGGATCGGCGGGCGGCGCACCACGAGTCGGTCGGCGAAACCGGTGGCCGGTAGAAAATGCGCGGGCAGGACCGCGAGCAGATCGGAATTGATCACCACCTGCCCGGCCGTGAAGAACTGATTCACGGTGATCACCACCCGACGGCTGCGGCCCATTTCGGCCAGTGCGCGGTCGGCAAAACCAAACGGATTGCCCGAATAGCTGACCAGCAGATGGTGCGCGGCGCAGAAATCATCCAGGCTGATCTCCGGTGACGCCGCCAGTGGATGGCCCTGGCGCATCACGCAGACATAGGGGCCGCGATACAGATGCTCGAGCCCGAAGGTGTCGGGCAGATCGTCCTGCATCGCATGCAGGCGGATCGCGGGGCTGGCCACCGGGAAGTAGCCCACCGCGACGTCGACCTCGCCTCGCTCGAGCAGCGGCCGCGGGTCGCGGGTGACCAGCGGCCGCACGCGCAGGCTGACATGCGGCGCCGAGCGCTCGATCACGCGCAGCACGGGCGGTACGAGCGCGGTGGCCGTGGCATCGGCCATCGCCAGCGTGAAACTGGTCGTGTCGGTGGCCGGGTCGAAGATCCGCGGGGTCAGCGCATCCTCGATGGTTTGCAACGCATCGCGGATTGCCGGCCACAGCGCTCGGGCGCGGGCCGTCGGTTCGACACCGTAGCCGGCACGGACGACCAGTTCATCGTCCAGAGACGCGCGCAGACGGCTCATGGCATTGCTGACCGCCGGCTGGGTCATGGCCAGTTTGACGGCCGCCTTGGTCAGGCTGCCCTCGGTCATGACCGCATCGAAGATGCGCAGCAGATTCAGATCGAGATTTCGGATGGGCATGCGATCACTCCGCGAGCGTCCGGGCAAGAACCCGGTATGTCAGGCGTCAGGCAGGGCTTGACCGGCCAAGTATCACCAAAATCTATATTATTCATCAGAATAAAAAAGTAGACGAATGTTTGCTGTCCTGCAACAATGCATGCATACACATAGAGCACTCAAGTGCCAAAAACAAGTCCTCCTCCTCGATTCTTGAAGTAAGGACATCATCATGAGTACGCATGTTGCGCATTACGAGACCACCGCCCTGGATGCGGCCGCAAGCTCGGCCCAGCAGGCGGGGGAAAAAGCCGGTTCCTGGCTCAAGCGGATGGCGATGACCATGGCCGCCCGCCGTCAGGCCGCACTGATGGCCCATCTCGAGGCCCTGGATCCGCGCCTGGCCCGCGAAATGCGCGCCGCACGCGACCGGGCCGACTGGTAAGCCGCGAAAAGACCGGGCCTTCGGGCCCGGCACGGTCCGACACCCCGGTGTCGGAGCCAAAGATTCAGGGGTTGCAGGATCACACCATCCTCCCCCGTACCGTTGTCTCCTCCACTCCTCCTTAGGGTGGATTAGCCCGCGAAGCCCTAAAAGCTCGCGGGCTTTTTCTTTTCCGGGCCGGCCTATTCGTGCTTGGTGCCAAAGATGCGGTCGCCGGCATCGCCAAGCCCGGGCACGATGTAGGCCAGCTCGTTCAGATGGCTGTCCAGCGCGGCGGTATAGACCGGCACGGTCGGATGCTGCGCCGCGAAAGCAGCCACCCCCTCGGGCGCCGCCACCAGTGCCAGAAAGCGGATCGACTCCGCGGCGACACCGCGGTCGATCAGGACCTGCACCGCATGCGCACCCGAATAGCCGGTGGCCAGCATCGGGTCGCAGACGATGAACAGTCGGCCGTCGGGCTCGGGCAGACGCACGTAATACTCGACCGGCCGGTGATCATCGCCGCGATACAGGCCGACATGGCCCTGGCGCGCGGACGGGATGAGTTCCATCAAGCCATCTGCCATCCCCAGACCGGCGCGCAGCACCGGCACGATGGCCACCTTCTTGCCGGCGATGACGGGGGCCTGCATCGCCGCCACCGGTGTCTCGATTGCTTCGGAAGTGAGTGGCAGATCGCGGGTGATCTCGTAACCCATCAGCAACGTGATCTCGCGCAGCAGATCGCGAAAGGTGCGCGTCGAGGTGTGCCGATCGCGCATGTGCGAGAGCTTGTGCTGAATCAGCGGATGATCGAGGATGAACAGATTATCGAATCGGGGGTCGCGTCGCATGTCTGGGGCTGGTCCGGGCTTGGCCGAGGGCGGGCTTCAATCGATCTGGATGGCCGCGGGGTCGAAGCCCTCGGCCGGCCCAGGATACTGAGGGTTCATGTCGCGCAGAGTCTGCACGAGGATATTCATCACCGCATAGTCGCGAAACCATTTGCGGTTGGCCGGAATCACGTACCAGGGCGCCCAACGCGTGTCGGTGCGGCGGATCGCATCGGCATAGGCCTGCATGTAGTCGTCCCAGAGGCGACGCTGCTCGATATCGTGGGCGTCGAACTTCCAGAGCTTGGCCGGATCATCGAGCCGCGCCTGCAGGCGCTCGCGCTGCTCGTCGCGGTCGATATGCAGACAAAACTTGACGATGCGGCAACCTTCATCGGCCAGCAGGCGCTCGAATGCGCTGATATGCTCGTAGCGCCGCGACCAGACCGCTTCCGGCACGAGCTCATTGACCCGCACCACCAGCACGTCCTCATAGTGCGAGCGATTGAAGATCGCGATTTCGCCACGCGCCGGCGCACGCGCATGCACCCGCCAGAGGTAGTCATGGGCCAGCTCGCGTTCGGAGGGCCGGCCAAAGCGGGCCACCCGCACACCATTCGGATTCACGCCCGAGAACACCCGCCGGATCAGGCCGTCCTTGCCACCGGTATCCATTGCCTGCAGCACGATCAGCAGCGATTGGCGCCCCTCGGCGAACAAGCGGCGCTGCAGATCGATGAGCTCGTCGCGAAGCCGGCGGGTGGCCTTCCGGGCTTGCGCCTTATCGCCGTCGAAACCGGGTGTGGCCGAGGCATCCAGCTGGTCGAGCGGGCCCTGCGCCGGAATGGTCAGCGCTCCTGTGCGCATACTCGAGTCATCTCTGATCATGGATTGGGCGCTCCTTGACCCCGATTCTATGTGCCCCGGGGCGTTCTGCCCCATTCCGCCATCGGTGTATGCGATGGCGAGCCATGGGTGTATGCGATGGCGAGCCATGGGTGTATGCGATGGCGAGCCATGGGTGCCCTGGCAGGGGCACCCAGCTGCGCGAGGCGGTCATGGGATACTCGTGTCCATGCGCGCCAAAGCGTTGGTCGTGCACCGACACGCGCCGCAAGATGACTGTCCCGCAGCCTCGATGACCGACCCCGACACACTGGAATTGCAGCAGATCGGTACGCCGAGCGCGGCCCGTCCGACATTGGTCTTCCTGCATGAAGGCTTAGGCAGCGTCTCGATGTGGCGCGACTTCCCTGCGCAGCTCTGCGCCCGGTGCCGGCTGCCGGGACTGGTCTATTCGCGCCATGGCTACGGCCGCTCGGCGCTGTTCGCTGCGCCGCTGGAACCCGATTTCATGCACCGGGCGGCCGACGACGAGCTGGTTTCGGTGTTGAGCGGGCGCTGCCCGGGCCCCTATGTGCTGATCGGGCACAGCGACGGCGCATCGATCGCGCTGATTCATGCAAGCCGGCGTCCCGCAGCCCTGCTGGGTGCAGCGCTGCTGGCGCCGCATCTGTTCGTCGAGCCGATCTGCACGGACTCCATCGCGGCGCTTGCGCGCGACTGGCGCCCGGATTCACGTCTGGCACGCGCGCTGGCCCGTCATCATCGCGACGGTGAACGAACCTTCCGTGCCTGGAGCGGCGCCTGGCTGGAACCGCGCTTTGCACAATGGAATATCGAGAGCGAGGTCGCACGCATCAACCGCCCCTTGCTCGCGATTCAGGGTTGGGATGACCAGTACGGCACGATGCGTCAGATCGAGCGGATTCGCGAACTCCATGCCGGCACGGATCTGATGAAGATTTCCGCCTGCGGGCACAGCCCGCATGTCGATCGTCCGGACGCGGTGATCGCGAGGATCGCGGCCTTCGTGGCGCGCCTTGCGCTTCCGGGCAGCGATTGACAGGGGTAATTCACTGACGCGGAACTGCTGCTGGCTGCTGGCTGCTGGCTGCTGGCTGCCGCTCAGGCCTGCTGTGAACCCACCGCGGCCCGGCCGAGCCGATCGCGTACCGCCTCCCAGGCCGGCTCGTCGGGCGGCTCCTGCACCAGGATCAGACGCGCGCCGCTGGCATCGAGCGCACGCAGGCTCGCATAGAGCCCGCGCCCGAACACCACCGGATCTTCGGGCCAGGGCAACCAGAGACAAAGGCCCTCGCACCGAGGCCGGGTGGGCGACCAGACCGCGATCTCGTGCGCCGGCATGCCGGCAACGGCCTCGGCAAGCGCCTGGGCGCCAAGCAGCCGCATCGGCGTCGCCGGCGCATAGTGCGCGGCCAGCGACCCGGAAACCGATGGCGCACTGCGCTCGGCCAGCTGGTTCAGCCAGGCACGCTCGACCGGGCGCCCGAGCACGGCCGCGATTGCCTCGGGCGTGATCGCGCCCGGGCGGCGTACGCGGGGCGTTTCGCCGGTGAGATCGACGATCGTGGATTCCAGACCGATCTGTGCGTTGCCGCCCTCGAGCACCTCGGCGAGCGCATCGCCGAGTTCGGCGCGGACATCGGCCGCCGAGGTCGGGCTGATGCGCCCGAAGCGATTGGCGGACGGTGCCGCAACACCGAGGCCGCCGGCCTGCTCGAATGCGCGCAGCAGACGATGGGCCACCGGATGCGACGGGCAACGCAGGCCAACGGTCCGCTGGCCGGCACAGGCAAATGGTGGAGCATCCGCACGACGGACCAGGATCAAGGTGAGCGGCCCGGGCCAGAAGGCATGCATCAACGCGCGCGCATCGTCATCGACATCGGCCCAGCGCACCGCCGCCTGCGGGCCCGAGACATGCACGATCAACGGGTGATCGGTGGGCCGCCCCTTGGCCCGATAGATCGCGGCCACCGCCTGTTCATTGCCCGCATCGCCCGCCAGGCCGTAGACGGTTTCGGTGGGCAGACCGATCAGCCGCCCGGCGAGCAGCGCCTCGACCGCCCGGCTCAGCGCGGCGTCATCCACGGGCATGCACGAGCCGTGGTCCAGGTGCGGGTGCTGCGCCATCCGCGTTCATGAGCCGGCCACGCGGGACGCTGCCGGCCCGTGCGCCTGACCCATGCACGCGCGACCCGGGCCGCCGGAACGGACGGACTCCTCGCTCATTCGCCGCCGCGCAACTCGCGCTCGATGCGATCGGCAAGGCCGCTGGCCTGGTCGAGTGAATCGCCAAGCACCGTGACATGGCCCATCTTGCGCCCCGGACGCGATTCGCTCTTGCCGTAAAGATGAAGCTTGGCGCGTGCATGACGCACGATGCGGGTCCAGCTCGGTTCCTGCGGGCCGGCGCCTTCGGCATCGAACCAGAGATCACCGAGCAGATTCAGCATCACGGCGGGCTCGTGCTGAATCACCCCGCCCAGCGGCCAGCCGGCCAGGATGCGGGCCTGTTGCTCGAACTGGCTGGTCAGGCAGGCATCGATCGAGTAATGACCCGAGTTGTGCGGCCGGGGGGCCATCTCGTTGACCAGCAGGCTGCCATCGTCGAGCACGAAATACTCGACGCACAGGACACCCACGTATTCCAGCGTGTGTGCGATGCGCACCGTGGCCTCCGTGGCATGCAATGCCAGTGCCGGATCGATGCGCGCCGGAATGCTCGAGCGCGCCAGAATACCGTTGCGATGGACATTCTCGGCCACCGGATAGGCAGCGGTTTCACCATCGAATGACCGGGCCACCACCACAGAGAGTTCGCGCGCCAGCGCGAGACGCTTTTCGAGCACGCACGGCACGCCGCCAAACTGCAGGAAGGCCTCGGTGAGCGCAGCCTTGTCATGGACATCGGCCTGACCCTTGCCGTCATAGCCCAGCCGAGCCACCTTCAGAATGCCCGGGAACAGCGCGTCATCCAGATCGGCGATGTCCGAGCGAGAGGCGATCGCCGCATAAGGCGCGGTGGGCAGACCGCACTCCAGGGCGAAGGCCTTCTCGCGGGCCCGGTCCTGGGCGATCGAGACCGCCTCGGGCGCGGGGCTCACGATGCACTTCTCACGCAGGAAGGCAAGCGAACTGGCGGGCACGTTCTCGAACTCCGTCGTACAGGCAGCGCAGAGTTCGGCCAGTTGGCGCAGTGCGTTCTGGTCGAGATATTCGCCCTTGATATGCCGATCTGCCACCGATGCGGCCGGGCCGTCGTCGGCCGGATCCAGCACGCAGACCTTGAAACCCATGCTTTGCGCGGCCATGCAGAACATGCGCCCGAGCTGGCCACCGCCGAGCAGGCCGAGCCAGGAGCCCGGAGGAAGAGGATGTGCGGATTGCTTCATGGACGGCCCCTGGGGATACGCGGATTCATGGGCGCGACGCGGCGGATGATGCCCGCTCGCTCGATGCGCTGCGAGGCAGCGGCAGGGCTCAGTCTAGACCCACCTGCATGGCTTGCGCACGAGCGGTCTGCCTGGCACGGTAGTCATTGAGCCGCGCGGCCAGGTCCGGATCATCGGCGGCCAGCATCGCCACCGAGAAAAGCCCCGCGTTGGCCGCGCCGGCAGCGCCGATTGCGAAGGTGGCAACCGGCACGCCGCGCGGCATCTGCACGATCGAGAGCAGGGAGTCCTGCCCCTGCAGATGACGCGAGGGCACCGGCACGCCGAGCACCGGCACCGTGGTCTTGGCCGCCAGCATGCCCGGCAGGTGGGCAGCACCGCCGGCGCCGGCAATGATCGCCCGCAGGCCGCGAGCCCGGGCCTGCTCCGCATATTCGAACATCTGATCGGGCATGCGATGCGCCGACACCACTTTGCACTCATGAGCGACGCCGAACTCCGCCAGGACCTCGGCCGCCTCGCGCATCACGTCCCAGTCGCTGTCCGAGCCCATCACGATGCCGATCTTCGGCGAGGCTTGTGGCGCCGGCCCGCTCATGCCTGCTCTCCGGTCAGCAGGCGCAGGGCCTCGCGATACTTCTCGGCGGTACGCTCGATGACCTCGGCCGGCAACGGCGGAGGCGGCGGCGACTTGTTCCAGCCGGGCACGGTCTCGAGATAGTCGCGCACGAACTGCTTGTCGAACGACGGCGGCGAACCGCCCGGTGCCCACTGCGCGGCCGGCCAGAAGCGCGACGAATCCGGCGTCAGCACCTCGTCCATCAGGACCAGCCGGTCCTGGTCATCGAGGCCGAACTCGAACTTGGTGTCGGCGATGATGATGCCGCGCTCGCGCGCATATGCCGAGGCACGCCCATAGAGCGCGAGGCTGGCCTCGCGCACCTGCCCGGCCAGCGTCGCGCCGATGGTGTCGGCCATGCGCTCGAACGAGATGTTTTCGTCGTGCGCGCCGAACTCGGCCTTGGTGGCCGGCGTGAAGATCGCCTCGGGGAGTTTGTCCGCCTGGCGCAGGCCGGCCGGCAGGGCCACGCCGCAAACCGCACCCTCGCGTTGATAATCGGCCCAGCCCGAACCGATCAGGTAGCCGCGCACCACGGCCTCCACCGGCAGGGCCCGCAAACGCTTCACGACCATCGCCCTGCCCCGCACCTGATCACGCTCATGCTCTGCGACCACGGTCTCGGGATCGGTGCCAGTGAGATGATCGGGCACGATTCCGCGCAGCCTGGCGAACCAGAACAACGCCATGCGCGTGAGAATCTCGCCTTTGTGCGGAATCGGCTCGGCCATGATGACATCGAACGCCGACAAGCGATCGGTGGCCACCAGGAGCAGGCGGTCATCGCCAAGCGCATAGATGTCGCGCACCTTGCCGCGTGCGATAAGCGGCAGCGATTCGATCTGCGATTCGAGCAGGCCAGCGCTCATGTTCTCACCCGTCGTCATGGGAAAAACCCGCCATTTTGCCCGAAAGCGGCGGCGGAGGGACGCAGGCCCCGATTCCTGGTCATGGGCCGCGATCGACCATGGCAGGCCGCGATCCGCGGGGACCGGGCTCAGCCGCCCGCGCGCGCGCCACGGTAGCGGCCGAGCCAGCCCAGGCCCTCGCGCGTGCCCCTGGCCGGACGGTACTCACAGCCGATCCAGCCCTGGAACCCCAGTTCGTCGATCAGATCGAACAGATAAGGGTAGTTGAGCTCGCCCAGATCCGGCTCATGGCGCTGCGGCACACCGGCGATCTGGAAATGACCGACGCGTCCGATGCCGGCGCGGATCTTCATGGCGAGGTCGCCCTCGACGATCTGACAGTGATAGAGATCCATCTGCACCAGCAGATTGGCCTCACCGACCTCGGCAATGATCTGGTGCGCATCATCCTGGCGGTTCAGGAAGAAGCCCGGGATGTCGCGCGGGTTGATCGGCTCGATCAGCGCGTTCAGGCCTTCCTGGGCCAGGCGACGCGCCGCGCTGCGCAGATTCGCGACATAGGTCCGCCGGTGGGCATCACGATCACCGCCCGGGCCGACCAGCCCGGCCATCAGGTGGATGTTCGGGCACCCGAGCGCGCGCGCGTACTCGATCGCTTTGTCCACACCCTGTTGAAACTCGACCTCGCGCCCCGGCAGGCTGGCCAGGCCCTTCTCGCCGGCCGCCCAGTCGCCCGGGGGCGAATTGAACAACACCTGGGCCACGCCTGCGGTTCGTGCGGCCGAGGCCACCTCGTCGGCCGGTGCCTCGTAAGGGAACAGACATTCGACACCGGCGAAACCGTCTTCGGCCGCCGCCCCATAGCGTTCCAGGAACGGCCACTCCGAATACATCATCGACAGATTGGCGGCGAAATTAGGCACGGCGGACTCCTCTGAAGGCAACGAGGCTACCGGCGGCGCATTGCGCGCGTACCGGAAGCTGGGGCCGCGGGTGTGCGCAGACCTGCGCGTCGGGCCAGGCGGCCGTTTCGTATGATAAGCGGCGACCCGATTCAGGCGGGCCGACGGTATGCCTCACGGGCCCACGACGGTGCTCTGGTGCGATGAGCCGCGACGCGGCGAGGAGAGATGATGAGCTGGCAGCCCGAACTCGACGAGATTGCCCGACGCCGCGCGATGGCCGCCGAACTCGGTGGTGCCGAGCGGGTGGCCCGACACCGCGCCAATGGCAGGATGACGGTGCGCGAACGCATCGATGCGCTGGTCGATGCCGGCTCGTTCCAGGAGTTCGGATCGATCACCGGTGTGCCCGAATACGATGCGGCGGGCGAGCTGCGCGAACTGCTGCCGACCAACCTGGTCTGCGGGCTGGCACGCATCGAGGGCCGGCGCGTCTTCATCACCGGCGATGATTTCACGGTACGCGGAGGCGCCAACGATGGTGGCCTGCGCGACAAATTTGTGTTCGCCGAAACCTTCGCCCAGCGCTGGCGGCTGCCGCTGGTGCGGCTGGTCGACGGCACCGGCGGTGGCGGCTCGGTCAAGCACCTGGAAACCTCGGCCGAACCTATCTGCCCGATGTTCCGCAGTTCACCACGATGGCCGATGCCCTGTCCGAGGTGCCGGTGGTGGCGCTCGGCCTCGGTTCGGTCGCCGGCATGGGCGCCGCGCGGGTGTGCGCCAGCCACTACTCGATGATGGTCCGGGGCAGCGCGCATTGTTCGCGGCCGGCCCGCCGGTGGTGGCGCGCGCCGGAGAGGATGTCGACAAGGAAACCCTTGGCGGTGCGGCCATGCATGCGGCCAATGGCACGATCGACGATGTCGTCGAGACCGAGCCCGACGCGTTTGCGCGCGCACGCCGCTTCCTGTCCTATCTGCCGCCGTCGGTGCATGACACGCCGCCCAGGGCACCCTGCGAAGACCCGGCCGACCGCCGCGAGCCGCAGCTGATCGAGGCCATTCCGCGCAATGAACGCAGGGTCTACAAGATCCGCCCGATCCTCGAGGCGGTCTTCGACACCGGCAGCCTGTTCGAGATCGGGCGCGGCTGGGGAAAGTCGGTGCTCACGGGCCTGGCCCGGCTCGATGGCTGGCCGGTCGCCGTGCTCGCCAGCGATCCCTATCACTACGGCGGCGCCTGGACCGCGGACGCCTGTCGCAAGGCAATCCGCCTGACCGATCTGGCTCAGACATTCCATCTGCCGGTCGTGCACTTCGTCGACATCCCGGGCTTTCTGATCGGAACGCAGGCCGAGCGCTCGGGCATCATGCGCGCGGGCAGCCAGGCGCTGGTGGCGATCCGTCAGAACCGCACACCGTGGTGCGCGATCATGATCCGTAAGGCCTTCGGGATGGCCGCGCTCACCCAGCGCAATGGTTCGGCCTTGTTCACCCGCTATGCCTGGCCGTCGGCGCAATGGGGCTCGCTGCCTATCGCCGGCGGCGTGCAGGCCGCCTATCGACGCGAAATAGAGGCCTCGGATGATCCGCAGCGCACACGCGCGGAGATCGAGGCCAGGCTCGCGAAATACCAGTCGCCGATCCGCACCGCGGAGGCCTTCGGGATCGAGGAGATCATCGATCCGCGCGACACCCGCGCACGGCTCTGCGAGTTTGCCGAGATGGCCGCCCCGCATCGCGGCGGCGGCCGCCCGGGATTCGGCTATCGGCCGTAAGCGGCCCAGGCGGGACGCAGAAAACGCCGCCTGCGCGGGCCAAGGCCGCAATGCGCTCTCAAGCGGACGCGCGGGCGAGCCGCTCCTGGGGCAGCAGGCAGTCGTAGATGAAGCGGTTCACCGGCGTGGCCACGCCCAGCTCTTGGCCGATGCGCACCACCGCGCCGGTCTGATCATCGAGCTCGGATGGCCGCCCGGCCATGATGTCGCGCTGCATCGATGCGGTGGAGCCAGGATCGACCTTGTCGAAGCCGGCAAGCGTGCGCGCGACGATGTCATCGGCCAGCACCACGCCGCGGGCCCGGGCGAGCCTGCAATCTCCTCCATCACGCGGCGCAGCAGCTCGCGCGAACCGCCCTCGCGACGAAACTCGCCGATCGGCACCCGGGTGATCGAACCAATGCCGCTGAACGCGGTGATCAACAGGAACTTGGCCCACATTGCCGAGACGATGTTCTCCGGCACATCGGCGCTGATGCCCTTTGCCTTGCCGAAGGCCTCGAGCAGACGCTCGACGCGCGGGCTGCGCGAACCATCGAGCTCGCCGAAGCTGACCCGGGGCTGGGCGGCATCATGGACGATGTAGCCGGGCTCGCGTCGGCCGCGTGCACACCGCAAAGCCCGCCGAGCACGGGTTCGCGCCCAAGAACATCGATCAGGCGCTGCGGTGCATCGATGCCGTTCTGCAGCGGAACCACGGCGGTGTCGGGCGTGACGATCGGGCGGAGCGCCCGCGCCGCATCGGGCACCTGCCAGGCCTTGACACAGACCAGCACCGCATCGACCGCGCCCACCGTGGCCGGGTCATTGGCCGCCTGCGCCGGCGAAATGCGGAAGTCACCATCGATGCTGTCCACGCGCAGGCCTTGGCTGCGCAGCGCCTCCAGGGTGGCGCCACGCGCGATGAAGGTCACATCGTGACCGGCCTCGGCCAGCCGTCCACCGAAATAGGCACCGACACCACCGGCACCAACCACCATGAAGCGCATTGCAATCTTCCTCATTCGGGGCGCCGGTTGATGGGTCGCGCCGCGGCCCGACCATGAGCCCACCCGCCGACGAACTGGGACACCGGGCGAGACTAGCAGAGCTGCGAATCAGCACGCGGAAACCGACGTGCGTGTGGCATCGACGACGCGCATGATCATTCGAAACGCTGCTGCAGCACCGAGATCAGACGGTCGGCAAAGCGCGCGCCGGCCACGGGCAGCGTACGGCTGCGTAGCTGGCCGAAGTACAGCGAACCTGCCGGCGCGTCGCGGGCATCGATCGGGCGCGCGACGTAACCACCGGGCGGCCCCTGCACCGACAAGCCGATCGGAATCTGGAACGAGATCAGGGGCTCGTTCAGCGCATAGTTGCGCAGGAACTCGAAGCTGTCGGATTCCACCACCGGGCTGAGATCGAGCGAGGTGCGCTTGACCGCGGTCTCGAGCAGATGACGCACGCCATAGCGGGCCGTGGGCAGCGCGATCGGAAAGCTCAGGCAATCGCGCAGCCGCAGGCTGTCACGAGCGGCGAGCGGATGATCGGCCGCCATCACCGCATGCACCTGCTGGCGCACCGTATGCAGGGTCTGGAAATCGGCCATCCGCACGGGCTCGAATACCAGGGCCAGGTCGGCCGAGTGATCGAGCAGCGCCTGTTCGGCGGCGGCGCGATCGCGCAGATAGACGCCGAAGGTCACGCCCGGATGCTCGCGGCGATAGTCGGCGATCTGCTCGGGCAGAAAATGCGGCAGCAGCGCCTGGCTGCAGGCGATCGCGACATGGCCGCGGCGCACGCCGGAGAGATCGGCGATCTGGGAGCGCAGCCGCTCGATGTCCGACACATGCGAGCGGATCATCTGGATCAGCATTTCGCCGGCGGTGCTCAGGCGCACGCCGCGCGCCAGCCGCTCGAAGATCGGCACGCCGAGCTCCTCCTCGAGCGCCAGGATGCGCCGGTTCAGGGCCGAGGGCGTGATCGCGAGCGACTCGGCCGCACCACGTATGGAGCCGGCCCGGGCGATCGCATCGACGAACCGCAGGGATTGCATGTGCCGCATGGGGCTTCCGATGGTCAGCGTGGACGGCATCCGGATCTTGCCTGGCCGGCACCGGGAGGCGAATTCTGACTGATGCAAATTTTGCAACGGTCCGATGAAATCTTAGCAGCAGACCGAATCGGTTTTCCTCCATAGGATGCGCGGCAAGGGGTTGATCGAGCCTCTCCGAAACCCGGCCCGATCCCCCGGCCAGGACCCACCGGCCACCAGATGGCCGTCCGCTCGCTCGAGGAATCCATGACTCACGCCCGTATCGACCCCACCCGTCGCCGACTCGTCCAGCTTGGCAGCTCGGCCGCGCTCGCCAGCGCCCTGCCCTGGCGGCTCGCCCATGCCGCCTCGCTGACCGTCGGCTTCATCTACGTCGGCCCGAAGGACGACTATGGCTACAACCAGGCGCACGCCGAGGGCGCGGCGGCGGTCAAGAAGATGAGCGGCGTCACGGTGATCGAGGAGGAGAACGTCGCCGAGACCGTCGATGTGCAAAAGACCATGCAGAGCATGATCGCGCTCGATGGCGCCTCGCTGCTGTTCCCCACCTCGTTCGGGTACTTCGACCCCCACATCCTGGCCGTGGCGCCCAAGTACCCGAAGCTGCGCTTCGAGCATTGCGGCGGCCTGTGGTCGGCCGACAAGCATCCGAAGAATGTCGGCTCCTACTTCGGCTATATCGGCATGGGCCAGTATCTGAACGGCATCGTCGCCGGTCACATGACGAAGTCCAAGCGCATCGGCTTCGTCGCTGCCAAGCCGATTCCGCAGGTGCTGCTGAACATCAACTCCTTCCTGCTCGGCGCGCGCACCGTCGATCCCTCGATCACCTGCCAGGTGATCTTCACCGGCGAATGGTCACTGGCCGTGAAGGAAGCGGAAGCCACCAACGCTCTGGCCGATCAGGGCGCCGATGTGATCACCTGCCATGTCGACGGCCCGAAGGTGGTGGTCGAGACCGCGGCCGGGCGCGGCGCCTATGTCTGCGGCTATCACGCCAATCAGTCACCCTTGGCGCCGGATAAATACCTGACCGGCGCAGAGTGGAACTGGGCCAAGGTCTATCAGGATATGGTGCAGGCCACGCTCGACGGAAAGCCGATCGACAACTTCGTGCGCGGCGGGCTGGCCGAGGGCTTCGTCAAGATGAGCCCGCTCGGCCCGGCCGTCAGCGAGGGCGCGCGCAAGCAGTTCGAGGCCACCCGGGCCGAGATCATGAAGGGCGGCTTCGCGGTCATCAAAGGGCCGCTCAAGGACAACACGGGCAAGACCGTGGCCGCGGCCGGTCAGGCGTTCGTCGAGACCGATGTCGAACTCGAGAAGATGAACTACCTGGTCGAGGGCGTGATCGGATCGACCTCCTGATCGGCGCAGCGACACTCCCATGGCCCTCTCGACCACGACCGGCGACATGATCCCTGCGATCGCGGGCGCCCCGGCAGCCGCCACCGGCTGGCTGCCGACGCTCGCGCGTCGCAGCGAGCGCATCGCGATCCCGGTGGGCGCATTGATCGTCGGGCTGGCCGTGTTCTCGCTGTTTCTGCTCGCCCTGGGCAAGTCACCCGCCGAGTTCTATGCGCTCGTGTTCAAGGCGGGCTTCGGCACCAAGTTCTCTTGGGAGAACACGCTCTCGCGCACCGCGCCCCTGTTGCTGGCCGCGCTCTGCGTGGCCCTGCCCGCGCGCCTGGGCCTGGTGGTGATCGGCGGCGAAGGCGCATTCGTTCTCGGCGGGCTGGCCGCAGGTGCGGCCGGCGTGGCGATGAGCGGCACCGGCGCGCTGGCCGGCATCGGCATGATGGCCCTGGCCGGCATGCTCGCAGGCGGACTCTGGATCGGCGCGGTGGGCGCGATGCGTCACCGGCGCGGGGTCAATGAAACCATCGCCAGCCTGCTGATGGCCTATATCGCGATCGCGCTGCTCAATCACTTCGTCGAGGGGCCATTGCGTGACCCGGGCAGCCTGAACAAGCCCTCGACCGCGCCCATCGATGCCGCCCATCGACTGGGCACATTGCCGGATCTCGATGTGCACTGGGGCCTGATCATCGGCATCGTCGCCTGTGTGCTCGCCTGGATCGTGCTCGAGCGCACCCGCATCGGCTTTAGCGCGCGCGTGGTCGGCGGCAATGCGCGCGCGGCGCGGATCCAGGCACTGCCGGTGGGCGCACTGACGCTCGGCTTCACGTTCGCGGCCGGCGCCTGCGCGGGCCTGGCCGGGATGATCGAGGTCGCCGCGGTGCACGGAGCGGCCAATGCCTCGCTCAATGCCGGCTATGGCTATACCGGCATCCTGATCGCATTCATCGCCCAGCACAATCCGCTCGCGATCATTCCGGTGGCGGTGCTGTTGGCGGCATTCGAGGCGGCCAGTGGTCTGGTGCAACGGCGCATGGCGCTGCCTGACGCCACGGTGCTGGTGATGCAGGGCATCGTGTTCGTGGCGATCCTGGTCAGCGAAACACTCTACGGACGCTTCAAGATCTTCTCGCCGCAGCGGTGGCGCGCATGACCGGCACCGAACTCGGTTGGTGGGGCGTGCCGCTGGCGATCCTGGCGGGCGCGATCCGCGTGTCCACACCATTCATCTTCGTCAGCCTCGGCGAGTGCCTGACCGAGCGCTCCGGGCGAATCAATCTGGGCCTGGAGGGCACGCTGGTGTTCGGCGCGATGGCCGGCTATGGCTTTGCCTACGAGACCGGCTCGCCCTGGGCCGGCGTCACGGCCGCCGCGTTCGCGGGCATGGCCTTCGGCCTGGTGCACGCCTGGTGTTGCCAGCTGCCGCGCGTGAACGATATCGCGATCGGCATCGCGCTGATGTTGCTCGGTGTCGGCCTGGCGTTCTTCTTCGGCAAACCGTACATACAGCCGCAGGCACCCGATCTGCCATCGATCCCGCTCGGAGCCTGGTCCGATTCGCCGCAGATCCAGGCGGCGCTGCAGGTGAATGTCTTGTTCATCGTCGGCGCGATCCTGGCGCTGCTGATGACCTGGATGTTTCGCTCGACCCGGCTCGGCCTGACCGTGCGTGTGGTCGGCGACAGCACCGATGCGGCACGTGCGCTCGGGCTCAGCCCGGCCGGCGTGCGCGCCGCCGCAACCGCCACCGGCGGCGCGCTGGCCGGCATCGGTGGCGCCTATCTGTCGCTCGCCTATCCGGGCAGCTGGAACGAAGGCATCTCGTCCGGTCAGGGTTTGATGGCCGTGGCCCTGGTGATCTTCGCGCGCTGGCGGCCACTGCACTGCTTCTACGCGGCCCTGTTGTTCGGCGGCGCCGGTGCGCTCGGACCGGCGCTGCAGTCGGTCGGCATCAGCAGCGGCTACTACCTCTGGTATGCCGCCCCCTTCGTGCTGACCCTGGCCCTGCTCGTGATGACCAGCTCGCCGACCCGCGCGCTGGCCGGTGCACCGGGCGAGCTGCGCATCACCCGTTGATCGCACCCCCAACCACCTCCTGGAGATCGGACGATGCCCATGAACGGACTCGGCGGCCTGAACAAATCCCCCAACGGGGTCGTGATCGGCCTGGTGCAGCTGCAGCTGCCGGTGGTCGAGACGCCCGCCCAGCTGGCCGCGCAGACCGAGCGCATCGTGGCACTGGTGGGCAAGGCGCGGCGCAATCTCGGCGGCATGGATCTGGTGGTGTTTCCCGAGTACGCATTGCACGGGCTGAGCATGAACACCGACCCGGCCATCATGTGCTCGCTCGATGGCCCCGAGGTGGCCGCGTTCAAGAGAGCCTGTCGCGAACATGCGATCTGGGGCTGCTTCTCGATCATGGAGGCCAATCCTGACGGCAACCCGTACAACAGCGGGCTGATCATCGACGACACCGGCGAGTTGCGGCTGTACTACCGCAAGCTGCATCCATGGGTGCCGGTTGAACCCTGGGAGCCGGGGGACATCGGCATCCCGGTGATCGAGGGCCCGCGCGGCTGCAAGCTCGCGCTGATCATCTGCCATGACGGCATGTTTCCGGAGATGGCGCGCGAGTGCGCCTACAAGGGCGCAGAGATCATGCTGCGCACCGCCGGCTACACCGCACCGATCCGCGAGAGCTGGCGGTTCACCAACCAGGCCAACGCTTTTTGCAATCTGATGGTCACGGCCAATGTCTGCATGTGCGGCAGCGATGGCACGTTCGACAGCATGGGCGAAGGCATGATCGTGAACTTCGACGGCGCGATTCTCGCCCACGGCGCCAGCGGCCGCCCGGACGAAATCATCACCGCCGAGGTCCGCCCCGATCTGGTTCGCGAGGCGCGCGAGCACTGGGGCGTGGAGAACAACATCTATCAGCTTGGTCATCGCGGCTTCACCGCGGTGGCCGGCGGCGCCGGCGATTGCCCCTACACCTATATGCGCGACCTCGTTGCCGGGCGCTATCGCCTGCCGTGGGAAGACCGGGTGCAGATCACCGACGGCAGCTCCTGCGGTTTCGACAAACCCGACCGCCAATACGCCCCGGGCCTGCAAGGAAAAGCAGCATGAGCATGAGCATGATCACCGCCGACCCCTATCCGTGGCCGTTCGATGGCGCACTCGCGCCGGCCAACACCGCGCTGATCGTGATCGATATGCAGACCGATTTCTGCGGCCGCGGCGGCTATGTGGACACGATGGGCTATGACCTGAGCCTGACCCGCGCACCGATCGAGCCGATCCGGGCGGTGCTGGAGGCGATGCGCGCCCGCGGCTACTGGATCATCCACACCCGCGAGGGCCACCGCCCCGACCTGTCCGATCTGCCGGCGAACAAGCGCTGGCGCTCGCAGCGCATCGGTGCCGGTATCGGCGATGCCGGGCCCTGCGGGCGGATCCTGGTGCGCGGCGAGCCCGGCTGGGAGATCATCGACGAACTCGCACCGCTGCCGGGCGAGATCATCATCGACAAGCCCGGCAAGGGCAGCTTCTGCGCCACCGATCTCGAGCTGATCCTGCGCACCCGCGGCATCTGCAATCTGGTGCTCACCGGGATCACCACCGATGTGTGCGTGCACACCACGATGCGCGAGGCCAATGACCGCGGCTTCGAGTGCCTGTTGCTGTCCGACTGCTGCGGCGCGACCGATCCCGGCAACCACGAGGCCGCGATCCAGATGATCAAGATGCAGGGCGGTGTGTTCGGCACGGTTTCGGACAGTGCCCGCTTCGTTGCCGAGCTGCCATGAACATGCCCGGCCCGGCCGATGCGCAGGCGATCGACATCGAGATCGTCGGCATGAGCATGCGCTTTGGCCCGCTGCTCGCGCTCGACGATGTCTCGATGCGCGTGCGTGCCGGCAGCTTCCATGCGCTGCTGGGCGAGAACGGCGCCGGCAAGTCCACCCTGGTCAAGTGTCTGATGGGCTTCTACCGGCCGAGCGCGGGCGGCATCATCGTCGATGATCGGGAGCGCGAGATTGCCGATCCGCGCGCGGCCCACCTGCTCGGCCTGGGCATGGTCTACCAGCACTTCACGCTCGCGCCATCGCTGACCGGCGCGGAAAATCTGCTGATCAGCCGCGAGGAGGTTCCGGGCATCATCGACTGGGCGCGGGAGCGCGCCGCGATGGAGGCGTTTCTCGCGCAGATGCCGTTTCGCGTGCCGCTGGATATCCCGGCCGCGCATCTCGCGGCCGGCGAGAAGCAGAAGCTGGAGATACTCAAGCAGCTCTATCTGGGCCGCCGCTTCCTGGTGCTCGATGAGCCGACCTCGGTGATGACGCCCGACGAGGCCGACGAGGTGCTGGGCCTGATCCGCCAGATGACCCGCGACGGCCGGATCACGGTGTTGATGATCACCCACAAGTTCCGTGAGGTCACCGCGTTCGCCGACGAAGTGACCGTCTTGCGCCGGGGGCGACGCGTGGGCGCAGGCCGGGTCGGCGAGCTTGGCGTGGCCGAACTGACCACGATGATGGTCGGCGAGGAAAGCGGCGTACCGCCGGTGAACCGCGATGATGCGCCCGGCACGGCCACGGTACCGATGCTGGCGATTCACGATCTGCGCGCCGAGGACCGCTCGGGCCTGCAGCCGATCATGATCGACAGTCTCGAGGTGCGCGGCGGCGAGATCGTCGGCGTGGCCGGCGTGTCCGGCAACGGCCAGACCGAATTGATGGAGTTGCTCACCGGCCAGCGCTTCGCACGGGCCGGTCACATCGAGGTCGGCGGTGAACCATTTCGGGCCAGCCGCGAGCAGGTGCGCCGCCACCGGATCCGCTGCGTGCCCGAGGAACCGCTGGCCAATGCCTGCGCGCCGACGATGAGCGTCGGCGAGAACCTGGCCTTTCGCGACTTCGATCTGGATGATCGGGGTGAGCGACGCTTCTGGCTCTCGCGCCATCGGATGCGTGCGCGTGCGCGCCGGCTGGTCGATCGCTACCGGATCAAGACCACCGGCATCGACAGCCCGATCGCCTCGCTCTCCGGCGGCAATGTGCAGCGCGCGGTGCTGGCGCGCGAGCTCAGCGGCGGGGTGTCGCTGCTGCTCGTGGCCAACCCCTGCTTCGGGCTCGATTTCGCGGCCGCGGCCGACATTCGACATCAGATCCTGGCGGCCCGCGCCGAAGGTTGCGCGGTGCTGCTGATCAGCGAAGACCTGGACGAAATCCTGGCGCTGGCCGATCGCATCGTCGTCATGAGCGAGGGCCGGCTCAGCTACCAGGCGTCGCGGGCGCAGGCCGACCTCGCGACCATCGGTCGACACATGGCCGGCCAGGGACACGAGGAGCGCGTCAGTTGAGCACGATCGCCGCACAACCCTTTGCATTCGAACTGGATCGGCGCGCGGTTGCGCTACTGGTCATCGACATGCAGCGCGACTTCATCGAGCCCGGTGGTTTTGGTGCGAGCCTGGGCAATGATGTCGGCCCCCTGCAGGCGATCGTGCCCACGGTGGCGGCATTGATCGACGGCTTCCGGCGCGCGCGACTGCCGATCGTGCACACCCGCGAGTGTCATCGCGCCGATCTGTCGGACTGCCCGCCGGCCAAACGCCTGCGCGGCACGCCCGCGCTGCGCATCGGCGACCCCGGCCCGATGGGCCGCCTGCTGGTGGCGGGCGAACCCGGTGCGCAGATCGTGCCCGAGCTGGCCCCGCGCCCCGGCGAACCGGTGATCGACAAACCCGGCAAGGGGGCGTTCACGCGCACGCCACTGGAGGTGGTGCTGGCCGATGCCGATATCGGCCAGCTGGTGATCGCCGGCGTGACCACCGAGGTCTGTGTGCAGACCACGATGCGCGAGGCCAATGACCGCGGATTCGATTGTCTGCTGGTGGAGGATGCCACCGAGAGCTATTTCCCGGCCTTCAAGCAGGCCACGCTCGAAATGGTGCGTGCGCAGGGAGCGATCGTGGGCTGGACCGCGACCGCCGCGCAGGTATTGGAGGCGATTCATGGCTGAGGCAAGCGTCCTGCGCGGCCTGCTGGAAGGCGGCTGGCGAGATCTTTCATTCGAAGCGTTTCGCGATGGCATCGAGATCCATCGCATAGAGACCGGCGAGACCGCCGAGAACGCTCAGGCCGCCATCCTGCGCTATGCGCCGGGCGCCCGGGTGCCGATGCATCAGCATACCGGTGCCGAGATGATCCTGGTGCTCGAGGGCGAACAGTGCGACACCCGTGGCCGTTATCCCGCCGGCACGCTGATCATCAATCATCCCGATTCGCGTCACGTGGTGACCGCACCCGAAGGCTGTGTGGTGCTGATCATCTGGAGCCGGCCGATCGCCTTCGTCGACGCGGCCCCGGGAGACGCCGGATGAGCGCGAACCTGGCCGCCCTGCCGTTCACGGTGCCTGCGCTGCACGCCGCCTACCGCAGGGGCATCGACCCCCGCGCGGTGATCGCCGAGGCCTTTGCGCGCATCGACGGCGTGAATGATCCGGGCATCTTCCTGGCGCGCTTCGATCTCGCGGCCGTCCAGGCCCGGTGCGATGCGCTGGGCGCATTCGACCCGGTCGCCAAACCCTGTGGGGCGTGCCGTTCGCGGTCAAGGACAACATCGATGTCGCCGGCCTGCCGACCACCGCGGCCTGCCCCGCGTTCGCCTACGAACCCACCGAGGATGCGGCCGTGGTGAGCGCCCTGCGCGCGGCCGGCGCCCTGGTGCTCGGCAAGACCAATCTCGATCAGTTTGCGACCGGCCTGGTGGGCATGCGCACACCCTACCCGGTGCCGCGCAATGCGCTCGATGCGCAGTGGGTGCCCGGTGGCTCGAGTTCGGGCTCCGCGGTCGCGGTGGCGCACGGTCTGGTGAGCTTCTCGCTGGGCACCGACACCGCCGGATCCGGGCGCGTGCCGGCCGCGCTCAACAATCTGGTGGGCCTGAAGCCCACGCTCGGCCTGCTGTCGGCCCGCGGCGTCGTGCCCGCCTGCCGCACCCTGGACACAGTCTCGATCTTCGCGCTCACGGTGGCCGATGCCAGGCGTGTGCTGCGCGCATGCGCGGGCTATGACGACGCAGATCCGTTTTCACGCGCGATCGGCCTGCTGCCCGAACCGCCCGCCTCGTTTCCGGCGCGCATCGGTGTGCCCGACGACACCGCGCTCGCGCCGCTGAATGATGCCGATCGCACTGCGTTCGAACACGCAATGCACAGACTCGCCGACGACGGAGCGAGTCTGACGCGCATCGATCTGCAACCTTTTCAGGCGATCGCCACGCTGCTCTATCACGGCGCCTGGGTGGCGGAGCGGCACAGCGTGGTCTCGGCCTTGCTGGACGAGCATTCGCAGGCCATCTTCCCGGTCACCCGGCAGATCATCGAGCGCGCCACGACGCTCAGTGCGACCGACGCCTTTCGCGATATCTACCGCCTCAGGGAACTGACCCGCACCTGCGTGCATGCCATGGCCGGTCTCGATGCGCTGTGCGTGCCGAGCATCCCCGGCCCGCTGACGGTGCAAGACTATGAGCGCGATCCGGTCCGCAGCAACGACCGTCTCGGCACCTACACGAACTTTGTCAATCTGCTCGATCTGTGCGGCATCGCCGTGCCGGTGCAGAACGTGGCGCGCGGCCGTCCACCGGCGAGCGTGACCGTACTGGCGCGCGCCGGTCAGGACGGCCTGGCGTCCGCGCTCGCTGCGCGCCTGCAAGACGCATTCGCGGACACGCTGGGCGCCACCGGCTGGCCACTGGAGCGCACCACAACCGCTGCGACACCCGCCAGCGGCGATGAGGCGCGCATGGACCCGTCACCGTCCGTCGAGGCACTGACGCCAGCCGCGGACGAGCTCGCGCTCGCCGTGGTCGGCGCGCACATGCAGGGCATGCCCCTGAACGGCGAACTCAGCACTCGCGGCGGTCGTTTCCTGTTGCGCACCCAGACCGCGCCCGAGTACCGGCTCTATGCGCTGCCGGGCGGGCCGCCGGCGCGACCGGGTCTGGTACGCGACGCCGGCGGTGCGCCGATCGAGATCGAGGTCTGGGCGCTGCCGCGCGCCGCCGTCGGTGAATTTCGCGCCGGCGTGCCGTCGCCACTCGGGCTGGGTCGCCTGCAGCTGCGCGGCGGTCATCAGGTGACCGGCTTCATCTGCGAACCGCACGGACTGATCGGCGCGCGTGATGTCACTGCCTACGGCGGCTGGCGTGCCTTTCTCGCCGCCGGCCCTTGATGCACATGGCATGCGGCCAGGGCCCCGCGGTCGGGGGTCGCGGCTCGCGCCGACCTTGCGCTCTCCAACCTCCCACCCGACCACAAGGATACCCAGATGAAGCCTGATCAGACCGCCTTGCCGCCCTCCGTCTCGATGGTCCCGGACCTGCGTCGACGCGACCTGTTGCGCGCCGGCGCCCTGGGTGCCTCGGTGCTGCCCTTTCTGAAGGTGCTGCCGGTTTCCGCCGCCACCGGCGACGTGCTCGTCGTGGCCATGGGCCAGACTATCAACAGCCTGGACATTCACCGCAGCGGCACCAACCGGCCCAGCTACCAGGTGGCCGTCAATGTCTACGACCGGTTGGTCAGCTTTGGTACCAAGAAGACGCCCGACGGCGGTCTGTCATACGACTACGAGACCATCGAACCCGAGATTGCCGAAAGCTGGACGACCTCCGACGACGGCATGACCATGACCTTCAAGCTGCGCGCCGATGGTCGCTTTCACGACGGCTCGCCGATTACCGCGCACGACGTCAAGTGGTCGTTCGACCGGGCGGTGTCGGTCGGTGGATTTCCCACCGTGCAGATGAAGGCCGGTTCACTGGAAAAGCCCGAGCAGTTCGAGGTGGTGGACGACCTGACCTTTCGTATCCATCTGCTGCGCCGATCCAAGCTCACGCTGCCGGATCTGGCCGTGCCGGTGCCGATGATCATCAACGCGAAGCTGGCCAGGGCGCATGCCACGGAGAAGGACCCCTGGGCCACCGAGTATCTGCACAAGACCCCGGCGGGCTCCGGTGCGTACAAGGTGATCCGCTGGGACCCCGGTCAGCAACTGGTCTACGAGCGCAATGATGGCTGGACGTCCGGCAAGCCGCCGGCGGTCAAACGCGTGATCGTTCGCGAGGTACCCAGCACCGCCACACGGCGCGCGCTGCTCGAGCGCGGTGACATCCAGATGTCATTCAACATGCCGAACAAGGATGCCAAGGAGTTGTCGGCCAAACCGGGCGTGACGATCAACACCACACCGGTGGAGAACGCCATCTACTGTCTGTGCCCGAACCTGAAGTTCGAGCCGTTCAAGGACAAGCGCGTGCGCCAGGCGATCGCCTGGGCCGTGCCCTACCAGGCGGTCTTCGAGGCGGCCGCCTACGGACGCGGCGCGCCGATGTGGGGTGGCGCCGGCCCGAAGCCGGCCACGATCGACTGGCCGCAGCCCTTCCCCTACAAGACCGATCTCGACAAGTCCGCCGCACTGCTCGAGCAGGCCGGATACGGCAAGGGCTTCGAGGTCCCGTTGTCGATCTCGCTGGCCCAGGCCGACTGGATGGAGCCCACCGCGCTGCTGATCCAGGAGAGCCTGGGCCGACTGGGCATCAAGGCCACGATCGAGAAGATCCCCGGTGCCAGCTGGCGCACTGCGTCGCTCGTCGAGAAGCGGCTGGCGCTGCCGCTGGAGACCTTCGGCGGATGGCTCAACTATCCGTGTTACTACTTCTTCTGGGCCTACCAGGACGGCCACCTGTTCAATGCCTCGAACTACCGCAACGAGGAGATCGAGAAGCTGACCAGCGAAACCCTGCACCTGGCCACCGACCATCCCGACTATGCGCCGAAGATCAAGCGCATGATCGAGATCGCCTGGGACGAGGTGCCGCGGATCGCGCTCTGGCAGCCGGCACTCAATGTCGGTCTGAACGGCGCGACGGACTACGAGTTCTGGTTTCATCGGCAGCTCGACGCACGCTCGCTCAAGCGCGTCTGAGCAACCGTGTCCGCTCGCTATGCACTGGTCGCGGTCCGCATCGCGCAGGCGGTGCCGGCACTGATCGGGGTGATCGTGGTCAGCTTCCTGCTGACCCGCACCCTGCCCGGTGATCCGGCCGCCTACTATGCGGGCCCGGCCGCCACGCCCGAATCCATCGCCCAGATCCGCACGGCGATGGGTCTGGATGCACCGCTGCCCACGCAGTTCGGCCGCTACGTGGCCGACCTGTTTCGGGGCGATCTTGGCCAGAGCCTGTCCACCGGCCAGCCAGTGCTCGATGAGCTGACCCGCCGGCTGCCGGCCTCGCTGGAGCTGACACTGGCGGCGCTGACCCTGTCGTGCCTGATCGCGCTGCCGCTGGGCGTGGCCGCGGCCACCCGCCAGGGCAGCCTGATCGATCACGCCTGCCGCGCCCTGGTGACCGCCGGCGTGTCGCTGCCCACCTTTTTCACCGGCCTGGTGCTCGTCTATGTCTTCTACTACCTGCTGGGCTGGGCGCCATCACCGATCGGGCGGCTGGACTTCGTCTACCTGCCGCCGCCCGAGGTGACCGGATTCTTCGTCATCGATGCCGCGTTGGCCGGTGATGTGGAAACCGCTCTCGGTGCGGCCGGACAACTGACACTGCCGGCGATCACGCTGGCGCTGTTCACAATGGCGCCGATCGCGCGTATGTCGCGTGGCGCAATGCTCGCCGCACTCTCATCTGACTATATCCGCACCGCGCGCGCCACCGGCCTGAGCCGCACGCGCATCGTCTACGGCTATGCGTTGCGCAATGCGCTGCTGCCGGTGATCACCACCTTGTCGATGGTGTTCTCGTTCACGCTCGGCGCCAATGTGCTGGTCGAGAAGGTCTTTTCATGGCCCGGCATCGGCTCGTATGCGATCGAGGCGCTGGTGGTCTCGGACTATGCCGCGGTCCAGGGCTTCGTGCTCGCGATGGCGGTGCTGTTCGTGTTGCTCAATCTGCTCGTGGACATCGTGCACACGCTGGTCGATCCACGGACCCGCCAATGAGCGCTTCCGCGATCGACACCGACGCCGGGGCAGCGCCCCCGGAGACGCTGTTCACCCATGCCAGTCATGTGCTGGTGAGCAATCCGATCACTGCCGGCGCATTCACCGCGCTCGCCCTGATCCTGCTGGTGGCAGCGCTCGCGCCCTGGCTCGCCCCCTATGACCCGATGGCCTCGAACACCGCGCAGGCGCTGCAGCCGCCCTCGTTCAGTCATTGGTTTGGTACCGACAATCTCGGCCGCGACGTGTTCTCACGTGTCATCGTGGCAACGCGTCTGGATCTGGCGATCTCGGTGGCCGCGGTGGCCTTGTCCTGTGTGGTGGGCGCGCTGATGGGCGCGGCCGCGGGTTACTGGGGCGGCTGGCTCGACGGCATCGTCGGCCGGATCATCGACACGATCATGGCCTTCCCGCTGTTCGTGCTGGCGATGGGGATCGTCGCCGCGCTGGGCAATACGGTGGAAAACATCGTCTACGCGACCGCGATCATCAACCTGCCCTTCTATGCGCGCGTCGCCCGCGCAGAGATCCAGATCCGCCGCGACGCAGGCTTTGCCCAGGCAGCGCGTCTGGCGGGCAACTCGGACATCCGGGTGCTCGCCACCCACCTGCTACCGAACATCCTGCCTGCGCTGATGGTGCAGATCTCGCTGAACCTGGGCTGGGCCATCCTGAATGCGGCCGGGCTGTCATTCATCGGCCTGGGCGTGCGCCCGCCCACGGCCGAGTGGGGGATCATGGTCGCCGAGGGTGCGAACTTCATCATCTCCGGCGAATGGTGGCTGGCCTTCTTTCCCGGGCTGGCACTGATGCTCACCGTGTTCACCTTCAATCTGCTGGGGGACGGTCTGCGCGATATCGTCGATCCCCGTCAACGCCGCTGAGGTCGCCCGCATGCTGCTCCAGGTCGATGATCTCGCGGTGAGTTTCGACACCCGCCGTGGCGAGGTGGCCGCGGTGCGTGGCGCGAGCTTCTCGCTCGGGCGCGGCCAGACCCTGGGCATCGTCGGCGAGAGTGGCTCCGGCAAGTCGGTCTCGTCCTATGCGGTGCTGCGCATCCTGGATGCCGGCGGCCGGATCGAGAGCGGACGCATTCTCTACGATGGTCAGGACCTGACGCGCGCCGACGAAGCGCTGATGCGCACGATCCGCGGACGCGAAATCGCGATGATCTTTCAGAACCCGCGCGCGGCGCTGAATCCGGTGCGCAGGATCGGTCATCAGATCGAGGATGCGATCCGCCGCCACGCACGCGGCGCCGGTCAGCAGGCGCATCATGCGGCGATCGACGCGCTGCGCGCAGTGCAGATCCATGATCCCGAGCAGCGCTACCACGCCTATCCGTTCGAGTTGTCGGGTGGCATGTGTCAGCGCGTGCTGATCGCGATCGCGCTCGCCTGCCGGCCGCAGCTGCTGATCGCCGACGAACCCACCACCGGGCTCGATGTCACGACCCAGCGCGCGATCATGAACCTGCTTGCCGAGCTCACCCGGCAGCGACAGATGGCGAGCATCCTGATCACCCACGATCTCGGTCTGGCGGCCGAGTTCTGTCAACACATCGTGGTCATGAAGGACGGCGAGGTGGTCGAGACCGGCACACCGGCAACGCTGTTCACACGCCCTGCGCACCCATACACGCAGCGCCTGATTCGCGCCACGCCGCGCCCGGGCATCGCCATCGGTGAACTGATGCATCCCCCGCGCAGCATGCCCGGGCGCGCGCCGCTTGGCGACACGCTGCTGGCGGTGCGCGAGCTGCGCAAGACCTTCGGCCGGGGCCGGCGTTCGGTCACCGCGGTGGACTCGGTATCGTTCGAGATCCGGCGCGGCGAAACCCTCGGGCTGGTCGGCGAGTCAGGCAGCGGCAAATCGACCGTGTCTGGCCTGATCGCCCGGCTGGCCGATCCGGACAGCGGCGAGATCCGGCTCGATGGCGAGCTGCTCAGTGCCGTGCCCGCGAAACGCTTCGCCGGCGACCCGCGCCGGGCGCGGATCCAGATGGTGTTCCAGGATGCCACCGACAGCCTCGACCCGCGCCAGAGCGCACGCCAGGCGATCGCCGAACCGGTGCGGATGCTGACCGATGATGATCCACGAGCGCGCGTGCCCGAGATCGCCAGGCAGGTCGGCCTGCCGCTGACGCTGCTCGATCGGCTGCCGCACCAGCTCTCGGGGGGGCAGAAGGCGCGGGTCGGAATCGCCCGTGCGCTGGCCGGGCGGCCCGAGCTGCTGATCCTGGACGAGCCCACGGCGGCGCTGGATGTCTCGATTCAGGCGATCGTGTTGAACCTGCTGGCCGACCTGCGGGCCGAGCTCGGCATGACCTACCTGTTCGTCAGCCACGATCTGCAGGTGGTGCGGCTGCTCTGCGATCGCATCATCGTGATGCGGCGCGGACGGATCGTCGAGACCGGCCCCACCGAAACCGTGATGAGCGCGCCACGCGACGACTACACCCGCATGTTGCTGGCCGCCGCACCTGCGGTACCGAGCGAGGTGGCGGCCTGACGAGCGTCACCGCCGCCTGCTGCCCGGCGCGCCCGGCATCCGTTTCCGTTCGCCCCGGCCGCCGCGCTCGACGGCGGCTTGCCCGCATCAGTTCGTGGGTGCGAACGGATCCGAGAATCGCGCATCGCTGGCAATGTTCGGATCGGTCAGCGTACCCAGAAAGGCCTTCAGCGCCTCGATGTCGGTCGGGCTCAGCGGAATGCGCCGCACCGGCGCGCCCGGATTCTGACCAACCCGCAGCAGGTCGCTGGTCAGCGGTGTGTCGATCACACCATTCGAGTAGTGCTGAATGACCTGGTCGAGCGTGGCAAAGCGGCCATCATGCATATAAGGCGCCGTGAGCGCGATGTTGCGCAGCGACGGCACCTTGAAGCGGCCGGTGCCGTTGACGCCGGTATCCGAAGTCTGCAACGGCAGGCCGATGTTCTGCGGCCCCACCCCCACCACATCCGGATTGCTGGTGATCGGCGTCGCGCCCGCGGCCACGGTCAGGATCTGGGCCGCCGTCTGATGGCACAGGTTGCAGCCCATGCTGTTGACCTGATCCGCGGCCGAGGTGGCGATGCCCAGCGCGATCTGCTCGGCCAGCGGCACCGGCCGGAACAGGGCCATCCCGCGCAGCTCGGCCGCGGTGAACACGCCGGCCCAGTTCGGCGCACCGCCGCCGGCCAGCGCCTGATCATGACGCGCGCCATAGCTGATCAATGACCGCTGGAACTGCGCCAGCGCCTTGCCGATCCGATCGGTGGTGATCGTGGTGTCGCCGAAAGCGGCCTGGAACAGCGGCGGATAGTAGTCGAGCGCGGCGAGCTTGGCCGGCAGACTGGCGAGGTCGGCCGACAACTCGACGCTGGCGGCATCGAGCCCCTGGGCCTCGAGACTCGGTTGCCCCTCGCTCCAGTTCATGCGCCCGTTCGCGTAGTAGCGCACATTGGTCAGCGCCGGCGAATTGCGCGTCGTGCTCGAGCCATCGGCCCGGGTGCTGAACTGCGCCGTATCGCCAAAGGCAGCCTCGGGTCGGTGACAACTGCCGCAATGATGGTCGCCGTCGACGGACAGCGCCGCATCGTAGAACAACACCCGCCCGAGCGTGGCGCCGGCGTCGGTCATCGGGTTGTCGGGCGGCGTGTTGTCGGCGGTGACGATCACGCCATCGGCGCGCGCCGGGTCGGTGTAGTGCGCCGGCGCGCCCGCCACGTAGGCCTCGTAGTTGGTCGGCCCGGTGAGCACCGGGCTCGTCAGACGCTTGAGCGCGGTGTTCGTCGAGCCATCACCGCCGCCGCCGCCGCATGCGCTCAACAGGGTGGCCAGAATCGTGGCAACAAGCGGGTGTCGAATCATGATCTTGCAGGCCGGAAAAGCCAGGTGAACCGGGAAATTCGATTGGAACATGCACGTCGGCCGGTGCCGAGCCGCAGATTGTCGCAACCTGCATCAACGGCAGCGAAAACGCGTCGGGCGGCACGCGGCACAGGCTTCAAGGCCCGCTCGGCCAGGTGTCGCCCCGGCCTGGCGCCGATGGGTCGCGGCACCGCCGCGGCCTGCCGGAGTAAGGCTCAGGATCGCCGGCTCAGCCAGTGCGCACGCGCCGCCAGCGCCTCGTCATGCTGGTCGAAGTGCCAGTTGCGCGGTGCGTCGATGTCGTAGAAGCCGGGCTCGAGGGTCTCGATCGATTCGGCCAGCTCGCCACCGATCCGGGTGCAGGCGTAAAGCAGATGAAAGCTGGTATGCGGCGCGCCGAATTCGCCTGGCATCCGTGTGCGGATTCGGATCAACTGACCGACCTCGACCTCGAGCCCGGTCTCCTCGATGACCTCCTTCGCGCACGACTGCTCCGGTGTCATGCGCACTTCGGCCCAGCCGCCCGGCAGACACCAGCTGCCGTCCTGGGTGCGCCTGACCAGCAACAGCCGATCATGGTCATCGAAGATTGCGGCCGAGACCCCGACCTTGGGCGTGGCATAGCCAAGTTCGGCGCGCAGCCGCCGACTCACTTCGAGCGCGTTGAGCTCGCCCAGTTGCGCATACTCGCGGCTGGCCACGGCCAGCAGTTGCTCATAGCGAATCCGGTCGAATGGGGCACGCGTGTAGCCCAGACCGGTCTGGGCGATGGCGCGGATCTCCTCGAGCAGATCGAGCAGATGCGGTGTTGCGGGTTCGGTCATCGTCGCGCCCCTGTGCTGCGATCACAGACAGAGTTCGTCATCGTGGCCCCTCTGCGCTGTGCATCGTGGCCCCTCTGCGCTGTGATCCGAGCCGGAGCCGGAGCCGGAGCCGGAGCCGGAGCCGGAGCCGGAGCCGGAGCCGGAGCCGGAGCCGGAGCCGGAGCCGGGCATTGTCGCGCCCACCGCGCCGAGCTTGAATCGCGCGCGGCCGTGCCCGCTCACGGCCTCGCCGGCTTTGCCGCCTCGATCGCCTCGGCCATCGTGTCGCAGCCCTCGGCGCGCAACCCGCTCAGCAACGAGGACACATTGACCGGCGGCTGATTCTGCGAGAGCTTGGCCTTGAAGGTGATGCTCTCGATGAGCAAACGCAGACCGATGATTCCGGCCAGCCTCGCACGCACGAAATCCTCGGGCGCATCGCCGACTGCCCATGGCTGCGCGCGCTCGCGCTCGAAGCGATCGGTCAGGGTCTCGACGATCGCGCGCTTGCCCGCTTCGTCGTTGACGGTCTCGGCACGCACCCGCAGATGCACCACAGCATAGTTCCAGGTGGGCACCACCTTGCCATGCTCGGCCTTGGTGGCATACCACGAGGGCGAGATATAGCCCTGCGTGCCCTGAAACACCGCGAGCACCTCGGTGGCGCCCGCCAGCCGGCCGGCCAGCGGATTGGCCGCCGCCAGATGGCCTATCAGGCGCACCAGCCCGGGCGCCGCGGGATCTCGCATCAAGGGCAGATGATTGACCAGCAGGCCCTGGGCATCGCTCATCACGAGCGTGGCGAGTGGATGATGATCGATCAGGGCACTGGCCCCTTCGCGGTCATCGGAGTGGAAGGCGGCGGGGAGGTACATGGTGGGTGGCCTGGCGGGCGCTCACATGACGAAGGGAAGTTCCATGCAGTGTAGCGCCGCGCGCGACTCAGGCCAGCGCGCGCAGCAGGGCCACGACCGCCATGCCACCGAGCATCGCGACAATCAGATTCAGCCGGCGAGCCGCCATCACCAGCGTGACGATCGCACCGAGCACCTGGGCCGGTTCGCCGCTGAAGATCGTCGGCACCGCGATCGCCAGCAACAAGGTGGCCGGCAGATGATCCAGAAAGCGACGCCAGAACGGCGTGCCCGGTATGAAGCGACCGAGGGTGACACCGCCGACCCGGGTGCCCAGGGTCACCAGGCCCATCGCGGCGATCGCCCACCAGACAAAGGCGTCATCGGGTGTCATGCCAGGCTCCGGCGAGCGCTCCGGCGATCCCGCCGGTGATCAGATACATGCTGCCCGGCAGCCAGCGCCAGCTCAGGTATGCCACCAGCAGGGTGACCGACCACGGCAGCGCGCTGCGCAATCCCTCGTAGCGCCCGCCGGCCAGACCGATCAATGCCGCGGCAATGGCGAAGTCCAGCGCCCACACCCGCGAGTGCTCGAGCGGCACCGGGATGAACCACCCGGTAAGGCAACCGGCCACCCAGCCGAGATAGATCGTGACGCTGCTGCCCAGCAAATAGCCCAGACCCGCGTCGCCGCGACGCAAGCGCGGCAGGCTCAGCGCCCAGCTCATATCGTTCAGGAAGAACAGCACACCCACGCGACAGCGGGTGCTGCAATCACGCAGGTGGGGCCAGAGCGTCACGCCCTGCAACAGATAGCGCGCATTGACCGCAAACACGGCCAGCAGCAAAGCGCCCAGGGAAGTGCCGGCAGTGAGCCGATCGAGTGCCACGAACTGGGCAGTGCCCGAGAACACATAGGCACTCATCAGAACGGTCTGCACAAAACCAAAGACCGGCTGCGCGAGCAAACCGAAGACCAGGCCCCAGGGCAATGAACTGGCGGCCATCGGCAAGGCATCACGGCAGCCGCGCACAAGATCGGCGCGCGCGAATCGGGCGGACATGCTCGGCATGGGAGGATGAGATCGGCGACTTGGCGTACGACAGGCCAAACGGCAGGCTGCGTACCCGGACCGAAGTGTCTCACGAGCGGATAACATACGTCGTTGCCACCAAACCATGCCGGCACCACCGGGAGACTGCCGTGATCGATCCGTTTCTGAGCGCCACCGAGATGCTGGCGGCCCTGCGCATCCGAGAGATCTCGGCCGTCGAGCTGCTCGAGTTCCATGTGCAACGCATCGTCCGCTACGACGGCACGCTCAATGCGGTCGTGGTGCGCGATTTCGATCGTGCGCGCCAACAGGCATTGCGCGCCGACAATCAGGCCAGCCAGGGCAGGACCGGCCCCTTGCTGGGTCTGCCCATGACCGTCAAGGAATCGATCAATGTCGCGGGTCTGCACACCTGCTGCGGCATGGAGGCGGCGCGCGATTTCGTCTCCGAGCATGATGCCCGCAATGCCGAACGCCTGAAGGATGCCGGCGCGGTGATCTTCGGCAAGACCAACGTGCCGGTGGAACTGGCCGACTGGCAATCGATCAACCCGGTCTATGGCCGTAGCAACAATCCGTACGATGTCACGCGCACGCCCGGTGGCAGCTCCGGCGGCTCGGCCGCGGCGCTTGCCGCCGGCTTCACGCCGCTCGAACTCGGCAGCGATATCGGTGGCTCGATCCGCGTACCGGCCACCTTCTGCGGCGTCTACGGCCATCGGCCGTCCGAGACCGCGCTCGCCAAGAGCGGCCAGTTTCCGTTTCCGCCGGCACCGAATCATTTCGCGATGCTCGGTGTGCAGGGCCCGCTGGCCCGGCACGCGGCCGATCTGCGTCTGGCGATGTCGGTGCTGGCCGGCGCCGATATCGGCGAGGACCGTGCCTGGCGGCTCGAGCTTCCGGCCCCGCGTCAGACGACCCTGGCCGGTTTCCGGGTGGCCGCGATGCCGCTGCCGGGCTGGGCCACGATCGATCCGGAAATGGCGCAGGCCTACCACCAATTGATCGAATCGATCCGCGCGCTGGGAATTCCGGTTGCCGATGCCCAACCCGATGGCATCGGCGACTGGCGCGAGTTCTACTCGCTCTACTGCCGGATGCTCGGTGCGATGCTCGGCGCCCGCACGCCGGCAGACGAACGCGCCAGGCGGCGCGAGCGTATGGCCGCGGCCGACCATCGCGTGGCCCACGATCTGGCGATCGGCATGGGCGCGTCGCTGGCCGATGCCTTCGGCTGGGCGAGCCAGCGTGAAAAGCTGCGCGCCAGCTGGCGTGGTTTCTTCGAGTCGCATGATGTCCTGCTCGCGCCGAGCTTCATGCAGCCCGCTTTCGCGCATGTGAGCACCGACGGCCCGGTGCTCAGCGGCGCGCCGGATCTGAGCATCGAGTGCGATGGCCGCCAGATCCCCTACCTGGATCAACTCTTCTTCCCGTCGCTGGCGATCCTCACCGGACAACCGGCGACCGCGTTCCCGGTGGGCCTGGGCTCGCATGGCCTGCCACTCGGTCTGCAGGTGATCGGGCCATATCTCGAGGATCTCACCCCGATCGCATTTTGCGAGGCATTGCAGGCCGAGGGGCTGAGCCGTTTCACCGCCCCGGCCGACTTCCCGGCCGTGGTCGATGAGCGCTGGTCCGGCGCGCGCGCCGAATAGTGAAAGCCTGGCAGCGAGACCGGCCCCTTTGAGTCAGCACCACCCGGGTTCGATCGCCGCACGCGTGCTGCGACTGCTGTTGCTGTTCGCGGCCATTCCGGTGGCGCTGGCCAGTCTGTTGTCCAGTGCCCTGCCCGATTGGTGGCTGGGGGATCTGTTCACCCATTTCCGCATCCAGTATCTGACCATCGGCCTGGCGCTGGTGATCCCGGCCTGGTGGTTGCGCGAGCGCTGGCTCGGGTTGGCCGCACTGATCGCCATCGGCCTGAATGTCGTCCCGGTGATCGACTACTTCGCCATCGAGCCGCCCCTGGCCCGCGCCGCGGCCCCAAGCGCGGGCGAACGGGTTCACTTCCGGATCGCGGCGGCCAACATCTTCTTTCGCAATCGCAATTTCGATGCCGTGGCGCGCTGGATCCGTGACGCCAACGCCGATCTGGTCGTGCTGGTGGAGGCCACGCCGGTCTGGCGCGACGCCCTGCGCGAGCGCCTGCCCGAGTTCGGCTTCATGCATCTGGTGGCGCGCCAGGGCCGTAGCGGCAAGCTGCTGATCGCCAGAGCCCGTCCGGCGCGACTCACCGCACTCGATGCCAAGCGGGTGCGCTCGCCGATGCCACTGGTCACCCTGCGCAAAGACGGTGCCTCCCTGATGGTGGCCGGCGTACACACCGAATGGCCGATGGGGCCGGAGCGAAGCGCGAACCGCAATGAAGAGCTGTTCGATCTGGCGCGTCAGATGCGCGCCAGCGTCGAACCGATGATGGCCGTGGGCGATTTCAATATCACGCCGTTCTCGCCGGTATTCCAGACCCTGCTCGAGAAGGCACACGCCTCGCGCGCAGCTGCCGGCCGCGGCTGGATGCCCACCTGGCCGGTGTTCTTTCCGCCCGCCGGCATTCAGATCGATCAGGTGGTTCATAGCCGCGAGATCCGGATCACCGACCTGCGCACCGGCGCCGGCCTGGGTTCCGATCATCGCTGGGTGCTGGCCGACCTGACCGTGCCGGCCCGGCCTGCACCCACCGATCAGAGCGCGGCCAGTTCGCTGGCCAGATGATCGAACACCCGGCGAATGCCGGCGTCGCCGCGAATCTCTCGATGGACGGCGAGCCAGATCGGAAACCGGATCACCGGCATCGGTAGCGACAATACCGCCAGCGCAGGATCCTGGCGCACCACCGGCGCGGCCGCGAAGCCGATGCCCAGGCCGGCACGGATCGCTGCCAGCTGCACCGGAAAATCATCGCTGCGAATCACGATCGGGATCTCGCCGTCGGCGATTCCGGCCGCCTGCGCCAGCCCAAGGAACTGGGCCAGCACGGTCTGATCACGGTCCGGGCCGATCAGGCGGTGGCGCGCCAGATCGGCCAGCGAGCGGGGTGTGCCGAAGCGGTCGAGATAGTCGCGCCGCGCGCAGGGCACGATGTCGAACTGCCCGACCCGACGCGCCACCAGACTGGCCTGGGTCGGCCGCACCTGGCGGATCGCGATGTCGGCGTCGCGCCGCAGCAGATTGGCGAGTTCATCCGAAGACACCACGGCGACATCGATAGCGGGCTCACTGGCCTGGAGTCGGGCCAGCATGGGCGGCAGCAGATGAAGCGCCACCACCCGACTGGCGCTGATCCGAACCAGTGAGGCGCGCTCGCGCGCGCTGCCGACAGACATGGCCAGACGCTGCGCGCCAGCTTCGATGCGGCGCGCGTCGGCCGCGATCCGATGGGCCGCCGCGGTCGGCACGACGCCCCGCCCGGTGCGCTCGAACAAGGCCATGCCGAGCTGCCGCTCCAGCGCCTCGATCTGCCGGCCCACGGTCGGCTGCGCGCTGCCCAGACGACGCGCGGCGCCCAGCAGACTCCCGGCATCCAGCACCGCCAGGAACGGGCGGATCAGGGCCCAATCGAAATCGGCCGCGCTAAGGGCGTCATTGGCACTGGCCTTTCGGGAAGCGGTCATCGCTATGCGTTCCTGTATATCTGAATTGCCATCTTATCTAATTGTGCTGACATTGGGCGCATCGCAGAATCGCCCCATACAAACCACCGTCGGACACAGATCATGAAACACAGCGCGCCCCAGGTCAGTCGCCGCCGCCGCTTCATCCGCGTACTGGGCGTGGGCAGCCTGGCCGCCGCGCTACCGCTGAGCGGATGCAGCTGGGTGGCCGGCATGCCGGCCTCGGCGATTGCCGCCTGGCAGGGCCCGGACAAGCAGGATGACCCACGTCTCTGGGCATTGGCCTGGGCAATCCTCGCGCCCAATCCGCACAATCGCCAACCCTGGCTGGCGCGGCTGCATGGCCAGGACGAGCTCGAGCTGATGATCGATACCGGGCGCCTGCTGCCGCACACCGACCCCTTTTCGCGCCAGATCATGATCGGCACCGGCGCGATGCTCGGCCTGTTGGAAATCGCCGCCGCCCAGCGTGGCCGCAGGCTCGAGATCGAGGAGTTCCCCGAGGGAATGGACGAGGCGGCACTCGATTCACGGCCCGTGGCACGCATCCGCTTTGTCGCCACCGATCGCGCCGATGCGCACACGCGCGAATTGTTTGCCCAGGTACCGCACCGGCATACCTATCGCGGCCTCTACCGGGCGGCAGACCGGCTCGATCCCGCGTTCATCGCGGATCTGCAACGCGAGCAGGCCGCCTTGCAGCCCCACGGCCTCGCCTCGGGCGTGTTCGAGCGCGGCCGCGATGCCGGCAGGTTCGGTGAGATCGATGCGATCGCGCGCGCGGCCTGGCGCATCGAGCTCAGCACCCCGGCCACGATGCTGGAAAGCATGCAACTGTTACGCATCGGTGCCACTGAGATCGATCGGCATCGCGATGGCATCAGCCTGACCGACCCCTTCGTGGTGACGCTCGACGCACTCGGACTGGTAGATCGTGACACCGCGCCCGCGCCGGACTCGAGCCTGATCAAGAGGCAGATCACTGACTTCGACAGCGCACTCGACAGCACACCAGCGATCTACTGGCTGACCAGCGACGGTCATGGCCGGCGCGATCAGCTCGCAGTCGGCCGTGCCTATCTGCGCGCGCAACTGGCGGCCACGGCCCGCGGTCTGGTCATGCACCCGTTGTCACAGGCATTGCAGGAATACGCCGAGGTGGCCGGGCCCTACAAGGCGATACACGAGAGCCTGCGCGGCGCGATCGGCCGGCCCGAAGCGACCGTGCAGATGCTATGCCGGATCGGCGCGCCGGCGGCCGATGCCAAGGCCCCGTCGCCCTCCCCGCGTCGCGGCCTGGCCGCGCATCTGGTGGATGAGCGCGTCCCGGGCATGCGAGGTCAGCAGCGCGCTAACGCCTCGCCCCCTGCACGATCCGATCGAGCATGATCGCGCAGAAGAGAATCGCGAAGCCGGCCAGGATGCCCTGGCCGACATTGGCGTATTGCAGGGCCTCGAGCACATCCTCGCCCAGACCCTTGGCACCGATCAGCGAGGCCACCACGACCATCGCCAGACTCAGCATGATGGTCTGATTGATGCCCGCGCGAATCGACGGGCTGGCCAGGGGCAGATCGACCTTGGACAGCAGATACCATTTGCTGGCGCCGTAGGCGATCGCCGCCTCGCGCACATGCTCGGGCACGCCCTGCAGGCCGAGCACGGTCAGGCGCACCACCGGCGTGCCGCCAAAGATCATCGTGGTGACCACCGCCGCGGGCTTGCCCGTGCCGAAGAACGCGATGACCGGAATCATGAACACGAAGGCCGGCATCGTCTGCATGAAGTCCATGATCGGCCGGATCGCCGCATACAGCCGCGGCCGGCGCGCGCAGTACATGCCCAGTGGAATGCCGATCACGATCGACAGGCAGGCGGCCGTGCCCAGCAGCGCCAGCGTGGTCATGGCCTTTTCCCAGAAGCCGAGCAGCCCCATGTAGGCAAGGAAGGCCCCGGAAAAGATCGCCGCGCGCCGCCCCGCCGACAATCCGGTGGCCAGCACGATCAAGCCGAAGATGACGATCCAGGGCGTCTGCACGAACACCAGTTCCAAGGCATCGAGCACGATGCGGATACCGAGCGTGACCAGATCGAAGAAGGCCTCGCCATGGCGGATCGCCAGCGCGAAGAAGTTCTCCACCCAGCCGATCGCGGTGAGCCGGATCTCGGGATGGGTCGGAAAATCGGCCAGCATCGGCCAGAGCCCGGGAAAGCTGTAGTGCACGGCGGTGGCGATGATCACGGTCAGCACGAACACGATGCTGAAGCCGATGTGCAGCCGGCTCATGCCGCGATCGATTGCGGGATCGGAGAGCCAGTCGTGATAGCGCCGCGCCAGCAGCGGATTGGCCAGCACCGCCTGCACCAGCCTGATCACCAGCAACAGCGCAACTCCGGCCAGCGCGATCCGCAGGCCGGAATCGGCCAGCGACTGCGCCTCGAGGCGGATCGAACCGATCGCATCTTCGAGCGACTTGACGGTGCGCCGGTAGACATCGACATTGTCGGCCTGACGCTCGATGGCCGCCTCGAGCTGACGGCGACGCAGATCGAGCGTGCCCTCGATCTCGCCGATTCGCCGCCAGGCATCGGCGGCCAGATCTCCGAACAGACCGCGCACGATCTGCACCCAGGCCAGGGTCTCCACCAGCAGGAAGGCCAGCGCCCAATGCCAGATCGCGCGCATCCCGAACCAGATGGGGCCAAGGAGTATCGCGCGCGGATTGAATGTGCGTGGGATGCCCGGTGCGCGGCCGATACGATCGAACTGCTGCTGCCAATACGCGGCGTCGGTGACCACGAAGCTGTCGAGTTGCGGATCGGGCTGGCTCATGACTGCGCCCCGTGCTCGCCGACGGCTTCGAGCACCGCGCGCCGCGAGAGTATTCCGCACTCGCCTTCGTCATCGATCACCACGAAGGGGCCCGGATGATCGATCGCCATCTTGAGCAGCGACCCGAGCGTTTGATCGACACGCACGCGGGGCGCATCGGCATCGACCCCTGTCGGGCCGGCGCCGCGCAGCGGCAGCGCGGTCATCAGTGAGCCGGCGCTGATCACCTTGAGCGGCGAAATGCCCGAGACGAAATCCGCCACATAAGCATCGGCCGGATGCATGAGGATCTGCGACGGGGTGCCCACCTGCACGATACGGCCGTCACGCATGATCGCGATGTGATCACCGATACGAACCGCTTCATCGAGATCGTGGGTGATGAACACGGTGGTTTTGTCCATGCGCGCGGACAGGCCGATGAATTCGTCCTGGAGCTGGCGCCGGATCAGCGGATCGAGCGCACTGAACGGCTCGTCCATCAGCAGGATGTCCGGGTCTGCCGCGAGCGCGCGGGCCAGACCGACCCGCTGCTGCATGCCGCCGGAGAGCTCGTGCGCATAGCGATTGCCCCAGCGCTGCAGCTCCACGAGTTCGAGCGCCTCGCGCGCACGTCGCATGCGATCATTCTTGGAGACCGCACGGATCTCCAGCGGCATCGCCACGTTGTCCAGCACCGACCGATGCGGCATCAGCGCGAAGTTCTGAAACACCATGCCGATACGCCGGTTGCGAAACGCCTGCAACTCACGCGGCGGCAAGGCCATGACATCGGTGCCATCGACGATGATCTTGCCGTCGGTGGGTTCGAGCAGGCGGTTCACATGGCGCACCAGGGTGGACTTACCACTGCCCGACAAACCCATCACACAGAAGATCTCGCCGCGCGCCACGCTCAGACTGACATCGGCCACACCCACCACCGCGCCGAAGCGCTCCAGCACCCGGGCCTTGTCCAGGCCTTCGGCGCGCAACGCTCCGAGCGCCTCGGCGCCGCGATCGCCGAAGACCTTCCAGACCCCCTCGAGCGCGATCATCGGGCTGCCCGGGGCGCCATCCACCCCGCCTGGCGGGGCGGACGGGCGGGTCGGGTCGCTCATCATCGGCGCGCGTCGATCATGGCCACAGGAAGGGGCCGCCCCGGCTCAGAGACCCAGCCAGCTGTCGACGCGCTTGCTGTTGGCGGCCATCCATTCGCGCGCCACTTCGAGCGGATCACGCCCCTTGCCGGAGATCTGATAGGCGAAATGGCTGACATCGTCGGCGGTCAGCGAGAAGCGCTCGAGGAACTCGGTGATCGCCGGCGAACGCGAGCGCAGCGTGTTGGCGTAGGCGATCTGAACCTTCTTGAGCGCATCCTTGGTGGCCACACTGGACTTCTTGAACCAGTCCGGCGAGTCCGAGGGCTGCACCATCACGTACTTGGCCGGATCGTATTTGGGCTCGGTGAGCATCTGGACATCGAACATGTACCAGATCGCGTGCGGCTTGTAGCAATAGAACGCATAGCCTTCCTTCTTGGCGATCGAGTCCTTGACCCGCGCGGTCTTGACGGCCTCCTCGGCGCGCACCGGCTCGATGAACGGCGCCAGGTTGTAGTCACGCACCTTGACCTCGTTGACATTGGCCGAAGCCCAGCCCGGTGCGCCGATCCACATCTCGCCCTTGCCATTGCCGTCGCTGTCCATGGCCGCTGCCACGTCGGGCCGGCCGAGATCCGCGATGTCGGTGATCTTCATCTTGGCCGCGAACCAGGTAGGCACACAGAAGCCCTGATTGCCCTCGTACGGATGCTGATTCAGGCTGACGGTCTTTTCCTCATCGACGTACTTCTTGGTGAAGCTTTCCTGATTCGGCAGCCAGACATCCGGGTGTACATCGATGTCACCCTTGCCCTGATGCATGCCCTGGAAAATGGTGGCGTTGTTGCCCGTCACGAGATTGGCTTCACCGCCGATCCGATCGGTGACCACGGCCTTGATGAGATTGGCGATCGCCTGTGCGCCCGTCCAGGACGGCACACCGATGTTGACCTTTTCGGCGGCCTGGGCCGCATTCAGGGTGAATCCGAGGGCGGCAGCGCCGACCACGGCGGCGAGGGACTTGGACATGGAGTTCTCCTTGCTTAGACGATGGGGACCAGCATCAACTGGCAGTTAATCAGGTTCGGCATCGGTTGACCGGCGATCGGGCCGCGCCGTGCACCGGCGAGGCCCGCTGCCGGCGTGCTTCAGACGGCCGGGACGGCGCCGGCGTTTGCCACCAATGCCGATTCATAGGCGAACAGCGCCTGAGCGCCGCCCGTGTGCAGAAACACGATGTTCTCGCCCGTGCCGAAGACGCCGGCGCGGATCATCCCGAGCAGGCCCGCGAAGCCCTTGCCCGAGTAGACCGGGTCGAGCAACAGCCCCTCGATGCGCGCGGCCATCGAGATCGCCTCGTAGGTGGACGGTGCCGGCACGCCATAGCCGGCGCCGACATAACCGTCATCGACGCGCACCGCATCGCGCGGCGGCGCGGAAGCGCCGAGGCGCTCGGCGGTGCGCACGGCCAGGGCGTGCACCGCATCGATCTGACGCTCACGCGGCTGGCGCACACTGATGCCGGTCACCGGCAGGGCCTCGCCCATCGCATGCAGGCCCGCCACCAGGCCCGCGTGGGTACCCGTGCTGCCGGTGGCGGTGACCAGATGATCGATGCGCAGACCCTGGGCTGCGGCTTGTTCGATCAGTTCACGCGCGCATTCCATAGCCCAGCGCGCCGGTGGTGTTCGAGCCGCCGCCGGGAATGACATAGGGCTTCAATCCCCGGGCGCGCATGCGCTCACCCTCGGCCTCGGCCTCGGCATTCATATCCAGCCCGGGCGGGCGGTAGTCGATCGTGGCGCCGAACAGGCGATCCAGCAGCACATTGCCGTTGTCCTCGTACTCGGGTGCGGTATCGACCACCCGCCGCTCGAGCAGCGCATGACAGGCAAGACCATGCCGGCAGGCCGCCGCCGCCGTCTGGCGCACATGATTGGACTGCACCGCGCCGTGCGTGATCACACGATCGGCGCCCTGTTCGAGCGCTTCGCCGATCAGGAACTCCAGCTTGCGTGTCTTGTTGCCGCCGCCCGCCAGACCGGTGCAATCGTCACGCTTGACCCAGAGACGCGGCCCGCCAAGCAGATCGGACAAACGGTTCATGGGTTCGAGCGGCGTGGGCGCATGACAAAGCGGCACACGTGCGAAACGGTCTAGATCGAGCATTTTTCCTCCTGGGGATCCCCGCCTCGCCCGTACCGGAATCGACTCGCGGGCGCCTGCGGCATACCCCGCTGGCGAATGACTGTCAGCCCGCGGGACGAGCGCAGTCTGGCACCGGCCCGACCCATCTGGCCAATGCGCAATTCGCGTAGACTTATGCAAAATCTGCATGATGCACAAAACCAATGCGCCTTCAATGGATCCGTGACCTGGCCCTGCTTGCCGAAACCGGCAGCTTCTCGGCGGCCGCGCAGCGGGCCAACAGCAGTCAGCCGGCGTTCAGTCGACGCATCCAGGCCCTCGAGACCTGGGTCGGCGCCCCGCTGGCGGATCGCGGCCGCATTCCGGTACGGCTGTCGGCCGCCGGCGAACAGATTCTCGAGGCCGGTCTGCAGGCGATGTCGCGTCTCGAGATCGCCCGCCAGCAGGTGCGGGAGTCGCTGGCCCAGCCCGATCGCTACATGGTCACATTCGCGGCCCAGCATTCGATCGGCTGGCGCTTCTATCCGCAGTGGCTGCAGCAATTCGAGAGCGATTTCGGGCCGATCCTGTCACGGCTGCGCGCCGACAATCTGCCCGATTGCTTTGCGGATCTGGTGCGTGGTTCGGTGGATCTGGTGATGGCCTATGACATTGCGCCCGGCGCCCCGCTGCGCCCCCCGCAGGGCACGCAGTCGCTGGTAATCGGTCGCGATCGACTGGTGCCGGTCAGCAAGACCGGCAGCGACGGTCGGCCGATCTTCACCCTCGGCCCAGCGGATGCCTCGCACGAAGTGCCCTACCTGCGTTTTGGCAGCGGCGCGCCGCTGGGCTGGCAGGTCGAGGCGGTGGTCAAGGCCACCGGGCTGGCGAGACGCCTGAAGCCGATCTACGAAAACGCGATGAGCGGCGCGCTGCGCATGCGGGTGCGCGAAGGGCTGGGCCTGGCCTGGCTGCCGCTGAGCCTGATCGAGCCCGACATCGAGGCCGGCCTGATGGCCCATGCGGGCGACGAACGCCATGGCCGCGAACTCGTGATCCGGCTGCATCGGATCGGCGCCGGCGCGAACCCGCTGATCGAACGGATCTGGAACCATCTGGCCGCGGCACCCGCCGAGGCGTCGGCCTAGGCAGACGCCCATATAAGGGTCGCCCCAGATCTGCGCGTCCGCCATTGTCGTGGACCCATCCGCGTGATCGCCGACCGATGCGCTCAGCGACCGTCCATGCGCAAGTACCAGATGGCCAGCAGCGGGCGCGCATCGCTGCGCATCGCATGGCGGATGGCCGGCGGATTGTGAACCCACTGCCCAGCGCGGCGTTCGAACCAGCGCTCGTCGCTGCGCCACCAGCGACCGCCAAGCAGCACGAAGTACAACTCGCGCGGCGGATGCGCATGCTCGGGATAGCAAAGACCTGGCGCCATCAGACTCAGCCCCACCGCGATCCCGCCACACCCTGGCGCGCCGATCAGCCAGGCATTCGCATGGCCGTTACCAAAGGCGTCCCCGCCGCTTCCGGGACGACGCGTCCAGGCCAGACCCGCGGCACCGGCCCGCAGGACAGCGGCCAGGTGCGCGATGGCCGGCACGCCATGTCGTGCCTCACCCAGGGCCTCGCGCCAGGCCGGGCCGGTGCCTGGTGTGGGCAGATGCGCGGCCAGCCGCCCGCCGACACTGCGGACACGCCGATTGCACTTCGGCCGCAGGTAGGCCCTGCGCGGGCGCCCGCCCGGATCGCCGGCCAGCAGCCGCAGGCCCTGCCGGGCCATTGTGCGGGCGGCGGCGTGCGGATGATGAAGCGCATGGCGCAGCGCCGCGATCAGCGCCAGCCGCAGGGCCAGACGCAGGGCGTCATGATCGCCACCCGCGACGCCGGCGTGCGACCGGGCCGCCCGCGCCGATCGCGGCGCGACTGAACGGGACACTGTCACGGATGCAAACTCCTGCGGAGCCGGCGATCCTGAAGCATAGCGTCTCCCGGGCCACGCCAGCGGCGCAAAAAAAAGCCCGGCACATGGCCGGGCACTGGCTGGTTTGCTCCGAGGTCTGTGCCCCGGGGCCTTTGCTTGAAGCATACTGCCAGACGGGCCGGTCGCGATCGATCGATCAGGCCGGCGTTGCCCTTCTACAACGACTCAGGCGACCTTTTGTGCGAGTTCTCCGCGCGCATATCGGTCGACCATCACGGCCAGTGAGACTGGCACGATCTTGCTGCCCTGACCCGCGCAGCCGAACTCCTGATAGCGCTGCAGGCAGATCGCCTTGGCCGCTTCGCGGGCCGGCTTCAGGTATTCGCGCGGATCGAACTTGCCCGGGTACTCGGCCATGAACTTGCGGATCGCGGCGGTCATGGCCAGGCGGATGTCGGTATCGATGTTCACCTTGCGCACGCCGTACTTGATCGCTTCCTGGATCTCTTCGACCGGCACGCCGTAGGTTTCCTTCATGTCGCCGCCGTACTGGCGGATGATCTCGAGCAGATCCTGAGGCACGCTCGAGCTGCCATGCATCACCAGGTGGGTGTTGGGCAGGCGCGCATTGATCTCCTTGATGCGATCGATCGCGAGGATGTCGCCGGTGGGCTTGCGCGTGAACTTGTAGGCGCCGTGGCTGGTGCCGATCGCGATCGCCAGTGCATCCACCTGGGTGCGGTCGACGAAATCGGCCGCCTGCGCCGGATCGGTCAGCAGTTGCTCGCGGGTCATCGTGCCCTCGGCGCCATGGCCGTCTTCCTTGTCGCCCTTCATGGTCTCGAGCGAACCGAGGCAACCGAGCTCGCCCTCGACCGTGACACCCACCTTGTGCGCCAGGCCGACCACCTTGCGGGTGACCTCGACGTTGTAGTCGTAGCTGGCGATGGTCTTGCCGTCGGCCTCGAGCGAACCGTCCATCATGACGCTGGAGAAACCGAGGTCGATCGCGCCCTGGCAGATGTCGGGCGACTGGCCGTGATCCTGGTGCATGACGATCGGCACCTTCGGATAGGACTCGACCGCGGCCTCGATCAGATGCTTGAGGAAGGCCTCACCGGCATATTTGCGGGCGCCGGCCGAGGCCTGCATGATGACCGGCGCATCCAGCTCGCTGGCGGCCGCCATGATCGCCTGCACCTGCTCGAGGTTGTTGACGTTGAACGCAGGGATGCCATAGCCGTTTTCGGCGGCATGGTCCAACAGCTGGCGCATGGAAACGAGGGGCATCGAGGACTCCTGATGTGAACTTCGAATAGCCCCCGATTATGGCCCAAGGCGCGCAAAGTACCCCGACAAAAGTCGCAAACCACGTGTGTTCGTTCGCCCGGGAACGACCTCGCCCGGGTAGTTGTTCGCCCACGCGCACGATGATCAGCGAATTCGTGCCCTATTCGCCCACGCGCACGATGGTCAGCGAATTCGTGCCCCCTGGCTTGCCGATCGGATCACCGATCGTGATCACCAGCAGATCGCCCTTGGCGACCGCGCCGAGCTCGAGCAGCTTGCGCTGGGCCTGTTCGATCATCGCCGGACGACTGTCGGAGTCGTGATCGAGCAGGATCGGGTGCACCTCGCGGTACAGCGCCATGCGCCGGCGCGAGGCCTCTTCGGTGGTCAGCGCATAGACCGGCACCCCCGAGTCCAGGCGCGAGGCCCAGAGCGCCGTGGCGCCCGACTGGGTGAACGAGGCGATCGCCTTCACGCCCATGTGATGGGCGATGAACAGCGCGCTCATCGCGATCGACTGGTCGATACGCGTGAATGTGCGATTCAGGAACTCGGTGTCCAGCGGCACATTCTGGGATTTATCGGCCTCCAGGCAGATGCGCGCCATCGCCTCGACCGTCTCGACCGGATATCGCCCTGCCGCGGTTTCGGCCGACAACATCACCGCATCGGTGCCGTCGAGCACCGCATTGGCGACATCGGACACCTCGGCGCGCGTGGGAATCGGCGATTCGATCATCGATTCCATCATCTGTGTGGCCGTGATGGCGAGCTTGTTCATCTCGCGGGCCATGCGGATCATGCGCTTCTGCAGCGCCGGCACCGCCGCATCGCCGACCTCCACGGCCAGGTCGCCGCGCGCCACCATGATGCCGCTGGAGGATTCGAGAATCTCCTCGAGATTGTCGATCGCCTCGAGCCGTTCGATCTTGGCGATCATGCGCGCCTGGCCACCGGCCGCGCGCACGAGTTCGCGCGCCATGTACATGTCGGCCGCATTCTTCGGGAACGACACCGCGACATAGTCGGCCTCGAAGGCCACCGCGGTGCGCAGGTCTTCCATGTCCTTGTTGGTCAGCGCGGGTGCCGACAGGCCGCCGCCCTGGCGATTGATGCCCTTGCGATCGGACAGATCGCCGCGCATGGTCACCGTGCACTCGATCGTGCGCTTGCCCACCGAATCGACCCGCATCTTCAGGCGGCCATCGTTGAGCAGCAAGGTGTCGCCGGCAGTCACATCATTGAGCAGCTCTTTGTAATCGAGCCCCACCCGCCCCTGATCACCGAGCTCGCAATCGATGTCGAAGGTGAACTTGTCGCCCACATCGAGGTGAATCGGCCCATCTTTGAAGCGGCCGACGCGGATCTTCGGGCCTTGCAGATCGGCCAGCACCGCCACCACGGTGCCCAGGCGCGCAGCCGTCTCGCGCACCATCTGTACGGTCTCGGTATGCTGCTGGGCGCTGCCGTGCGAAAAATTCACGCGCACGACATTCACCCCGGCACGCAGCAGCTGCTCGATGACCTCGGGCTGGCTGGAGGCCGGGCCCAGCGTGGCGACGATCTTGGTTGCACGGGGAGCATTCATGGACATGGTGTCGCGCTCTTTTCTCGGGCGTTGAACCCGGACTATTCTGCCGCAGCGCCATGACGCCGATGCGACAAGCGGCGCGCTGTGGTAGCGGTGCCACGGGCGTCTGACACACGGCCGCGGGCCGCGCGCCGCCGGCCGGTTTTCTGCGTGAGCCACTCGAAAGACGTCCCCATTCCTGATCGAGTCTCGCAGCTTGCGCGCGCACGAAAAAGAAAAGACCGTACGGACGTACGGCCTTTTCGATCCCCCAAGCCGCATCGAGCGCCCGGAGATACTTCGATGATGCCTGCGATCAGTCGGCGGCGCGCGCCTGCAGCGCAGCCACGGCCGGCAGCTCCTTGCCCTCGAGGAACTCGAGGAAGGCACCGCCGCCGGTGGAGATGTAGTCGACGCGATCGCTGATGCCAAAGCGCGAGATCGCTGCCAGGGTGTCGCCACCACCGGCAATCGAGAAACCGGGCGAGGCCGCGATCGCTTCGGCCAGCACCTTGGTGCCGTTGGCGAAGGCATCGAATTCGAACACCCCCACCGGCCCGTTCCAGACGATCGTGCCGGCCGTGCCCAGACTGGCCGCCAGCATGGCCGCGGTCTGCGGACCGATGTCCAGGATCATGTCGTCATCGGCAACGTCGGCCGCGGCCTTGACCGTGGCCGGTGCATCGGCGGCGAAGGTCTTCGCACAGACCACGTCGGTGGGTATCGGCACCTCGGCGCCGCGACCGCTCATCAGGGCCATGATCGCGCGCGCCTCCTCGAGCAGATCCGGCTCGGCCAGCGAGGCGCCGATCGGCAGACCGGCGGCCGCCATGAAGGTGTTGGCGATGCCGCCGCCCACGATCAGACGATCCACCTTCTCGGCCAGACTGCGCAGGATGGTCAGCTTGGTGGACACCTTGGAGCCGGCCACGATCGCCACCAGCGGGCGGGCAGGCGCATTCAGGGCGCGGCCCAAGGCATCGAGTTCGGCCGCCAGCAGCGGGCCCGCGCAGGCGACCGGCGCGAACCGGGCGATGCCGTGCGTGGTGGCCTCGGCGCGGTGCGAGGTGCCGAAGGCGTCATTGACGTAGATGTCGCAGAGCGCCGCCATGCGCCGGGCCAGGCCCTCGTCGTCCTGCTTCTCGCCGACATTGCCGCGGCAGTTCTCGAGCATCACGACCTCGCCGGGCGCAACCTCGAAGCCGCCCTCGGTCCAGTCGGCCACCAGGCGCACAGGCTTGCCGAGCAGTTCGCCCAGCCGGGCGGCGACCGGCGCGAGCGAATCGCCCGGGCCGAGCGCACCCGGCTTGGGGCGACCGAGGTGCGAGGTGATCATCACCGCCGCCCCGCCTTCCAGGCACTGCCGAACCGCGGGCACCGACGCACGGATACGCGTGTCGTCGGTGATGGCGCCCGCATCGTTCAGCGGCACGTTCAGGTCGGCGCGGATGAACACGCGCCGCCCGGCGAGCGCTTGATCGCTCAGACGTTTGAACGTCATCTCGGCCCTCAGCCCGCGTTGACCAGCGCGACCGTGGTGTCGAGCATGCGGTTGGAGAAGCCCCACTCGTTGTCATACCAGCTGGACACCTTGACCAGACGGCCGGAGACCTTGGTCAGCGTGGCATCGAAGTTGCTCGAGAACGGCACGTGGTTGAAATCGACCGACACCAGCGGCGCATCGTTGTACGACAGGATGCCGGCCAACGGGCCCGAGGCGGCCGCCTTGGCCATCAGTTCGTTGACTTCGTCGACCGAGGTGTCACGCGCTGCGATGAACGACAGATCGACGATCGAGACATTGATCGTCGGAACACGAATCGCGAAGCCGTCCAGACGGCCGTTGAGTTCCGGCAGCACCAGGCCGACCGCGGCGGCGGCACCGGTCTTGGTGGGGATCATCGACATCGTGGCCGAGCGGGCGCGACGCAGATCGGTGTGATAAACGTCGGTCAGCACCTGGTCATTGGTGTAGGCGTGCACGGTGGTCATCAGGCCGGTTTCCAGGCCGATCGCATCGTGCAGCGGCTTGACCAGCGGGGCCAGGCAGTTGGTGGTGCACGAAGCGTTCGAGATCACCGTGTCGCTCGCCTTGAGCACGCCGTGATTGACGCCGTAGACCACGGTGGCATCGACATCATTGCCACCCGGGGCCGAGATCACCACCTTCTTCGCACCGCCCTGCAGATGGGCGCCGGCCTTGGCCTTGCTGGTGAACAGCCCGGTGCACTCGAGCACCACGTCCACGCCCATGTCGCCCCAGGGCAGATCGGCCGGATTGCGCTGCGCCAGCACCTTGATGCGGTCGCCGTTGATCACCAGATCGTCGCCCTCGACCGCGACATCGGCATTGAAGCGGCCGTGCGCGGTGTCGTACTGGGTGAGGTGCGCATTGATCTTGGCGTCGCCGAGGTCGTTGATGGCAACGATCTCGATCGGGTGCTTCTTGCCGCCCTCATAGTGAGCGCGCAACACGTTGCGCCCGATGCGGCCATAGCCGTTGATGGCAACCCGGATGGTCATGAGTCAGTCCTCTTGGATCAAGTCACAGAAATCGTTTCAGCTCGATGCACGACGTCGCAGGGCCTCGAGCACGGTATCCGCCAGATTCTCGGCGGTCAGACCGAACAGCTGATACAACTGGCCGGCCGGCGCGGATTCACCGAAGCGATCGATACCCACCACCGCCGCACAACCGTATTTCCACCAGAAATCGGTCACGCCGGCTTCGATCGCCACGCGCGGCAAATTATCCGGCAGGATGTTGCGTTTGTATGTGACATCCTGCCGATCGAACACCGAGGTGCTGGGCATCGAGACGATGCGCACCGCCACCCCGTCGCGCTCGGCCAGCAGCTGGCGCGCGGCCAGCGCGATCTCCACCTCCGAGCCGGTGGCGATGATCACCGCCTGCGCCTCCTCGGCATCGCGCAACACATAGCCGCCCCGGTGTGCGGCATCGATCTGCAACTCGGAGCGGCCGATCGAATCCACGCCCTGGCGGGTCAGCAGCAGGGCCGAGGGCCCGTCGTTGCGCGACAGCGACTCGAACCAGGCGACCGCGGTCTCGGTGGCATCGGCCGGGCGCCAGATGTCCAGGCCGGGAATCATGCGCAGGCTGGCCGCATGCTCGATCGGCTGGTGGGTGGGCCCGTCCTCGCCCAGGCCGATCGAATCATGGGTGAACACATGGATCACCCGCAGTTTCATCAGCGAGGCCATGCGCAGCGCATTGCGGGAGTAGTCGGAGAAGGTCAGGAAGGTGCCGACATACGGGATGATGCCGCCGTGCAGCGCCATGCCGTTGGCGATCGCGGCCATGCCGAACTCGCGCACCCCGAAATTGATGTGTCTGCCGGCCTCGATGCCGCCGCCCTGCCCGGCGCGCAATGCGCCCGAGCCGCCGAAGTTGGTCAGGTTGCTGCCGGTGAGGTCGGCCGAGCCGCCGACCAGCTCGGGCATGCGCGGCCCGAACTCGTTCAGGGCCTGCTGACTGGCCTTGCGGGTGGCCACCTTGCCACGCTCGCGCGAGGCCGTCTCCAGCGCCGCATCGAGCGCATCATCGACCTCGCCGGACAGGCGGCCGGCCATGCGGCGCTCGAATTCATCGGCCAGTTCGGGATAGGCGGCGCGGTAGGCGGCCAGGCGATCGTTCCAGGCCGACTGCGCCTGCCGCCCGCGCGCGCGGGCAGCCCAGGCGCCGCGAACCTCGGCCGGAATCTCGAACGGCGGATGCGGCCAGCCGATCGCCTCGCGGGTCAGGGCGATCTCTTCGTCGCCCAGCGGTTCGCCGTGCGCCTTGGCGGTATCGACCCGGTTCGGCGACCCCCGGCCGATCTGGGTCTTGCACTGGATCAGCACAGGCGCGAAGCGGCCGTCGCGCCCCTCGCGCGCCCAGCGCGCGGCCATCGCCATCGCGGCATCGAGCGCATCGACATCATGACCGTCGATATCGGGAATCACATGCCAGCCGTACGCGTCGAAGCGCCTGGCGGAATCATCACCGAACCAGTGGCGGACCTCGCCATCGATCGAGATCCGGTTGTCGTCATAGAGCACGATCAGGCGCGACAGACCGAGCGTGCCGGCCAGCGAGGCCACCTCGTGCGAAATCCCCTCCATCAGGCAGCCGTCGCCGGCGAACACCCAGGTCAGGTGATCCACGAGCGTGTGGCCGTCGCGGTTGTAGCGCGCGGCGAGCATCCGTTCGGCCAGCGCCATGCCGACCGCGTTGGCCAGCCCCTGGCCGAGCGGCCCGGTGGTGGTCTCCACACCGGGGGTGATGCCCACCTCCGGGTGGCCCGGTGTCTCGGAGTGCAGCTGGCGGAAGTTGCGCAATTCCTCGATCGGCAGGTCGTAGCCGCTCAGGTGGAGCAGGCCGTAGAGCAGCATCGAGCCGTGCCCGTTGGAGAGCACGAAGCGATCGCGATCGGGCCAGTGCGGATCGGCCGGGTTGTGCGACAGGTGGCTGCCCCAGAGCGCCACGGCGATCTCGGCCATGCCCATGGGCATGCCCGGATGGCCGGAGCGCGCCTTCTGAACCGCATCCATCGCCAGCGCTCGCAACGCATTGGCCATGGCTGCGCGCAGCGCGCCGTCGGGAAGCGGCGCGGCGGCCGGGCTCTTGGAGATGGTTTCTGGCATCGTGATCACCGACCGGCTTTCGTTGTCTGGCACCTTGGCCCGCAGCAATCACGCGGGCCCGGCAGCGGCGGCCGAATGGTACCAAACCAGAACAGCTCGGTTATACTTGAAGGTTTTCGCGGCGCCCTGCATGCGCATCCGGTTCGGAATCTCGCCGCACCGGTCGATGCTGCAGCCGCGAATTCCCGAGAACCGAAGCGCCGTCTGGAGAGGCGCCTTCCAACAGGAATTTTATTGGAGCCAGCGCAGGCGGCCGTCTTTGGCCGTGCTCACTCGTCAATGCGAGCAATCGCAGGTTGTCGGCGACGGGTTCTCGATCGCTCAAGCCCCGTGTTCGATTCGCGCCTTCCGGCGCTGCCTCGAACCGGGGTTTTTCTGTCGGCGGGCCTGACGCCCCGCCAACGGACGGCTGCCGTGAGCGGGCAGTCGTGGTTTCCGCCCGGGTGGCCTCCGGATGGATCAACCCTTGCTGAGCTGGCTGCAGCGTAACGGGATACGTTTGAAATGCAAGGATTGCATCTCACCGCAGACCTCTACGGCTGCGGCTGCGACATCGAACTCCTCACCGTCGCCGAGCGGCTGTCGTCGCTGTGTCGTGAACATGTCGAGAAGAGCGGTCTGACGATCGTCGACGAAAAATTCTTCACCTTCCCCGATTACCAGGGTGAGCCCGGTGGCGTCACCGGCGCGGTGCTGCTGGCGGAATCGCATCTGGCGCTGCACACCTGGCCCGAGCGCATGGGGGTCACACTCGATGTCTACGTGTGCAACTTCACCACCGACAACTCGATGAAGGCCGAGCGCCTGCTCGATGAACTGATCATCGCGTTCGCGCCTGGCGCCCAGAACACCAACCGCATCCTGCGCGGCTCGGCCGATCCCGAGAACAAGGCCGACGAGTTGCTGATCGAGTGGCTGAATCCGTATGCGGCCTATGGTTATCGCGCGCTCAAGCGCCTGGAGACCACCAAGACGCCGTATCAGACCCTGGAGGTCTTCGAGACACCGCAGTTCGGCAAGCTGTTCCGCCTGGACGGCTGCTACATGACCAGCGAGCGTGACGAGTTCTTCTACCACGAGCCGATCATCCACACGGCCGCGATCAGCCACGAGAATCCGCGCAGCGCGCTGGTGATCGGCGGCGGCGACGGCGGCTCCAGCGAGGAACTGCTCAAGTACCAGAGCATGCAGCGCGTGGTCATGGCCGAGCTCGATCCCGACGTGGTGCGCGTGGCCAAGCAATATCTGGGCAAAGTGCACCGCGGCGCCTTCGATGATCCCCGGCTGGAGGTACGCATCGGCGATGGCTGGGAATTCGTGGCCAACACCGAGGAAAAGTTCGACATCGTCGTGCTCGACCTCACCGATCCCGACACGCCCGCCCATGCGCTCTACACCAAGGAGTTTTTCACGCTGCTCAAGCGCGTGATGAACGAGGGCGCCTATCTCACCCTGCACATCGGCTCGCCGGTGTTCAAGCCCACGGTGGTGGCCGAGCACGTGACCTCGCTGCGCAGCGTGTTCCGCACCGTGCGCCCGATGGGCGTCTACATCCCCTTGTATGGCACCTACTGGGGCCTGGCCTGCGCCACCGACGGGCGTGATCCGCTCAGCCTGTCGTCGGAGGATGTCGATACACGGCTGCGTGATCGCAGGATCGGCGATCTCGAGTTCTTCAACGGCGACACCCATCATGGTGTGTTCGCGCTGCCGAACTATTACCGCCGGATCATCGGCGGCTGAGTCCCGGCCGACACCCGCGGCGCCGGCAACATGCTCCCCAGACTCCATCTGCCCGGCGCGGCCGCCGGCGCCGGCCCGATCGAGCTCGAGCCCACGCAGGCGCACTACCTGAGCCAGGTGCTGCGCCTGCGCACCGATGCCGAGATCGAATGCTTCGATGGCAGTGGCGGTCGATTCCGGGCGCGCCTGGCGCAGGTCGAACGCCGCCGGGTCACGCTTGCCGATCTGGTCGCCGTCGAAGGCAGCCCGCCGCCCGCGCCGCAGAGCACACTGATCCAGGCGCTGGCCAGCGGCGAAAAGACCGACTGGGTGATCGAAAAGGCCACCGAGGCCGGTGCGGCCGCCATCATCCTGCTGGTCGGTGCGCGCGGCACCTCCCGGCCACCGGCGGACCGGCTCGCGCGCAAGCTCGAGCACTGGCAGAAGATCGTGATCGCCGCCTGCGCGCAGTGCGGTCGTGACCATCTGCCGGCCTTATCGGTGGCCGATTCCCTGCCCGAAGCGCTCGCCCGGTGCGCGGGCCCGCAGCTGATCGCCGTGCCCGGCGCGGGCCCCCCTCGCTGCCTGGGCGCGCGCAGCATACGCCCGCGGCCGGCGTCGCGCTGGCCATCGGCCCCGAGAGCGGCTTCTCCGAGGCCGAGATCTCGGCCGCCACAGCGGCCGGCGCGCAGCCGGTTTCGCTCGGGCCGCGCGTCTGGCGCACGGAAACCGCGGGCCTGGCCGGCCTGGTCATGCTGCACGCCCTGCTCGGCGATCTGCAATAAACCGTTTCCCGCCCTTGTGAGCGCGGGTCACAGCGGGTCTAATGGCGGGGATCACCAACCTGGAGGCAACATGAACATTCTGAACTCGGTGCTGGGCGCGCTCGGTGGCGGCGGCGACGGCAATCAAAATCCGCTGCTGGGCATCCTCACCAACATGCTGGCCTCGAGCAACGAAGGTTCCGGCCTCGGCCAACTGGTTCAGCAGTTCCAGCAAAACGGCCTGGGTGATGCGATCCAGTCATGGATCGGCAGCGGCCAGAACATGCCGGTCTCGGCCGATCAGATCATGCAGGCGCTCGGCGCGGACCGCGTCGGCGCCATGGCCCAGCAGGCCGGCATCGATCCGGGCCAGGCCTCCGGTCAACTGGCCGACATGCTGCCGCAACTGATCGACAAGCTCACCCCGAACGGCGAGATGCCCAGCGGCGATCTGGATCTGAGCGCGGTCAGCTCGGTGCTCGGCAGCCTGTTCAATCGCTGAACACGGTCCGTCGTGATAACCGCGACCAACGCGCTCGCCGGGCAACTGTCCTCGCGCTCGCAAACCGTCGCGGTGGCCGAATCCTCGACGGGCGGCCTGATCTCGGCGGCCATGCCGGCGTGCCCGGCGCATCGTCCTGGTTCGCCGGCGGCGTGGTGGTCTACACGCGTGATTCGCGCAAGCGTCTGCTGGGCATCGAGGCGCGCGATGTCGCCGGCCTGAAGCCGGTCACCGAGGCAATGGCCATGGTATTTGCGCGCCGCGTGCGTGAGCGCCTGGCCGCCGACTGGGGCCTGGCCGAACTCGGCATCGCCGGGCCCACGCCCTCGCGCTATGGCCATGACCCTGGCATCAGCGTGATCGCCGTGGCGGGCCCGCGCGAGCTGGCCTGCACGATCATCACCGGCAGCGCCGATCGCGAGGCCAACATGCATGCATTCACCGAACGCGCGCTGGCGCTGCTGCTAGAGGCCGCCAGCGGGTAGCGAAGCCCGGGTCGCGGCCGGGTCGGGAACATGATGCAGCCACTGACGCGACCGCGCGAGCCTCGTGATTCAGCCCGGCATATCGGCCAGCCCGGGCTCGTGATTCTGCCCCGCATGTCGGCCAGCGCGGGCTCGAATCTCAACCGCGGCGCGCCGCCGGCTTCACCATGGTTCGGTCGAGCCACTCGAGAATGTCGTCGAACACGCGGCCCAAGGCCCGCCCGGCGCCCTGGGCCATGCCGGCGGCATCGGCATTGGCGACCGCTTCGTCGATCCGGAACACCTGGGCCGCTCCCGCTTCATTGGCCAGGCCAGGCTCGAGCCGGGCCTCGATCACCAGACGAACCATGGGCTTGCCGGCGTCTGCCACATCGAGATAGAGATCATCGAGCACCAGACGCAGGGCCCGCGCGCCCGGCGGCGCGGCCGCTCCGCCCTCGCGCAGGCGGGCCCGGAACAAGCGTGCGATCCGGTCGGCCGGTGACTCGCTCCAGCTGGCGTACTGGAAATAGCCGCGGGTGGCGCGCTCACGGCTGAAGGCCAGTGCGCGTGACTCGTAGAAATCCGAGCCGGGCTCGCCGGAGACGCGGATCTCGCGCGCCGGTTCGGGCGGGGTCATGCGCGCGCCGCCGGCATCTTCGAGCACGTACCAGACGCGTGACGGCGCATCGGCGGCCAGCTGGGTGCAGCCGACCAGACCGGCGCCCACTGCGAGCACGAGCGCAAACAGGCGCCAGCATTTCATTGGCTGGTCTCCCCGGGCCCGAGCTGCTGGGGGCGCGGGCCGAAGATCACGCTACGCGGATCTTCGAGCCGGCGCGCCGCCGTGGCGATGGCATCGGCCGCACGCCGCAGCTCGCGCATCGTGCTCACCAGCTCGCGCACGCTGGTATCGAGCATGCCTTCGGTGGCGCCACCGAGCTGCTTGGCCTGAGCATCCAGAGACTGAGCGAGGGTCGAGTAGCGCCGCACAGCCTCACGCGCCTCGCGCAACACGCCGTCGGTGCGCGTGGCCAGCGGTTGATAGCTGGCCGCCAGCGATTGCATGGAACTGCCGATCTGCTCGCTGGTCTGTTGCAGCGAGCGGGTCACCCCGACCATGCCCGAGACCGCCTGGTCGAACTGCGTCAGCCGCTCGGGCAGGCCGGCGCTGAACTCGCGCAGCGAATGCAGGGTTTGTTCGATCGCGCCGAGATTGGCCGGCCCGAGCAACAGGTTCACGCGGCTCAGCGCGGTGTCGGCCGAATCGGCCAGCTTGTTCGCCGATTCGGTGATCTGCTCCATGTTGGACAGCCCCTCCGGAATCACCGGGTGATTCTCGCCGACCGGCACCGCGATCAGCTCAGGTCCGGGCACCCCCGGGGTGTACAGATCGATCCGCGCGATCCCGGTGAGGATGTTGCGCGCGATCTGCGCCGTGGTGTTCTCGCTCACCGGAATCCGCCGCTGCACGCGGATCGTGACATTGACCCGGTTGATGTTCTCGCGCTTGATCGCGTAATCCTCGACCCGGCCCACCTTGATCCCGCGCATGTTGACATCGCCCCCCACTTGCAACCCTTCGAGCGACTGGCGCTCGAAATGGATCGTGTAGAAACGATGCTCGGAGGCCGAGCCGGATGCCGACAGCCAGACGATGAACCAGAGCATGGCCGCCGTCAGCAGAACGACGATCGCACCGACCAATGTGTAGCGGGTTTCGGGTTCCATCGGGGTTTGGTCAGCCCGTGGGGCTGCGGGCCGAGAAGTAGGAACGGATCCACGGATGATCGACCGCGCGCACCTGCTCCATCGGGCCATCGGCAATCAGCCTGCCCTCGCCGAGCACGATCACGCGCTCGACGATGCCCGACAGCGTATCGAGGTCGTGCGTGACCAACAACACCGTGATGCCCAGATCATGACATAAGAAGCTCACCAGGCGGTCGAATGCCCGGGCGGTGATCGGGTCCAGCCCGGAGGTGGGCTCATCAAGAAACAACACCTCGGGCTCCAGGGCCAGCGCCCGCGCGAGCGCGGCGCGCTTGCGCATCCCGCCCGATAACTCGCTCGGCATCTGGCGGGCGGTCTCGGGGGCCAGCCCCGCCAGCGACAGACGCAGGCTCACCAGTGCGTCGATCACAGCCGGCGATGCCGATGTGTGCTCCTTCAGCGGCGTGGCCACATTGGCACCCACATCGAGCGACGAGAACAGTGCGCCATCCTGGAACATCATTCCGATACGCTGACGCATCGCCGCCAGTTCGTTCTTCGATGCATGCCAGACATCCGTGCCCAGGATGCGCACCCGCCCGCCGGTGGGCCGCATCAAGCCGATGATCTCGCGCAACATCACCGACTTGCCAGTACCACTGCCGCCGATCAGCGCCACCAGCTCGCCGCGGCCGATCTCGAACGAGATGCCGTCATGGATCGTGCGCCCGCCCAGACGCGTGACCAGGCCCTCGACCATGATCGCGGGGCCGCTGGCGCCGGGAGCATCCCGCCCGCCGCTCACCAGCCCAGTTCCTGGAACACCACCGCGAACACCGCATCCAGCAGGATCACCGCGACGATGCTCTGCACCACCGTGGAGGTGGTATTGATGCCGATGGAGCGCGTATCGCGCTCCACCGCCACCCCCATCCGGCAGCCGATCACGGCCACCACCAGCGCGAACACCGGCGCCTTGCCCAGACCGATCAGCAGATGGGTGAGCCCGAGCGTTTCACGCATGCGATCGATGAAGGTTGCCGGCGTGATGTCGAGCATCTGATCGGCGATCAGCATCGCCCCGCCCATGCCGGCCCAGTCACCGACGAAGGTCAAGAGCGGCAAGGCAACGCAGAGCGCGAACACCCGCGGAATCAGCAACACCTGCTCGGGTGACAGGCCGAGCGTGCGGATCGCATCGATCTCCTCGGTCAGCTTCATCGTGCCCAGCTGTGCGGTGAATGCCGCACCGGAGCGGCCCGCCACGATCACCGAGACGATCAGTGGCGAGAACTCACGCACCATGCCCAGTGCCACGCCGTCGACCACGAAGATATTCGCGCCATACTGCTCGGCCTGCAGCCCGAGCAGATAGGCGACGATCACGCCGATCAGAAAGGTGACCAACGCGATCACCGGAATTGCACTGACCCCGGTCTGCATCAGCTGGGCCGCGAACTCGCGATAGCGAAACCGCGTCGGCGCTGTGATCAGCCGCGCGCTCGGAAAGGATCGGCCCGAGCATGCCCAGATGCCCGAGCAGCAGATGCCCGACGCGCCCACCGAGACGCCCAGCCGTGCGAGCGCGCCACCCCCGCCCGCCAGGGGAACGGCCGCCAGCGCCGGTAAACGTTCGCGCACCAGTTCGATCACGCGCCGCGCCGGCATCCGAGTCAGCGAGATCGAGCCGCGCGGGATCCACCCCGCTCGCCCAGGCGCTGCAACAACAGCATCGCCCCGGCGGTATCGATACCGGACAGGGCCGAGGTATCGAGCGCGACCGGGCTGGTTCGCACCGCAGCAAGATCGAGCCCGGCCAGCGCCGCCTGCAGCGCCTCGATATCTTCCAGCCACCAGCGCCCACGCAATTGCAGGCTCGCCCGCCCGGAGGATTGCGCACGAGCCGGCACGCCGTGGCGGGCATGGTCGGGGCGCTCACATCGGTCGGACGGGTCATGCCCGCAGTCTAACGAACTGCCACCGGGCGCCCGCAGGCCGTTCAGCGCAGCGAGTATCGATCCGGCTCTTCGAAGAACTCGATGATCTTCGCGCCGGCCTTCACCCGCGCGCTGTGCACGACCCCGGCAGGAATGAAATAGGAGTCTCCCCGGCGGTAGGTTGCGGATCGATCGCCGATGGTCAGATCGATCTCGCCGGCCAACACGGTGCCCCACTGCCCTTTGTGACTATGGGCAGGCAGCTCCATGTCCTGCAGGATCTGAAAGAACACGAGCTGCCCGTGTTCGGACGGCAGCACGCTGGTCTTGACCACGCTGGAGGGAACCGGCAGGTCGGCCTCCGGCAGGCGGATGATGTCGGGAAGTTCCATGAGCTCTCCTGGTGGATTCAACGGTCAATGATGGACGCGTGGCCGCAGCCCCGCCTGGAACCAGCTGATCGCATCGAGCACCGAATACACGGGCAGCCCGGTGGCGCACGCGATATCGGCCGCATAGGGTGGCATGTTCGTGCATTCAAGCACGATCGCGCCAAGCCGGGGGTGATCGGCCTGCAGGGCCCTCGCCGCGGCCACATGTTCCGCGCGTGCGGCCGCGACATCGAGCCGCGCATTGCCCAGGATCGCGGCGTTGAAGGCACCCGCCGGATCGGTCTGGCCGATCGGTGTGTCCGCCGGCACGCCGGCTGCCGCCAGCAGGGCGGGACTGAGGCCGGCCCTGGCGATCGTGAGAATGCCCACCTGCCGCCCGGCCGGCAGGGTTCTCTGCACCAGGGGTAACTGGAGCAACGACGAGGTCAGCACCGGCACGTCCAGCGCAGCGCGCAGCTCGTCCTGGAACGCCGCCAGAAAGCCGCGAGGTCGTGCTGATGCCGGCCACCCCCTCGGCCTGCAGTTCCCGGGCCGCCACGATGAACGGCTCGAGCAGCCCGCTCGCCTGCTCGAGCACCACCCGCCAGGCCGACGCGCCGGGCACCACCCGGTCAGCGAACTGGAAACGGAAAGGAACAGGATTGCCGACATCGCCCGCGATGCGCTCGAAGCGGGTGTCCAGCATGAGGATGCCGATGGTGGCTGGCTCGGTCATGATCCGGTGTGCTCAGGGAAGCCGCGCGGCGCGCGCAGCCGCAACGATACCGCGCCGGCACCAGATGGGGGCGCTCGGGCCGGCACCAGATGGGCGCGCTCGGGCCGGCGCCGGTGGACGCATTCGGGCCGGACCGTTTCGGCGCGAAGATCATTGCAGCTACACTGCACGCCAACGACACGGAAGGCCCGTCGGGCTGCCGTGCTCGCAAACAGGTATCCATCAGGAGGAGTCAAGATGACCAAACAAACCACCGTCGCGGTGCTGGCCGCGCTGGGTCTCGGTTTCTCGCAGGCCGCGCTGGCCGAGAAATGGGACATGCCCATGGCCTACGCCGCCTCGAACTACCACTCCGAGAATGGCGCCGCCTTTGCCAAGTGCGTGACCGACGCCACCGGCGGCAAGCTCGAGATCGTCACCCATCCGGGTGGCTCGCTGTTCAAGGGCAACGAGATCAAGCGTGCGGTGCAGACCGGCCAGGCGCCGATCGGCGAGCGGCTGCTGTCGGCCCACGCCAACGAGAACCCGCTTTTCGGTGTGGAGTCCATTCCTTTCCTGGCCACCTCGTACGACGACGCCGAGAAGCTCTGGACGGCCGCCGCCGGCAAGATGGCCGACGCGCTGGCCGCGCAAAACCTGGTCTATGTGTACTCGGTGCCGTGGCCGCCGCAGGGCCTGTACTTCAAAAAACCGGTCGAGAAAGTTGCCGACATGAAGGGCGTGAAGTTCCGCGCCTATAACGCAGCCACCTCGCGCATCGCCGAGCTCTCCGGCATGGTGCCGGTGCAGATCGAGGCCGCCGAGCTGTCCCAGGCGCTGGCCACCGGCGTGGCCGAGGCCTTCATCTCATCGGGCTCCACCGGCTATGACCGCAAGGTCTGGGAGCATCTGAACTACTTCTACGATGTGCAGGCCTGGTTGCCTCGCAACACGGTGTTCGTGAACAAGGGCGCCTACGAGGGCCTGGATGCCGGCGCCAAGTCCGCACTGATGGACTGCGGCAAGAAGGCCGCTGCGGCGGGCCTGGCCAAGGCCAAGGAACTGACCGACTTCTATCTGAAGGGCCTGGCCGAGGGCGGCATGAAGGTGCAGGCCCCGTCGGCCACCCTGAAGAAAGAGCTGCAGGGCTTTGGCGAGACCATGACCGCCGAGTGGCTGAAGTCGGCCGGTGCCGAAGGCAAGGCAATCGTCGACGCCTACCAGGGCAAGTGATGGTCGGATGCGCGGCCCCGGCCGCGCATCCTGGCCCGATCCCATGAGACGTCTGCTCGATTCACTCTACACGGGCGGCGGCGTGCTGGCCGCCCTCTGCCTGATCACGATCCTGGGCATCATCGTCGCGCAGATGATCTGCCGCTGGATAGGCGTGGCCTTTCCGGGCTCCACCGCCTACGCCGGCTATTTCATGGCCGCGTCATCATTTCTGGCGCTGGCCTATGCGCTCAATGCGAACAGCCACATCCGCGTGAATCTGTTGCTGAGCGCGCTCGGCCGGTTTCGCGGCTGGGGCGAGATCTGGTGCCTGGGCATCGGCACCGCCGCCACGGGGTTCCTGGCCTGGAATGCCTGGCGCATGGTGTATTGGTCGCGCCTGCTCAATGACATCAGCCAGGAGCGCGATGCGCTGCCCATGTGGATTCCGCAGCTGCCGGTGGCCATCGGTGCCACGCTGCTGGCCATCGCCTTCATCGACAACCTCGTCTGCCAGATTTTCACCCGCCGCAACAACATCCGGGCCGGTGAAGGCGCCGGCGAACATGCCTGAGCCTGACCGGGCCCCGCTGCCATGACCGAGTTCTACGCCACCGGCATCTTCCTGTTCGTGCTGTTTCTGCTGCTGGGCACGGGGGTCTGGGTGGGCCTGTCGCTGCTGGGTGTCGCCTTCGTGGGCATGACCCTGTTCACCAGCCGGCCGGTGGGCGATGCGATGATGACCACGATCTGGGGGGCCTCGTCGTCCTGGACACTGACCGCCCTGCCCTTGTTCATCTGGATGGGCGAGATTCTTTATCGCACCCGCCTGTCCGAAGACATGTTCCGCGGCCTCTCGACCTGGATGGCGCGGTTACCGGGCGGGCTCGTGCACACCAACATCGTCGGCTGCACGGTGTTCGCGGCGGTGTCCGGTTCTTCGGCGGCCACGCTCACCACGGTGGGCAAGATGTCGATCCCGGAACTGCGTGCGCGCGAGTATCCGGAGCAACTCGTGATCGGCACGCTGGCCGGTGCGGCCACCCTGGGCCTGATGATCCCGCCCTCGCTGACCCTGATCGTCTACGGGGTCACGATCAATGAGTCGATCACCAAGCTGTTCATGGCCGGCATCGTGCCCGGCCTGGTCCTGGCCGCGATGTTCATGCTCTATGTCGTGGCGCGCGCCAAGTTGTCCCGCGATTTCGATCCGCGGCCAGAACCGCCGATGACGCTGGCCGAGAAACTGCGCAACTCGCGCTTCCTGATTCCGGTGATGCTGCTGATCCTGCTGGTGATCGGTTCGATGTACCTGGGCGTGGCCACGGCCACCGAATCCGCGGCCTTCGGCGTGATCGGCGCGCTGGTGCTGGCCGCCGCGCAGGGCTCGCTGAGCTGGCACTCGTTCACCGAGAGCCTGATGGGCGCCACCCGCACCTCGGCGATGATCGCGCTGATCCTGGCCGGGGCGGCCTTCCTGTCGCTGTCGATGGGCTTCACCGGCCTGCCGCGGGCGCTGGCACAGTGGATCGGCTCGCTGGGCCTGACCCGGTTCGAGCTGCTGATGGCCCTGCTGGTGTTCTACATCGTGATCGGCTGCTTCCTGGACGGCATCTCGTCGGTGGTGCTGACCATCGCGGTGGTCGAACCGATGATCCGCCAGGCCGGCATCGACATCATCTGGTTCGGCATCTTCATCGTGGTGGTGGTGGAGATGGCCCAGATCACCCCCCCGATCGGCTTCAACCTGTTCGTGCTGCAGGGCATGACCCAACACGAGATGGGCTACATCGCGCGCGCCGCACTGCCCATGTTCGCGATCATGGTGGTGATGGTGTTCGTGCTGATCGCCTTCCCCGAGCTGGCCACCTGGCTGCCGGAGAACATGCGCGGCCGCTAGTGCCCTGAATCAGAAGTTCGCATCATTTTGCTGACTCGAAACGGGTCGAGGTTCCCCGGGCCCGGCCGTGTCAGTGCTTGAGCGGCGCGCGGCTGCGGTTGATCGAGTAGAACACCCGAAAGGCCCAGCCGCGGTCATCGAAATGATCGGCCGCATCGCGAAACACATCGAGCAGCGCATTGCGCGCGGCGGCATCGAACCCGGCCGCCTCGGGCACGCCCTCGAGCACGATCACGAAACCGGGCCGATCGGCGCGCAGCGGCGGTTTCAGATCGGTGATGCAGTCGAACAGTGCATCCAGATTGCGCCCGAAATGGGCCGGCAGGTGAAAGGCCTCGCCGATCACGGACATGACCTGGTCTTTGTCGGCACAGGTGCTCAGATCCGCGTACAGGAAGCCTTGCTCGGCGCGCGCGGCCGCACGCCGCAGATCGGCGAGATCATAGGCACTCAGTGGCAGGACCGCCTGGGCCGGGATGTTGCTCAGCGCGCTCATCGGCGGTCCTCGCGTATGCGTTTGAACGAACGATAGTGGTCGCTCGTGTAGTAGAGGACCTCGGGGTCCTGGCGCTGGCCGCCGGCGACGATCCGACGCGCACCGCGCGTCCGCTCCCCGGGTGTCTCGACGGTGTACTCACGATAGTAGCCGCTATCGCGGGCGGGCAGAAGCCGCTCGCGATTCTGGAATACCGTGCCATCTTTTTCGTAGCGGAACGGCCCGCCGGCGCGGATCAGCGTGATGACGGTGTGCGCCTCACGCGGCAGCTTGGCCAGCGCGATCTCGTCGCCGGCCAGGGCCCTGCCCGGGGCCGTGGGCGCCTCGGTGGACGCGGGTGAGGCCGGCCTGCCCTGCTGCGGCAGCGGCAGCAGGCCGGCCCAGTTCAGGACCAGCGCGGCCAGCACCGCGACGACGGTGCCGACCAGGGATCTCTTCTTGTTCATGGCGCCTCGATGTTCGATCAGGCGCAGTATGCAGGCAGCTTCGCCGAATGCGAAGCGCCGGCGGTGAGCGGGATCAAACCGGCACGTGGATACCGGTTTCCATCACCAGAGTGTCGCTGCCGATCATGGTGTCGGCAAAGGCCTCGCCGGAGGTCTCGACCGTGCGAATCGCACGCTCCACCGCGCCCTCGGCATTGACCACCCTGAGCCGGCCCGAGCGCAGCGAGGCCAGCATCTGCGCGCGTGACAGCGAGCGCGCGAAATCGGGATAACGCGACAGCGCGAACAGGCTGCGCCCCGGGCTGATCCAGGCGATCTTCACGCGGATCGGCGCCTTCTCCTTCTGGCGCACCTCCACGAGCTGCCCGCGCGTGAGGCTCACCAGCAATTCGTCTTCCTCGCCCGCCACGGGCTCGGGCGCGGCCCGCGGTGGCGGCACCTCGCGCATCTCGCGCGCGCCATCGGCCTTCGGGGGCTCGAGGCGCTCGGGAGTCGCGCGCCGGTCCACCTTGGCCTGATCGATCATCCGGGTGTGCCAGCCCATGAGCTCATTGAAAAAGCCATCGACTGCCTCACGGCTCTCACCGATCGCATCCAGTCCGGTCATCAGATCGCGCACCAGCGAGGGCAGCAACGCCGCCATGCGGGCGATGTCGGCCGGGCGCTTGGGCTCGATCGACCAGATCAGCGAGCGCGCCTGATTCAGGCCGGCCTCGCGCAACGGCTCGCCGGGCGGGCCCTGCATGCGCGCCTCGGCCAACACCCGCGCCCAGCGCTCGAGCAGAAACTCACGCACGAAACCCGGGGTCAGGTCGTTGATCAGGCCGTTCAGTTCGCGGGCGGCTTCATCGTGGGCGAGCCGTTGGGACTCGGCGCGTTCGGCCTGCTCGGTGAAATCACGCAGTTGCTCATCGCGGCGCTGCTGCTCGTTCTGGCCGAGTTGCTCGAGTTCTTCGGCGGCACGGGTGAAGACTTCCAGATCGCGATCGAAGCGCTGGAGGATCTCATCGACGATATGCCCCAGACCGGTCACGAATGGCGAATCGGCCTGCGCATTGGTATCGGGGTCGCAGCTGATCTCGGTGGCCCGATCGATCAGCTGGCGCATCGGATGCGCTTTGCTGGCAAAGAAGCTTCGATCCAGCAGTGCCGCCTTCACCGCCACCACCTGCAGACGCAGCAACTGATGCTTGACCGGCTCTGGCGTGCGCGGATCGTGATAGAGGAAGTCGAAGATCAGCGAGACGATCTCGACCGTCATCCGATCGAGCGCCGAACCCGATTGCGCGTCCGTGCCGGCCAGGCTGCGCAGCCGCTCGCTGGGCACGGCGGCATGCGGCGCATCACCGATATCGGCCTGCATGCGGCTCAGGGATTCGATCAGCGCATCGTCGGCGCGCGCGGCGGCTTCATCGTCCGCGATCAGTGTGGCCTCGCGCAGCATGCGCACCGCCGAGCGTCTGGCCTGCACGGTGCCATCGGCGACGCCACGCGCGAGAATCGACAACACCGCCTCGCGCTCAGGGCCGGGTGGCGGCAGCTGAACCATCTGATCGCTCTGCCCGTCTTCGGCAGGGTCATGCGCGAAGGCCGAGGCATCGGCCGGCGCCCGACGGCGCGAACCGCCGCCATTGACCGCTACCTTGCGCTTGACCTTGGGCAGCACGCCGTTATCGCGGAACAGCCGGTTGACCTCGTCATAGACACCGCCGAGATTGGCACTCAGGTAGGGCTCGAAGCCCTCGACCAGGGTCAGCCGTGTCTCGCCCGAACTCTCCAGCTTGGCGAGCTCGAGATTGAGCACCTCATAGATCTGCTCGGGCGCCAGCGGATGCGCGGCATCGTCGAGCCATTCCTTGCCGAGCATGGCGCCATAGCGCGCACGTGCGCCCAGCAGCTCCTCGGAATCGATGCGCCCGCGCGTGCGGTGCACGAGGCGCGAGATCTGCACGCTGTCCGTGATCGCGCCATCATCCACCAGCGACAGCTCTTCGAGCGCCGGCTCCGCGGGCTGCGCTGCCGTACCGCGGCTCAGGCGCCCGGAAAGACAGTCGTCATAGCGGGCCGCATAGGCCTGCTCGAAGCCGCGAACCAGATCACGCGCGCGATCCGAGAGCATCGCCGCGCCGGACACCAGTGCGCGCTGGCGCTCGGCCTGAAACGTCTTGGCGGCCAGCTCGGAGAGATCCTCGCCAACCTTGGCGCTCGCCTGCTCGACGATCTCCACCACGCGCGAGATGGTCAGCCGGCGAACGCGCAATGGCAGGCCTGCGCCGCCCGGGCCCGCGGCGCCTGTCGCGAGGGACTTTTCGGAGGGAGAGGCTTGCACCTGAGTGTCGGGGGATTCATGCATACGCCCGGCAGACTAAGGTGGTGGTTACAAGAGGTCAATTGTCGGCGGACGAACGACGGTCAATGTGCATTTTCGGCCGACGAATGGCTGCTTGCACCCGGTGGCACGGTGCGGCGAGCCGATGACCGGATTGGCGCAAACACCGAACTGGCGCAGCTTTGCCCCCCAATTCGGCGTATCGACCGCTTTCGCTCAGGCCGCCTGGGCCGCGTTGGCACCGATCACGGTTAGCGCACACATGTTGAAAATGCGCCGCGTGGTCGCCGATGGCGTGAGAATGTGCACCGGCCGCGCCGCCCCCAGCAGCACCGGCCCGATCGCCACATTGTTCCCGGCCGCGGTCTTGAGCAGGTTATAGGCGATGTTGGCGGCGTCCAGGTTGGGCAGCACGATCAGATTCGCCTCGGCGCTCAAGGTGGAGCCCGGCATCAGGCGCCGGCGCAGGCCGATGTCCAGCGCGACATCGCCGTGCATTTCGCCGTCGATGTCGAGCTCGGGCGCCATCATGCGCACCCGGCTCAACACCTCGCGCATCTTCACCGACTCGGCATCGTCCGATGAGCCATAGTTGGAGTGCGAGAGCAGCGCCACATGCGGCTGGATGCCCAGCCGGCGCAGGGTGTCGGCGGCCAGGATCGTGATCTCGGCGAGCATGCCCGCGCTGGGGTTCAGGTTCACATGGGTGTCCACCAGCGTGAGCTGACGCCCGGGCAGCATCAAGGTGTTCATGGCCGCATAGCAGCTCGCCCCCGGCGCCTTGCCGATCACCCGGTCGATCACCGCAAGATGCTCGGCAAACGGCCCGACCGTGCCGCAGATCATGCCGTCGGCCTCGCCCATGTGCATCAGCATGGCGCCGATCAGGGTGGTGTTGCGGCGCATCTCGAGCCGCGCCAGCGCCTCGGTGACGCCACGGCGTTCGGCAATCTGGTGATAGGCCTGCCAGTAGGCCCGATAGCGATCATCCTGCTCCGGATTGATCAGCTCGAAATCCGTGCCGGCGCGGATCCGCAGGCCAAGCGTATCGAGCAGACGCTCGATCACCATCGGCCGCCCCACCAGGATCGGCGCGGCGATGCCTTCGTCACAGGTGGCCTGCACCGCGCGCAGCACGCGTTCATCCTCGCCCTCGCAAAAGACGATGCGCTTGCGCTCGCCCTGACGGGCCGCCGCGAACACCGGCTTCATGAAAGTGCCCGAGTGATAGACGAACTGCTGCAATTGCTCGTGATAGGTGCGGAAATCCGCAATCGGGCGCAGCGCCACGCCGGAATCCATGGCCGCGCGCGCCACCGCCGGCGCGATGCGCACGATCAGCCGCGGATCGAACGGCCGCGGAATCAGGTACTCCGGCCCGAAGTGGGTTTCACTGCCACCATAGGCCAGGCTGGCCTCGTCCGATTGCTCGGCGCGCGCCAGATCGGCCAGCGCATGCACGGCCGCGATCTCCATCTGGCGGTTGACCGTGGTGGCCCCGACATCGAGCGCGCCGCGAAAGATGAACGGAAAGCACAGCACGTTGTTCACCTGGTTCGGATAATCGGTGCGGCCGGTGGCGATGAACGCGTCATCGCGCACGCTGCGCACATCCTCGGGCAGGATCTCGGGGTTCGGGTTGGCCAGCGCGAAGATCAGCGGCCGGGCGGCCATGGTCGCCACCATGGCCGGCTTGAGCACCCCGCCGGCCGACAAGCCCAGAAATGCATCCGCGCCCTCGATCACCTGCGCGAGCGTGCGCAGCTCGGTGGGCTGCGCGAAGCGGGCCTTGTCCGGGTCCATCAGTTCAGTGCGGCCCTCGTAGACCACGCCGGCGATGTCGGTCACCCAGATGTTCTCGCGCCGCACGCCCACATCGAGCAGCAGATCCAGGCAGGCCAGCGCGGCCGCGCCGGCACCGCTGACCACCAGCTTGATCTCGCCCACGGGTTTGTCCACCACCTGCAGGCCGTTGAGCAGCGCCGCGGCCACCACGATCGCCGTGCCATGCTGATCATCATGGAACACCGGGATGTTCATGCGCTCGCGCAGCCGGCGCTCGATCTCGAAGCAATCGGGGGCCTTGATGTCCTCGAGGTTGACGCCGCCGAACGTGGGTTCGAGCGAGGCCACCACCTCGACGAAGTGATCGATGCTGTTGCTCGCGATCTCCAGATCGAAGACATCGATGCCGGCGAACTTCTTGAACAACACCGCCTTGCCTTCCATCACCGGCTTGGCGGCCAGCGGGCCGATGTTGCCCAGGCCCAGCACCGCTGAGCCATTGGTGACCACGGCCACCAGGTTGCCGCGCGCCGTGTAGCGAAACGCATTGGCCGGGTCGGCCACGATCTCGTCGCAGGCCGCGGCCACGCCGGGCGAATAGGCCAGCGCCAGATCGCGTTGGTTGGTCAGCCCCTTGGTGGGGGTGACACTGATCTTTCCGGGCCGGCCGGTCTCGTGATATTCAAGCGCGGCGCGACGAAACTGCTGATCCATGGAACGGGTATCCTGAGGTAACGCGCCTGGCCCGCCGCCATGCTTCGCTGCGCATGCGCGATTCACCGGGCCAGCACGCAAAAGGCCGGAACCGGGCCGGGCGGCCGCGCCATGGCCACGGGGCACGGGCCTGTGCGGCGCGCCTGACGACCCCGGCAGCAACACCCGTTATCGTTCGACCCACACCGCGCTCGCACCCGCCAACCCTGTCAACCATGCCCGCCAGCCCACCGAACACCGATCCGGCCGCACCGGTGCGTCGTTTCGCGCACCTGGACATGGATGCATTCTACGCATCGGTTGAGCTGCTGCGCCGCCCCGATCTGCGCGGCCAGCCGGTGGCCATCGGCGGGCGTGGTGATCCGAACAGCCGCGGCGTGGTCACCACCGCCACCTATGAGGCGCGCAAGTTCGGCATCCACTCCGGCATGGCCCTGGCGCGCGCCGTGCGGCTCTGTCCGCAATGCGTGTTCCTGCCGGTGGATTTCGAGGAATACCGGCGCCAGTCGCGCCGCTTCAAGGCGGCTGTGGCCGAGATCACGCCGCGCTACGAAGACCGCGGCATCGACGAGATCTATATCGATTTCGATGCCGTGCATGATGCCCCCGATGGCGGGCGCGCACTGGCCGAGCGCTTGCAGCGCCAGGTGCGTGAGCGCTGCGACGGGCTCACCTGCTCGATCGGCGTGGCACCGAACAAGCTGCTCGCCAAGATCGCCTCCGACATGGACAAACCCGCGGGCATCACGGTGCTGGAGTTCGCCGACGTGCCCGGCCGGCTCTGGCCGCTGCCGGTGCGGGTGATCAACGGCATCGGCCCCAAGGCCGAGCAGCGACTGCAGGCGATGGGCATCGAGCAGGTGGGCCAGCTCGCCCAGACCGGGTTCGAGCGGCTGCGCGAACACTTCGGCCAACGCTACTCGGCCTGGTTGATCGAAGCCGCCCACGGGCGCGACCAGCGCACCCTGAGCACCCATAGCGAACCGGTGTCGCGCAGCCGCGAAACCACCTTCGAGCGCGATCTGCACCTGGTGCACGACGCCCAGCGCCTGGATGAACTGCTCAGCCGGCTTGCCGGCCAGGTGGCCGGCGACCTCGCCCGCGGCGGCCATGCCGGGCGCACCATCGGCATCAAGGCGCGCTATGACGACTTTCGCATCGTCACCCGGGATGTCAGCCTCAATGCGCCCACCGCCAATGCCCAGCGCATCCTGGAGGCGGCGCGTCACTGCCTGGCGCGGGTGACGCCGCGCCGGCGTCTGCGCCTGCTGGGCGTGCGGGTGGCCGGGCTGGTGCGTACCGGCAGTCATGCGCTGCATGCCGCCGATGTCACCGGTTCGCGGCCAGAACCCTACACACCCGATTTATTTGCGCAAGACGACCGGCCCGATTGACATAGCATTGAAGGCACCCTCCTCCATGGGCGGCACAGACGGGTTCGGCGTGCGCACCATGCATGCCGAATCAGCCGGCGACCGCCAAGAGCGCCACGATGCTAGTAGAAACCGACACCCTCCCGGAACGTTACGACCTCATTTTCTTCGGCGGCACAGGGGATCTCACCTGGCGCAAGCTGATGCCCGGTCTGTACCAGGCCTATCGCCATGGCGGCCTGGCCGGCACCGGCCGCGTGCTGGCCGTGGCCCGCACCGAGATGAGCACCGACGAATACCGGGCATGGCTGCGCGAGAAGATGTCCGGCCTGAAATGGGACGAAGCCTTCGACGAGCAGGCGTATGAGGAATTCGCCGCCAATGTCGAATACCAGTTCGGTGACCTGCAGGACGAAAGCACTCATCGCCGCGTCGCCGACTGGGTGGGCGGCGGCCAGGCCGAGGCGGTCGTGGTCTACCTGGCCACGTCGCCGACCCTGTTCGAGACCATCGCCCGCCTGGTGGCCCAGGCCGGTCTGAATGACCCGCGCGTGCGCATCGTGCTCGAGAAACCGCTCGGGCGCGATCTGGCCAGCGCCACCCGCATCAACGAGGCGGTGCGCGAACACTTCGCCGAGTACCAGATCTTTCGGATCGACCACTACCTGGGCAAGCAGTCGGTGCAGAACCTGGCCGCGCTGCGCTTTGGCAACACCTTGTTCGAACCGCTGTGGCGGCGCGACTGGATCGAATCCGTGCAGATCACGCTGGCCGAGGATCTCGGCGTGGAGGGCCGCGGCGGCTACTACGACCAGAGCGGTGCGCTGCGCGACATGGTGCAGAACCATCTGCTGCAACTGCTGTGCATGGTGGCCATGGAGCCACCCACCAGCAGCCGCGCCGATGATGTCCGCGATGAAAAACTCAAGGTGCTGCGCAGCCTCAAGCCCTATCAGCCCAATGATGTCGCCCGCTACGTGGTGCGCGGCCAGTATCGCGAGGGCAGCGTCGGCGGCAAGGTGGTGCCCGGCTATCTGCAGGAGCACGGCGTGCCCACCGACAGCCACTGCGAGACCTTCGTCGCGCTGCGCTGCGAGATCGAGAACTGGCGCTGGGCCGGCGTGCCCTTCTATCTGCGCACCGGCAAGCGGCTGGCCGAGCGGCGCGCCGAGATCGTGGTCAACTTCCGGCCGCTGCCGCACACCATCTTCGAGGGCGCCGGCAACCGCTATTCGAACCGGCTGGTGATCAGCCTGCAGCCCGAAGACACGATCTCGCTGCACCTGATGGCCAAGGCCTCGAACCGCGCGCGCGCCGAACAGGGCCGGCTCTCGCCGGTGGCCCTGGACCTGGACTTCCGCGAGACCTTCGGCACCCAGACGATCGAAGGCTACGAGCGGCTGCTGCGCAAGCTGATCGCCGGCCGGCTCGATCTGTTCGTGCGGCTGGACGAACAGCTGGCCGCCTGGCGCTGGGTGATGCCGATCCTGGAAACCTGGCAGCAGTATCCGGACCCGCCCCGGCCGTACAACGCGGGCACCTGGGGGCCGTCGGCGTCCGCCACCATGCTGGCGCGCGAGCAGGCGCTGTGGCCTGAAGAGTTGTAGAAGGCGGCTTGCGCGTGACCCGGCGACGCAGTGCAGTCGCGGGTCGTTAACCCGTGCCCGTCCGAACACGTTCAACCGGCATGCCGGCCACCGGCGAGCGCGCCTGCCAGAGCGCGCCGGTCATCGGCTGCGCGGTGATCTCGGCATCCGGGCGCCCGTGACGCGCGCTGCAGAGAACCATCGTGCGCAGATCCGGCCCACCGAACGCCACCATGGTCGGGCAGCGCACCGGCACCGGCACGCTGTCGGTGAGGCGGCCCCGCGCATCCAGCCGCACGATGCGCGCCCCCTCGTACATCGCCACCCAGTAGCCGCCGGCCTCGTCCAGGCAGGCGCCATCGGGGCGGCCGCCATAGTCCGGCGACGGCGGCGCGGGCTGCGCATCGAAGCTGGCCCACGGCCGGCGATTCGAGACCGCCCCCGTCGCCGGGTCCAGCGCGAACCGATCCACCCGATGCCCGCGCGTGTCGGCCCACAACAGTGAACACCCGTCGGCCGGAAAGGCCAGGCCGTTGGCGGTGACCAGATCGCCGGCCACCTCGGTCAACGACCACTGACCGCGCCGGCAATCCGCGCGGTACAGCACCCCTGCCGGCCGATCGCGCGGCTCGTGAATCGTGCCCACCCAGAAGCGCCCTGGCGATCGCAGGCGCCATCATTGAAGCGCTGCTCGGTAGTGTCATAGGGCGCGGCCAGCAACAGCCGCCAGTCTCCGCTGTCCGGATCGAAGCGATACAAACCGTCGCGCACCGCCACCAGCAACCAGCCGGCATCGGTCAGCGCCAGGCAACCCGGTTCGGCATGCACGGGCCAGAAGCGCACCTGGCCATCGCCATCGAGCCGCCCGATGCGGCGCCCATCGATGTCGCACCAGAACAGGCATTGGCGGCGATCATCCCAGCGCGGCGACTCGCCCAGCTGCGACACGGTGTCGGCAATCGGTGTCCAGTTCATGCGGCCAGCATCGACCGTGCCCAGGTGAACTGTCAAGGCGGCGACGCGCGACCGGTGCTGATTGCACGTCACCTCCCCCGAAAGGGCTACCCAACGCCACCGCGAACCCCGCACGCGACGCCGGCCCGCAACACATCGGCAATGCAACCACGCTATCGAGGCGGCAACTTGCACGCGAAGCGCGCGCACGCGTATCGTTGACGCACTCAGGACTGACGCAGATCGAGCACCGTTTCCGCCCGCGTGCGGCCAGACCCGCACGCATGCGGGGGTCGTCCGGCGTGTGCAGCATGCGCCGCCAGCCCAATGTGCAAGCGCCGGTCCAACGCCTCTCCGATCCTTCCGCGCCCCACAGGAAAGCCGATGATCGACCCTCAGATCGCCGCGATCACCGAACGCATCGTGACCCGAAGCCGGCCGGGCCGCGCCCGCTACCTGGCGCGCGTGCAGGCCATGATCGACGCCCCCGACGCCCGCGAGGGTTTCGGCTGCGCCAACCTCGCCCATGCCTGGGCCGCGCTGCCCGGCGATGCCAGGCTGCGCATCCGCACCGAACGCGCACCCACGCTCGGCGTGGTCAGCGCCTACAACGACATGCTCTCGGCGCATGCCCCCTATGCGGCCTACCCCGCGCTGCTGGCCGACGAAGCCGCGCGCCACGGGGCGGTGGCCCAGGTGGCCGGCTGCGTGCCCGCCATGTGCGATGGCGTCACCCAGGGCACACCGGGCATGGAGCTGAGCCTGTTCTCGCGCGACGTGATCGCCCAGGCCACGGCGGTGGCGCTGTCGCACCAGATGTTCCAGGGTGCGCTGCTGCTGGGCATCTGCGACAAGATCGTGCCCGGCCTGCTGATCGGCGCGCTGCACTTCGGCCACCTGCCCTGCGTGTTCGTGCCCGCCGGGCCGATGCCATCGGGCCTGTCCAACACCGAGAAATCCGCAATTCGCGTGGCGCATGCGCGCGGCGAGGTCGGCCGCGACCGGCTGCAGGATGCCGAACTGGCCGCCTACCATTCGCCAGGCACCTGCACCTTCTACGGCACCGCGAACAGCAACCAGATGCTGCTCGAAGCCATGGGCCTGCACCTGCCCAACGCGGCCTTCATCAACCCCGGCACCCCCGAGCGCGAAGCCGTCACCCGCGCCGCCGTGCGCAGCCTGCTGGACATCCTGCCCGATAGCGAGCGCTTCACGCCCATCGGCCGGATGATCGACGAGCGCAGCATCGTCAATGCCTTTGCGGCGCTGCTGGCCACCGGCGGCTCCACCAACCACCTGATCCACTTCGTGGCCGTGGCCCGCGCCGCCGGCATCCAGATCGACTGGACCGACATCGACGAACTCTCGCACGCGGTGCCGTTGCTGGCGCGCGTGTATCCGAACGGCAAAGCCGACGTCAACGCCTTCGAGGCCGCGGGCGGGCCCGGCCATGTGATCCGCGAACTGATCGATGCCGGCCTCATGCATGGCGACGTGGGCAGCATCCATGCGCAGGGTCTGCGCGCCGCCTATGGCGAACTGCCCCCGCCCCGAAGCCCGATGACAGCGTGCTGCGCACCGCCACCGCGCCGTTCTCGCCCCAGGGTGGGCTGCGCGTGCTGGACGGCAACCTCGGCCGCTCGGTGATCAAGGTCTCGGCCGTGGACGAATCACGACACCGCCTGCAAGCCCCGGCCAGAGTGTTCGACTCCCAGGAAGCCATGCTCGCCGAACACAAGGCTGGCAGGCTCACCGAATCCATGGTCGCCGTGGTGCGCTTCCAGGGCCCGGGGCGAACGGCATGCCGAGCTGCACAAGCTCACCCCGGTGCTCACAGCGATGCAGAACGACGGCCTCACCGTGGCCCTGGTCACCGACGGGCGCATGAGCGGCGCCAGTGGCTCTGTGCCGGCCGCCATCCATGTCAACCCCGAAGCCGCGCGCGGCGGGCCGCTGGGCAAGGTGCGCGACGGCGACATGATCCTGCTCGATGCGGTCAACGGCGTGCTCCAGGCCCAGGTGAGCGAGACCGAATGGGCCGACCGGGAATCCCAGACCGAGGGCACGCCCTCGCCCACCGAGATGATCGCCCGCGACCTGTTCGCGGGATTCAGAGAACGGGCGCTCGGCGCCGAACAAGGAGCCTGCACATGGATCTGAGCGTCGAAGCACTCATGGCCACCGGCCCCGTGATCCCGGTGATCATGATCGATGACGCCAATGATGCGCCGGCCCTGGCCAATGCGCTCGTGGACGGCGGCGTGAAGGTGCTGGAGATCACCCTGCGCACCCCGGCCGCACTGGAAGCGATCAAGAAGGCGCGCGCAGGCTGCCCGAATGCGATCGTCGGCGCCGGCACCGTGCTGAACCCCGCCGACGCCAGGGCCGCCGCCCAGGCCGGTGCCAGCTTCGCCGTGAGCCCGGGCCTGACCCCTGCCCTGAGCAAGGCCTGCGCCGAACTCGGCCTGCCGCTGCTGCCCGGCGCGGTCACCGCCACCGAGATCATGACCGCGCTCGACCTCGGCCACCACGCGCTGAAGTTCTTCCCGGCCGGCACCTCGGGCGGCGCCCCGGCCCTGGCCGCGCTCGCCTCGCCACTGCCCCAGGCCATCTTCTGCCCCACCGGCGGCGTGAACCCGGACAACGCCAGGGACTATCTGGCCCTGCCCAATGTGCGCTGCGTGGGCGGCTCCTGGCTGACCCCGCGCGATGCGATGCGCGCCAAAGACTGGGCGCGCATCAGCCAACTGGCCGCGGCGGCCGCGGCCCTGCCCCGGGGCTGACCTGGCCCGCCGGACGCGCGCCCGGGCCGTCCACGAGCGAAGCCGGTAGTATCGGGAAAAGGCCGGCCACCGCCCCGCGGTGTCCGCGAGCCGCCGTCCCAAGAAAGATCACCGCCGGAGCCATCATGGTCATCGACATCAGCCGCCTCCGAATTGTTCAAACCCATCTTCCCGGGCCTGATCGGCCTGGAATTGCTGGAGGCCAACCCGAAGGCCGTGCGCGCGCGGCTCAAGGCCGAAGAAAAACTCTGCACCGGCCGCGACACCCTGCACTGGGGCGTCATCGTGGGCAGGCAAAACCATGGGAACCGTCGCCGCCGTGCTCAAGCCTGCCGAGGGCGGCGCCACGCGAACCGTGAGCACGAACACCGACTTCCATGCCGACCCGCCGCGGACTCGGTGGTGTACGCCACCTGCCGCTACGCGCGCGAAGATGATGGCGACATCATCTGCACCACCGAGATCCATGACGAAGACGGCAATGAGCGATATGCCACCGTGACTCAGCGGCAGGTGGAGGCGGATTGAGGGGCTCGCCGCGCAAGCCTGCGCCAACGCGCAGGTGGCGGGTGCGCTTGCGCAGATTCACGCTGCATCAACACACCGGGCGGCCCTTCAACCCATCAGGCTCCCCAGGCGCTCAGCTGCTCTCCACCTGCGCCGAATCCCCGCTGCCCACCCGAGTTCAACAGTTCAGCGCGTAAGTGATTGATAGATATGGCATCAGGTTTTCAAATTGCCACTACAACAGCGCCAACTGCTCCGGCCCGTCGGGTGTTGGGGCTCCAAGCGAGGCGAGCAGCGAGCGCTGCTCGTCATTGACGGTTGTCACGCCACGATGCAACGTCTCGCCCAGGTAGACCTCATGGTGCTGGATGCGCCGCAGGTGCTCGAGTGCGCGTTCGGGCGAGACCGCGATGGGCGATTGACGAAGCCGCATGCGCATCACACGATGCAGGATCAGGGCGATAAAGCAGAGGCTGGCATGCGCCCGGATCCTGTCGGGCAATCGGTGGTGCACCGGGCCGATCTCGATCTCGGATTTGAGCACCCTAAAGCCGCGCTCGATGTCTGCCAGAGATTTGTAGCGCTCAACAATCTCTTGTGCCTTGAGCTCAGCCACGTTGCTCACCAGCAGCAGCTTGCCATCCATGAGCTCGGCAAGCTGTCGGGCCTTGCGGTTCACGCTATAGGTGAACAACTCGCTCTTGGAGATCGACCTTGATGATCCTGACCGAGCCGCGCTTTTCGAGCAGGTGATAGAACTTGGCCCGTGCTCCACCATCGGACAGTGGCCGCCCGCGCGAGCGTCTCCAGCATCCTGGCCATCAAGTTTGCCCACCCATTGGGCAGCCTGGTCTTCGAGCGCCTTGATGGTGGCATCGCGCTTGGCGGTTTGCTCGGCCGCGCGTACTGGGTCGTGCGCAATGACCAGACGGTGCCGTTCCCAGACGGTCTCGGCGGTCGTCTCGGTCGTCCGCATCGGCAAAGTGCCGGACATGCAACGGGCCGAGAGCAAGTCAACGAACTCGCCATAACGCCGACCGGGAACCGCCAGGATGTACGCGAGCGGTTCGCCCGAAGGGTGGTGATTGCCGCCAGCTCCTGCAGGTTGTCCGCCGACATCAGGCCACGATCGGCAACCGCAATCACCCGACGGATCGGGAATCGCGCCATCACCGTCTCCAGCGTGGCCCGCAGCGTCTTGGTCTCAGCAACGTTGCCGGCGAACACCTCATGGTGAATGGGCAAGCCCTGGGCGGTCTGCACGACACCCAAGACGAATTGACGGCGAATGCCGCCGTCCTTGGACTTGCCGAATTCGCGCACATCATCGGCTTGCTCGGACAGGCCCTCGGCGCGAATGGTGGTGAGGTCATAGAACACCACCGAGAGCTCAACATCGATCAACGGGCGCAGCAACTGCGCCACCACCGCATCGACATTCTCGCGCTGCTCGATCAGCGCATCCATGGCACGCAGCAAGTGCTGGTGCTGGATCCGCTCGGCCTCAATGCCGGGCAGACAGACACGCTCGAGCCAGCGAAGCACCCCAAGCTTGGATTCCGGGTCGCAAAGGCGATTGAAGACCATCACGCGCAGCACTCCACGTTGATCTGGCGGCGCGAACGGCGGCGAAAGGCCTGGAGACGCTCGAAGCCCAGTTCCTTCCCAAAGGGCGGTGAGCACCCAAACGTCGCCCAGGGCGCGCGAGGGCTCGAAGCGGATATCGGGTTTTAGCACTCGTTGGCGATGGCAGCGCCGCCGGATCGGGCGGCGGCGCGCCCCGTGGCACGACAAAGGCCACGGACGATCGAATCCAGATGCGGTTGGACCTGTTCGACACGCCCCAGGCTGGCAATGGTGCGCTGCTTCACCTTGCCGGTCTCGTCGCGAAACGACTCGGCCAGCTGCACGTAGCGGCGCGGACCGGACGAGCTTGAGAACATGCCCACGTTACCAGATACGCCATGCCTGCTGTCAAGGAATACTCACCGGCGCATCTTCAGCCCAAAAACGCGTGCCAACACACGAATTCTGACTCAACGCCCCGCAAACCCGCATCTTTACTGGGCCACTTGTCCAAAAACCGCCGATTTGCGCTCTGAACTGTCGAACTCGGGTGCCCACGCCGTTGTCGACAGGGCGGCGCACGGAAAACGAGAACAAGTCCGGACGCGAATAGTGGCCCGCCACGTCGCACGCTACCTTGGCGGCCAGCACCTGTTCGGCCGAATACTCGGCCACCAAGACCTCCTCGCCACTGGCAGGGCCGGCGATGACCTCGCCACGCGGGTCGATGATGTAGCTGTCGCCGCTGGTGTCGACGCTGTGCAAGTGACGGAACTCGGCGGGAATGTGTTCGGCCTGTCGCAGCCCGCCTACGCAGACCACATAGCTCGCGGCCTGTGAAGCGAACGCGCGCGAAAGCAGGAGCTGGCGGGGGTAGAGCGCGGCCGGTGCCGGCGGAGCTGTCGGCGATTCACGCCCGGGCCACAGAGCAAAGTGAATCTGCGTGCCTTGCTGCATCAACGCGTAGCCAGGCAGCACCGTGTTGTGTTCCCAGCAGCATAGCCCGCTAATGCGCCCGTACGGACGCTGATAAGCCGCCAAGCCCGCCGCATCACCATCGGCCCAGACCGAGCGCTCGTGCAGCGTGGCACGGGTCTTTCGGTGTCGCCGAGGATCATGCCCTCACGGCCGATGAACAGGATGGTGCAGTACACGGAACCATGGCTGCGCGGCTCACGCTCAACCACACCGATGACCACGTCAATGCCACAACGCTTTGCCACTTGGCACAGACGCTCGGTTTCAGGCCCGGGGATTTCGGATCGACTCGGCCAGGTATCGCGCAGCCACCCGCCACCAGTCCCCTTCAGTTCCGAGAACAGAAAAAACGGGTAACCAGGCAGCCAGGTCTCGGAAAAACCGGCGACCACCGCACCGGTATTAGCCGCCTGCGCAATGAGTGCACAGGCCTTATCCAGTGAGGACTGAACGTCCAGGTAGAAGGCGCCGCTTGAATAGCGGCAATCTTGGTTCTCGTATGGCTTCATGAGACGGGTTCGCCTACTGGGGTGACGCGGTGTCATTGCGGCGCCTGAAAGCAGCTTCAGCTGCGATCCCTTCGGATCAACATTTCGCGCCTTCGCGACAGATAAAGGCTGAGTCGGCTTTCCGGCGTAGAGATCAAGGATGGGGCGCGGAACACGCAGCGCCTCATCAAGAGATGCCCCGCGCACATCGGATTGTTTCGGATACGTTCGCTTCTTTGCGGATCCGCGGTTCGCGGAGCCATCATCTTTCTGCCATCGTCGATGCCTGACCTGGAAAGATGCCGCGATTCAGGGCAAGCCGCCACAAGGCTGCTGAAACCGGTGGATCAACGCGGCGGCAACGCCACGCGGACCGACTTTCCACCGTAGCCGTACTTTTGATCCCGTGCCTGAACAAGCACCTCCACGATGGAGCCCGGAATCCGAACGCCGTGCAGGCCGCGGGTGAATGGCTGCTCCCCCTGATGATCATGCAAGAGCTTGCGCTCGCCCAGAATTTCGCCAGAGCCCGTGGTGATGCGAAAGCCATCCGCATAGCGCGCAGGGGTGTCATAGGGCGAAGAGACCGTGACATCGAAGTCGAAGACGCGACCGGCATTCGCGGTGACCTTCACGTCAATGACTCCGGGAACCTCTGTTCGGCGGCCGCGACCGGTCCGAACATCGACACCACGAAGGGCAGATGACAAACAATCCGATGTACGGCATTCGGCGTCGAGCTGGAATGGTCGGGTTCATCGTGGCCGGGCTCATGGTTGCGCGTGACAATGTTCTTAGGCGATGAGAGCCGGGTTCACTACCCGCCAGCCATCAGGTGTCATCCAGGCCGCGGACGACGATCTTCCCACCCGCCTGATTCTCGTCCATCAGGGTATGCGCCTGAAACCAGCTCCTCGAACGCAAAGACGGGGCCGGTCCTGACCTCGAGCTTGCCCGCCTGCACGAGATCGACGTAGTTCTGCAGTTGCTCCGGGGTCATGTCGGCGGCCTCGCCGCTGTAAGACGTGAGCTTGACCGCCGTTGGCACGTCGCCCATCGGATGGAACTGCTCGAGCACCCATGCGCCACCGAGAATCCCGGTCATGCAAACGATTCCCCCTCGCCCCACGCAACGCAACGAATCCAGCAGTGTCGTGGTACCGACGAGTTCGAGAACCCTGTCATACGGCCTGCCCCGCCGGGACATGATCTGCTCGGCGAGCGCCCCCTGATCGACCCAGACATCATCGGCGCCGGCGGCCTCGAGCTCGGCGGTCTTCTTCGGATCACGCGTGGTCGTGCCCACCTGCAGCCCGGCTCGCTTGGCCAGCGCAAGCGCCGCCATGCCGATGGACGAAGTGCCGCCACGAATCAGCAGGGATTCGGCGCGATCGATCTCCAACGCCGCATGCAGTGACCCGTGGGTTGTCTGGAGCATCTCCGGCAGCGCGGCCAGCCTTTCCCACGGCAGACTGGTCTGCAGCGAGAACACACACCCGTGCGGCACCCGCGTGTACTGCGCATAAGATCCATCGAACTGGCGACCCATGCCGCCCATGATCGCCGCGACCGTCGACCCTGTTGGCAGATCCAGCCCGCCCGGATCCACGAGCTCGCCAACACATTCGATGCCAAGTACCCGTGGGAACCTGACCGTCGGTGAATCGCCCCGACGTGTGAACCACTCAGATCGATTCACTCCGAACGCGCGGACACGAATCAGCGCCCAGCCGGATCGCGGCTCCGGATCCGGCATCTCCTCCAGCCGGAATTTCTCCGGCCCTCCAGGTTCGTGAATAACCCACGCTTTCATGACGACTCCGAAACTGGTTGTCGAAGTCCGAGCTGATCCGCGATAGCGGTCATTGTCGGACCGCGCTCATACACACCCGTTGCCTTGCCCATCATCGCAACCACTGTCGCACAGAATGCGCCAGCCGCGCAGGCCCGAACCCGTCGGGCCGTCCTGCCCGGGAATGATCACTGGCGCCCGGAGCTGGGCACGAAAACAAAGTCGCCCCCCTGGTGGCCGGCGCGGCGGATATCACCATACTCCGGGACCTGATCGGCCTCGAGCGCCACCGCGCGACGAACCCGGCTGAACAGCGCGGACATATCGATGGCGTCGCGGTTCGTTTCCAGCGCCTGCAAGAACGCCGATGCGAACACCGAGTGGTTGCCGGTGCCGCCACCATCGAGCACCGGCTCCAGCCCGCCGGAGGTCAGGGCGGTGCGCGCGCGCAGGCCGGCCATCCGTTGCACATGCGAAGGCGTGCGCAACTCGGTCACGGTGTCGCGGGTGAGGCGGCCCGAAAAGCAGCTATCGGCCACGATCATCACATGCTTGGCCTCCATCGCGCGGATCGCCGCCGTCAGCGAGGCATTGGAGATCCAGGAGGCCGTGCTCTGCTGCTCGGCATTCACCGGCAGCCAATACCCCTCGTCGGTTTGCTCATCGAGCCAGCCATGGCCCGCGTAGTAGATCAGCAGATTGTCCCTGGGCATCAGCGTGCGCCGCAGCTCGTACAGTGCGCCAAGAATCTCGGCGCGGTCCACATTGAGCAGCAGCCGCGTCTTGAAGCCATAGCGTTCGGACAATACCTTTTCCACCCGCTGCGCATCCAGCACGGCACTCTGCAGCACGGGCAGATTGCGGTACTCATTGTTGCCGATGATCAGCGCGTGATACCGGCCAAACACATCGGCGGCGGCCGCTGCCTCGGCGCGCGGCGCCGGAACGGGCGACGGCGGCGGCGCGCTCGGTGCCGCCGTGGCCGCAGCCGCAACCGCGGCCGGCGCAGCATACGCATTGCGGGTGCGCGCGAGCGAGGTGGTCAGGCTCGCCGAATAGCGGCTGGAAAGATCGGCGGTGAGGTCGCGGTTCAGATCATCGGAGCGCGCACGGCCGCTGAACTTGGAAGATCTGGCCGTGCTCGCCACCCGCTCCGTATGCACCACCTGGCCGCTGGCATCGATCAGCTCGAACAAGGCCGTGATGCGATAACCCTGGCCGGTGATCGCTGTGGGAACCAGCACATTGATGATCGAATTCTCGGAGCCGGCATCCTCGTAGGTGACCCGCAGCGTATAGCCCTGCCTGAGATCGCTGCCGAACACGTTGGCGGCCACGAACTGCCGCCCGAGTTCCACCGGCAGCATGCGCTCGACATCGGTCTGCGCACCCATGCCATTGCGCCCGTGCACCTCGATGGTCTTGAGCGCATAAGGCGTCATGGACCCGGCCCGTGGCGCCATGTCGGGCAGCACCGTGTACGGGCGCCGGGGGTCCACAGGCGGCCAGCACAATGACCAGCATGGCGCATGCCAGCGCACGCCAAAGTCGACTCGGATTCATCATCGTGCCCTCCGTTAGCGCTGCTGGCGAACGAACAGGAAATCGCCGCCCGCGTGACCGGCGCGACGAATATCGCCGTACTCGGGAGTTGCTCCGCCTCCAGATACACCTTGTGGCGCAGGAAGCCGATCAATTGCGCGGTATCGACCACGCCCGTGTTGGTGAGCAAGGCCTCGAACAGCGCCGAAGCAAAGACCGAGTGCTCGGACTTTCCCCGCCATCGAGCACCGGCTCCAGACCGCCCGAGGTCAGCGCGGTTCGGGACACACGCTGCACCATGCGACTGAGATAGCCGGGCGAATTCAGGCGCGGCTTGATGCCCCGGGTCAGCTTGCCCGAAAAGCAGCTGTCGGCCACCACCAGCACATGCCGGGCACGAATCGCACGAATCTCCGTGGTGATCGATGAATTCGAGATCCAGTTGGCGGGATTGTCGCGATCGGCATCCACCGGCAACCAATAGCCCTCGTCGGCCTTGTCATCGAGCGTGCCATGGCCGGCGTAATAGATCAGCAGATTGTCGCGCGGGCCCAGGCTGCGCCGCAGCCGCGCCAGCGAATCGAGAATCTGCTGGCGCGAGGCGTCCACCAGGAGCGTGGTCTCGAACGCATACTGCGACCGCAGAATCGTGTCGAGCCGGCGCGCATCGGCCGATGCATTGCGCAACGGCTTCAGGCGCAGATACCGATCATTGCCGATGATCAGCGCGTGATACCTGCCGAAATCGATGCCCGAGTGCGGCAGACTCTGAATCTCCACCGGCGGCACCGACACCGCGGGCCGCGAGGCGCGCGCGGCCGTGCGCGGCGCGCTGGGCGCAGCGAAAGCCGCAGATGGCGCCACCGACGCGCGCGCCGGCGTGGGCACCGGATCGGGCCGGGCCGCCACCGGCGGCACCGCCGCGGCCGGCGCACCGCCCGCCACCGAGAAATACTGCCGCAACTGCGCCGCCAACTGCCGGGCGTTGTCATCGATCACCCGGGCGGACTCGCCGGGCTCGGCGCCTGACGAAAGGCGGCGCTGATAAACCCGCTGCCCCTGGCCGTCGAACAACGCATACTGAACCACCAGCGACAACTTGGCACCGCCGCCGAACAGGCCACCGCCCACCTCGTTGAACCGCAGCACCGTGCCCTTGAGCACATAAGGCGACGAGCGATCGGTGCCAAACACCCGATACTCCCCCATCTCGCGCTCGAGCGCCTCGTTCATCCGACGACGATTCGACTCATCGAACTCGATACCATAGTTATTGACCAGTTCGATCGCCGCCAGCGCCTGCGGTGTCATGCCCCCGGTGCTCCCGCCCACCGGGCGCGTCGTCACGGACTCGACGCTTCGAACCGACTCCGGCACCGCGCATGACCATATGCCGGCCAGCGCCACACAGACGCCCAACACGCGCGCGCCGCGGACCGGCTCACGCAACGCCCCGGATATCGTGACCAAACCGCTCCGAATCGAGGCCATAGCCTTTCCTGACTCCCGCTACCCTTTCGGTAAAGTTTGCAGGCCTGAGGCTGATGGGGCAAGGCGAAGGGCGAACATTCAGCCCGACATGAGGCGCAGAAGCGAATAGCGCGATGCAATGATCAGCCAGCGGCAAGCCAGAGCAAGCCGATGCGCACACCCTGCTTACTGGCTGGCCGCAGTGTCACAGATCCGGGATACCGCACCGTAGGTCGTGTCTTCGACCGTGATCGGGCGCACGGGGACACCGTAAACCGAATTGGCCGTCGGATCACCCATTTCCTCGCGCACCGACAGCGTGATCAACGGCGCCCGCTGGGGCCCGCTCGCGCATTGGGTCTGGAATCCCACCAGCCGCGTGAAGTTGTGCGCCGTGACCGCAGGCCCCTGAAACGGCAGGCACGCACTACCAGCCCCACCAGGATGGATGTTGTTCGCATCCGGAATGATCAGGCTATGCACGCCGCCGGGCGCGGGGCCGGTGCTATCGAGCTGCACGACGGCAACCCTGACCGTCATATAGCTGGTGCACGTGTTGACCACGCTGCCGCATATCGTCTGACCCACGCCTGCAGGCTGGATGATCGGCGCCGACACCTGGCAGGTGCCTTTCGGCTTGGCACCACCGGAGACCTGCGCACTGGCGGCAGACATGGCGCAGAGCAGCACGAGGGCCGCCCAGGGGCGATATGGTAGCGACATGGGTTGTCTCTTGATGTGGGCTGATAGGCTGAAACCGGGCACGGCGGGTTGGGTTCGCGGGGGTGAGTCTAGCGCCGATTTGTTATGCGGCCGCGTCAGAGCCAGCGCAGCGGCATGCTTCTAGGGGGCCGTATAGCGCTAGCTACATTCGTCGATAACGATGCTGATCTGCGCCACTTGGATTCGATGGCACCTGAGCAGATTTGTGGTGGGTCAAAACACCTGCGCCTTGGCCGACAAGCTCGCCCGCATCTGCTTCGGTGTGCTTCGCGACCACACCCCATTCGGAGAACCAGCAACGCGGCTCACCAAGAAGATGAACCGCCAGGCCTTCGAACTGGCCCATTGATCAATCACCATCCCATCCACGCGTTGCACAGAGACGATTCGCCCATCATGCCAACCACGGTCGCACCACAACCCTTCGATGCCGATAACCCTTCTGGCCATTCAGCGGCCGTTGCAAACGACTGGCACCGGGTTGGCAAATTCCATGACGGCACGAGCCACCAAATCGAGTCAATTCAGATGCCGGATATACGACTGCACGCGATTCCCAATTGCCATTCACACCTATCAGTCTCTGGCGTTTCGGGGGGAGTCCATATACGAAATGTTAGACCTCATCGCCCTCACGTAGCCCCATCATTTCGAACGCTCTACGCACGTCCGCCGGTGATCGAACCACGACGCCATGCAGGCCCGCTTGAATCGCAGAGTCAACGTTCTCCGCCAGATCATCGAAGAAGACTATCTCGTTCGCAGGAATCTGCGTCAACTCCACTATCTTGGCAAATGCCGCTTGTTCTGGCTTGCGCATTCCAAGTTCATGCGACGTAAAGATGCGGTCGAAAGCTCCGACCACCGACGGATAGAGGTCTCGCCATGTTGCCATGTGGGAAGCATTCGTGTTGGAAAACACGAAGCACGAGGCATATCGACGTGCGCGCTCGACAAGCCTTCGTGTCTCGGCAATCTCTCCCACGAAAATCGAGTTCCAACCCCGCTCAATATCCGATTCAGAAGCGCCATCGAGTTCCAGAACTCGCTTCAAGTGCGCGAAGCAATCTTCTCCAGGCAATTCGCCACGCTCGTGCCGCTTATACGATTCATCGAAGGCGAATCGTGATGCGAGCTGTTCCGTGCTCAACGGCGAGTACTGCGCCCACTCACGAAACGCGTTGGCAAAATCGATGTCCACCAAAACGCCACCAAGATCAAATAGGAAAGCTTTTGGCCGCGTGGAAAGTTTCAGCATTCCGGATCGTCAGTGCTAACGCCGTTGATGAGCAGCAGGACGCCGAAGGCGGATTGTCTGTTCCGGCAACTTGTTATGCAGCACGCTCAGACGGTAGCTCCCATCCGGGAAAGACCAGCACAGCCGGATGGCAGTTCAAAGCATCAGCCAGGACCTTGGCGCGCTCCACCCCTAGCCTGACACGATCGTTCTCAATCGCCGACAACGTGGACTGCGAAATGCCCGTCAGCTCCGCCAACTCGTTCTGACTCAGTTCCTGAAGCTCACGCATGACACGTACTGACTCTCCAACGCTAACCGACACCCTCGGCTTCGCAATTCGATACTCACCCATTCAGCTTCTCCGATAGTCATGCGCCGTAACCGCCACGACGTGAACCTCCACTACGTCAGCCTGAACCTTGTAGATGACACGCCACTGGATTCCTAACCGTGACGAGCGATGCTCTGCCCACTCACCTGAAAGGGCCTCGTCACGAAAGCCCTTGATCAGTCGCAGACCCTGGGGCCCTGACAAGCGGACTACATCCTTCCACTTCTCATATCGAACCAGAACGTCTCGCGGCGCCTTTACCAGTTGTCGATCAGCTCGACGATGCTCGAGAATTCGCCACATGACACATAGTGTATATATCTTTTATGCTATGTCAAGACCAGCGAACAAACTGCATAACGATTGAGTTCAGCGGCACTTGACGCGGATGTGCGCCTGCGTAAGCGGGCGTACGGCCGAGTCAAGTGTCCGATGCAGCGGTTTGCTATATGCGATGCCGCGAGTGCTAGACTGGATGACCATTCCGCATTGGCATCAACGGTCATGAACGCTCGGACAGACTTGCTGCTCGGACAGCTCCTTGCCTTGCCGGAGAACGAACGCGCCGAAGTTGCGGTCGCCTTGCTAGACAGCCTCGACACCGAAGACACTGCGATCGTGACTGATGCGTGGCGCGACGAGATACGGCGGCGCAAAGCAGACATCCAGGCGGGACGCGCCAAGCTCATCCCGTGGGACGAGGCTAGAGCCCGCATTCTCGCGTTGTGACTGGCCTCCCGGTCGTCATCTCCGACCAAGCCGAACTCGACATCACGGAGTCGTTCAACTGGTACCGCGAGCGAAGCGCCGATGCCGCAGATGCCTTTCGGCGTGAGGTCGTGGAGGGGATTGAACGGATTGCCCGTACACCATTCACTTGGAAGGAAGACGACCAAGGCAACCGTCGCATCGTTCTTCGTCGTTTCCCCTTTTCGATGATTTACGAAGTCACGCATGAGGCGGTCATCGTGATGGCAGTCGCACACCACAGAAAGCTCCCTCGCTATTGGGCCAACAAACCTTGAATCACAAGCCTTTGGCGGCGCCGGCTGGGTTCAAGCATATAACGTTGAGGTGAGCGTCCTACGCGGCTTTCTGCGTAGGTCCGCTCGACTGCCGAGTTCAGCCTCTGACTCGATTTACCGCTCTACGCCGCTTGCAATAGGAACTCGACTTTGACTGCGTCGAACGGAAATTCGATCTGACCATCCTCGGTACGATCAAGAACACCCGCATTTAGCAACGCGGTTACGTCGCCGTGAACCGCCTTCACGTCTCGGTCAATGCGACGAGCAGCCTCGCGAATAGACATTGGCCCCGCCCCGCACAACGCTTTCAACAGCTCCCATCGCTTTTCGGTCAGCACCTTCCAAAGCAATTCAGGAGTGGCGAAACTAATGCGAGCAGACCGTTGCCGCTTGCCTGTTTTCCAGGCCTCGGTGAAATCCGCCATCGCATCAGAGGGCGAGCGAACATCAAGAGTCACTGTTTTCATCATTCCACCTCTCAATGTCGCGTTGGAAATCGGCAATCAACTGTTCAGGAGTCGTGAAGACATAAGGGCGTTGCTGCTCACCCAGATGGCGATGATCGCCCTTCCCCGACTCGTTGTCGTAACGGAGAACGCATTCGCCACCAACAACGTACGCCAGCCGATACTTGAAGCTATGCCCTGATCCCTCCACGGATCGCGGCAATAGCCACAGCACGATCTCAGCGAACGCTCGCTCTGAGTACAGAACCCGCGTGGAAACGAGCTTCGTGGCTTTCATGTTGGACATTGTGACAACACTCACATGTGTTGTCAACTCCTCCAACATTTTGAGGCATCTCTAAGAGGCTGAACTTTGTTTTGGCCGGAGCCGTTGTACCAGTGAGATAACGTCGATCCACTGTTGCATTAATCAGGCCTCCGATCTAGCCCAAAACCCCCGGAACCGCTGGCCCGCAGGGCCTCCGACACCGCCCACATACAGTACTAACAAACCGACGAATGCAACGCATTGAACCCGCATGAACAATCACGCGGGCGATCTCGACCGGAACCGTCAGAGGTTTTGCAGTCGAACGCGCGACATCTCACGACCGAGCCGCACCGGCACCCGTCGTGTTCAAGTTTCGTCGTTTCTGCGATGCGCGTCACCCTGCCCGAATGAGGTAGAGGACGGGCCGGCCGGTGGGGGCTTCGGCTGGGACTGTCAGCGCAAAAGCACCGCCGTATCAGTGGCATCTTCGCGGTTGTGCCTCGAGGGTCGATACGAGCCGAGGCCTTGCGCCCGGTGACGCTGTCGTTCTCGCCGACGGATCACCGGGCGGTGCATGTGAGCGCCCTGCCCGCTCACCTCACATGTCGATCGCCTCTGCCACCTCGATCGACCCACCCGATGCCAGGATCGGGCAGCGCTTGGCCATGTCCAGCGCGGATTGCAGGTCTTTGGCTTCGATGAGGCTGTAGCCGCTGGCGGGGTTGGCGCCGCCGTTTTCCACCACCGAGGCGTCGCTCTGCACAGTGTAGGACTGGCCCACGGGGTTGCCGCCGTCGATGACGGCGCTGCCCATGGAGCCGTACCACTGGCCCCAGGCGTCCATGACGCGCACTTTTTCGGCTTCGTTCGTGGGGGCCTTGCCACCGTGGTAGACGTACAGATACTTGGCCATGTTGCTTCTCCTTGTGTGGGTTGGGGCCCGGGGTTTGTGCCGGGCTGACTGTAGACTATTCACAATCGCCGGGCATTTCATTGGCGGAAATGATCGGGTTTAGGTGGTCTTTGTTGTGGAGGTTGCTCATTGGGCGGTGACGATTACACGACGGCCGAGTTGGTGGCCGCGCGTGCCCGGGTGCGGGCCTGCGGGGATCTTTCTTCGATGTTGGCGGCGTTGGCGGCCGGGCTGGGCGAGTTGGATGCGTCGTTGGCCAGCACGGTGCTGGCGCGGATTCCGGCGTTCAGTGCCTCGGGGAATCCGGATGTGCTGACCCAGTTGGCCGAGCACGGGCCGCGCCATGGGCGGGAGATTCTGCGCCTGCTGGATGGCGGCGCGATCGAGGGGTTCGAGTTCGTGCGTGAGCATGCGCGGGTGCGAGCCGAGCAGCGCTTTCCGCTGGATGCGATGCTGCATGCCTACCGCTGCGGGCATAAGGTCACGATTCAATGGTTGATGCAGGCGCTGAGGGCATCACTGCCCGATGCGCCGGCCGAGACCGGGGTGGCGCTGGCCGATTTCGCGCTGGCCTATACGGATGCGATCAGCACGATCGCTTCGCAGGCCTATGCGGAGCGCCTGCGCCTGCTGGCCGAGGCCGCGGTGGATCGGCGCACGATGTTGATGGGCCTGCTGCTCGATGGTTATGACGAGGCGGATCCGCGGCTGTCGCGCATGTTGCGCTCGGCAGGCTTGCTGGATGACCGGCTCAGTTATTGCGTGGCGGTGGCCCGCTCGGTGGATCCGGCCGAGATGGCGCATGCGGAGCGTGCGCGCCGGCTGGCGGATTCGCTCGAGCAGGTGGTGCGCGATTCGGCGATCCGCATGATCAGCGATGTGCGTGATGATCAGGTGGTGGCGGTGTATTTCGCGCCGCGCCGGGTGTCTGGCTTCAGCCCGGAGTCGCCGCCGCTGGCACCGCGGGTGGCGCAGGCGCTGGCGGCAGCCGGGCCTTCGGTGTTGATCGGCATCAGTGTGGATGTGCCGGCCAGCGCGCGCATTCCGCTGGCGCACCGGCAGGCGCGCATCGCGTTGGAGCTGGCGCGGGTGAACCGGCGCGTGGTCAGGATCGGCGAGTTGCCGTTGCCGGCGCTGGCGGTGCATCTGGCCGGTGATCCGCTGCGCGATCTGTTGCCGGTGTGGTCGGCCCCGCTGCGGCGCGCCGATCAGGAGGCCGGCGGCGCGTTGTCGGAGACATTGTCTACCTATGCCGATGCGGACATGAATGTGGTCAAGGCGGCCGCGCGGCTAAGCATTCATCCGAACACGCTCTATGCGAGACTGGCTCGGATCCGCGAGATCAGCGGGCAGGATGCGCGTCGTTATCGGGGGCTTGCGCAGCTGTTGCTGGTGATCGAGGCCTGGCAGGAGTTGCCCGCCGAGTCACCCGCATTGACCTAAGGAGACGCATGATGGCCGATTACAGCCTGTACTACTGGCCGATGATTCAGGGCCGTGGCGAGTTCGTGCGGCTGGCGCTGGAGGATGCGGGCGCCGACTACGACGATGTGGCGCGCCGTGATGCACCGGGGGCCGGCATCGGTGCGATGCAGGCGCTGATGGCCTCGGGTAAGCGTCCCAGCCTGGCGCCACCGTTCCTGGTCGATGATGGCCTGCTGATCGGGCAGACCACGAACATCTTGCTGCACCTGGGCCCGAAACTCGGTCTGGCGCCACGCACGATGCACGACCGGCTCTGGGTGCATCAGTTGGATCTGACCGTGGCCGATTTTGTGAATGAGATTCACGATACCCATCATCCGTTGGGAGTGTCGCTCTATTACGAAGACCAGAAGCCCGAGGCGGCGCGCCGCGCGGCGGTGTTCGTGCAGGAGCGGCTGGCGAAGTTCCTCGATTATTTCGAGCGGACCGCCCGTGAGAACACCTCCCGCGGGCCGTGGCTCGTGGGTTCGCGCATCAGCACCGCGGATCTGTCTGTGTTTCAGGTGATGGCGGGCCTGCGCTATGCGTTTCCGAGGGCAATGTCCGCGCGTGAATCGAACTGGCCACGGCTCCTCGCGCTGCATGATGCGGTGGCCGCACGCCCGCGGCTGGCAGAGTATCTGGCCTCGCCACGCCGCCTCGCATTCAACGAGCAGGGCATTTTCAGGCGGTATCCGGAATTGGATTCCGAATGAACCGCGCGTCGCACGGGTTCGCCGCTTCGGGCAGGCCCGCCCGCGGCCGAACGCTGTTAGGTGACGAAGACCCGCAAAGGAGCAGGCATGGCGTGGATCGTTGCGAAGTACTTTCTGACAGCCGCCGTCGTGGTGCTGGTCTCGGAGGCGGCCAAGCGCAGTGACAAGCTCGGCGGCTTCATCGCGGCGCTGCCACTGGTGACGATACTGGCGCTCATCTGGCTGCATGTCGAGCGCCAGCCGCAGGACAAGATCGCGAACCACGCCTGGTATACGTTCTGGTATGTGATACCCACCTTACCGATGTTCCTCGCGTTTCCGGCCCTGCTGCCGCGCTTCGGTTTCTGGCCGGCGCTGTTGGCCGGTCTTACGCTCACCGTGGTCTGCTTCGGGCTCTTTGCGCTCGTGGGCCGGCGTTTCGGCATCGATCTGCTATGACGCGGGATCGGGCCGTGTCGCGCTGAATTGCCGGCCAGCGGCGGCTCGAGGCCCGTTGCGCATTTTTTTGCCCCCCTGAAAGCTGGACGCCGGGCGATCTTGCGTTCACAGTCCCGGCTGAGTCGAAAAAAACAGGCAGGGAGCAATGATGTTCTTTCACGCAATGACAGGCCGCGGCATGGGCATGGCATGCCTTCTCGGTGCAGCGATCACGCTGGCCGGTTGCGGCGGCGGCGGCGGGAGCACCACCAGCACGGGCACGGGGTCCGTCGTCGGCAATGATGCCGCCACCGGTGTGTGCACCGCGGGCATCCTGACCGGATTCACCGGCACCTTCGATGACAAGCTCGTGAAGGTTCGCGCGGCCGACAATCTGAACGAAGGCGCGATCGGCGCCGATGGTGACGGCGGCGGTGCCGATGGCATCGGTATCGGCGGCTCGCTCGGCCAGTTCGAGAACGTGGATGTCGAGGTGGAGTTCGCCAGCGGCGAGCGCTTCGGTCCCAAGCGTGTCGATGCCGAGAAGGGCATGGTGACGGTGGTGCCATGTGCATTGCAGGCGCCCGCGCTGGTCACGTTCAAGGGTGCCGCGGGCTCGGGCGCCACCTACTTCGATGAATCTCTGAAGCGCAAGGTGTCCTTCGAGGGCAAAGAGCTGCGCACGGTGATCACCTCGTTTACGCAGAATGCCGGCGTGACCTCGTTCACCGAGGCGATGGTCAAGCGCGTGGAGCGCCTGGCGAGCAATGGCGGCGCGGCGGCCGGCGATGGCTGGAAGGATGCGCAACGGGTGGAGACCGGCCATACCGAGGTCAAGGCGCTGGTGAATCAGCAGCTGCCCGGCTCGCTTCGCCTGGACGACCTGCGCCGTTTGCCGGTGATCGTGAATGAGCAGAACTTCACGGCGGGCTCCGGTGTGCTCACGGACACGCAAAATGGCATCTACGGCGCCACCATCGCCGGCTTCGTGCAGACCGGTGGCGCGGCGATCGGCACGGGCACGGATTCGCCGGCGCTCGAGATCAGCCGCCAGTTCAGCACGGATGCGGCCGATGGCCGCCTGGATCGGCTGGACGACGGCCGCCCGGTGGCCGAGAACGTGGCGGCTGCCTACACGCTGGATTCCTTGTGGAGCAACCAGACCCTCCAGAGCACGCAGTCGGCCAACCTGGCCGGCGCCGGTTCTCTGACGAGCCTGGTCATGCCGCTGGACAGCACGCAGATCAGCATGGAGGCCGGTGGCTCGCAACTGTTAGCCCTCACCACCACGCACTTCAGTGACGGCACCCTGCGCTATGAACTGGGCGGCGCGTTGGCCCAGACGGTATGCCAGGGGCGCAATACGGTCTTCGAATTCCAGAATGTGCGTCAGAAGAACAAGCTCAGCGCGTTCAGCCAGGACGGCCGAACCATCTACACGCTGCAGCTCACGAACGACCCTTGTGCGCCGAACTTCGCGTTGCCGGCCAATTCGGCCGATATCGTCACCGCCTGGATGGATCCGGCCGGCATCTATGTGCGCACCACGGATGGCCGCTTCTTCTTCTATGCCGATCAGGTCTGGTATCCGCTGTCCATCGACGGACCGCGCCATGTGCAGATTCTGGAAACACGTGGCGGCATCGGCTGGGGCATCAGCTTCGACGGGCGCCTGTACCGGCATCCGCTGGGCTCTGGTCTGCGCATTCCGGATGCCAGCACCGGCGGCGCGCGCACGCCGCCCGGTTCGGCGCTGCTGGTGCCGCTGCCCGACCCGGTGATCAATATCGCCACCTCGGATGATGAACGCGAGGTCTTCGCGCTGACAGCCGCGCACAAGGTGTACTGGATCGATGTTCGTGATGCGAGCGGTGCGCGCTCGCTGTCCGTGCAGCCGCAAGTCGTCGAACTGCCACTGGGCGAAGTCTGTTCGATCTCCGCCGGCCTGATTGCGGTCGCCTGCGATGGCCAGTCCCACCGCACGGTGCGGGCCGTCACCGATCTCAACGCCCCCCCGGCGCTGGTCCAGACCCTGCCCGGGCCGTTCGGCCCGGTCACGGTGGTCACGCCGGGGATCAGCGGGGTGTCATGGTCGGCGCCGGTGCCGGCCGTCACGCCGATCTGGCGCAGCACCCATCAGTTCGTGCAGGCCGAGGGCACGCAGACATCAGGCAATTCGCCCGGCGTCTTCGCGGTCAACAGCCCCGGGCGATTGCTGGGCATCGACGGATCGATCCGCGCGCTCGACGGCACCGAGATCAACGTGGTGCGCTGACGGGCGCGCGCCGCTGGAACCGGATAGCGGCGAGCGGCGGGCCAGCGCAGCGACGCTCAGGCCGGGGTGCCCGCGCGCAAGGCGGCGGTGGCCGCCTGGTCGATGCGCGCCTCGGGCCCGGGCCGGATCACCACGCCGTAGTCGCGCCGCGCGGCCTCGATGCTGATTTTCTCGTCCAGATAATCCTCGAGCACCGCCTGCGGATCGCGCTCCCGCGCCGGGCCATAGCCGCCGCCCGAGGCCATCACATGCCGGTAGAGCGCACCCTCGCGCATCGGCACGGGGTCGGCCAGCAGGGCCGGCAGTAGTTTCTCGCCGTGGTCATCGAGCAGATGGCTGACCGAGGGCTGGCCCTCGCCGCCGCCGAACAGGCCGTGTGGCGGAAACGCGCGCTTGTCCGAGCGGATGTTCAGGGTGGCGCGCTTGTCCAGCAGCCGGTAGTCGCGGCGCAGCGCCAGGCCGCCGCGCATGCGGCCCGGGCCGCCGGAGTCGGGCACGAATCCGTAATGCTCGATACGCAGCGGGTAGGTCTGCTCGATGATCTCGATCGGCACATTGCTCTGGTTGGCGCCGATGTGCGGGCCGCCGTCCATGCCGTCATGCTCGCGGCTGGCGCCCCAGGTGCCCATCATGGTCTCGCAGAACACCCAGGGGCGGCCGTCGCGCTGGCCGGCAATGGTGGGCAAGGTGGAGCCGCCGCCGCCATCGGCGCAGACCCGCTCGGGTGCGGCCTGGGCGAGCGCGCCGAACAGGCAGTCGATCATCCGGTAGCCGGTGATGCCGCGCGCACCGCACGGGCCCGGCGACACCGGGCGCACCACGGTGCCCTCGGGTGCACGCACCTCGATCACCTCGGTGTAGCCGTGGCAGTTGGGAATGTCGGCCTGCATCACCGAGCGCAGCGCCGCATAGGCGCAGGCCTTGGTGAACGGAAACGTGGAGTTGATGCCGCCGGGCACCTGTTCGCTGGAGCCGGTCCAGTCGACGATCACGCGTTCGCCGTCGATCGTGACCGCCACCTGGAAGATCACCGGCTCGGGATGATCGCCGATGCCGTCGATGTGATCGGTGAAGCGATAGGTGCCGTCGGGCAGATCGCGGATCTCGGCCTGCGCCAGGCGGCGCGCATGGGCGTGCAGATCCTCGAAGGCCTGTTCGAGCATCTCGCGCCCGTAGCGCTCGAACAGGCGGATCAGCCCGCGCGCGCCGATCCGGCAGGCGGCCATCTGCGCATTCAGATCTCCGTGCACGAGCATCGGTGTGCGCACATTGAGGGCGATCAGTTTCCAGAGCGTGTCATTGCGCTTGCCGGCATCGACCAGCTTGAGCACCGGAATGCGCAGGCCCTCCTGCCAGATCTCGTAGGCGCCCAGGGCGTTCGAGCCGGCCACGATGCCGCCGACATCGGAATGATGGGCGAGCGTCATGATCCAGCCTGCCAGCTGCTTGTGCCAGTACACCGGCTGCACCACATAGATGTCGGGCAGATGCTGGCCGGCCGCCGCATACGGATCATTCATGATGAAGACATCGTCGGGATGCGGATCGCCGTCGAGCTCGTTCACCAGGTTGCGCCAGGCATCGTAGAAGCTGCCCAGGTGCATGGGGGTGCACACGCCCTGTGCGAGCGTGCGGCCCTAGGTGTCACAGACCGCGGTGGAAAAATCCAGCGAGTCGCGCACGATCTGCGAGTAGGCGGTGCGGATGATGGTGAGCGTGATCTCCTCGGCGATCGTGTCCAGCGCATTGCGGATGATTTCCAGATCGAAGGCATTGGTGCGCATCGCGCCGGGCACGGGACTTTGCATGTTGCCGTGCCGATGGCCCGCTTGTCCGGGTGGGTTCATGCTCATGCGGCCTCCGCGATCAGCTCGATGACGATGTTGTCGAAGGCATCGCGATGCGCGCGCGCATCGGGCGGCACGACCGTGGTGCCCTCGGGCTCTTCGATGATGAATCCGCCCTGGCGCGGCGTGGCATCGAGCGCATGGCGGCCGATGATGTCCACCTCGCACCAGCCCCAGGGCGCGCCGAACCAGACGCGACGCCTGGCGGGCGGCATGTCACGATGCGCCATGCGCAGTGTGGCCGCCCTGCCCTCGCCGGGATCGGTGGCGCGCAGCCCGGCGGCCACCACTTCCACCGGGCTGTCGGCATCGAAGGCATGGCCGAAGCGGCGCTCATGCTCGGCATCGAAGGCGGCGCGGATGGCGGCGCGGCCGCGCGCATCCAGGGCATGGCTGCCGATGTCGATACTCAGCTCGAAGGCCTGGCCCACATAGCGCATGGCCAGTTCACGGCGCAGCGTGAGGCCGGCGGCATCCACCTGCAGCAGGCGCGCGGCCTCTTCGCGCATCTCGGCCTGGCAGGCATCGAGCGTGGCGGCATCGAGTGCGCTGGCCGGATCATGATCATCGAGCCGGCCCGCGCAGGCGCGCCAGAGCGTGACCGAGCGCTCGGCCAGCAGCAGGCCCACCGCGCTGAACACGCCGGCCGCCGGTGGCACCACCACGCGGCGGATCTCCAGGCTGCGGGCGATGCCGACGCCATGCACGCCGCCATTGCCGCCAAACGCAAACATGGTGAACTCGCGCGGGTCGCGGCCGCGATAAGTGGTGACCGCCTTGATCGCGCGCACCATCGTGGCATTGGCCACCGCATGCACGCCCAGCGCGGCCTCATGCGCCGGCAGGCCGAGCGGCGCGCCGACCGCGGTTTCGAGCGCGCGCCGGGCGAGTTCCGCATCGATGCCGACGGTACCGCCGGCCAGCGTGTGCTGATTCAGAAAACCGCAGACGATGTTGGCATCGGTGACCGTGGGCTCGTGCCCGCCCAGGCCGTAGGCGGCCGGGCCGGGTTCGGCGCCGGCGCTGTCCGGGCCGACGCGGATCGCGCCGGCGCGGTCGATGCGCACGATCGAGCCGCCGCCGGCGCCGACCTCGGCGATGTCGATCACCGGCAGGCTCAGCGCATAGCCACCGCCGCCGGCGATGGTGCCCGCCGCGCTCATGCCGGCGCCCACCTCGTAGCTGTCGGCATAGACCAGCTCGCCGTTCTCGACGATCGAGGCTTTGGCCGTGGTGCCGCCCATGTCGAAGCTGATCGCCTGATCGATGCCCATGCGCCGCGCCAGCAGCGCCGCGCCGACCACACCGGCGGCCGGCCCGCATTCGACGATCTGCGCGGGCCGCTCGCGCACCGCATCGGCCGACAAGGTGCCGCCGGAGGATTGCATCACCGAGATGCGCGGCGTGCTGGCGCGCGCCCGGAATTCATCACGCATGCCATCGAGATAGTCGCGCACCGGCGGGCCGACATAGGCATTGATCACGGTGGTGCTGGTGCGCTCGTATTCGCGCACCTGCGGCAGCACATCCACCGACAGGCAGACGAAGGCCTCGGGCAGCATCGCGCGCAGCAGCTCGCCGGCCGCGCGCTCGTGCGCGGGATTGCGAAACGCATGCAAAAAGCACACGGCCACGGCCTGCACGCCGGCGGTGCGCCTGCGCTGCGCGGCCTCGCGCACATCCTCGAGGTTCAGCGGGGTGACGACGCCGCCCTGCGCATCGAGCCGCTCGCGTGCCTCCAGGCGCAGCGCGCGCGGCACCAGCGGCGGCGGCTTCACATACAGGGGCTCGTACAGGCGCGGCACGCGGATGCGCCGCAGCTCCAGCACATCACGAAAACCGGCCGTGGTCAGCAGCGCGGTGCGCGCGCCCTTGCGCTCGAGAATCGCGTTGGTGGCCACCGTGCAGCCGTGGGCCATGTGTTCGAGATCGGTCAGCGACAGCGACTCGGCCTGCGCCAGCCGGGCCACGCCGTCGACCACACCGCGACCGAAGTGTTCGGGGGTGGAGGGCACCTTGGCCGTGGCCAGCCGGCCCTGGGCGTCGATGTAGGCCACATCGGTGAAGGTGCCGCCGATGTCCGAGCCGACCTGCCAACCCATGGATGTCTCCCGCCTGGTGATGTCGGCCCGGACATTAGCATGGGTGATACCGGCAGGCACTCGCGCCGGGTTCACACTATGATCGCTGGATCGCCGACGGGATCATGATCTGCCGGCGAGCAAGAACAATTCCGATTCGCCGCTTGGAGACACCCCCAAGCTGGCCGGCATCCCTGCCGGCCGGCCCCCGGTCATCAGCCCATGAACACTGCGTCCCCTTCCCGCCAGGCACCGGCCTGGGTTGCCCGGCTGCCGTTCTTCTATGGCTGGGTGGTGATCGCGATCGCGTTCATCACGATGGCCATCGGGGTCAATGCGCGCACCGCGTTCTCGCTGCTCTATCCGCCGATTCTCGAGGAGTTCGGCTGGAGCCGGGGCGTGACCGCGGCGGCGTTCTCGATCGGCTTTTTCGCATCGGCCGCCTATGCGCCGATGATCGGCGCGATGATGGATCGCTGGGGCCCGCGCATCGTGATCTCGCTGTCGGCCATCCTGGTGGCGGCCGGGCTCGTGCTGACCACGGTGATCTCCGAGCCCTGGCAGCTGTATGCCACGCTGGGCGTGCTGGTGGTGGGCGGCAGCCTGGGCATGGCCTACACCGGGCACGGCGCATTCGTGCCGCGCTGGTTCGAGCGCAAGCGCGGCTTTGCGATCGGCATCGCATTCTCGGGCGTCGGTCTGGGCGCGGTGGTGATGTTCCCGTGGATGCAGGCGCTGATCGACGGCGGCGGCTGGCGTACCGCCTGCTGGGCCGTGGCCCTGCTGGTGCTGGTGGTGGTGGTACCGCTGAATCTGGCGCTGCAGCGTCAGGATCCGTCCGAGCTGGGCCTGCGCCCCGATGGCGATGCCGCGCCGCCGCCACTCGCGGCCGGCCAGGCCGCGGCGGTGCCGGCCAATGTGGTCGACCGCGCCTGGGCGGCCACCGACTGGACACTGGCGCGCGCGGTACGCACCGCGCGCTTCTGGTGGCTGATCGGCGGCTTCGTCTCGGGCATGTTCACCTGGTATCTGGTGATGGTGCATCAGACCCAGTTCCTGATCGATATCGGCATCTCGCGCGAGCGTGCCGCGCTGGCGCTGGGGGTGGTGCCCTTGTTCGGTGTGATCGGCCAGATCGGCCTCGGGCACCTGTCCGATCGCATCGGCCGCGAGTGGGGCTGGACCATCGGCTGCCTGGGCTTCGTGATCTGCTATGCGACGCTGATCGCCATGAAATCGCATCCGAGCATGGCGCTGCTCGCGCTGATGGTGATCTCGCAGGGCGTGCTGGGCTATGCGATGACGCCGAACTACGGATCGATTCCGGCGGAGATCTTCCAGGGCGCGCACTACGGCGCGATCTTCGGCTGGCTCAGCGTGAGCACCGCGGTGGGCGCCTCGGCCGGCCCCTGGATCGCCGGGCTGATCTACGATGGCACCGGCAGCTATGACATCGCATTCATGCTCGGGCTGGCTGCTGCGGTATTGTCCAGCTTCTGTATCTGGATGGCATCGCCGCGCAAGGTGCGCAGCGTGGCCGGGCGTATCGGCCGCGCCTGAGCCTGCCTGGTGGGGAACAGCGACCCCGTGTGCCATCGCGTGACTGCGCTGTCGTGTCGCGCACCGGCCTTCATTCCCGAGGATCACCCATGAACGATGCCAGCAAGCCCCCCCGGACCTTCGCGGTCGAGATCACCCGCGATGTGGCCTATGCCGAGGCACCTGTCGGCTACGGCACGGATCGGGCCGGCAGCCGCGCCCTGCTGCTCGATGTTTATACGCCAGTGGGCGCCGATCCGAACATGCCGCGCGCCGGGCTGGTGCTTGCCCACGGCGGCGCTTACCACCGCGGCTCGAAGGAGCAGGATCAGGTGGAGCAGGACGGTTTTCGCAATACCTCGATGGCCGAATACTGCGAGCACTTCGCCGCCCGCGGGATGGTGTGTTTCTCGGTGGGCTACCGGCTCACGCAGGAGCGCCCCGCCCCGCAGGCGCAGCCGATCAAGCAGGATCGCCAGAACGTGGCGCGCGGGCGCATCGATGTGGTTCGCGAACTGCTTGACCTGCCACCGGCCACCGATGCCGAGCTGATCGACGGCAACGAGGCCGCGTTCGCCGATGTCGCGGCCGCGTTTCGCTTCGTGCATGCGAATGCGGCCCGCTGGCAGGTGGATGCGAGCCGGCTCGCGATCGGCGGTTTCTCGGCCGGCGGCTTCTCGGCCGCCTATGCCACCTATGCGGTGGGCGTGCCCGCGGCCGCCGTGGTGGTGCTTTCGGGTGGCATGGATGAGCCCGATGCCGCGCACTATCTGCGCAAGGGGCGCGGCGGGCCGCCGCTGCTCACCTTCGTGAGCGAGTTCGATCTGCCCGGCGTGCCGGCGCGCACCGAGGCGCTGATCAGCGGCGCCGAGCGCGCGGGCGTCCGGCTGCGCCGCTACCACGTGCCCGCGCGCCCGCACTTCTACGACCGCGCCACCGAAGTGACCCTGGAGGCCAGCAGCCTGCCCGGCGCAGCCGAGCAGGGCACGGTGGAATCGACGATCGCGGATTTTCTTGCGCAGACGCTGGGCTAGGCCGGGCTTGACGGGCTTGACGGGGTTGACGGGGTTGACGGGGTTGACGGGGTTGACGGGGTTGACGGGGTTGACGGGGTTGACGGGGTTGACGGGCTTGACGGGCTTGACGGGCTCGCCGGGGTTTGATTGGCCTGCCGGACTCGCCGGGCCTGTCGGACCGGGCAAGCGAAGCGAAGGCCGCTCAGCCCTTGTCGAACACCTCATCCACCGGCAGTTGCAACGCATTGGCCAGATGATTGGTGCGCGCGGCCAGCGTCACGATCTTCAGGAACTCGCTGTACTGCTCGTCGGTCATGCCCTGTGCGCGCGCGGCGGCTGTGTGCGAGTGCACGCAGTAGGTGCAGCTGTTGGCCACCGACACCGCCATGTACAACATCTCCTTGACCATCGGCGGCAGCGCTGAGGGCTTGGCCATGATCTCCTTGATGTCATACCAGGTCTGCTCGAGCAGCGCCGGGTCATAGGCCAGGTAGCGCCACAGGTTGTTCACATAGTCGGTGCCGCGCGTGGCGCGGATGTCGTCATAGACGGCCTTGACGCGCGGATCGGACTCGGGATTGGCGGGCGGTTTGATCGTGGACATGGTTTGCTCCTCTCAGCAGTGTTGGTTGACGATGGATGGATGGCCGCGCAATGCATTGCCTGCCGCGCGTGGGCCAGGGCCGGCGATGTCATCAGACACCGAGCGCCTCGGCCAGCACATGCACCAAGTGCCTGGCCTCGCGGCCGGCGCCGTCGAGAATCTGATGCCGGCAACTGGTGCCGTCGGCGATGATGCGTGCATCGGCCGCCTTGCGCACCGCGGGCAGCAGGGTCAGCTCGCCCATCTGGCGTGAGATATCGGCGGTCTCGGCGCGCAGGCCGAACGGGCCGGCCATGCCGCAGCAACTGCCTGTGATCTCTTCCACCTGCAGGCCCGGAATGCGGCGCAGCAGCGCCAACGCCGGGCGAACTGCATCGAAGGCCTTCTGGTGGCAGTGGCCGTGCACGAGCGCGCGCCCGCTCAGGGTGGCAAAGCGCGGCTGCAGGCGACCGGCGGCGATCTCGCCTTCGAGGAATTCCTCGAACAGCATGGCCAGCGACGCCAGGCGCGTGGCGGGCTCGCCCAGGCCCATCACCTGCCATTCATCGCGCAGGGTCAGCAGGCACGAGGGCTCGAGCCCCACCACGGGCACGCCGCGCGCGATCCACGGTGCCAGCGCGCGCAGACTGCGCCGAGCCTGTGCCCGCGCGGCGTCGACATCACCGATGGCCAGGTGCGTGCGCCCGCAGCAGAGCGGGCGTTCGGGTTCGTCTTCGGCCGCCACGAGCGTGACCGTGTAGCCCAGCGCCTGCAGCACCCGCTGCGCCGCGCGCAGGCTGTCGGCCTCGCTCAGATCATTGAAAGTATCGGCCCAGAGCACGACCTCGCGCACCGTGGCGTCGGACCCCGCACTGCCGGACGCAGCGGGCTCATTGGCCACGGGCTGCGTGCGCGCCTGCGCAGGCGAGAAAAGCGCGGCCCCAGGCGCGGCAGCGTGCGATCGCGTGCGATGCCGACCAGCTTCTCGCCCAGCCACGCGACACCCGGCACTTTCGCACGCAGCGCGACCAGCGCGCGCAGCAGGGCCAGGTTTCGTGTCTGCGACGGCAGACCCGCGATGAGCCTCTCGCGCAGCCCCGGTGCACGCCAGTCGCCGCGCGCATGCGCGGCCTCGATCTTCATGCGCGCCATGTCGATGCCGGTCGGGCATTCGCGCCGGCAGCCCTTGCAACCGACACAGAGCTCGAGCGCCTCGGCCACCGCCTCGCCGGCCAGGCCGCCCTCGATCTGCCCGCTCAGGGCCAGGCGCAGGGTGTTCGCGCGCCCGCGTGTGAGATCGCGTTCGCGCTGCGTGACCCGAAAACTCGGACACATGACATCGGCATCGAACTTGCGGCAGTGGCCGTTGTTGTTGCACATCTCCACGGCCTTGGCCAGACCACCGGCCGGATCGCCGCCCGTGCCCGGCGCGGTCAGCGCCTCGGTGCGCGGATCGTTCTGCACATTCCAGGCCGACCAGTCCAGTGCCGGTTGCAGCGGCTGTGCCGAGTAACCGGGTGCATAGCGAAACAGCCGCGCATCATCCATGCGCGTGGGGCGCACGATCTTGCCCGGGTTGAGGAGATTGTCGGGATCGAACAGCGCCTTGATCTCCTCGAAGGCGCGGGTGAGGCGCTCGCCGAACTGCCAGGCCACCCACTCGCTGCGCACCAGGCCATCGCCATGCTCGCCCGAGTAGGCGCCCTTGAAGCGGCGCACCAGCGCCGAGGCCTCCTCGGCGATCGCGCGCATGCGTGCCGCCCCGCCCTCGGGGCCGGCGCGGCGCATATCGAGGATCGGCCGCACATGCAGGGTGCCCACCGACGCATGTGCATACCAGGTGCCGCGCGTGCCATGGCGGGCGAAGACCTCGGTGAGCGCATCGGTGTATTCGGCCAGATGCTCGAGCGGCACCGCGCAGTCTTCGATGAAGCTCACCGGTTTGCCATCGCCGCGCAGCGACATCATGATGTTCAGACCCGCCTTGCGCACCTCCCACAGGGCCTTCTGCGGGGCGGGCTCGGGCATGGCGACCAGACAGTCGGGCAGGCCCTGGTCGGCGAGCAGCGCCTCCAGATCGCGCAGCTTGTGCTCGAGGGGCGCGCGTTCATGGCCGGCGAACTCCACCAGCAACAGGGCCTCGGGGGCCGCGTCGTGCGGGCGCACCAGCGCGGATTCGATCACCTTGCGAAATGCCGGGTTCTCGCGCGCGAGCTCGATCATCGTGCGATCGACCAGCTCGACCGCGCTCGGGCCCAGCGTGACGATGTGCTGCGCGCTGTTCATCGCGCGATGAAAGCTTGCGAAGTTGACCACGCCCAGCACCCGGTGCTCGGGCAGCGGCGAGAGCTTCAGGCGCAGTTTCTCGAACATGGCCAGCGTGCCCTCGGAGCCGACCAGCAGATGGGCCAGATTGACGCTGCCATCGGCGGTGTAGGGCCGCACCGAGCGCGGCTCGAAGACATCGAGGTTGTAGCCGCCCACCCGGCGCAACACCGTGGGCCAGTGCGCAATGATCTCGCTGCGCTCGCGCGCGGCGATCTCGAACATGCGCGCGATGAGTTTGCCCACTCGCCCGGTGCCCAGGCGCAGATCGGAATCCGCGCCAAAGGGGCCGAAGTGCTGGCGCGTGCCATCGGCCAGCATCGCATCGATGCCCAGCACGTTGTGCACCATGTTGCCGTAGGCGATCGAGCGCGAGCCGCACGAGTTGTTGCCGGCCATGCCACCGATCGTGGCCTGCGCGCTCGTGGACACATCCACCGGGAACCACAAGCCGTGCGGGCGCAGCCAGGCATTGAGTCTGTCCAGCACCAGCCCGGGCTCGACCTCGATCGTGCCGGCCTGGCGATCGAAGGCGCCGATGCCGTTCAGATGGCGGGTGTGGTCGATCACCAGGGCCTCGCCCACGGTCTGGCCGCACTGGCTGGTGCCGGCGCCGCGCGGCAACACCGGCACCTGCTGCTCGCGGGCCACGGCCAGCGCGGCCATCACATCGGTGGCATCGCGCGGCACCAGCACGCCGACCGGGTCGATCTGATAGATCGAGGCATCGGTGGCATAGCGACCGCGCGAGGGCGCATCGAACATCAGTTCGCCGCGCACCACCTTGCGCAGTTCATGGGCAATACGACTGCGCCGGTTGGCACGCGGTGGGGAAACAGTCACGGTGGACACGTCGGCAGACTCCGCGGACAGGCTCGGGCTGGAGAACGGATGCCGCCCGTAGCCAGGCCTGGCACGCGGCGCGCGATCTTCGAATCCGCATTGTGCTGCTGATCCGCGATGCGGACTGCGGCCGCCCCGGCTGTTAACCTACGCGCTTGTTCTCCTGCCAAAAACCGCGCCCCTGCGCGCCCGCGCCCATGTCCCTGCCCGCCTTCGCCCGCCGCTGCGATCATGTTCAACCCTTCCTGGTCATGGAGCTGGTCAAGAAGGCCGCCGCCCTCGAGGAAGACGGCCATCCGGTGATCCACATGAGCATCGGCGAGCCCGATTTCACCGCGCCCGAGCCGGTGCTGCGCGCACTGCACCGCGCCACCGATGCCGGGCGCACGCAATACTCCGATGCGGCTGGTCTGAGCGCGCTGCGCCGCGCGATCGCGGCCGACTATCGGCGCCGCTACCAGGTGGAGATCGATCCGCAGCGGGTGCTGGTGACGGCCGGCGCCTCGGGTGCGCTCACGCTCGCCTGCGCGGCGCTGGTGAACCCGGGCGACGGCGTGCTGATGTCCGACCCCGGCTATCCGTGCAACCGCCATTTCGTGGCCGCCTTCGATGGCGTGGCACAAACCGTGCCCACCGGGCCGGCCGAGCGCTTCCAGCTCTCGCCGGAACTGGTCGACGCCCACTGGCGCGGGAACACGCGCGGGGTGCTGATCAGCACGCCGTCGAATCCCACCGGCACCTCGATGACCACCGAGGCACTGGCCAGCATCATCGGCAATGTCCGCGCACGCGGCGGCTTCACGATCGTGGACGAGATCTACATCGGCCTGAGCTACGGCCACGAGCCGGTCTCGGCGCTGTCGCTGGCCGATGACATCGTGGTGGCCAACAGCTTCTCCAAGTATTTCCACATGACGGGTTGGCGCCTGGGCTGGCTGGTGGTGCCGCCAGGGGCGATGCCGGTGTTCGAGAAACTGGCCCAGAACCTCTATATCTGCCCGTCGGTGCTCGCGCAGCAGGCCGCGCTGGCCTGCTTCGAGCCCGAGAGCATGGCGGTGTTCGCGCAGCGGCGTGATGCCTTCGAGGAGCGGCGCAACTATCTGGTGCCGGCGCTGCGCGAAATCGGCTTCGAGATCCCGGTCGAGCCCGATGGCGCGTTCTATGTGTACGCCGATATCAGCCGCTTCTCGGACGACAGCACGCGCTTTGCCAACGAGGTGCTCGAGCAGACCTATGTCTCGATCGTGCCGGGCGCGGATTTCGGCAACAGCGATGCGCGCCGCTATGTGCGCATCAGCTATGCGAATTCGCTGGAGAATCTGAAGACCGCGGTGCAGCGGCTCGGCGAGTTTGTCGCCACGCGCAAGGCGGCCTGAGGGCCGCGCCCGGCGGGATGGATCAGTCGAGCCGGGTCTCGTTGGTGCCCACCGGCGTGGCTTCGGCGGTGCGCAGCCCGCCCGCCGCCACGTGCTGATCCAGGTTGGCGCGCGCGATCGCCGCGGCCAGTTCGATCTTGCGCGGCACGGCCTTGCCGTGGGCCGCATGCCAGATGCGATCGCGCATGCGGATGACCTTCGCGCCGTAGCCGCCATCGCTCTTCAGATTGGCCGCGCCCACATAGTGCTTGAGCGCGCCTTCCACCGTACCGGTGCGCGAGATCATGTCCGAGATGATGCGTGCGCCGACCATCACGCTGGCGCGCGGATCATAGGCCTTCCCGACGCCGCCGTAGGGCTCGTATTTCTCGGTATGCACGGCCACCAGCACCTGCATCAGGCCCTTGGCGCCCTTGTTGCTGTGCGCCTTCGGATTGAGGCTGGATTCGATCGACATGATCGCCGAGATCAGCAGCGGATCGACACCGTGCTCCTGGCCGGCTTCGAACGCATAAGCCACATAGCCATCGATGGGTTTGCGGGCACGCCGGTAATAGCGCGCGAGAAATTCCGCGGTGCGCTTGATCAGCATCTCGCGATCGGCGGCATCCGGGGGCAGGATCACCTTGCCGTCATCGGCCTCGGCCAGGGGCTTCGGGGACTCGGGCGCGGAACCGGCACGCCCGGCGGGCACCACGGCATTGGCGGACTTGCCAACGAGCGCCGCCAGTGGATCGCTGGCCGGTGCCTGGGCAGACGTCTTGCGCGCGGCATGTGCATCGGCGCCCTGGCGCTTGCCGCTGCCCCGCTGTTCGAGCGCGGCCACCGCCATGTGCATGGTGCGGGAAGCCTCCATCGCACGCAGACGCAGCGACGCGCCCAGCTGTGCATGGGCCGGCGCCATCGGCAGACCGGTCAGCGTGGGCGGCAGACCGGGCCAGGCCTCGGGTTCGATTTCGGGCAGTTCGGTCAAGGACGACTGGGTGAGCCCAGCCTGCGCCGATCCGGCCGCATTCGCGCCGGCGGCCGAGCGAGCGGATGCAGACGGCGCGTTCACAGGTGCAGCGGTGATGAGCTCGGCCGGTGCATCGCTGATGGCACCCACCGCGATGCGCCCGCTGAGATGCGCCTCGGGCTCACCGGAGAGCACGAACACCAGGGCACCGAGCGCACAGACCGTCCAGACCGGCGCATGCACCATCAGGGCACGGCGGTTGGACGACGCGGGCGCGGGCCGACGGATCATCGCAGGACTCCACGCCCGCAAGACGCAAGCAGCAGGCAGACACGGGCGCACACAGCGGCGCTGAGCTTCCTGTCGGCTCGGGTCATGGCGTAGATCCCTCCTGTATTAAGCCGCCCGCATGTTGCGGACGCCGGGTCATGACGGACCCTTGCGGGCCTGCTCCCTACCTGGCGCTGGCTTTATTGCGAATTCAGCCCGGGGGTGAGGGGCGAATCATTCCTAGCGGCCGAAGTCTAGCCGTCAAGTCTGGCGACGGTCAAACCAGACGATGCGAGAATCGGCCCTGTCGACGCCGCGTTCAAGGCCGCTCGAGCCCCGGAGAAATCATTGCAATACAACGACTTGCGCGAGTTCATCGCGATCCTCGAAAAGGCCGGTGAACTGAAACAAATCGAAACACCTGTCTCGGTTTCTCTCGAGCTGACCGGATTGGCTGACAGGGTGCTGAGACAGTCCGGCCCGGCGCTGCTGCTGAACCAGGCGCGTGATGTCGGCGGCCGTGCGGCGAAGATGCCCGTGCTGGCCAATCTGTTCGGCACCACGCGCCGCGTGGCGATGGCCATGGGCCATGAAGATCCGGCGATGCTGCGCGAGATCGGCCGCCTGCTGGCCTATCTGAAGGAGCCCGATCCACCGCGCGGCCTGCGCGATGCCTGGGAGAAGTTACCGGTGCTGCGCCAGGTGCTGAGCATGGCACCCAGGGAGATCTCACGTGCGCCCTGCCAGGCGGTGGTGCTCGAGGGCAGCGAGATCGATCTGGCCGAGATCCCCGTGCAGCATTGCTGGCCCGGTGATATCGCACCGCTGATCACCTGGGGGCTGGTGGTCACGCGCGGGCCGCACAAGAGCCGGCAGAACCTGGGCATCTATCGTCAGCAGGTGCTCAACAAGCACCAGACGATCATGCGCTGGCTCTCGCATCGCGGCGGCGCATTGGATTTTCGTGATCATGTGGAGCAGCAGCGCGGGGCCGGTGGCGAGGCGCAACCGTTTCCGATCGCCGTGGTGCTCGGTGCCGATCCCGCCACGATTCTGGGTGCGGTCACGCCGATTCCGGATAGCCTGTCCGAGTACCAGTTCGCGGGCCTGTTGCGCGGAGCGCGCACCACGCTGGCCCGCTGCATCGGCAGCAGCCTGCAGGTGCCGGCCAGTGCCGAGATCGTGCTCGAGGGCCATCTGCGTCCCGACCCGGACGGGCGCCTGAGCCGCGCCCACGAGGCCGCCGCACGCGAGCGCCTGCCGGTGGGTGCCGAGCTGCCCGCCTGCCCGGCCAACGGCTGGGAAATGGCACCGGAAGGGCCGTATGGGGATCACACCGGCTACTACAACGAGGTGGACTGGTTTCCGGTGCTCACGATCGAGCGCATCACGATGCGCGAGCGGCCGATCTATCACACCACCTATACGGGCCGTCCGCCCGATGAGCCGGCCATGCTCGGCCTGGCACTGAACGAGGTGTTCGTGCCGATTCTGCAGAAGCAGTTCCCGGAGATCGTGGATTTCTATCTGCCTGCCGAGGGCTGTTCGTATCGGCTCGCGGTGGTGTCGATCCGCAAACAATATGCGGGCCATGCCAAGCGTGTGATGTTCGGCATCTGGAGCTTCCTGCGCCAATTCATGTACACCAAGTTCATCATCGTCACCGACGACGACATCGATGTGCGCGACTGGCAGAGCGTGATCTGGGCGATGACCACGCGCGTGGATCCGGCGCGTGACAGCACGATCGTCACCGACACACCGATCGACTATCTCGACTTCGCCTCGCCGGTGTCCGGCCTGGGCGGCAAGATCGGTATCGATGCCACCAACAAATGGCCCGGCGAAACGCAGCGCGAATGGGGCCGGCCGATTGCGATCGATGCGGCGCTCGAGCAGCGTGTGGATGAGCTGATGCGCAGCACCGGGCTGGCACCGGTTGAGCGGTGATGGCGCGCAGGTGTCAGCCCGCGTCGTGCAGCCACTCGAGCAGACGATCCTGCACGCCAAGGGCAGCGCGCGCATTCGGATCATTGACGATGAACACCAGCGTGTAGACGCGCCCGCTGCGGCCACGGACATAGCCGGCGATGGCGCGCACGCCATCGAGTGAGCCGGTCTTGATCCAGGCATTGCCGGCCACCGGCGACTGGCGCAAGCGCCAGCGCATGGTGCCGTCTTCGCCGACGATCGGCAGTGATGCGGCCAGGCCGCCCGGTGGCGGGCCGGGCGCGCGCACGAGCAGATCGCCCAGCAGGCGCGGGGTGAGCCGCGCATCGCGCGACAGCCCCGAGCCGTTGTCGAGCCGTACCTCGCCGACATCGAAACCGGCACCGGCCAGCTCGGCCAGCACCACTTCGCGTGCGCCGGCCTCGTCGATCCCCGGGCCGCGTCGCTCGGCGCCCAGGCGCAGCATCAGCATGCGCGCCATCACGTTGTTGCTGAACTTGTGGATATCGGCCACCACCGCGGCCAGATCGCGTGGCGATTCCCAGACCAGCCAGGGCGCGGCCCGCTGCGCGGCCGGCAAGGCCGCCAGCGCATCGCGCCGATAGCGGGCATGACCCGACCAGACCCCGCCGGCGGCCTCCCAGGCGGCGCGAAAGAAGGCCTCGGCGAACTGGCGGTGGTCGAGCACCGCGAAGTAGGCCGAGCGCCGGCCGCAGCGGCGCGCGTAGTACCCCGAGACCACGATCTCCGGCCGGGCATCGGTGCCGCGCTGCGCGAGCCGCGCGCCATTGGCGCCGTCGCGGCAAGACCCGTCCCGAAGCCGCATGCGGTTGCGGATCGTGACGCCGGCCAGTGGCGGATCCAGGACGATGTCCACGCCCCGCCTGTGCGGCGTGAACTGGAACTCGGTGGACTTGAAGTTGAGCAGCCCGGCGCTCGGGTAGACGTTGTAGGGCTCGTTGGGCTGACCATCGAAGGCCGGGCCCGGCGGCGGCAGGGAGAACAGACCGTCATCGATCACCAGATCGCCGGCAATCTCGTGCAGGCCCTGCGCCCGCATCCGTGCGATCAGCTCGGTCAGGTCTTCGATGACCAGCTTCGGATCGCCATCGCCGCGCATGATCAGATCGCCGCGCAGCCGGCCGTCGATGATCGGCACGCTCGGATAGAACGCGGTGTGCCAGCGGAAATCCGGACCGAGCACGCGCAAGGCCGCGGTCACGGGCAGCAGCTTCATCAGCGAGCCGGGGTTGATCGCACGCCCGGCATTGCGTGCGTACAGCAGCCTGCCGCTGGCCAGGTCGCGCACCTCGAAACCCGGCGCCGCATGCGACAGGCCGTTGGCGAGCAACCAGTCCTCGAGCGCGGGCGGCGGCAGCGGCGCGCCGGCCTGCGCGCCCGACAACGGGCCGGACTGCGCGTGCGCGATACCCATCGGGTATGCGGCCGCGAGGCAGACGAACAAACGCCAGGCGCACACCCACGAAGCCGGCAGCGCGCGCAGGAGCACGGCCGCGGCGGCGCGCGCATGGATTCGGGGACGATGATGGAGCACGAGGCGACCAGACAGATGAACGACGGATTTCCCGGCGAGCATGTTAGCGCGCCGGGATGCGGGCAGCAGCGTCGCCGGGCGCAGGCAGCAGCGTCGGCGGGCGCAGGCGTTTCGGCACCAGGCGCAGGCGCTTTGGCGCCCATCTGCGTTGCCACTGCGGGTCTGACCCCCAGTTGCCGATCCCCCCACGGCCCCCCGGGCAATGCCCGGATTGCTATCATCCCTGCCCTCTGTCGCCGTGGGCGGTGTCTGTGCCTGATCGCGGCGCGCCAGCGGGAGCGCTGAACACCATGAATTCCAGCCTGTCCGGACGAACCGCCCTGATCACCGGCGCCGCCAACGGCATCGGCGAGGCGATCGCGCGCCGCTTCGTGTCCGAAGGCGCCAATGTCATGCTGATCGACCTCGATACCGAACGGGGTCAGGCCGTGGCCGATTCGCTTGGCCGGTCCGCCTCCTTTCTGGCCGGCGATGTCAGCGACAAATCGCTGCCCGAGCGCGCGGTGGCCGAGGCGGTGGCCCGTTTCGGTGATCTGGACATCCTGGTCAACAACGCCGGCATCCTGATCACGCGCAATGTCTTCGATCTGACGATCGATGAGTTCGAGCGGGTGATCGCGGTGAACCTCACCGCCGGTTTCGCATTCGCCCAGGCCGCGGCCCGCCACATGAAGACGCGCGGCGGTGGCAGCATCATCAACATGTCCAGCGTCAATGCCCTGCTGGCGCTGCCCGAGCAGATCCCGTATGCGGTCAGCAAGGGCGGGATCGCGCAACTCACACGGGTGATGGCGGTGGCGCTGGTCGGCGAGAACATTCGCGTGAATGCGATCGGCCCGGGCACGATCGCCACCGACATGGCCAAGGCCTCGGTGCTGGCCGACCCGGCCGCGCGCCACACGGTCATGTCGCGCACCCCGATGGGCCGGCTCGGTGAACCGGCCGAGGTCGCCAATGTGGCCGTGTTCCTGGCCAGCGAACAGTCGTCGTACATCACCGGACAGACGATCTATGTCGATGGCGGACGCCTGCCGTTGAATTACGTGGTGCCGGTGGCCGACTGAACCTTGCCGTCTCGAACCCGCCCAAAGCCATGACGCCCGTGCCGACGCCAGCCCCCGACACGCGCGCCGCGCCGGCCGCGAACGACACAAGCGGGGCGTACCGGAATCCGGCCGCGCAGACGCTCGCCCAACGGATCATCGCGCGCGCCAGTGGCCGCTCGCAGGTGCAGGTGGGCGAGATCGTCACCTGTGCGATCGACCTGGCCATGTTTCATGACTCCAGCGGCCCGCGCCGGCTCAAGCCGATGCTCGAATCGCTGGGCGCGAAACTCTGGGATCCGCAGCGCATCGTGCTGGCGCTCGATCACTATGTGTCGGCCGATGACGATGACAGCCGGCGCATCGTGCGCCTGGCACGCGACTGGGCCGCGCAGACCGGCCTGCCCCATGTCTATGACAGTCGGGGCATCTGCCATGTGGTGCTGCCCGAACACGGCCATCTGCGCCCTGGCATGCTGTGCATCGGCGGCGATTCGCACTCGCCCACCGGCGGCGCCTGGGGCAGCTATATGTTCGGTGTCGGTGCCACCGAGATGCTGGCCGCGGTGGTCACCGGCGAGATCTGGCTGCGGGTGCCGGAAACGATCCGCTTCGTGTTCGATGGCCGGCTGCCCTCGCACCTGATGGCCAAGGATCTGATGCTGATGCTGCTCGGGCGCTTCGGCATGAACGGCGGGCGCTATCAGGCGGTGGAGTACACCGGCGAAGCGGTCTCGGCGATGCCGATGGCCGAGCGCATGACCCTGGCCAACATGGGCGCCGAACTCGGCGCGCAGGCGGCCATGGTGCCGGCCGACGAAACCACCCGCGAGGCCCTGCTGGCCACCGGCGTGGCCGCGCACGAGATCGATCTCGCCGCCGGGCGGGGCGATGCCGATGCGCCCGCGATCGAGCATCGCTTCGAGGTCGGCCGGCTCTCGCCGCAGGTGGCCCGGCCGCACAGCCCGGCCAATGCGGTGGCCATCGAAGGCTGCGAGCCTCAGCCGATCGACATTGCCTACCTGGGTGCGTGCACCGGCGCCAAGCTGGTCGATCTGCGTGCCGCCGCACGCGTGCTGGCGGGCCGGCGGATCGCGCCCGGCACGCGGCTGCTGCTGGCCCCGGCCAGTGTGCGCGAACGCGAGCAGGCACAACGCGAGGGAGTTCTGGACAGCCTGGTCGCCGCTGGCGCCGAACTGCTGCCCTCGGCCTGCGGCGCCTGTGCCGGCTATGGCCGCAGCATTCCCGAGGGCGCCAACGTGATCTCCAGCACCGCGCGCAATTTCAAGGGGCGCATGGGCGCCGACACCGCGCGCGTGTGGCTGGGCTCGCCGCTGACCGTGGCGGCCAGTGCACTGGCCGGCCGGCTGGCCGATCCCCGGGACTATCTCGATGACTGAAATCGCCTTGGCCGACGCCCGGGTCTGGCGCCTGCCCGATGATGTCGATACCGATGCGCTCGCGCCCGGGCGTTATATGTCGCAGGGCATCGAGGCGATCGCCGCCCATTGCCTGAGCGCGATCCGGCCCGAGTTCGCCGCGCAGGTGCGCGCCGGTGACATCGTCGTGGCCGGCGAGCGGTTCGGGATCGGCTCCTCGCGCGAACAGGCGGCCGAGGCGCTGCGCCATCTGGGCGTGGCCGCGGTACTGGCGCCGAGCTTTGCCGGGCTGTTCTATCGCAATGCGATCAACCTCGGGCTGCCGGTGCTGGTGTGCGCGCAGGCGGCAGGCGTGCCCGACGGCGCCCTCGTGCGCTGGCATCTGCGCGAGGCCAGGCTGGATCTGCTCGCCAGCGGGGAGTCGATCCACTGCGAAACCCTGCCGGCTTTCCTGCTCGATATCATCGAGCAAGGCGGATTGCTGCCGACACTGCGTGCGCGCATCGCGCGCGGCGAGATTCCCACGGGCCACACCGACGCCGACTGAGCGCGGAACCCCGACAACCGAGACTCAATGACCGATGGACCCCGTCCGACTCGCCGTGCTCAAGGGCCGCCTCGAACAGATCGCCGACGAGATGGATGCGACGCTCTATCGCAGCGCCTTCAACCCGATCATCGCCGAGGCCCATGATGCCTCGCACGGCCTGTATGACGCCGATACCGGCGATACCCTGGTGCAGGGCAAATCGGGCCTGCCGGTGTTCGTCGGCGCGATGGCCTTCGCGGTGCGCGCTGCCATCGAGGCCGCACGTGCCGACGGCGGCCTGCGTGATGGCGATGTCTGGATCTTCAATGATCCCTACGACGGCGGCACCCACCTGAACGACTTCAAGCTGGTGCGCCCGTTCTTCCATGACGGCCGGCTGTTCTGCTGCCTGGCCTCGGTGGCGCACTGGCATGATGTCGGCGGCGCGGTGCCGGGTAACTACAACCCGGCAGCCACCGAGTGCTGGCAGGAAGGCATGCTGATTCCGCCGGTACGGCTGATCCGCGAGGGGCGGCAGATTCCCGAGGTGCTGGCGATCCTGCAGGCCAACTCGCGTCTGCCCGGCAGTGTCTATGGAGATCTGAACGGCCAGCTGGCCGCACTCGATCTGGGCGTGCGCCGCCTGGGCGCGCTGCTGGACGAATATGGTGCGGACACCGTGCGCGCGGCCTTGCAGGCGCTGCGCGAGCGCGCGGTCACGATGATGCGCCGGCACATTCTCGATCTTCCGGCCGGCGATTATCACTGCGAGGATTTTCTCGACAACGACGGCATCGTCGATGCGCCGCTGCGCATCGCGGTGCGCATCGGCGTCGATCACGGCGATGCCCGGCGCCCGCCCCGGCTGGCGCTCGATTTCACCGGCACCGCCCCGGCCTGCGCCGGGCCGGTGAACATCTCGCGCTCGACCGCGATCGCCGCCTGCTATGTGGCGCTCAAGCACTGCTTTGCCGATGTGCCGGCCAATGCCGGCGTGCTCGATGCGATCGACTTCACGATCGATGAGAACTCCCTGATCTCGGCGCGCAAGCCGGCGCCGGTGGGCGGCTACACGGAAACCATCCTGCGCATGATCGATGTCATCTTCGGCGCGCTGGCCAAGGCCGATCCGAAGCACGCCACCGCCATGGCCTACGGCACGATCAATGCCTTGTCGATCGCCGGCACGCGCAGCGAAGGTCCGGATCGTGGCCGACCCTGGGTGATGTTCAGTTTCTTCGGCGGTGGACATGGCGCACATCCGGCGGGCGACGGCCTCTCGCATGGCAATGCACCGATTTCGATGGCCACGATTCCGCCGCTGGAGATTCTCGAGGCCAGCTATCCGGTGGCGTTCACCCGCTGGTCGCTGCGCCCCGATTCCGCCGGCGATGGCGAACACCGCGGTGGCCTGGGCGCGATCTACGAGATCGAACTGCTGGAAAAGGATGCGCGCGCGTTCGTGTTCGGCGAGCGCGGCCGCTTCGCCCCCAAGGGCGTGGTTGGCGGCGCAGAGGCTGCCTGCAACGAGATCGGCTTCTCGATCGATGGCCAGTGGCGGCATCCGCCGATGGTGTCCAAGCAGGTGGGAGTCACGATGAGCCGCGGCGACCGGGTGCGCATCGCCACGCCGGGCGGCGGCGGCTGGGGCGATCCCGGCAGGCGCGCGTCGTCCGCGCGCGCACGTGACCGCTTGCTCGGCTATGTCGGTGAGGACGAAAGCCCCGAGATGCACGAGCGCGCCGCCGCGAGGGATGCACGATGAAGCTGATCCTGGGAGTCGATATCGGCGGCACCTTCACCGATGTGTTCGCGCTGGATCCCGATGCCGGGCGCGCGCGCATCACCAAGGTGGCCTCGACACCGGCCGATCCGTCGCGGGCCTTCATCCATGGCCTGGACGAGGCCGTGGCACTGCACGGCACCGGCTTTGCGAGTGCCGCCACGATCGTGCACGGCACCACGGTCGGCACCAATGCGCTGCTCGAGCGCAAGGTGGCGCGCTGCGGGCTGATCACCACCGCCGGTTTTGCCGACGTTCTCGAGATGCGCCGCCGCGACAGGCCCACCACCTGGGGGCTCTGGGGGCGCTTCGAGCCGCTGATCTCGCGCGAGCGCCGGCTCGAGGTCGCCGAACGCACGCTGGCCGATGGCACGATCCGCCAGGCGGTGGATGCCGATGCTGTGCGCGCCGCGGCCGATCGCCTGCTGGCCGCGGGCTGCGAGGCGGTCTGCGTGTTCTTCATCAACAGCTATGCGAACCCGGCCAACGAGGCGCGCGCGCTCGAGGTGCTGCGCGCGCACTGGCCCAATGAGCATGTCACAGCCTCGCATGAGATCCTGCCCGAGGTGCGCGAGTTCGAACGCGCCTCCACCGCCTCGCTCAATGCCGCGCTGCAACCGGTGGTGGGCCGCTATGTGGAGCGCATCGAGGGCGCACTGGCGGCACGCGGAGCCGCCGCCACGCTGCTGATCGTGCAGAGCAACGGCGGCCTGATGTCGGTGGCCGACACGCGCCGCTTCCCGATTCGCACCGCGCTCTCGGGGCCGGCCGCCGGCGTGATCGCCTGTGCCCATATCGCGGCCAGCGCCGGCTGGCCCGATGTGATCACCGGCGATGTCGGTGGCACCAGCTTCGATGTCTCGCTGATCGCCGAAGGTCGCATCGCCCAAAGCGCGCAGCAGGCGATCGCCTTCGGCATGGTGGTGCGCACACCGATGATCGAGATCCAGACGATCGGCGCCGGCGGCGGCTCGCTGGCGCGCGTGGATGTTTCCGGCCTGCTACGGCCTGCGCGGCGAGGGCGACGATCTCGGCCCCACGGTCACCGATGCCAATGTGCTGCTCGGCAGGATCAACCCGGCGCGCCCGATCGGCGCCCTGCCCTCGCTCGATGTGGGCGCGGCACGCACGGCCATCGAACGCCATGTCGGCGGCCCGCTCGGGCTCACCGCCGAGGCCGCGGCCGAGGCGATACTCACAGTGGCCAATGCCAACATGGCCGGCGCGATGCGCCTGGTCTCGATCGAGCGCGGCCACGATCCGGCCCGCTTTGCCTACATGCCGTTCGGCGGCGGTGGCGCGCTGCATGTGTGCGCGATGATGCGCGAGGTCGGGATCAGCGCCGGCCTGATTCCGCGCTATCCGGGTGTGAGCTCCGCCCTGGGCTGCGCGATCGCCGACATGCGCCATGACTTCGTGCAGACCTTGAACCGGCCGCTGGCCCGCCTGGATGCCGATGAACTTCTGGCGCAGATCGGCCGTATGAGCGACGCCGGCCGGCAGGCGCTCGATTCGGCGGGAGTCCCGTTCGAGCGGATCCGCCGCGAAGTGGAACTGGACATGCTCTACCAGGGCCAGACACACACCGTGGCCGCTGCGATCGAAGATGCCGCGCTGCAAGGCGTGCCGGCCGCGCTCGCCGGGGCGATCGCCGGCGCCTTCGAGCGCGCCTATGAGCAGGCCTTTGGCCGCATCCTGCAGGGCGTGCCGATGCGTGTGCTGAATCTTCGCGTGACGATGATCGGCGAGCGGCCGAAGTTCGATCTGCGCGTGCTCGCACCCGACCCCGACCACGGCCGAGACGAGCCGATCGGCAGCCGGGATGTGCATCACGATGGCCGCTGGTGGCCGACCCCGATCTACGAGCGGCTCGCGCTGCCCGTGGGCTTCACGATCGAGGGCCCGGCGCTGTTCGAGCAGCCCGACACCACGATCTGGCTCGAGCCGGGCTTCGTGTCCCGGGTGGACGCGCTGGGCAATCTGGTGGTTCGGCCCGCCGGTGGCAACAACGCATAGTGAACCAGGCAGGCCCTGCCCATGCATATCCCCGATCCCCGCAAGAGCGCGCTGCTGATCATCGACCTGCAGAATGATTTTCTGCATCCGGATGGCGCCTATGCGCGCGGCGGCCAGGCCGACGCCGCGATGGCCGCGCTGCCGGCGCGGCTGCGCCCGCTTGCGCAGGCATTCAAGCAGGCCGGCGGCATGGTGGTGGCGAGCCGCTTCACCCTGTGGCCCGACGCCGGCGGCCACGCGATGATCGCCGAGCATCTGCACCGCCTGCGCCCGTTCCTGCGCGATGGCGATTTCGCACCCGGCAGCCGCGGACAGGCGGTGGTCGATGAACTGGCCGACCTGACCGATGTCTGCGTCGACAAGGTGGCCTACTCGGCCTTTTTCAACACCCAGCTCGACTGGGTGTTGCGCCATGCCGGCATCGACACGGTCTGCGTGGCGGGCATCGTCACCCAGGGCGGCGTGGCCAGCACGGTGCGCGATGCCCACCTGCGCGAGTATCACCCGCTGGTCATCACCGATGGCTGCGCGGCGTTCCGGCCCGCACTGCACGAGACCGCGCTGGCCGATATGGCGAGCATTGCCGATCTCACCGACTGCGCCAGCCTGAGCGCGCGCATCGCGGGCGCGGTGTGAATCGCACGACCGATGCCGTGGCGCCGCGCCCGCAGCCTGCGCCCGGCGTGGAATGGCTCGAGGACGCCTCGCGGCTGGATGCCGACGCCGATACCGGGCTGCTGATCATCGGCGGCGGCGCCTGCGGGCTGGTGGCGGCGCTGCGCGCGCGCGCGCTCGGGCTCGAGGTCGTGGTGCTCGAGCGCGATGCCCATCCGTCTGGCTCAACCGCCCTGTCCTCGGGCTTCGTACCTGCCTGCAACACGGCGGTGCAGCGTGCCGCCGGCATCGACGACTCGATCGGCCGGATGATGGCCGACATTCAAGCCAAGGCGGCCGGGCGCAATGATCCGGTGCTGACCGAGGCCTATGCGCGGGCGATCGGCCCGGCCATGGACTGGCTCGATGAACATGCGCAACTGAACATCGAACTCCTGCAGGGCTTTACCTACCCCGGGCACTCGCGGCTGCGCATGCATGCGGTGCCCGAACGTACCGGCCAGGGGCTGATGAACCGCCTGCTGGCCGCGGCCGACCGGGCCGGCATCGACATCGTCACCCGCGCCCGGGTGCTCGATCTGCTGGCCACCCGCGATCGCCGGGTGCTGGGCGTGCGCCTCCTGCGCCCGGACGGCGCGCGCAGACCCTGGGCTGCCGGCAGCTGCTGCTCGCCTGCAATGGCTACGGCGGCGATCCGGCGCGGGTGGCCCGGCATATTCCCGAGATGGCCGCGGCCCGCTACGCCGGCCATGGCGGCAACGACGGCAGCGCGCTTGCCTGGGGCGAGGCACTGGGCGCGGCCAGCGCCGATCTGGGCGGCTATCAGGGCCATGGATCCTGGGCCGATCCGCACGGCATCCTGATCACCTGGGCGCTGATGACCGAGGGCGGCATCCAGATCAATGCCGACGGCGCCCGCTTCCACGACGAGAGCGGCGGCTATTCGGAGGCCGCGGTGGCCGTGCTCGCCCAACCCGGCGCGATCGCCTGGAATCTGTTCGACGACGAGTTGCTGAACCTGGCGCGCGGCTTTCCGGATTTTCTGCAGGCCGAGCGCGCCGGCGCGATACGCAGCGCCGATGACGTGGCGGGCCTGGCGCGGCTGATCGGCGTCGATCCTGTGCGCCTCGATGCCGAGCTGGCAGAGATGGCGGCGTGCGGGCGCGAGGACCGCCCCGATCGATTCGGTCGAAGGCTGCGTCGCCCGCTTCATCCCCCGCTGCATGCGATCCGTGTCACCGGCGCGCTGTTCCACACCCAGGGCGGTCTGGTCGTCGATGCGGATTGCCGGGTGCTGGACGCCCATGGTGCGCGCCTGCCCAATCTGCTGGCCGCCGGTGGCGCCGCCCGCGGTGTCTCCGGCGATGCGGTCTGGGGCTATCTGTCGGGCAACGGGCTGCTCAGCGCGGTGGCCGGTGGCTGGATCGCGGCGGGCAGCGCGGCGGCCCCGGCTTCATAGGCCTCGCGCCGGACCGGGCTCTCAGAGATATCGAACCACCACCTCGACCAGCCAGGCGGGGTCGAACGGGCTGGCCACACAGGCATCCACCCCGCAGCCCAGGGCGTGCACAACCTCCACGCCATCGAGCGAATCGAGCACCGCGATCACCGGCATGTCGTCCCAGCGGGCATCATCGCGGATCCAGTCGATCAGGGCGTCGTCACGGATCAGCGGCAGCGCCCAGTCGAGCAGCAGCAGATCGGGTTCGGGTGAATCATGGAGCCAGTCGAGCGCGGCGCGGCCATCGTCGAGCGCGCTCACCTGCATGCCGGCGCCCTCGAGCAGGCGGGTCATCATCTGGCGCAGCGGCGCCCGATGCTCGACCACCAGCACCGAGGGCGACTCGCCGGTTGCCCGCCCGCCCGATCCGGGGCGTGAGCGCTTGCGCGACGGATCACGAACCCGCGACCATGGGCGGCGTGTGATGTTCTCGAGAGTGTCCTGCATCGGCGATCCGCCAAACCTTGACCCGTTTCCTGGTCATCGGCCCGCGGACCCCACGGGTGAAGCCCGACCATCGTGCCCACCCGACCGACCGGCCAAGCGGCCGACCGGCCAGGGCGAAGCCAACAGATCAGCGCCTTCCTGACAGCTTTTTGCCGGCCTGGCACGATCATGCCGAAAAGCGGGTGCAGGCAGTTCATCCCTTCATTGAACGACCTCAAGCGCCTGCTAAAGAAAGCGCCCGAGCCAGTCGTCGTAGAGGTCGGCGCGGCTGGAACTGCGGGTCAGCGCCTTGTCGGCCAGCCCGGGCACCTGCGCCGGATCGCCGCCCTCGCGCAGGAACTTCATGGTCTCGTAGAGCGCGCGGGTGGCGGCCGCGAACGGCTGATGCCCCTGCAAGGCCACGCGCACCCGCCGCGAGGCCAGGTACTCACGATCCATCAGATCCTTGCCGGCACTGCCGAGAATCAGCGGCAGATGCAGCGCACCGGAGATCTTGTCGAGGTCATCGCGGGTCTTCACACCGACGAGAAAGATCGCATCGACCCCGGCCTGCTCATAGGCGGTGGCGCGACGGATCGCATCATCGACACCGGTCATGCCGGCGGCGCTGGTGCGCCCGGCGATCAGCGGCCCGTCCGGCCCGCGTGCCTGCAGCGCCGCGCGCATCTTGCCCACGCCCTCCTCGACCGACAGCAGCGAGGCCTTGCCCGCCGCGCCGAACGGCTGGGGCAGATCGGTGTCCTCGATCGACAGCGCGCAGACACCGGCCGTATCGAGCTCCTCGACCGTGCGCATCACATTGAGCGCATTGCCATAGCCATGATCGGCATCGACCAGCAACGGCAGTTCGCCGGCCCGGCAGATGCGACGCGCCTGCTCGGCGAACTCGCTGAGCGTGAGCACGATCAGATCGGGCGCGCCGAGTACGGCCAGCGAGGCGACCGAGCCGGCGAACATGCCGATCTCGAAGCCGAGATCCTCGGCAATGCGCGCCGATACCGGATCGTGCACCGAGGCCGGGTGATAGCACTGGCCGGAGGCCAGCAATTCGCGAAAGCGCTCGCGGCGCGCGCTGAATCGGCTCATGAAAGACTCGTCTGCAACAGGAGTGGAAGAAAGGTGGAAATTGCCCGATCGAACAGGTGACGCGCTCAGGCAGGCGGCGTGCTCAGGCGACGTGCTCAGGCGACGTGCTCAGGCGGCGTGCTCAGGCGGCCTGCGCGCGCAGGCGCGACACGCCACTGATCACGCCGACCAGCACGGCGCCGGCGAGCACGCCGATCAAGCCGTTGACCACCATGGGCAGGATGGCGGACAGCGCGGCGAGACCCTCGCCGGCCTGGGCGAGCAGGCCTTCGATCGCATGATGCAGCCACGCCTCGGCACCGGGATGCCATGCACGAGAATGCCACCGCCCACGAGGAACATCGCGATCGTGCCGGCCACCGACAGGAACTTCATCAGCGCCGGCGCGAGCCACAGCAGGAAGCGGCCCAGGCCCCTGACCAGGGCGCCGCGGCGCTGGCTCAGATACAGGCCGAGGTCATCGAGCTTGACGATGGCAGCAACCAGGCCGTAAACCCCGATGGTCATCACGGCGGCGACCACCGACAGCACCAGTGCCTGGGTGCTTAGGCTCTCGCCCTCGACGGTGCCGAGCGCGATCACGATGATCTCGGCCGAGAGCACGAAATCGGTGCGGATCGCGCCGCGGATCTTGCGCTTCTCGAAGGCCACCATGTCGACCTCCGCGTTGCCCACCGCCTCGACCAGTTCGGCATGGGCGTGCGCGTCTTCCTCGCGCGGATGCAGCCAGCGGTGGGCGATCTTCTCGAAACCCTCGAAGCAGAGGAACAGGCCGCCGAGCATCAGCAGCGGGGTGATCAGCCACGGTATGAACACGCTGATCGCCAGCGCCGCCGGCACCAGCACGAGCTTGTTCAGCATCGAGCCCTTGAACACTGCCCAGACCACGGGCAGCTCGCGGTCGGGCTTCACGCCGGTGACCTGCTCGGCATTGACGGCAAGATCATCGCCCAGCACCCCGGCGGTCTTCTTGGCCGCGACCTTGGTCAGCACCGAGACATCATCGAGCAGTGTCGCGATGTCGTCGATCAGGGCAAGCAGGCTAGCGGCGGCCATGGATCAGCAGGGAAAGGAGACTCATTCACGATACCACATGACCTGGTGCGTGGTGACCACCAGGCGGTCTTCGGCCCAGAGCCTGGCCTCGGCATCGAAAAAGCCCTCGTGGAACACATTGCTGCGCCCCTCGCCGAGCAACCAGCGCTCTCCCATGGCAGCGAGATCTTCGTGGCCACAATGGAAATAGACATTCATCGAAACGGTTGCCACCGGCACCATGGCGCCGCGATGCGCGAACATCGGCGGGAAGAAGGTGTCGGCAATGGCCGTCAGGCTCGGGAAATCGAGCGGCCTCGGCGGATCGTCACGCACCCAGTGGATGATCGGGTCATCGAGACTCTCCGGCCGAAACGGGTGGGTCGCAAAGCGCAGGTCATAGCGCGAGAACCAGGGAATCTCATCGCGTCCGCGTCGGCGCTTGAGCCCTTCCGGGCCGGCGGCCTTCGGTGCATGCGCGGCCCGCCCGCTCCAGACCTCGCGGCGCTGGCCCATGACCACCATGGCTTGCAGCACCACATCCTCGCCGCCATCGGGCAAGGATTGCAGGATGCGCAGATGCCAGTGCTGGGTGGAGCGGTTGCTTCGTTGCAGCGAAACCTCGATCGAGAACGCGTCATCGCGCACCGGGGCCACGAAGTTGGCGGTCAGTGCCAATGGCGAGCCCTGGGCGGCGGGTTGCAGCAGCACCGCGCGTAACGCGGTCGCCGCGGTGATCCCCCCGTAGGGGCCCACCATGTTCCAGTAATCGCGCGAGGCGCGGCCAATCAGGCGGCCATCGCCGCGTGGCTGCATCTGCAGCGCGGAATCAAACGGGTGCATGAACGGGCTCGCCCGAGGCCGGACAAAACCCGAATTTATACACGAATGCCTAGTGCGCCGTTGCGCATGCAGCCTGCATTTCGCCGGCCTGAGAACCCGGCGGGCCTGATCGCATCGAGGACCCGATCAGCGAAACACCAGCACCGGCACCTTGCTGTGGGTGAGCACCTTCTGGGTCTGGCTGCCCAGCACCAGGCCCTTCAGGCCCCGGTAGCCGTGCGAGGCCATCACGATGAGATCGCAGTTCGCGGACTCCGCGGTCTCGATGATGGCCGCCCACGGATGCTCGTTCATCAGGCCCTCGATCGTGGCCGGCACACCGGCTGCGTCGGCCTTGTTCTTGGCCTGCTCGAGCACCTGCCTGGCGCGCTTGCCCATCTCGGCATCATAGTTCTCGGCGCTGGAGAAAAAGCCCACCGGAACCTCCGCGGCCACCAGGGTGAAGGGCATCTGCACATTGACCAGCACCAGCGACGCCGCGTGTTCGCCGGCCAGTTGAATCGCCGCATCGACTGCGCGCTCGGCGAACTCCGAACCATCGGTCGGAACGAGGATCTTCTTGAACATTGCGTGCCTCCTGAGACCAAGCCTACGCCGTTGGCCGCATCGGGCACCGAAAACCCGACATCAGCGAATGGCTCCTGGGCTCATGATCCGCCAGCGGCGGCGAGGCGCGTTGATCCAGGTCAGAGACGCCGACCGGGCCGGGCCTTAACAGGCTGTCAATGGGCGGCCAGGGCCCTGTGAGCGACGGACTCGAAGCGGGCCCGGGGCGCCCATCGGGTGCCCGCGGCATCCAGGCTGATTTCGAACAGCGCCCCGCCACCCGGATTGTCGCGGTAGACGATCTCACCCGCCATCTGCTCGAGCAGGGAGCGACAGATCGCCAGACCCAGACCGAAGCCCTCGGCACCACTGGCCTGTACCTGCGAGTCGCGACTGAACCGCGTGAACATCTGCGGCACGAACTCCGCCGGCACGCCGGGGCCCTGGTCGGCCACCTGGATCGACACCCGCCCCTGCTCGGCGCCGACCCGGACACGCACTGTGCTCCCGGGCGGCGAGAACTTGATCGCATTGCCCAGGACATTGGTCAGCACCTGCACCAGCCGGCCGTGGTCGGCGCGGACATCGAGATCGCTCTCGCCGACCACTTCGATGCCGACCTCGCGCTCGGTGGCGAGCATGCTCAGCGAACCGATCGCATCGTGCGAGCAGTCGCCGAGTTCGATGTCGCCGAGCGCGAAGCTGTCGCGCCCGCTTCGGGTTGCTGATATCGACAGATCCTCGACCAGGCGCACCAGCGTCGAGCAATTGCGCTGCCCCATCGAGACCAACTCGCCGCACCACGGATCATCATGACCGCTGAGCGTCGACTCGAGGGTCTCGAATGCACCCGTGATGGAGGTCAGCGGCGTGCGCAGTTCATGGCTCACCATCGACACGAAATCGACTTTGAGCTGATCGGTACGCTTGCGCTCGCTGATGTCCGTGCCGATCAGCGAATAGCGCAGCAGCGAGCCATCGGCTGCGGTCGCCGGAAAACCCTCGAGCTCGAGCCACATCGGCCGACCGCAGGCACGCTGGATCAACACCTCGAACTGCAGACGCTGACCGGCAGCGATATCGGCGGCCAGCGATGATAGCAATGCCTCGGGCGTGTCTTCGTCGAACAGGAAGCTGCGCGGATCAACGCCCTGGACCTGATCGATGCCGTAGCCGGTGGCATCCTCGAAGGCCCGATTGCAACCGGTGATCAGAAAGCGGCGGTCCAGGGTCAGCACCATCTTGCCGGAATGATCCAGCAACATGGCCTGCTCGCGAAGCATCTGCTCGGTGTAGCGCACATGAGAAAGATCACGCAAGGTGACCATCAGCAGGCGCTCACCCTCGACATCGATGATCCGCACCCCGGCCTGCACGCTGACCAGAGAGCCATCGCGGCGACAGGCCAGCATCTCGCGGGCCTCTTGTTCATGGCCGGCGCCCAGGTCGAGATCAGAGAGCAGATCGGCAATTCGCTGCCCCACCATCTCGCCGGTTCCCAGGCCGAAGATCTGGCAGGCCGACCGGTTGCCGGTCTGCACATCGCCGTACTCGTCGATCACGAGAAGGCCATCGGAGATGCTGTCATAGACCACCTCCAGGTGCTTGCGCACGCGCTCGAGCTCGCGGGAGCGCTCACGCAGCCCCGTCTCGAGCCGTGTACGGGTCTCCTGCACCCTGGAATAGGCACTGGTCAGCGCGCTGGCCATCGCCTCGATGTCGTGCCGCGAGAGCCTGAGCATCAGTTCCGGCCGCTCCTGCCCGTCGCGCGCGGTCGGTGCCGATCCCGACCCGGACACATCGGCCGCCGGATCATTCGCCTGGGGCGCGCGGCCCGGCTTGTTTTGGTCGTCGTTCATATGCACCTCAGCGGATGTGTACCGACGGGGATCGGCACGCGGTTTGCTCAAACAGGCCCGAGTGACCTGCGTATGAAGTTCGCATCATGGCGAATTGCCGGTGTTCGACGGCCACGCGCATGACCGCCAGGGACGATGACGGCCCTGACCATCATGGGTGAGAACAGACGACGGCGATCCGCCAATGAGCGCGCGTTTGGGCAGGCTGCTTGGCGCGCCAAGGCGCCCGCTGCGAATATCGGCCAGCCTCACGAATCAGGCCGGCAGACTGACCAGACGGTTGTAGGAATCGAGAAGCGCAAGCAAAGGCATGAAGTTGCGTGCGAGCGCATCCTTGCCGATATAGCCGGCGATGCCATGCCGATAGCTTCGGGCGATATCCAGATCCCGCGTGGAGGTCGACAGCACGAACACCACCAGCGATCTCAGGGACTCGTCGCGCGAGACCTCCTCCAGAAATTCGAAGCCGCTCATGCGCGGCATGTTCAGATCCAGCAGTACGATGCGCGGCTTGTCAACCATGGCCTGGCCGTTGACGCCGCGCAGCATGTCGAGGGCCACCCGTCCGTCGCAGGCATGGTGCAGGCGATGTTCGAAGCTGCAGTCACGCATCCCGCGCGAAAACGCCTCCACATCGATCTCGTCATCCTCGACATGGAGAATGTTCAGCAGGCGCTGCCCGCCGGCAACCTCGCCTGCAACCGAGAACATGGAACCCATTGCACCTCCGAAGCCCCGCGGAAGTTGATCCGAACGGGAAAGAAAAACCTCAGTCCGTTGATCATCGGCGCGGCCGCTGCGGACTTCTGACCGTTGATCGGTCGCTGCGGGCCGCGCATCGCCGCCGGCGGCCCGCGGCCCGACCGCCCGGTCGCATGCCGCCGCGCTGTCCCGGCAGGGGAATCCCACCAGCAACCCGGGTCGCCCGCGCCCGGGCGCGCGGCCGAAGTTGCGGCACAATCGGGAGCCGGGCAGGCTTTCCTCAGTCGTGCCTGCGCTCGCGCGCCCGATGCCGGCACCCCCACCGGCGAGAAGCGCTCCGCCACTTCGTCACCCAGCCCAGATGAATTTCTCGTTTCCGATCTACCAGCTGCCGGCACAGACCGAGGCATTGCGTGCCGAGGTTCGCGATTTCATCGCCAGCGAGCTGGCCGCAGGCCGCTGGCGTCCCCGCGGCGACTTCGCCAGCCACTATGACCCCGAGTTCTCGGCCCGGCTCGGTGAGCGCGGCTGGCTCGGCATGACCTGGCCCAAGGCCTATGGTGGCCACGAGCGCTCGATGCTCGAGCGCCTGGTGGTCACCGAGGAGCTGCTCGCGGCGAGCGCGCCGGTGGCCGCTCACTGGATCGCCGACCGCCAAAGCGGCCCGCTGCTGCTGCGCTTCGGCACCGAGGCGCAATGCCGGGAGTTCCTGCCGCCGATCACCCGTGGCGAGACCTTCTATTCGATCGGCATGAGCGAGCCGGATTCCGGCTCGGATCTGGCATCCGCACGCACGCGTGCGCGGCCGGTGGACGGCGGTTGGGTGCTCAACGGTCGCAAGGTCTGGACCACGTTCGCACATCGCAATCACTTCGCCATCGTGCTGGCCCGCACCGGTGATCCCGGGCCGTCGCGGCACGAGGGCCTGAGCCAGTTCATCGTCGATCTGCGCGCCAGGGATGTGCAGGTGCGCCCGATCATCAACATGGCCGGCGCCAGCGAGTTCAATGAAGTGGTGTTCGACGACACCTTCGTTCCGGCCGAGCGCCTGGTCGGCGAGCTCGGCAATGGCTGGACCCAGGTCACCAGCGAGCTGGCCTTCGAGCGCAGCGGGCCGGAGCGCTACCTGAGTTCGATCCGCCTGATCGAGGCTGCCACGCGGGCCGCCGGCAGCTGCGATGACCTCGAGTTGCGGCGCGCTCTCGGCCGTGCCTGCGCCCGCCTGATCGCGCTGCGCACGATGTCGGTCACGGTCGCCGTCGAGCTGCAACACGGCGGCATGCCGAACCTCGAGGCCGCCCTGATCAAAGATCTGGGCAACAGTTTCGAGCGCGAGCAGATCCAGGTGTTCCGGCGCCTGCAGCGGCTCTCACCGGACGATGGCGAATGGCGCGACGCGATGGCCGAAACCCTGTTGAACTCCCCGTCGTGGACACTGCGCGGCGGCACCCGTGAAATTCTGCGCGGCATGGTCGCGCGAGGTCTGGGACTACGATGAACACTGGCGAGAAACTTCAGGCGCTGGCGCAGCCGGACCCGACGCTGGCGGGCGCGGTCGAGCGCGCGATGACCGACCTGGGCACCGCCTGGGCCGAGGTCGATGCGATCGCGGCCGATGATGCGCGCGATGCCCGCCGCCGCGAGATCCGCGACCAGATCGCCTCCCTGGGCTTTGCCGATGTGCTGGCGCAGGCCGACGACCGTGACGCCTGGCCGGATTGCGCGGCCGTGTTGCGCGCCGCCGCGGCGGCCGCGGTACCGGTCGACATGGCGCTCTGGATCGTCACCGGCGACGCGCAGGCCGCGATCGCCGACGACCCGGTGCGCTGGCATGGCGAGAGCCTGCGCCCGGCGCTCGACCCGGCCCGGCGCGCAGCCCTGTCGCTGGCGCGCTCGCTGCAGATCGTCGCGGCGATGCAGGCGGCGCTCGATCTTTCGATCGGATACGTGCAGGACCGGGTCCAGTTTGGTCGGGCACTGGCCAAGTTTCAGGCGATTCAGCATTCGCTGGCGGTTGCCGCCGAGCATGCCGCCTGCGCCGGAGCCGGCACCGATCTGGCATTGGCCACGGCCTGTCGCACGGGCATCGCCAGCGACACCACCCTCGCATTGATCGATGCTGCGGCGGTGGTCATCGATGAGGCGGTCGATCAGGTCTATGACGTCGCCCACCAGGTGCATGGCGCGATCGGCTTCACGCGCGAGTATGCGCTGCACCGCCATACGATCGACATGCAGCGCTGGCGTGAGTCGCTGATGCATCTGGGCGGGCATGATGCGGCGCTGCGGCTGGGCGATCGCGTGGTCGGCGGCGGGCGCCTCTGGGGCGAGGTCACCGGGCTGATGGCCGACGCCTGAGGCGCGGCATGCCGATGCGCGGGCACGGTCGGAGCAGTGCCCGCGCCGATTTAGTCCGACCGGCCCGCGCGGGCCGGTCTTTCGATTGTTTTCGCCGGAGACTCGCGTGACAGACGCATTCGTACGATATGAACAGGACGGGCCGGTGGTCACCCTGACCTTGAACCGCCCCGAAGACCGCAATGCCTTGTCCAATCCCGCGCAGTGGGGCGAGATCGTCGATGCCTGCGCGCGCATCCGTGCCGATGAATCGGTTCGTGCGGTGATCCTCACCGGTGCCGGCAGCGCGTTCTCGGCCGGCGGCAACGTGAAAGACATGCGTGACAAGCGCGGGATCGCCGCGGGCGGCCCGTATCAGATCTCACAGGGCTACCTGAGCGGCATCCAGCAGATTCCGCTGGCACTGCATGCGCTCGAGGTGCCCACGATCGCGGCGGTCAATGGCGCGGCGGTCGGCGCCGGCTGCGACCTGGCCTGCATGTGCGATATCCGTATCGCCTCGGAGAAAGCCCGTTTTGCGGAGAGCTTCGTGAAACTGGGCATCATTCCGGGCGATGGTGGTGCCTGGCTGCTGCAGCGGGTGATCGGCTATCAGCGCGCTGCCGAGATGAGCTTCACCGGCGACATGATCGATGCGGCCACCGCTCTCGACTGGGGGCTGGTCAGCAAGGTCGTGCCCGCCGAGACGCTGATGGACGCCGCACGCGATCTGGCCAACCGGATCGCGGCCAATCCGGGGCCCGCGCTGCGCATGGCCAAGCGCCTGTTGCGACAGGCACAGACTGCGCGCCTCGATGAGACACTGCAGCTATCGGCCGCGCTGCAGGCGCTGGCCCACCACACGCCAGAGCACGATGCCGCGGTCGCGGCCTTCTTCGCGCAGCGCTGACGGGCCGAAGGGCCGGCAGGCACCGCCGACGCCGCCTGGGCCGCCACGATGAGCGAGCTGATCACTTTCGATCCCCTGGCCTGGTTGATCCTCGCACCCATCGTGCTGCTGGCCAGTTTCGTGTTTCAGGCGGTCGGCTTCGGTGCCGGGCTGGTGGCCGTGCCGCTGGCCACCCTGTTTCTGGATCTGCACCTGATCCTGCCGGTGCTGGCCCTGCTCGAATTCGTCAATGCCCTGCGGCTGTTGAGCGTGAATCGCGGCCTGATCGCGGTTCGCGAGGCCTGGCCGCTGGTGCTGCTGTCGGCCGCCGGCACCACGATCGGCGTCACCTTGCTGGTCAATCTGCCGATCGGCTGGCTGATGATCGGCATGGCCGCTTTCATTACCGGCTTTCTGATCTATCAGCTGCAACACCGCGGCGCTGCAGGCGCTGCCGTGTCGCGGCTCTGGTCGATCCCTGCCGGCTTGGTCAGTGGCGTCGGTTCCGGCCATGTTCGGCATGGGCGGGCCGCCGTACCTGATCTATCTCAATCTGCGCGCGCTGCCCTTCAGCAGCTGGCGGGCCACCTGCGCGATGGTGGGCGTGTTCAGTCTGGTGTGGCGGATCGCCGGCTTCTCACTGGCCGGCTTCTATTGGCCGCCAACGGCGCTGGTGCTCGCGGCCACCCTGGTGCCGGTGGCCGTGCTGGCGATCTGGCTGGCCAGGCAGGCGGCGCCCCTGTTGAACGAGCGCCTGTTGCGACGCCTGACCCATGCCTTGCTCGCATTGGCAGCGCTGAGCCTGGTGGCGCGTGGAGTCGGCGAACTGCGGCCGACGCCGATGGCAGAATCGAGAGCCCTGCCGGTCGCCTGTGTGGAATCCGCGCCCGGTTCATCAATGGAAGGACACATGACATGAGCCGACACGACATCACCGAGCAGGCCGGCCGGCTGGGCGGCGACGAAGCGATCGAGATCATCATCGAGGGGCGCGCGATGGCACTGTGCCGGGCCGACGACGGCTTGTTCGCGGTGGCCAACAACTGCACCCACGCCGATGCCCGGCTCACCGATGGCTTCGTGTTCGAGAATTCGATCGAGTGCCCGCTACACCAGGCGCGCTACCGCCTGAGTGACGGCGAGCTGCTCGAAGGCCCCGATTGCCCGGCGCTGCAAACCTTTGCGGTGCACGAGGCCGATGGCCGCGTCTACATCGAGCTGCATGATCCACACGGCCGAGACGCCGACCTTGCGCATCGCCTACCTCGAGGTCGGTTCGCGTTCGGCGCCGGCCGTGATCCTGTTGCACGGCTTTCCCTACGATGTGCACAGCTATGACGAGGTCGCCCCCTGCTGGCCGCGGCCGGTCTGCGAGTGTCGTTCCCTGGCTGCGCGGCTATGGCCCCACACGCTTCCTGCGCGCCGACACGCCGCGCAGTGGCCAGCAGGCGGCACTGGCCCACGACCTGACCGAGTTCATGGATGCGCTGGGGATCGAATCCCGCGCTGCTCGGCGGCTATGACTGGGGCGGTCGGGCCGCCTGCATCGTAGCCGCGCTCTGGCCCGAGCGGGTCCGCGGACTGGCCCAGCTGCGCGGGCTACAACATCCAGGACATCGCGCGCGCCGGTGAACCGGCCGATCCGCTGGCCGAGCATCGCTACTGGTATCAGTACTACCTGCACGGCGAACGCGGTGCGCGCGGCCTGAGCCGGCATCGCGCCGCGTTCTGCCGGCTGCTCTGGGAACAATGGTCGCCCACCTGGCGCTTCGAAGACGCAGTTTATGAGCGCTCGGCCGCGGCGTTCGAGAACCCCGATTTCGATGCGGTGGTCGTGCACTCCTATCGTCATCGCTACGGCCTGGTGGCCGGTGATCCGGCCTATGAGGCGAGCGAGCGCGCGCTGGCCGCGCAACCCACGATCCCGGTGCCGACCATTGCCATTGATGGCGCCGACGACGGCGTCGGCCCGCTCGCGGGCTCGGCCGCGCATGCACGCATGTTCACGGGCGCCTGGCAGCATCGCTGCCTGGCCGGCGTGGGTCACAACCCGCCGCAGGAGGCACCGCGACAGTTCGTGGAAGCGATGCTGACGCTGGTGGCCTGACGCTGGTGGCCTGACGCTGGTGGCCTGACGCTGGTGGCCTGACGCTGACGGGCCGAGTTCCTGCCCGGCCGACGCGCCGCGGCGCCCCGAAGATCGCCCTGATGCGCCAGGGCCGGGCCACCGATCGGCGTGCGCTCACCGCTGACGCCGGCCCCGTTGGCCGCATGCACCGAATTGGACCAATATCGCGCCGGTTGTCGAAGCATCGACCGTGCGCGCCCTCCATTGCCGGGCCGGGCGAGGCCTCGCCACCATCCGTCTGCTGGACCCATCGGATACCGCCCGTGGCTCAATGGCTGTTGCAGCTCGGTGTGTTCGCCGCGATCTTCGCGCTGCCCTGCGTGCTGTTCGTGATCTCGCGAATCATCGCCGAGGAAATGCGCGATTTCTTTACGTCGACGACATTGTCGGCCACCGTTCACCTGCTGCTCAGCAGCGCCCTGATGCTGCTTGGCCAGCGCATGCTGGGGCTGATGTTCACGCCCCAGCAGTGGGATCACTTCGGTCTGGTGATCGAGATCGCATCGTTGCTGGCGGCGGCGGCCTGGCTGCTCGGCGCCAGCGGGTGCCTGTACGGCGACCAGGCCCCCAGCAACAGGATCGGGCCGCGCGGAATCAAGCGCTACCGCTGAGCGGGCGAGCCCCGCCCGCCCGCGCGGCGATGATCAGGCGCCGCTCACCGTGATGCCGCCATCGACCACGATGGTCTGACCGGTCATGAAGGCACCGGCACGGCTGCACAGCATGGTAACCACGCCGGCGATGTCATCGGGTTCGCCCAGACGACGCAGCGGATAGCGCGCCTCGGCCGCGGCACGCCGCTGCGGATCCTCATAGAGCGCGCGCGCCATGTCGGTCTTGATGAGACCGGGTGCGACGCAGTTGACGCGGACATTGTCCGGCCCCCACTCGACCCCCAGATTGCGCGCCAGTTGCATGTCGGCCGCCTTCGAGATGCAGTACAGGCCGATCTCGGTGGAACCCTTGAGGCCGCCGATCGAGGAGATGATCACGATCGCGCCGCCACCGCGCGATTTCATCTCGGGGTGCACCATCTGGCAGAGCCAGTGGTTGCTGAGCACATTGTTGCTCATCACCTTCTGAAAAACCTCGTCGCTCATCCCGCTGCTGGGGCCGAAGTACGGGTTCGACGCCGCATTGCAGACCAATGCATCGATCGGCCCGAACTGACGGCGGGTTTCGTCGATCAGATTCTGCAACTCTTCCTTGCGGGAGATGTTGGCGGGCACCGCGATCGCCTGCCCGCCGCGCTCGCGGATGCCGGCGGCCACCGCCTCGCAGGCGTCCGCCTTGCGGCTGGAGATCACCACTTTGGCGCCGAGACCGGCAAGCGCCTCGGCGGTGGCGCGGCCGATGCCGCGGCTCGATCCGGTGATCACGGCAACCTTACCGGTCATGTCGAAAAGATTCATGCTGTCTCCTGAGATTGATTCGATGCTGGGCACCGCCGCACCGGCGAGGGACGGTTGTTCCTGCCCGACGCTGCGGCCCGCCGATCGGCCGCGACTCACCGGGCATCGGCGCCGGATTCGCGGCGTCTCGCGCCCGCGCCGCGCGCCCGGCCACACTGTCCGGTAACTCCGAGCAGCAATCCTACCCGAGCCACGTGTCACGCATTCTCACCCCATTGTCCGCAGCCAGACCGGGCGGCCCGACGCCCCGGCAGCGGGTGCGCGCGATCCCGACACCGGCTGCCGCAGCGCAGATCGACTGGCAGGCACGGGTGCTGCGGGTTCAACAGGCAGCGGCCCAGGCCGACGACCCGCGACTGATCGCACTGGCCGCCTGCCGGGCAATCGCGGCCGAGATCGGTGCCGAGCAGGTCGCCATCGCCTGGCGGCGCGGTCGCGAGCTTCGGGTACTGACAGCCGCGCCCACGCGTGCCTCGCAGCTTGGCCCGCGGCGCAGCCGTGCGCTGCTGCTGGCGATGAACGAGGCCTGCGATCAGCAGGTCAGCCTGAGCAGCCACAATCCGCAAGGGCCCGCCCACATCGTGCTCGCCCAGCGCGCGCTCGCCGCTGGCCTGCGAGACCCGGACACCCTGGTGATCAGCGTGCCTCTGCCGCGCGAGACGCGCCCGGTCGGCGCCCTGACCGTCTGCCTGCGCGGCGCGGCGGCGCGCCTGGCCATCGAATTTCATGATCGGCTGCTGGCGATGCTCGAACAGCTCGCGCCGATGCTCGCCCAGCCCCTGTCGCTGTCCGAGGTGGCCCGCTGGCCGCTGGCCAGACGGCTGCACTGGCGCTGGCAGCGGTCCGCGCAACGACGCCGGCGTCGTCGCGGCGGTGCGATCGCGCTCGCCACCGCGGTTGCCCTGCTGCTGGCCGTGCCGCTGCCGCGCACCCTGAGCAGTGATGCGCGTATCCAGGGCGCGATCGAGCGCCAGGTGGCCTCACCGGCTCCGGGCACCCTGGCCAAGGTGCTGGTGCGGCCCGGTGACGAGGTGCGCGAGGGCGACACCCTGGCGATTCTGACCGACCGTGATCTGCTTCTGGAACGCGATCGCCTGCTGGGTGAGCTCGCCGAGCACCGCAGCCAGGCGGACGCTTCGATGGCACGCGGCGAGCGCGCGGACATGGCGATCGCGCGCAGCCGGCTCGAACAGACCCATGCCGAGCTGACCCGTCTCGAGGCCCGCCTGGCCGAGGCGCAGGTGAAGGCACCGATCGACGGCGTCGTTCTCGATGGTGATCTCTGGCAGTCCGTGGGCACCCCGGTGGAGCGTGGCCAGCCGCTTTTCACGATCGCGCCTGTCGCCGAGTTTCGGGCCACCATCGATATCGAGGAGTCCGACCGGGTGCGGGCCGGCGTCGGACAGCGCGGTCAACTGCGACTGCAGGCGCTCGATGGCGAACCCCTGCCATTCACGATCACCCGGATCGCGCCGATCACCCTGGCGCGACAGGACAAGATCGTGTTCGAAGCGCAGGCGCGTCTGGATGATCCGCCGGCCACACTGCGTGCGGGCATGAGCGGCATCGCGCAACTCGATGGCGGGCACGCGAGCCTGCTCGGGCGCTGGAGCGAGCGCGCGCTTCGTGTGCTGCGGGAAAGCTGGTGGCGTTGGCAGCCATGAGCCAGCATCGCCAGCGGGCTCCCGCCCTGCGCAGCCGCCACTGGTACCGGGTGCGCGCACTGCGCCCGGTCTGGCGCGACGGACTGCAGGTCTCGCGCCAGAGCCAGCGGGACGGGCAGACCCAGGTGATCGGCTTCGAGGATCTGAATCGCCGCCTGCGCCTGAACGAGTCGGCCTGGTCGGTGGTCGGTCGCTGCGACGGCAAGACCTCGCTCGACGAAATCTGGCGGACACTGTCCGCACGCGATCCCGCCCTGCTGCCACCGCAGGATGATCTGATCCATCTGATCGGCAAACTGGTCGGTGACGGTTTTCTGATCTGCGGTGACTGGCCCGATCTGCGTGCGGTGGCCCAGGCCGACGATGATTCACGGCGCCGCGATCGCTCGCAACGCTTCAATCCGCTGGCACCGCGTATCTCGCTCGGCTCGCCCGCGGCACTGCTCGAGCGCCTGTCCGGGCTCGGCGAGATGCTGTTCTCGCGCGCCGGCGCGCTGGCGTTCGCGCTGCTGATGATGATCGCGCTGCTCACGCTGGCCGGTGAGCGCCAGGCGCTGACACTGGCGATCACACAGTCGGCCGGATCACCCGGGTTCTGGTGGCTGACCATCGCCTGCTATGTGGGTGTCAAGGCGATCCACGAGCTTGCCCACGGCCTCGCCGTGCGACGATTCGGCGCACAGGTGCACGAGGCGGGCATCGCCCTGCTGATGGGCATGCCAGCTCCCTATGTGGATGCCTCGGCGGCCGATGGATTCGCCTCGCGTGGCGAGCGCGCGCTGGTCAGCGCCGCGGGAATTCTTGCCGAGCTGGGTCTGGCGGCGCTTGCGCTGCTGGCCTGGTCGGCACTAGCACCCGGCCTGGCGCGGGAACTCTGTCTGTCGGTCATGCTGATCGGTGGCGTTTCCACGGTGATGTTCAACGGCAATCCGCTGGTGCGGCTGGACGGCTACTACCTGCTGACCGATCTGGCCGCGCTGCCGGCGCTCGGCGAGCGCAGCCGCGCCCACTGGCTGGCATTCTGGCGCCGTCATCTGCTGGCGGTGCCGACCTCGTCTCCCGAGCCGGGTCGGGGCGAACGGGCCTGGCTATGGCTCTATGCACCGGCGGCCTGGATTTATCGCGCCACGCTGATGTTCTGGGTAAGCGGCTGGATCGGCGGCTACAGCCGCGTGGCGGGCCTGGGCATCGCGATCGCGGCGCTGATCTGGCTGCTGGTGATGCCGATCATCCACCTGATTCGCGCGCCGGCAAGCGACGGCCACCCGCTGCATCTTCGGCTGCGTGCCTGGGGCCGCCTGGGCGTGGCCGCGCTGGCGGTCTTGCTCGTCGCGATGCTGCCCATGCCGGATCGCGTCTGGGCGCCGGCGATGGTGTGGTGGCCGGAAAGCGGGCGCGTGCGAATCGCCGACGAGGGTTTCGTGCGCAGCGTACTCGTGCGTGACGGCCAGTCCGTGCGTGCGGGCGATCCCTTGTTGCTGCTGGAAGACCCCGAGTTGGACGCCGAGATCAAGCGTTGGCAGGCAGTGCTGGCCGGCCGTGCAGACACCTGGTTCGCGCATCTCGAACAGCGTGGCCAGGAGGTGGCGGGCGCACGCGAGCGTATCCATCAGGCCGAGCGCGAACTGGCCCATCTGTCCGCGCGCCGGCAACGGCTGACCGTGCGTGCACCGGGCGATGGCCAGGTGCAGCTGACCGCGGCGCCGAGCGATCTGCTCGATAGATTTCTGCGCACCGGCAGCCTCGTCGCCGTGGTCGGCGAAGCAACCAACACCACGATCAAGGCGCTGATCGATCAGCCGACGCTGGCGCGATTGCGCCTGCAGGAGAGCGACGCCACGGAGGTCGCCGTGGCCACCGACGACGGTAGATTGCTCAGGTCGCGCCTGCAGCCCGGTACACCGGCGGCGGTGCGCACGCTGCCGGACAACGGATTTGCCCGCGCCCTTGGCGGCGATATCGATGCCGACCGCGATCCCGAGAGCGCGCAGTGGCGCCCGCGCCGGCCCGCCTATCCGCTCACGGTCTCCCTGGGGAGCCCGATCGCACAGCCGGCCGGCACCCGGGTCAAACTGCGCATCGACCTCGGGCATCGGCCCCTGATCGCACAATGGGCCGACAGGCTCTGGCAAACGCTCGATCCGCGCCTGGCCCCGGACTGGTCATGAGCGTTCTCGCCCGGGCTGCGCCCGCCCCGCTTGCCAGACTGCTCGGCCGCGATAGCCAGCCCGCCCGCTCGGCGCGCCCGCGTCCTGGGGCCGGTATCCGCAACGCCGAGCAGGATGCACCCGGTCTGCGCCCGAACCCGCTGCGCAACTTCCGCGCGGTGGCCGAGCGTGCGCAAAGTCGCCTCGGCAAGACAGGCAGCATCGGCGAGGTTCGCGCACGGCTGTTTCGCGACGGCTGGCAGGACGCAGCGGTCGCCGATGCCCTGGCCTGTACCGCGCAGGCACTGGCGCAACGGCTCGGCTATCGGCCCAGACCCAACCAATGGCTGGCCGCCGCCGGCCTGCTCGATCAACGCCTGATCGAACTCGATACCGGCGAGGGCAAGACGCTTGCCGCAGCCATGGCCGCCGGGGCCGCGGCCCTGGCCGGCACCCCGGTTCATCTGCTGACCGCAAACGACTATCTGGCCGCGCGCGACGCGCAGGCGATGGCACCGGCGTTCGCCACGCTCGGGCTGAGTTGCCGGGCGGCGGCCGGCGCCGACGACGAGCCGCTCAGACGCGATGCCTATGACGCCGACATCTGTTACGCGACGGCCAGAACGGTGGCTTTCGACTATCTGCGCGATCAGGTATCGGGCCCGGGCACGGCAGATCGGCCGAATAAGGCCTTCCTGCGCGGCCTGTGTCTGGCGATCGTCGACGAAGCCGATGCGGTGCTGCTCGATGAGGCCTTGATGCCGCTCGTGCTCGCGGTCGGTAGCACCGATCCCGGGCACAGAGCGCGCCTCTGGCAAACACTCGATCTGGCCAGGCGTTTGCGCCCGGGGCGCGATTTCGATGTGGACCACGGCGACGGCCAGATCTTCTGGACCGAAGCCGGCCTGCACCAGGTGGCCACGCAAAGCGCCCGCTACCGGGGTGCCTGGATCAACGACAGCCATCGCGATGAATCGGTCTTGCAAGGCCTGCGGGCATTGCATCTGCTGGAGCGCGATGTCCACTATGTGCTGCGTGAGGACAAGGTGGTCCTGATCGATCAGACCACTGGCCGCGCGGCCCCGGGCCGGCAACTGCCCGGCGATCTGCACGGCCTGGTGGCGCTCAAGGAACGCCTGGATCCGCCCGCACCGACCGATGCCGGCACCGGCCTGACCTATCCACGGTTCTTTGCCCGCTATCACCACTTGTGCGGCTTGAGTGGCACCCTGACCGAGGCGGCCACCGAGTTTCGCCGGGTGTATGGCATGCGCATCAGCCGGGTGGCTCGAGACAAGCCTTGCCGGCTGAAACGCTATCCGACGCGCATGTTCGCCAACGACGCCGCTCGCACCGACGCCGTGATCGATCGCTCCGCGCGGCTGGCCGACAGCGGACGCCCGGTGCTGATCGGCACCGACTCGATTCGTCAGACCCGTGAACTGGCCGCGGCCTTCTCGCGCCGCAACATCGAGGCGCAGTGCATCGACGCCGGCGATGATCGCAACGAGGCCGGCGCGGTCGCCGAATGCGGACGCGCCGGTCGGATCACGATCGCCACCCAGATGGCGGGCCGGGGCACCGACATCGAACCCGACCGCAAGGCCTTGTCCGCCGGCGGCCTGCATGTGCTCAACCTGCAGGTAAACCGCAGTGCCCGGATCGATCGTCAGATGTCCGGCCGCGCGGCCAGGCGTGGCGAACCGGGTAGCGCCGAACACTGGTTGAGCGCCCGCTCTCGCCCCTTCGAGAACCTGACCGGGCCAGCGCTGCGCGGCCTGCTGTCGCTGGCACGCCATCGCGGACGGGCCGGGATGTTCATCCGCCTGGTGCAGGCCTATTGGGAGCTCGAAGACCGGTCGGCGCGACACGCGAGCCTTTCGTCAGACCGGGAGGGCTCGCGCAAACTGCACTTCACTAGCATGGGCAGCCGATGATCGATACCGGCACCGCCAGGCGGGCGGGCCCGGATCGGCGCACGCTCACGGGCAACGCCGAGCCCGGGCGCGATCACGCCATCGATCACGCGAGCATCGGCGGGCAAACCGGGCATTCCGGAGGCCCGGCAATCCACCAGAAACTCTTGACGGGGCCCTTGAGCAACGTGCGCCGGCCAGCGAAGCGAACTGCGAACGCCGCAGATGCGACGGCAATGGGGATGTCGCGCGCCCGGGTCGAGGATATTGCACCGCGCCTGCTGTTCTCGGCCGATGCGGCGGTGCTCGTGCCCGAGCCGGCACTGATCAGCGCGCCGGAACCGATCACCGAGACCGCCCGGCCCTACGAAGCAGCTGCACCGGATGCGCAGCGCTCGGGGCGCGAGCTCGTCGTCGTTGACACGTCGATCGCGGATCATGAACAGTTGGTCGCCGACTTCCAGGCGCAGCAAGATGCCGGGCGCGAGTTCATCTTTCTTTTGATCGAGCCGGGCGAGGACGGTCTGCAGGCCATCGAGCAGGCGGTGCAACAGCCAACGGCGCCATTCGATGCGATCCATATCGTCAGCCATGGCGATAACGGCGCCTTTCGTCTGGGATCGACCCTGGTCGATCCCGGCGTGCTGGCCGAACGCGCCAGCGTGATCTCGCAGTGGGGCGCCGGGCTCGGTGCCGATGCCGATATCCTGATCTATGGCTGCGACCTCGCCGCCAGCGACAGCGGGCGCGCACTGATGGACGACATCGCGCTGCTGACCGGCGCCGATGTCGCGGCCAGTGACGATCCCACCGGCTCGGCCGCGGCCGGCGGCGACTGGCAACTCGAGGCACAAACGGGCAGCATCGAAACGGTGGCCTTGTCGAGCAGCTGGGCCGGCACGCTCGATCTGGTCGCGACAAGCGGCGACACACCCGTCAACAACACCGGCGGAGGCAGCCACATCACGGATCCGGCCTCGAGCGGCCAGGTTGCCACGAACGGCACCTACAGCGCGGTGGTGTGGGACAACGGCGGCAAGATCAATCTGCGCCTGTACGGGCCCAATGGGGACACCGGCACCGTGCAGGTGGCCACCGGAGGCGCCCAACCCGCTGTCGCCATGTCGGCCAATGACGATGTCGTGATCACCTGGGTCGACACCGGCGGCAGTGACGAGATCATGGCGGTCACCCTGTCGGCAGCGGCGATCGATCCGGGCAGCGGCACCTCGATCGCGTTGGCGCCGTTTCAGGTGAATCAGGAAACCGACACCGTGTCGAAGGATCCGGCCGTGGCAATAGCCGACGACGGCTCGTTTCTGATCTCCTGGGTTCAGCAGTACGACAATGCCCCGTTCTCCCTGGACATCGCCTATCGACTGTTCGACGGCTCAGGCACGCCGACCGGCCCGGTCGACACCGCGATCGCCCTTGATCCGCTGATCGACGTGGATGCGGCGTTCGATGACCAGGGGCTGCCGCGGGTCACCTGGGATGCCTCCAACGACCGCTTCGGAATTCTCTGGATGGAATTCACGCCATCGGGGCCCACGATCAATTTCCGCGGCGTCGAAGGCATGACCGGCACCACGCCGGGCGCCAGGTTCGCCGAACAGGCACTGATCGCCGGCCCGGCCACTGCTGGTCTGGTGACCCAGGCCGATATCGCGGCACGCAGCGATGGCCTGGTGTCGCTGGCCATCGTGCATGAATCGAGCCCGGGCTCCAACCTCTATGAGATCTCTTACGCAACGGCCGATCTGTTCGCGGCCACCGGTGGTGCCTCCGGCACCCTGACCACGGTCAACTAAACGAGCGTCGATTCCGCCGCCAGCGCGACCAAGGCCCACGTCGCGATCGCCGTCGATGATCTGGACGGCGCGGTCCTGAGCTGGCAGGACACGGACGCACTGGGGCTGGGCGTCTATGCGCGCCAGTTCGACTTCGACGGCAATGCCCTGTCGGGCATCGTTCCGGTCAATGCGTTCACCGACAATCTGCAATACCTGCCGAGTCTCGCCGTGGCCGGGCAACAGGCACAGATCGTCTGGAACGGCGAAGGCGCGACCGACACCAATGCCACCTGGCTCAAGAGCTTCGATCTGGCCTCGCCGGGGTTTCGCTTCACCCTGCTCTCGCACAGCACGAACGAAGACGGCAACGGAAACGCGGCGTCCTTCGAGGTCTCGCTGACCACGCCACCCACTGGTACGGTATTGCTGGCGCTCGATACCAGCGACCATGGCGAGGCGATCGTCGACATCGCCAGCCTGAGTTTCGATTCGTCGAACTGGTCGAGCCCGCAAATCTTCACGGTCACGGGCGTGCGCGACTTGGTCATCGATGGCGATCAGGCCTACGACCTGACGATCACCACCAGCGCACCGCTCGATGCGGCCTATGACAATATCGTCATCACACAGGCGATGACCAGCGTCGACACCGATCAGGCGCTGCAGCCAGTGGTCGACAGCGACACCGCTACGACCAACACGGTCGGTGAAGATGCCGCGATCGGAACCTATGTCGGCATCACCGCGCTGGCGCAGGACCCCAACGCCGGCGACGCAGTCACCTATTCGATCGAAGGCACGAGCCCCTTCGCGATCGATGCCATCTCCGGCTCGATCACGGTTGCCGATCAGGCGGGCATCGACTTCGAGAGCACTGGCGGGTTTGTCCAGGTCACAGTACGTGCCCATAGCAGCGATCTCCATAGCGCTGATCAGCTGCAGACATTCGATGTCGCAATTACCGATGTCCCCGAGGCGCCGAGCGCCACCGCAAGCAGCATCCTCGTGCAGGCCGGACAGACGATCACCCTCACCTCGGAATTGATCAGCTTCTCGGACCCTGACGGCGACGCGATGCAATCGATCATCGTCACCGGCCTGCCCACGGGCCAGCTCAGTATCGGCGGCGTGGCCGTGAATGTCGGTGACCAGATCGATATGAGCACACTGGCCGCCGGCGCGGTCAATGGCCTGACCTATCGCGCGCCTGTCTCGGCCAACGGCGGTACCCCGACCGCGTTCACCTTCAAGGTGATCGACACCAGCGGCATGAGTGCGAGTTCCGAAACCCGGATGGACATCACTTTCAATGCACCGCCCAGGATCACCAGTCATCTGGGTGCGGGCAGTGCCGATCTGGATCACGATGAGAACACCGTCCCGGTCACCACCATTGCAGTGTCCGACCCGGACAGCGCGAACCTGACCTATACCCTCAGTGGCGACGACGCGGCATTGTTCACCTTCGACACAGCCTCCAGTACGCTCAACTGGAAAGCCGCGCCCGATTTCGAGGCACCGAACGATCTCAATAACGACGGCACTTATCGCGTCACGCTCACGGTGGCAGACGCCGAAGGCGGGCAGACCAGCCAGTCATACAGCATCACCGTGGTCAATGTGGTCGAACCATTGTCGATCCAGGCACCCGTTCAGGCGAGCCTGCTCGAAGACGGCAGTATCGCGTTCGATGGCACGCAGTCGGTGAGCATCCACGACCCCGACCTGGCCAACCGGATCTCGATGGATCTGACCGTGTCCGGCGGCACGGTCTCGGTCGGTCCGGGCGCGACACTTCGGCTCTCCAGTGGCGATGGCAGCGCCGGTTCGCCGCTCAGGTTGCAGGGGGATGCCGTCAGTCTGAACGCGGCGCTGGCCGGCCTGGTGTTCACACCCGGGCCGGATGAAAACGGCCGGATGACCCTGACTATCGATCTGCTGGACAGAAACTCCTTCACTGCCGATCGCACCGCGACGGCCACGATCACGATCGACGTGATCCCGGTCAATGATGCGCCGCAAATTCATGGCAGCGGTGCCGTGGTCATGGCTGCCGATGACACGCTCGTCCTGGCGGGCACGCTGATTCAGGCGACCGACGTCGAGCAGAGCAGCGATCAGCTGACGTTCACACTGTTGCAGGCGCTCGTTTCCGGCCACCTGAATCTCGATGGCCAGCCGCTTGGCGCCGGCGGCCGGTTCACCCAGGCCGATATCGACGCCGGCCGGATCACCTACACCGCGCTGAGCGGCGACGCGGCCTCGGAGACCATCGAGCTGAACGTCGCCGATGGCGCGGGTGGCAGCGTCCAGACCCGGATTCAGATCGAGATTCTCACCGTGGCCAATGGCGCAGCCGCATCTGGCGACCAGGCCGGCACCACCACGGGTGCCGGCGGCGAAAGCACACTGGTCGAACAGCCGCCGGCGGATTCGGGCACCGCCGCCGGCACCGGCGAATCTGCGCCGCCGATATCGAACGAAGCCGGCTACATCGGCGCAGCCGATGAAAGCACGGGCGCGGCCAGCGCCGAACCCACCGAGGGCGCGGCCGCGGAATCGGCGCTCTCACAGGCCACTGCCTACAGCGCCGGCGCAAACTCGGGCACGAATGTTCTCGATACCGGCGCATGGCGCAAGACCCTGGCACCGATCTCGGCCGAGGGCGGCGATTCGTTCGGCTTCAATGGCAATCGAATCAGCGATCTGGAGGCCTTCGAATCCCTGGGCAGCGATCGGATCACCGATCTCGCCCAGGTCGACCGCGTCTGGCTCGAGACGCCGATGGCCGAGTCGCTGCAAAGAACCTTCGCCCAAACCCAGGAGCGCGTCCTCACCAATCTGGTGTTCGAACAGAAGATCGCCGCCTCGAGCGTCGCCGTCAGCACCGGCGTCTCGATCGGCTATGTGATCTGGCTGTTGCGCGGCGGCGCCCTGCTCTCGAGCATCATCGCCTCGATGCCTGCCTGGCGCTCGATCGATCCGCTGCCCGTGTTGCAGAGCCTGGACTCCTCGCATAGCGCCAGCAAGGACGAGGAATCGATCGAGTCGATGCTCGAGTCCGCCAATCGCCAGGGCGCCGCCCAGGAGCCTGATGCCGACGACATCGCCCATGTTGCAGGCGGACCCGGCAGTGACGAGCGCCCCAGGATGCCTGCCTGAGCGCCACGCCCGGGCACCGGCGAGGCACAGGCTCTGGCCTTTCGTCGGATGCCGCCGGCCGTAGACAAAAGCGCTCTCTAGGATGAAGGCTCAGTCAAGGAGCCAGGAAGATGCGAAATCTTGCATGGCGGCTGCCGGTCGCCGCGGCGACGGCGCTGCTCATCGCCACCGCGCCGGTACGGATCGCGACAGCGCAGACCCAGGTCGTCAATCCCCGGGTGCCCGCGGACGCGGGGCGCGCGAAGACCGTCCCGGGCGCAACCGAGAACAATGACCGTACCGGATGCCTGATCCAGCCATCGATCGTGACCGATGTGGCAGCCGGCGCCCCCGGCGTGCTCGCCTCGGTGGCAGTCGATCGCGGCCAGACCGTCAAACGCGGCCAGATCCTGGCGGTTCTCGACAATGACGTGGAACAGGCGGTGCTGGCGGCTGCCCATGCCCGCGCCCAGGCACGCGCCTCGATCTCCGCCGCCGAAGCCACCCGGGATATGGCCCGGGGCAAGCTCGAGCGCATGCACGCACTGAACAAGCTCAGCTACGGCGCGCAGCTCGAACTCGAGCTGGCCAAGGGCGAGCTCAAAGTGGCCGAGCATCGTCTGCAGCAGGCCCGGGAAGCCGCTGCGATCGCCAGGCGAGAACAGGATGTCGCAAACCGCCAGCTCTCGCAGCGGGAGATTCGCAGCCCGATCGATGGCATCGTCGCCGACCGTCTGCTCGAACCCGGTGAACGGGTCGACGGACGCCCCGTGGTGCGGGTCGTGAACCTCGATCGTCTGCATGTCGAACTCGTGTTGCCGGCCGAGCGTTTCGGCCAGCTCTTGCCGGGCATGACGATCTCGGTCACGCCGGAGATCGGGCAAAAGCAGGTGGTCAATGCCCGGGTCGAGCAGGTGGACCCATTCGTCGATGCCGCGAGCGCCACATTCCGCGCACGCCTGACACTCGCGAATACGAACCGGCAGGTTCCCGCCGGTGCACGTTGCCAGGTCGCCCTGCCCACTGACCCGGCTGCCGCGCGGACCCGCCGCGGCTCCTGAGGCACAAGTTGCACACGCCATCGTGAGCCAACGCCCGATACCAAAGCGAATTCACGGCCGCCGCGTCGGGGTCTTCGAGACGGCCTGTCCACGGCCGCGGAGCAGCCGGGGAACATGCGCGGGCAAACGGCCCGATGCGCATCCGCACGGAGATCACGGCTTCGCGAGTCAGCGCATCGGTGAGGCGCTCGCGGCAGCGGCCACGGGCATCGATCGGCCCGACGCCACAACTCTGATTGCCACCAGCATCGAAACACGGGTCAACTTCAGCCGGCTATCGGCACCGAACACCATCCCGTCCCCGCCGCGTCGGGTGGCTGCGAACGCTGACACCACAGTGGTCGTCTGGGAGAACCGTGGACGGATTCACTATCGGCTCTTCGGCGCCGTGAACACCGGGGAAAGGGCCATCCCGCGTCGTGGCAGCGCGCACCATGGCGAACCAACTGTGGCCATGGCCGAAGACGGCAGCTTCGTCATCATCTGGATCGCTGACCGGGCCGACGGCGCGACCGATGTCCATGCGCTGCGCTTCCGTGCCGACGGCAGTGCCGTCGATACCCCGCCGCGCGCTCCGCCGCCTTGGTTGCTGACGCCGGGCGAGTTCCGGCTCAACGCCACCGGCGTCGGCAGGAACCTCGATCCGGCTGTGGCCATGGCCCGGGACGGACGTTTCGTGGTCTGCTGGAGCAATCTGGCCGACGGCAACACATTGGCGCTGCGTCGATTCGACGCCGATGGCACACCCGCTGCCGGCATCGAAACCTTCGTCCAGGGGCTCTCCAATGACAACACACTGAGCCACGGCAGGCTCGCCTGGGATCCCAATCCGGACAAACTCGAAGCCCGTGACCGCATCGCCCTGAGCTTCCTGGAGCCGCTCGGCAGCCGCCGCCACCTCGTCTTCGTGGGGCTGGACAGCCGGCTCAGGCCGCTCAATGCGCAGGTGGCGTTGTCCCCCGAGAATGGCGGTGAGCTCATCGAGGGCAATCTGGCAATCAATCACGCCGGCCAGGTGGTCCTGGCCGGCATTTGTACGCAGCCGGGTGGTCGCAGCGTGCTGGTCGGTCAGGGCCTCCTGTTCGATCCGATGTCCGCTCCCGTCGCAACCAGGCTGGAGAACACGGACATGTCGCCGCCGTTCCTGTACGGCGGGGAATGCGGCCTCGATCTCGCGCTGGGGTGCGACGAGCGCATCGTGCTCACCTGGCAGGCCAATGACATCGGCAACCCTGGCGCGTCGTCCGTGTTCCTGCGCGAAATGACACCTGACCTGGGTGTGGTCACCCCGGCCCCGCTTCGTGCGCCGGAAACGCTCACAGGAAGCCAGCGAGCACCATCCATCGCGCTATGGGCCGGCAGCGGCGCACTGGTCTGGAGTGGCCACGGTGAACGCCCTGGTCAGAGCGACCCCGCCGGCAACTTCGTGCGCGGTCTCCTGCTCGGTGCGCCGGACAAGCCCGTTGCAGAACACGCAGTCGCCATATCCCCGTTCGATGCCGCCGGGCGCGGCAGCGAGCCATCACCGGCGGTCGATGCCGCGCGATCGAACGACCTCGAAGAGGTGGGCGCATGACGAAGTGGCTGAGCGCAAAGGTTCTGCTGACCCTTGGCCTCGTTTCCCTGGTGACCAGCGCGATGATGCTGGTCTTCTTCTCCGGTGTGCTGCCAGACAAGGCCGCGCTCGAGCGCGAGCACCGCCTGCGACTGTCCGAGCTGATCGCGGCCAGCGCCATGCAGGGCCTGGTCGACGGTGATGCACAAGGCCTGGCCGATACGCTCGAATTCTCGGTCGCACGCGACGATGCGCTGCTGTCGGCGGCGCTGCGCCGCACCGACGGTTCGCTCGTGGTAGCGACCAAACTGCACGACAGCCTCTGGACACCCCGCGAAGACGAGAAGTCCACCGATACCGAGGTGATCGTTCCCCTGCTCACCGCCGCCGGCAAGTGGGGGCAGACGGAACTGAGCTTCTCGCCGATTCGCGAGCCCGGCATCATGGGCTATCTGCTGGATGAACGCACACATGCGATCGCGTTGCTCGGCATGATCTGCTTCCTGGCCTTCTATTTCTATCTGGGGCGCATGCTTCAGCATCTCGATCCGTCGCGCGCGGTGCCAGACCGGGTACGCAGCGCGCTCGACTCCCCTGGCCGAATCGCTGCTTCTGATCGATGCCTCGGGCCGGATCGTGCTGGTAATGAATCCTTTGCACAGCTGGTGGGGCACAAGCAGGAGGCCTTGCTCGGCAAACAGGCCACGATGTTTCGCTGGCTCGATGCGCAGGGCGAACCGATCACCGCCGACGCGCTCCCGTGGCAGCGGGCATGCGAACAACGCGCGCTGCAACACAATGCCTCGATCGGTCTGGTCAATGCCGAGGGCGATCAGCGCAGCTTCCTGGCCAACTGTTCGCCGATCATGGGCGGTGAGGATCAGGTCAACGGTGTGCTGGTCAGCCTGGACGATGTCACCGAACTGCAGCGCAAAGAGGTGCTGCTTCGCGAGGCCACCGAGCGGGCTCTGTCGGCGAATCGCGCCAAGAGCGAGTTCCTGGCCAATATGAGCCATGAGATCCGCACGCCGATGAACGCGGTACTGGGCTTCACCGAGCTGATGCGCCGAGGCAATGCGCAGTCGGCGGAGCAGGCCGTGAAGTACCTCGACACGATTCACCGCAATGGCACCCATCTGCTCGAACTGATCAATGACATCCTGGATCTGTCCAAGGTGGAATCCGGCGAGTTCGCGCTCGAATCGATCGCCTGCTCGGCGCACCGGATCGCGGCCGACGTGATCGAGATCCTCGCCGTACGCGCCCAGGAAAAGGATGTCGGCATCGGTCTGGAGATCGATTCGCGAATCCCCGCCAGTATCGCTGGCGATCCATCGCGACTGCGGCAGATTCTCACCAATCTGACCGGCAACGCCATCAAGTTCACCGAGAAAGGCACGGTCAGGATTCGTCTGCGGTGGCTGGCAGAGAAAGGCCAGAGCGGCGGAATGTTCGAGATCCGCGTTCAGGACAGCGGCATCGGCATTCCCGCCGACAAGGTCGAGAGCATCTTCGAGCCTTTCACCCAGGCCGAGAGTTCCACCACCCGCCGCTTCGGTGGCACCGGTCTGGGCCTGACCATCAGCCGTCGCTTTGCGCGTGCCATGGGTGGCGACATCCGGGTCGAAAGCGTCTACGGCGAGGGCAGCACCTTCATCATCACCCTGCCGGCCAAGGCCGCCGACGAAACCGGCGCGCCGATCGAATTGATCGATGCCGAAACCGCTCAAGAGCAGGCGCGTGAGATCGAGATTCAGGGCACCCGGACCTGGAAATTCAGCAGTGGCCGCCTGCTGGTGGCCGACGACTCGCCCGAGAACCGCCAGTTGGTGCGGGTCGTGCTCGAGGACGCCGGCATCGAGGTGGTCGAGGCCGAGAACGGCCAGCAGGCTGCGACCTGGCGACCGGGCAGCACTTCGATCTGGTGCTGATGGACATGCAGATGCCGGTCATGGACGGCTATACCGCCACGCGCACCCTGCGCGAGCGCGGGCTCAAGCTCCCGATCATCGCCTTCACGGCCCATGCGCTGACCGGCTTCGACAAGGAGATCCGCGAGGTTGGCTGCGATGGCTATCTGACCAAGCCGATCGATATCAACCACATGCTGGAGCTGCTCGCCCAGTATCTGGATGGGACGGTGGTCGAGACCGAGCCGGTGGCGTCGGTGCTGCCCACGGCGAGCGCATCGGCCCCGGCGGCGGCACGGATGCCCACCGGCGAGAGCCCGTTGCAATCGCGCCTGGCCGGCGTGTCACGGCTGCGCCCGATCATCGACGGCTTTGTCGACCGACTGCCCGAGCGGATCGCAGCAATGCGCCAGGCCCATGACCGCGGCGATCTCGAGGAAGTCGCGGGCCATGCGCACTGGCTCAAGGGCTCTGCCGGTTCCGTTGGCTTCGATGCCTTCACCGAACCTTCTGCGAAGCTCGAGCGGGCCGCCAAAAACGGCGACCTGGCACTAGTCGATCAATCGATGAACGACATTCTGGCGCTGGCCGAGCGCGTGCGTAAGCCATCGCAGAACAGGAATCCTGCCCAGCAGACAGAGGCCGCAACATGAGCGACACTGCCAGCAAATCATCGCGCTCCAGCGTCGATAAGTTCCTGGTCCAGAATGCACGCGTGCTGATGATCGACGACGAGCCGATCCTGATCGAGCTCGTGCGCGCATTCCTCGAAGACGCGGGCTACGAGACTTTCGAGGGCATCAGCGAACCGAAGACCGCGCTGCTCTCGATACGCGATCAGCGTCCGGATGTGATCCTGCTCGATCTCATGATGCCCGAGGTCAGCGGCTTCGACATCCTCGAACAGGTACGCGGCGACGACGCGCTGCGCAGCATTCCGGTCATCGTCATGACCTCGGCCAGCGATGCGGACACCAAACTGCGGGTGCTCGAGCTCGGCGCGGCCGATTTCCTGGAAAAGCCGGTCGACCCGAGTGAGCTGGTGCTGCGCCTGCGCAATACGCTCGCGTTCAAGGCGCAGAACGATCGCATGACCTGGTTCGATCCGCTGACCAATCTGCCCAATCGCAAGCTGTTTCTGAACCAGTTGCGTTCGGCGGTACGGCGCGCCGTCGAATCGAATCAGGTATGCGCGCTGCTGAACATCAACATCGATCGATTCAACAAGATCAACGAAACGCTCGGGCATCGCGCGGGTGATGAGCTGTTGCGCCAGGCGGCGCAAAGGTTGCAGAACGCCCTGTTCGATTCCGGCACCCAGGTGCCGATCGGTGATCGACGCCGCCCCTGGAGCCTGTCGCGAATCGGTGGCGATGAGTTCGCGGCACTGATGAGCGGGCTCGAAGACACCGTCGAGCCCACCTATGCGGCCAGACGCATGCTCGAGGCAATGAGCAAGCCGATGCAGCTGGACGGCCAGGAGATCTTCATCTCGGCGACGATCGGGGTCGCCGCCTGCCCGATCGATTCGGCCGAGCCCGAGCGCTTGTTGCAGCAGGCGAATGCCGCGCTGTCGGCCGCAAAGGACCGCGGCCGGAATCAGTATGCGTTCTACTCGAACGACCTCGACTCGGAGAACCGCGAGCGGATGGTGCTCGAGAACGATCTTCGCAAGGGCATACCGGCGGGGGAGTTCGAATTGCATTTCCAGCCCAAGGTCGAAGTCGCCACCAACAGAATCATCGGCGCCGAAGCGCTGCTACGCTGGAACCATCCGAAGCACGGTCGGGTCTCGCCGGCGACCTTCATTCCGCTGGCCGAAGAACTGAACCTGATGAACGAGCTCTCCGAGATCATCCTTGCCCAGGCATGCGCGCAGGCGGTGCGCTGGCGTGAGAACGGAGTCCACGATTGCACGGTATCGGTCAATGTTTCGGCCCAGCAGTTCAGCGACGACCTGCTTTTGCAGCAGGTATCGTCGGCCCTTGCGAACGCCGGACTCGAGCCCGCCATGCTGACGCTCGAGCTGACCGAGTCGGTGCTGATGCACGACACCGAGGCCGCGCTGGAGCGGCTGTTGACCTTGAGCGAGCTCGGTGTGCACACCTCGCTCGATGACTTCGGCACGGGTTTTTCCTCGCTGGCCTATCTGCGGCGCATGCGCATGGACGAACTGAAGGTGGACAAATCGTTCATCGACCCGCTCCCGGACCAGGCGGATTCCGCGGCCATCGTGCGCGCGATTCTGGCCATGTCGCACAGTCTGGGCATGGTGGTCACCGCCGAAGGCGTCGAAACGCCGGAGCAACTCGCCTTCCTGCGCGAGGCCGGCTGCGACATCATCCAGGGCTACCTGTTCAGTAAGCCGCTGCCTGCCGATACCTTCCTGAAGCTGCTGCTCAAGCAGCGCACGGCCGAGGCCAACAAGCGCGCGCTCGCAACACGGGGAGTTCCGCGACATGCCGGCGCGGCAGAGGGCCAGTACACCTCTGAGCGATCGCCAGCCACGGCCAACCCGCCAGACGATCCCGTGACCGCGGCACCTGTGCCCGCCACGGCCGCCCGCGTGGCCCAGGCCGAGTAAGGATTCGGCTGGTCTGACACCTGCGCGCGGGTACCGGCAGGCCTATCGGTTGCGCGAGCGCCTGCACGGCTTCGGGCTGCGAAGCGACATCCCGCCTTGCGAACTCACCGCGCCGGGCGATATTGCGCCCGCTGCGAATCCGATACCGGTACCCGCGCAGCGCTTGTGGGCCCGGCCGTCAGCGGTTATGGTTTACTGCAATGAGGGTCAGCGACGCATGATCGCCGCGAACGCCGGTCTGCGACGGGTCGTCACGCCTGCCGGCGTCGCCGGTGCGCGTCGCCGGCGACGATGACACAATGAACCCTGCCCTGGCACGCCCCGACCCATACCAGGCGATCCGATCCGCGTGATCGGCGGCGCGCGCTGCGCCGCGCGCCCACAGCACGCCCAGGTGGCCGGCATACCGACACCGCAATCGAGACAATCCATGTTCAAGTCGTCAAGCCAAGTCAGCCGCCGCGAGCGCCCGCGAGCACCGTGGCCGGGAAGTTGGTGGCTGTTCTGCGCAATGCTCGCGGCCCTGCTGGCCGGCCCGGCGCAGGCGCAGGTACGTGGTGCGGCCGCCCCCGGCAAGGCGGTGCTGCAGATCGAACTTGGCGGCCACTCGGCGCCGGTGCGCCGGCTGGCGGTTTCGGCCGCACGCGGCCTGATCGTGACCGCCGGCGACGACAAAACTGCTCGGGTCTGGGATCTGAATTCGCATGAGCTGCGCCAGGTACTGCGCCCTCCGGTGGGTGATGGTGAAACCGGCCGCCTCTACGGGGCCGCGTTTCATCCGGATGGCAGCCGGGTTGCGGTCGCTGGTTCCACCGGCACGACCACAGGCGGTCACAGGATCCTGGTTTTCGCGCCGGATACGGGCCAGCTGATCAAGCAGTTCGATGCGCTGGGCGGCGATGTCAAGAACCTGCGCTACACGCCCGACGGCCGCCTGTTGCTGGCCGTCTATGCCGGTGAGAACCATCTGCGCGCCTTCGACGCCGAGGGTCGCGAGGTATTCGGCCAGGCGCTGCCAGGGCTCGCGTACGGGCTGGATGTCACGTCCGATGGCCGCATTGCGGTGGCGACACTGGCAGGCACGGTGCATCTGTTTCGCCAGCAGGGCGACACGCTCGTGGCCGACGGCGAATTGCGCGGCGAGGGCCACCCGGTGTCCGTCGCGTTCTCGCCCGACGGCACGCGCCTGGCCGTGGGCTATTTCGATCCGGCCAATCGCACGCCACCGCAGGTCTTCGATCTGGCCAGCCGCCGGGCGATTCTGCGACTGGAGCCCGCCCGGCTCGAGGCCGGCAACCTGATGACCGTCGGTTTCTCGGGTGACGGCACGATGCTGCTGGCCGGCGGTACCGGCTATCGGCAGGCCGGCGAACACGCGCTGCATGTCTTCGATGCGCGCAATGGCGCGGCGCTGGGCGAACATCTGCTCGCCACCAATTCGATCTTCGATCTCGCCGCCGTGGCCCCGCGCAGCACGGCCTTCGTCGCCTTCGATGGCAGCTGGGGCGTGATCGACCTGCAACCCGGCAAGGTCCGCAGCACCGGAGCCGGCCTGGCGGATCTGCGCGGCCCGCGCAACCTGCGCATCAATGCCGATGCCACGCAGATCGGCTTCTCGTTCGATCTTGGCCGCCACTTCAGCGTGTTCGATCTCAAGCGGCGTGAGATCCGCCCCGGCCCGCTGCCCGACGGACTGAACGAGCCACGCACCAAGCGCGGCTTTTTCGGCGGGGCCACCTGGGAGAACGAGCGCAAGCCGAGCATCAACGGCCAGTCGATTCCGCTGGCATCGGATGAGGTCGGTCGCTCGATCGCCTATCTGAACAACAGCGACGAGGCGCTGTTCGGCAGCTCGAAGGCATTGATGGCGATCACCGCCGACGGGGGCGTGCGCTGGCGCACCGCCACCAATGCCGAGGTCCTGGCCATCAATGTGCGCGCCGATGACAAGCTGGCACTCACCGCGATGTCCGACGGCACGATCCGCTGGTGGGACATCCAACAGGGCAGGCTCGTGCTGAGCCTGCTGCCCCGGCCGGACGGGCGCTGGGTGTTGTTCGGTCCGGATGGCAGCTACGACGCCAGCGCCGGCGCCGATCGTATCGTCGGCTGGTCGGTCAACCGCGACGACGGCGCGCTCGCCGACTACTTTTCCCTGAATCGCTTCCGTGACCGCTTTCATCGGCCCACGGCAATCGACAGCCTGCTCGGCCTGAGCATCGCGCCGGCAAGCGCTCCGGTGGCCGCCCTGCCCGCACCGGCGCAGTCATCCGGCGCCGCCCCGGCCGCGACCGGGCCCGGTCAGGCCGGGGGCACCGGCATCGCCGTCGAGAAGCCCGGCCAGCCGGCCGCCCCCGTTGCCGGCGGCGCCACCGCCGCGCCCGCTGCGGCACCTTTGCCGGGCCCCGCTCCTGCCCGCCCGGCAGCCGTCGACCTGCAGCGGGTCACCTTCCCGCCGGTGCTGGGCGCGGTCGACCTCAAGGGGCTGAAGCGGCGCAATGATTCGGTACAGATTCCGTTCACGATTCGCGCCAAGGGCAAGCCGCAGGTCGAGGTGCGCATCGATGGCCGCCCCAGCGTCGATGCCAGGATCGTGCTGCCGCCATCGTTCACCGGGCGCGAGCGGGCGATCGCCGAGTTGCGCGCACCAGCCGAGGGTTCGGTCATCCAGATCATCGCCCGCGACGAGAACGGCACCTCCGAGCCGCTCGGGTTCAAGATGCCTGCGCCGGTGCCACCGGCCGCGCCCGAGGCGGGCACCGCACCCGCCTCAGCGGCGGGCTCCGCCACCCCGGCAGGATCGGCGGCAGCGGCACCCGCTGCGGTCATCGCGGTGCCGGCGGTCATCGATCCGGTGACTGCCAGCCCCCTGCAACTGGCCCAGACCCTGGCCCTGGCGGCGCCCAGCGTGGCGGCCGCCCAGGTGCCACCGCCGCCACCGGCACCGCCCACACCCCCGGCGGCCAACAAACGGGGACCACGTCTGTTCGTCCTGGCCATCGGCATCAGCCAATACAAGCGACCCGATTATCAACTGGGTCTGGCGGACAAGGATTCGCGTGACTTCGTGCGCGCCGTGACCGCGCAGCAGGGGCGCTATTACGCGCAGGTCAATGCCAAGGTCCTGACCAACGAGAAGGCCACCCGTGCGCAGGTCATCGCCGGGCTGGACTGGCTCGCCAAAGAGGTCGGGCCGGATGATGTCGGCATGCTGTTCATGGCCGGCCACGGCGTCAATGCCCCCGATGGCCAGTATTACTTCATCCCCTACGAGGGCCAGCATGAGCAGCTGGCCGCCACCGGCGTTCCCGAGCAGACGATTCGCAGCACACTCGGACGCATGCGCGGCAAGGCCTTGTTCTTCGTGGATACCTGCTACGCCGGCAACGCGCTGGGCAATTTCCAGACCGCCAGCCGCGAACTGGCCAAGCTGGCCAACAATCTGGCCGCCTCCGAGAATGGCGTGATCGTGTTCGCCTCCAGCTCGGGGCGGCAGCTCTCCGAGGAGAACGATGCCTGGGGCAATGGCGCGTTCACCAAGGCGTTGATCGAGGGGCTCAGTGGCAAGGCCGACCTCACCCGCTCCGGGCGCATCACCTACAAGGGGCTGGACTACTATGTCTCGGATCAGGTCAGCCGGCTGACCGAGGGCCGGCAGACGCCGGTGACGATCTCACCGGTGGGCGTGCCGGATTTCGCGATCGCTTCGGTTCGACAGATCTGAGCGGGCCCGAGCAGCGGGCGCGGCCGTGGTCGGGCGCGCCCGGACCGGCCCGAACGTCGGCCTCGGCCGGCTCAGCGCGCGGCTAGTGCCTGCAGCACCGGCTGCATAGGCGACAAATCGTAGCCAGCGCCGGCCGCCATGCGCAGCAGGTCCTCGACCGGCGTGCGCCCTGCCTCGGCCATGGCCCAGATCGACGTCGAGCGCATGCCGGTGCGGCAGTACATCAGCAGTGGCCGCGGGAGTTCGTCCAGCGCTGCGCGAAAGGCCTCGACGTCGGCCATCGTCTGGCGCCCGGAGGTGAACGGGATCGTCCTGAACACGATGCCCTGGTCGGCCGCGGCCCGCTCGATATCGGCGCTCAGCGGCTGACCCATCGACTCACCATCGGGGCGGTTGTTGATGATCGCGCGCACACCGCGCGCGGCAAGGGCGGCGATGTCGCCGACCGATACCTGCCCGGTCACCAAAAGATCCGGCGAGAGAGACTTCAGTTCCACGAGATTTTCCTATGAGATGCCAGGCATTCCTGTCGCCCGGTGTAGCAGCCGAAGGATACTGCAGCGCAGCATCGGAACGGGTGAATTCCGCGGTGGCCGGCCACGTTCGCCGTCGGTTTTCATGTCAGCCAGCCGCTTCGCCGGGCGCCGGTTCGATCGGCGCGATGCTCATGCCACGCCCTGCGGCCGACACCGAATCGACATGCACATGCGCTATTGCGCATACCCCAGGTATTGGGGATGAAGTTCCGGACTCACGACGTTGCGCATTGTCAAATGGGGGCGTATCGTGAGTGGCGCGCTTGCAACGGCACGTACGGTGTGTTTCACCTGCGGCCATGCGGTGCATGCAGCGTGTTCTGCCCGGTGCTCGCGCCGAGAATAAAACCCGAGGGAGGCATTCAAAAATCTCAAATTTCTTTTGAACCGGATGCCGCGTCATCGCGACAAAGGACCAAGAGCGCACGACACGGGTCCAGCACCGAACCAACAAGCTCTTAGATTTCAGTTACTTACTACGATTTACCATCGTTCACGCCAAGGAGCCCCACGATGAAAACCACCAAGATCCTGATCGCAGCCGCCATCACCGGCCTGTTCGCCACCGCCGCGATGGCCCAGCCGAAGGCGACCGTCGATCTCAAGAACGCCACGCAGAGCCAGTCCGGCGGCGCGAACAACAAGCAAGACGCGACGATCGGCGCCGCCTCACGCCAGGCCAATGTCGACGTCAAGGCCAACGGCGTTCGCCAGACCCAGTCCGGCGGCCGCAGCAACACGCAGAACCTCACGATCGGTCAGGGCAGCGGCCGCTCCGATGTGAAGGTCAACGCCACCAACATTCGTCAGGGCCAGGCCGGCGGCCGCGGCAACAAGCAGGATCTGACCATCGGCAAGGCCACCGGCGCCGGCAAGGTGGATGTCAAGGCCCGTAATGTGACCCAGTCGCAGCGTGGTGGTCGTGCCAACCAGCAGACCGCGACGATCGGCAAAGCCAGCGGTCGCGGTGAAGTCGAGGCCAAAGTCGCCAACGTGCGTCAAAGCCAGGCCGGTGGCAGCCGCAACAAGCAGGATCTGACGATCGGTGAGGCCAAGGGTCGCGGCAAGGTGGATGTCACCGCGCGCAACGTGGTTCAGACCCAGGGCGGCGGTGCCAGCAACTCGCAGGGCATGAAGGTCGGCACCACGAAGTAAATCCTGCCTGAATCTCTGGCAATAACCGGCCGGCGGGAGCGAAAACCTCCCGCCGGTTGCATAAGGGGACAACGGTCTCTTTATGCAACCGGGTCGACGGATGACCCTCCGGTCGCGTTTCCCGTCAAACCTTACCCATCATCCAGTGCAGGAGTGCTCGATCATGAAACCAACCACTAGCGCCTCCCTGGCGGCTTGCCTGATCGGCCTGGCCATCGCCACCGGACCGTCGATCAGCCTGGCCGCTTCCTCCGAGATCGTCGACATGGAGCCGGGAGATACGGCCAAGGTGGCCCGTGAGAAAATCCGTCAGCGCGGCCCGAACCGGCTGCAGCGAGATGGCAGCGGGGGTGGCAGCGGCGATGATTGCGGCAGTGTCAACATCGGCAATCAGCAGGACGACTCCGCCCGCGGCCGTATCAATCCGCGTAATCAGACCGTGATCGTCACCGGCAACATTTTCAACACCGCCAACTGCCGCTGAGCCCCCGATCGCCATCATCAGTGAGATTCCCGCTATGAAACCGCAGTGCTCCCAATCGTCCGCGGCCAGTGCCCTGCCCCGTCTGGGCAGGCGTATGGCCGGCCTCGCCCTGACCGCCTCGCTGGCGGCCTGCGCGGCGACCGCCCCCGTAACCGACTACGACAAAGATGTCGCCAAACGGGCCGACGCGACGCGTGCGAGCCTGTCGAACGCGCCGCAGCAGAATCGCACCGGCTTCGGCCCCGCGCTACGCTGCATGGATTTCATGTTCCTGACCTACGGGGTCAGTGATCTGTCCGTGCTGATCGAGGACATCCCGATGCCACGCGCAAGGTCAGCGCCAGTGGCAAGGACATGATCATCTCGGCGGTCTCGCAAATGACCCGCCGCAGCCGCGCGGTGCGTCTGGTGGCCTTCAGCGTCGGTGATGCCACGCTCGGTGCCGTGATCGGCCTGCACTCCAGGGCACAGGCACTCGAGAATCCGCCCGACTTCGCGATCCGCGGTTCGGTTTCCCAGTTCGACGACAACGTGGCCCGCAAGCAGGGCGACGCGGGCATCGGCATCGGTGTGTTCAGCGCCGGCGTCGCCGCACAGGGATCGGCCTCGGTACTGGCACTCGATCTGAGCGTGATCGGCACGCAGAGTCTCGAGCTGATCCCCGGCGCCACGTCCAAGAACTCCGTACTGGTCATGAAACAGGGCGAAGGCGCCGACGGCGAGGTCAACACGCGCAAGTTCGGGGTCAATTTCAGCTTCACGCTGGCCCGCAGCGAGGGCACGGCGCAGGCGCTGCGCACGCTCTCGGAGCTGGCCACGATCGAGTTATTCGGCAAGCTGACCAAGATCCCGTATTGGACCTGCCTGGGCGCCACCGACAAAGAACCGGGCGTGCAGGCCGAGATCACCGACTGGTGGGAAACCATGGCCGCCGACCCGGTCTCGCTGATCGCCTACCTGCAGCAGCAGATGCGAGCCCGCGGGATCTACGCCGGCCAGGTCAACGGCCAGATCGATGACGCGCTGCTGCACGCGGTCTCCATCTACCAGCAGGCCATGGGTCGCAAGGCGTCGACCGAGCTCGATTTCGATTTCTTCCGCGAGTATCTGCGTACCGATCATGCCAAGGCGCAGGTCGTGGCCCAGAAGCTCCTGGCCGAAAACCCGGCTCCGGCACTTGCCCAACAGGCGCCGCCGGCGCAGGTGGCCAATGCCGCGCCCTCGGGGGATGGCGGTAACCGTCTGCCTCTGGTCTACGTGGGCGGCGAACAGGGCCCGAACACCAGTTATAAGCGTGGTCAGCCGTTCAAGGTCGATGTCGCGGTGGACAGCGACAGCTACCTGTACTGCTATCTGCTCGATGAGCGTCGCCAGGTAAACCAGTTCTTCCCGAACCCGGTTCAGTCCAATCCGGCGGTGCCTGGTGGTACACGCCTGCAGTTCCCCGGTGACCTTCCCTTCACCTTTGTCGCCAGCCCCACCGGCGCCCGCGAATCGATCGCCTGTTTCGCCGCGCTTCAGCCGCTGGGCAATGCTCCCCTCGAGGCGGTTTCATCGGTTGGCAGTACCGATGAACTCACCTCGGCCTTCCGCAACGTGGCCGGCCCCGGGTTCGGCGTAGGAGTCTACGATGTCAACGTCCAGTAAAAAGCTGTTGGCCGGCGCGCTGGCGCTCTCCTTCTGCGCCGCCTCGAGCGCGGGCATCGAGGACGGCAAGAAGCGCACCAAACCCACCAAGGTGGAATCGATGGCCCGAGTGGTCGACCGCGGCACCGACAGTTCGCTGCGCTGCTATCAACAGGGCAAGATGGTCTTCGAGAGCGCGGGTGTCGAGCCGTCCAAATCCGAGACCATCGCTGCGGTGTTCAAGGCGGGATCCGGCCGGTCGATCCAGCTGTTCGATCTCAAGGATGGCTTCTGCATCCTGGAGCACACCGGTGGATAGGCCGCGCCGCCGCTGGCTGGCCCTCACCGGCTCGGTTCTGGCCATGGCGGGGCCGCTGATGACCGGGGCCGCGGCCGCGGCCGACCAGCCGAAGGCGGCTGGCGCCAGGCAGACCTGGCGAGTCCGGATCGATGTCCCGGCAGAGGTCCGGATCCGCCGCGGCGACACCGCCGCGGTGGACATCCAGGCCGAGCCCAAAGTCCGCGACAAGATCCGTGCCGAGATCAAGGATCACGAGATCGACGTCTCGGTGGTCGGGTCGTTCCAGACCCAGAAGCCGATCATCATCACGATCACCGCGGGCCCGCTTGGCGAATTGCGGGTGCTGGGCACGGCCGATGTCCAGGTCGGTGGCCCGACGGCTCCGCGTCTCAGCGTCTGGGTGCAGGACAGTGCCAGCCTCGCGCTGGCCGAATTGAACCTCGAGGCACTCACGCTCGACATACAGGAAGCGCGGACGTGCGTGCCAGTGGAACGGCCAGCCCTGCAAAGCCTGACGCTCACGGATGCCACGCATTTCGATGGCAGTGAACTGGCAGGCAAGGAGGTTCAGGCCAAGCTTCATGGCAGTGCCGATGCCTTGGTATCAGCAGATTCCCGCCTGACCGTGACGGTCGATGATGCGGCGAGTCTGGTCTATGGGCAATCCGCAGGTCAAATCCCAGATTCGTGGCGCCGGCTCGGTCGACCCCGAATAAACAGCCAGACGGACAGGCAATCTCATGAGCACCCATTACCCCCTTCCCCGTGGTGCCAAGCTGCATCGGATCGCCCTGGCGATCGCGCTGAGCGTGATCGGCTCAGGCACATTCGCGCAATCGGGCGGCTAACACCACGATCAACAAGGCTACACCAGACCCAGTCTGGATCGGCTTCACGACAGCAGGCAGACATCGGCAATACCACCGGTGCCGGCTGGCACGCGTGTACGGCTGGGCACTGTGAACCAGTCGCAGATCGGCGCCGCGCAGCACAGCAGCTCGAGGTCGGCAACGTCAAGGGGCGCGGCCGCTCTGAGGTCAATGCCGGCTTCATCGGTCAGCAGCAGGCCGGCGCGCTCAACAGCCAGTCGGCCAAGATCGGCAATGCCGATGGCGGCAAAACCAAGGTCAACATCGGCGCAATCAACCAGACCCAGGCCGGCGCGCTGAACCGGCAGGAGCTCGAGATCGGCAATGTCAGTGGCCGGGGGCAACTCCGGGTCAGTGTGGGCAGCGTCAACCAGGTGCGGAGCCGGCGCGCTCAACACCCAGTCCACCAAGATCGGCAATGCCAAGGACACCGGTCGATCGAATGTCTCGATCGGCAGCGTGAACCAGCTGCAGGCCGGCGCCATGAATCGCCAGAAGGTCGAGGTCGGTAACACCTCGGGTAACGGGCGCTCCAATGTGCGGGTCGGCACGATCGTGCAGGGCCGGAGCCGGCGCCATGAACAACCAGAGCGTCGAAATCGGCAACAATAACTCCGGCGGCACCACCAATGTGTCGGTCGGTGGTGTGGTCCAGGGCCAGGCTTCGGATTCGGCCAGACGAACAAGGTGAGAATCGGCAATCGTTGATGCCGGATTGAACCCATGAGCCAGCATGCACGACTCATCAGTACCTACGACCATCGCCAAGCCTTTGGTCGGCAACCCAGCGGAGTCAGTCAAATGAATAAGTCAACCAGAGTCAGAAGTCCCTGCGGCCGGCGATCAAGCCCGTGCTGAGCGCCCTTGCGCTGGCCGGCCTGATGGTCCATGTCCTGCCGGCAGCCGCGCCGGTCGATCTTCCAGCAAGCCGCCGAGCGCAGCGGGCTCGCGCCGCGCACTGCAAGGCGGCGCGCCCGCCGCCATGCCTGCACCAACGGCGCCGCAGGCGGCACCGCAGGCCGGGATCTGCTGCGGCCCAGCGGTGTGCGTACCCGCGGCATCGTCTGGAGAGCAGCAGGGTCTGCCCGCAAACAATGCGCAACCGAGCGCCGCAGCGCGAACCGCCAATGCGCCGACCGAGCAGGCTCTCGGCTATTCGGGCAGCGCCCCGGCGGCCGGCATGCCGATCAATTTCGCCGCGGGCAGCGCCCGGGTCGAACCCGACTCCTACGGATTCATCCGATCGGTGGCAGAGGTCCTGCAGACGGATCCGGGCATGAGCCTGGTGATCGAGGGCCACACCGATGCCACCGGCAGCTATCAGCGCAACATGGTGCTGTCATGGGAGCGCGCGATGGGTGTCTATCGGATGCTGGTCGAGCAGTTCGGCATCGAGCCCACCCGCCTGCAACTGCAGGGCAAGGGCCCAATGAGCCGCTGCCGGGTACCTCCCCCGTCGATGGCACCAATCGCCGCGTGCAGTTTCGCGTCAGCGGCTGAGCCCGGGACGGGCCCCGCGGCCCGCCCTCGGATGATCCAAGGCCCGTGATCACGGGCCTTTTTCTTTGCCTGGTGGTGATGGTGCGGGCGATCGGCGTCGATTCAGGGCAAGCGGCCATGCGAGCCGTCGGCGGCCGCGCAATCTTTTTTTTTTGGAAAAGTCGCATTTCCTGTGAACCGATCGGTGATGCGCGGTGACTCATTACCAAGAGCGCACGACACGGCAACAGTGCCACAACCGAAGCTCTTACCCATTCACGTCTCACCCGAAATCACCGATTTCCCGCCTAGGAGCCTCACATGAACGCCAGCAAAATCCTGATCGCCGCCGCCATCACCGGTCTTTTCGCCGCCTCCGCGATGGCCCAGCCCAAGGCCACCGTCGATCTCAGAAACGCCACACAGAGCCAGTCGGGCGCGAGCAACACGCAGGACGCGACGATCGGCGCGGCCTCGGGCCAGGCCAAGGTCGACGTCAGGGCCAACCGCGTTCGCCAGACCCAGTCCGGCGGCCGCAGCAGCAGCCAGAACCTCACGATCGGTCAGGGCAGCGGCCGCTCCGACGTGAAGGTCAACGCCACCAACATTCGTCAGGGCCAGGCCGGCGGCCGGGGCAACAAGCAGGATCTGACCATCGGCAAAGCAAGCGGCGCCGGTAAGGTGGATGTCAAGGCCCGCAATGTCACCCAGGACCAGCGTGGCGGTCGCGGCAACACGCAGATCGCGACGATTGGTAAGGCCAGCGGTCGCGGCGATGTGAAGGCCACTGTCGCGAATGTGCGCCAGTCCCAGGCCGGCGGCGCCCGCAACAAGCAAGTGCTGACGATCGGCGAGGCCAAGGGTCGCGGCAAGGTGGACGTCACCGCCCGCAACGTGGTTCAGACCCAGAGCGGCGGCAGCAACAACGCGCAGGGCATGAAGGTCGGCACCACCAGTAAGCCCCCTGACCCTGAGGTAATCAACCGCCGGCGGGAGCGAAGGCTCCCGCCGGTTTCATGTCTGGGTGTGAGCCTGCCGAAGTACACAAGGGCCCCGTTGGGGCCCTTTGTGTATCCGGGCGCGGCGGTGACGGCCCGGCAGCTTGACGTGGGCCTGCGCCTCAGGCGGCCCGCCGGGCGCGCTCGTCGGCCACCACCTGCAGGGCCTTGTGCAGATTGGCCGCGGTGCGATCGATGTTGGCCAGCTTGTCCAGCCCGAACAGGCCGAGGCGGAAGGTGGAGAGCCCTCGGGTTCCTGGCAGCGCAGCGGTGCGCCGGCGGCCGTCTGCAGCCCCAGCTCGAGGACCGGCGGCCGGTCTGCAGCCCCGGGTCATCCGTATAGCTGACCACCACCCCGGGCGCCTGAAAACCTTCCGCGGCCACGCTGCGATAGCCGAACTCGCCCAGCATGGCGCGCACCCGCCGGCCCAAAGTCCATTGCGCCTCGGTGGCCTGGGCCAGCCCGAAAGCGCGCGTATCGAGCAGTCGCATCGCGCACGCGGGTCAGCGCATCCGTGGGCATGGTGGCGTGATAGGCATGGCCACCGGCCTCATAGGCCTTCATGATGCCGCGCCAGCGCTTGAGATCGCAGGCATAGCTGGTGCTCGTGGTCTCGGCCAGCCGCGCCTCGGCAAGCTCCGAAAGCATCACCAGAGCCGCACACGGCGGGCCGCTCCAGCCCTTTTGCGGCGCGGAGATCAAGACGTCGACGCCCAGCGCCCGCATATCGACCCAGACAGTGCCTGAGGCAATACAGTCGAGAACGAACAAGCCGCCCACCTCGTGCGTGGCCTCGGTGACCGCGCGCAGATAGTCGTCCGGGAGGATCATTCCGGATGCGGTTTCCACATGCGGGGCGAACACCACGTCCGGGCGCTCACGGCGGATGGTTTCGATCACTTCCTGCAGTGGCGCGGGCGTGAACGGCGCCTGCGACCCGGGCTGGGTCTGCCGGGCCATCAGGATCGTCTCGCGCGACGGGATGCGCCCCATGGCGAAGATCTCGGACCAGCGAAAGCTGAACCAGCCATTGCGCAACACCAGGCAATGACGATCGGTGCCGAACTGCCGGGCGACCGCTTCCATGCCATAGGTGCCGCCACCGGGAACGATCGCCACGGCGTGCGCCGAATACGCTTCGCGCAGCACGGTGCCCAGATCGCCCATCACCTGCTGGAACCGGCGCGACATATGGTTCAACGCGCGATCCGTGAAGACCACCGAATACTCGAGCAGGCCGTCGGGATCGACGGCCGAATTCAGGCCGGGCATGGGGGTCTCCGAGTGATGTGTCGAAACGATATCTTACGTCCATCAGACGGCTCGCGGCCATTGGCTGCGATCGCAGCCGGGCCGCCCCGCCCCTTGCCCCGCCCCTTGCCCCGCACCAGGCGCAAACGCACGCATCCGCGCGGTGCGGATCCGATGCGGGATGGACATCGCCATCCGGGTCAGTCTGCGAATCAGGAGGATGCTCGCGCACAGGCTAACCTGCCGAGCAGATCTTCGCGCCAGTTTGCCGGTTTGAAACGGCACATCAGCCCGGCTCGAAACGGCACACTACCCCGGCACGCAACGCCCGTCGGGGTTGGGCCGGAAGCAGAATTCCCCGACCAGCGAACTGCTCTCCCAGGGTACCTGGGCATTGCCGGTCTCGCGCATCACCGAGACGCGCACCCGCTTGAACAGCGACTCCACCGGCAGGCCGGGTTGCCGAAGCTGGCGCGCCAGCGCCTTCGTGAACACACTGTTGCGTTCACCGACACCATCGGCGGCAAGCGCCCCTGGCGAGGTGGAGAACGCGACCACCGTCCCGCGCGGCGCCTCCTGGGGCGTAAACCCGGGCGGCGGCGGATTCTCGAGGCTGCGGGTGCGGCGACCGAGCAGCAGATTGGGCGCGGTTCGACAGGCGTCGATGATCACGAAATTGACGCCTTCACGCTGCTGCGAAACCGCGTCGACGACATCGGCCAGCACCAGCGCGCGGCGGTCGAGTTCCTGTTCGCTGGTAATGGCCATGTCGACCGGCACCAGATAATTGCGACCCCGAAACTGCGTGCCATGACCGGCGAAATAAAAGGCACGCACGCTCGCCCGACGCGAGGCGATCAGCCATTGACGCAGCGCATCGACCATCTCATTGAGCGAGCCGTTCTCGAGCAGCAGGACATTGAAGCCCAGATCCTGCAAGGTCGCCGACACCAGGCGGGCATCATTGACCGGGTTGCTCAACGGCGCGACACGATAATCGGCATTGCCGATGACCAGCGCCACCCTGGCACCCTCGCCCTGCGCCCGCGCCGATCTTGCCGGCAGCCACGCCATGGCGCCGAAGCACCATGACGCGAAGCCGGCGGGCCCGCTCAGGGCAGCCCGCCCGGCCAGGCCCAACAGACCGGCGCCAAAAGCGCGACGGCCGGTATCGGGCCGTGCTGCGCCGGATTCGATTGCCATGAGAGGATGGGACATCATGCGCTCCGCGCTCAACGCACCATGGGCTTGTGATCAATGGCCCAGTTGGCCACGACACCGGCGCTTTGCAGCTTGCGCGCGGCCGCCTCGAGATCTTCCTGCGAACCATGCAGGAAGTACTCGCCCAGACGGGTGGGCCCATCGACGATCGAGAGATCGGCATCGGACAAGGCCTCGCGCAACTGACGCTCGGTGAGGCTGTCGACGAACATCGCGCGGATCACGGGCACAGGTGCCACATTGACCGCGGCGCGATATCCGCTGGTCTGATGACCGGCCTGCTCATTGACCAGGTAGCCGATGCCGATCGTCTGCACCGCCAGAAGCACGGCCAGCGCCATGCCCATGCGCGGCGTGAGCAACGAGGCACACCAGCGTGCAACCCGCTCGGAAAAAGCCTCCTGGCCCGCCTGCGCCGCGCGAACCGGCGCGGCATCGGCTCGCACCCGGGCCATCAGGCGGTCCCAGCCGATGTCGGCCGGCACTTCTTCGGCCCGACGCTCCAGGGTGTCGACGATGGAGCGGTCGAAGGCGAGCTCGCGCTCCTCGGCCGAGAGCTGGGCTTGCACCCAGTCGCGGTCTTCGGGCGAGAGCGTGCCGTTCAGATACCAGGGCAGGATCTCTTCCAGGCGGGCCGGATCGCGTTCGATCGGCGTATGCGTGATCGGTTGGTTCATGATCAGCCCTCCGTTCCGAGACGCGCCTGCACGCAGGTCTTCAGATTCTTGCGCGCATGAAACAGGCGCGTCTTGACCGTGCCTTCGGGCACCGACTGCACCTGCGCGATCTCGCCCAGGGCCAGCCCCTCGAAGAACACCAGCTGGATGGCTTCGCGCTGGGCATCATTGAGCTTCTCGATGCAATCGCGCAGCACCAGACTCTCCTGCTGAGCCTGGATATCGCCCGCGACATCGGCATCGGGGTCGGCGAGGGTCTCGGCGTAGTCGTCGACATCCTCGTGGAAGTCTTCGGAGGCGCGCAGGGCGGTGAGCACCTTGTACTTGGCGATCCCCAGTACCCAGGTGGAAAATCGCGACTCGCCGCGAAAGCGGTCGGGATGCTTCCAGATTTCGAACAATGTATCGGTCATGACGGTCTCGGCGGCCTCTTCATTGCGCAGCCGGGCCATGGCGAATAGAAAGATCCGGCGCGCGAGTCGATCGTGAAGCTCGCGAAGCGCTGATTCATCACGTCGGCCAATGCGCTCTAGGAGTGCCTGGGCCTCGTCGTTGGTCAGTTCCGCGGGCTTCTTCATCGCGTAAGTCGCTGGCGCAGCAGTCCCGGTTCAATCGAGATCATCATGAAACACAGTCTAACCTTATGTGTGCGGCTGCCATCGGCTCTCCGCGTGGATGCCGGACGGAATACGGCATGACGGGCTGCCGAGCCAGCGCAGCCGCCATCGCTGAAGCGTCGACCCATTTTCCGCATCCCGAAACCTTGGCCCGTCATGGTGAGAACCGCCGCTGTTGGGCATGCCATAGCGCCATCACCGGTGCAGCCGGCTCGCCATCGAGATCGTCAAAGGCGATCGGCTGACCGCCAGCCACCGGTCGGGCGAGGCGCCGACCTGCACAGAGATAGTACGGGCAGAGATCGGCCGCCGGCCCGGCCGGCTGCAACTGCGCACTGACCAGACCAATTTCGTGGTGATGCGGATCGGTGATCGCCAGCAGCGTTCCGGACGGCAGATCGGTGCGGGCCAGCGCCACCAGCGTGAACGCGGGCTGCGGGCGCGCATCGGTGATCGCCCGCCCTTCGCGGGCGGCCAGCAGAATATTGAGCGGCGCTTCGATGCCCAGCAGATGGCGCGGGTTGGCGATCAGCGCGGCCCGGCCGTTGCCAGACACCACATGCCCCTTGTCCGCCAGCATCTTCCAGGTGGGTTCATCATCGGCGAGCACGGTGACGAACACGCCGCCGGCGAAGCTCATCTCGTCGCTGCGGCGCAGCGCATTGAACACGTCGATGCGCGCGCCGCCAGCCAGCAGGCCGCCAAATGCCTGCGCCTGGAACAGATCGGCCAGTTCGGTGGGATGGGCCAGTGGCGCATGAAAATCGGCGCGGTCGGGGCTCAAGGCCATCGCATTGGCGACCACGCCCATCTCACAGAGATCGGCCACCGTGCGCCGGGGCAGCCCGAGCTGCTCGATCAGCCTGTGTCTGGGCGCCAGCCGCTCGGCGGCGGGCAGCGCGCGGCCCTCGGCGAGCACAGCATGCAGTGCCTGGCCGTCGTAGCGCCGATCCTGCCAGCGCAGCGAACCGGTGTCTTCGAGCACGAAGTCGTACTCGCTGGCCTTGCCGGCGGCGAGGATCTCGAGCCCGAGCATGCGCGCCCATTGCACGAGCTGCATCAGCAGGCTCGGTTGATCGCCGTCGACCGGTGTGCATACCCTGCCCCGCTCGCGAAAGCGCGCGGCCAGCTCGGCGCCCACCGTGACATCGAGTTCCTTGGAGACCAGCACCAGATGCCAGCCGCGATCGAGCGCCAGCAGCGCATGCGCGGCGGCGGCACCGACATGGCCGGTGGCCTCGACCAGCACATCGGCGGCGGGCGCCGCCGCCAGCGCCGGCAGGACCGGGACATCACCCACCAGCTGCCTGGCGCGGTCGGCCGCGGCCGGGTCGGGCTCGATCACCGCAACGAATCGCAGCCACGGCAGGTGCCGGGCGCGTGTCAGCAGCGAGCGGCCGAAGGCACCGGCACCCGCCAGTACCACCCGCACCGGCTCGCTTGCGAGGGTCATGACTTGCGCGCGGCGGCCAGGGCCGACCGGTAGGCCTCGATACGCGACTTCAGGCCGGGACGGGCCGCCGACCGCACGAGCGCCGCGAGATCCGCATCGGCCAGATCGGCACGGGTGGCGCGATAGAGGGCGGTCATCGTCTCGCCTTCCACGGCGGGCGCCTGGGCCAGACGCGCGCGCCAGGTCTCGTCGTCGGCCGCGACACGATCATTGGCCAGGCCTGCCGCGAGCGCCTCGTCGGCCTGCACCGTGTGGCCGAATGCCACCCAGCGCCGGGCCCGATCGACCCCAACCCGCTCGGCCAGTCGGCGGGTTCCGAGCACGAGCCCGAAACCTGCGCCAGGGAAGCGGAACCGGGCGCCATCGCGCAGCCAGCGCTCATCACAGGCGGCGAACAGATCCGCACCGGCGCCAAATGTGCTGCCCTGGCCGATCGCCGCGGTTCGCTTGGGCATCGACCAGATACGTTGCAGCCACTGCTCGATGGCCACGAAGCGCCAGAGCAGAGCGCCATCATCGAGCGCATCCAGATCCGACAGATCGAAGCCGGTGCACAGATGCCTGCCTGCGCCGCAAAACGCGATCGTGTGCACCGCGGTGTCGGCACCGGCCGACTGCAAGGCTTCGTCGGCCGCGGCCACCAGCGACGGGGACAACGCATTGCCTTTCTCGGGGACCTCGAAGCGGATCACCGCCAGACCCGCATGACGATCGAATGTGACCGACATCCACCCCTCCAGGAATTTGGTGTGCCGGGTCGCAAGCTACCATGAGGCGCACGTCGATCCACAAACTTAGTCCCGATCATCATGTATCTGCCGGTCCCGCACGCGCACGGCCCCGAGCGCGACATTCTGAATGCCTGGCGGGCCGGGCGCCTCGAGCTGCCCCGCTGCGAGAGCTGCTCGCAGGTTCACTGGCCGCCGCAACGCCGCTGCCCGGCCTGCGCGGAAATGTGTATCGGCGCGATCGCGGCCCGTGGTGATGCGACGATCGAATCCTTCAGCCGGGTCCACCATGTGGCCGACGCCGGTCTGAGCCCGGCGCTACCGTTCACGATGGGGCTGCTGCGTCTGGCCGAGGGCCCGCGCCTGATGGGCTGGCTGCTCGACGAGCCGGCCGACGGCTGGCGGATCGGGCTGCCGGTCTGCCTGCGGCCCGTCACCTCGCCCGACGATGAAACGCTGTACGGCATGCCATGCTTCGCCCCGCTGGCCGGAACGCGGGCAGGCGTATCTGCGCACCCGCACGAGTCCTCGCAGCATCCGGCTCAGGCCAGGCCTGCCGGCCGGGTGGCCGCGTCGATCGCGACCGCTGGTGAACGCCATCGTTTGCGCGGCGCCGCGGTGATCCGTGGCGTGGGCGACAGCGAGATCGGCCGTCTGCCGGAACGCGACGGGCTCGATCTGTGCGTCGAGGCCGCCTGGCGTGCTCTGGATGATGCCGCTCTGGCGCCAGGCGAGATCGATGCGCTGTTCACCGCATACAGCACCACCTCGCCGGTGTTCGTGTTCTACGGCGCGCTCGCCGAGGCCCTCGGCATCCGGCCCGCGATCGGCCTCACCGGCAATGCCGGCGGCGGCACGGCGGGCAATCTGCTGGCGCGCGCTGTCGCCGCCGTGGCCACCGGCCAGGCGCGCCATGTGCTGGTGGTGGCCGGCGAGAACCGCCTGAGCGGCATGGGCAGCCAGCGCGCCACCCAGACACTGGCCGCCTTCTGTCATCCGCTCTGGGAGTCGCCCTACGGGCTCACGGTGCCGGCGATGTACGCGCTGGTCGCGCAACGATATCTGCATCGGCATGGTCTCGATCGGCGCGCGCTCGCGCCCGTGGCGGTACGCACCCGCGCCAATGCCGCGCTGCACGGGGGCGCGCACAAGCGCACTCCGCTGAGCATCGAGCAGGTGCTCGAATCACGACCGATCGCCGAGCCCCTGCACATGCTGGACTGCTGTCTGGTCTCGGACGCGGCCGGCGCATTCGTGGTCAGCGCGGCCGACCATGCGGATGATCGCTCGGTCTGGATCGCCGGCGTTGGCGAGCAGTTCACCCATGAGCACCTGGTGGCGGCACCGGATGACCTGCTCGACCACGGCGCCCGTGCCAGCGCCGCGCGGGCATTCGCGATGGCCGGCCGGCGACCGGCCGAGGTCGGCGTCGCCTCGCTCTACGATTGCTTCACCGTCACGCCGATCCTGCTCGCCGAGGCGCTCGGCCTGGCCGAGGACGGCCGCGGCCACCGGCTCTGGCGCGATGACGCGGGCGGGCCGGACAGCCCGTTGGCAATCAACACGCATGGCGGGATGCTCAGTCATGCCCACGCGGGCGCGGCCGGTGGATTGCTGGCGATCAATGAATGCGTACGCCAGCTACGCGGCGACCTCGGGCCGCGACAGGCCAGGCGCCATGATGTCGGGCTCGCCCATGTCGAGGGCGGTGTGTTGTCCAATCACACCACCGTGGTCCTGACCGCGGATCGCCCCTGACCCGACGCTGCCCGGGCTGGTATCGCGCGAATCAGCGATTCGCGCGAGCGCGCAGGGTCCGCGACCACGACACCGCGTCGGCCGCGATTCAGGGATCTGGCGAGCCGGCGGGCTCGACCAGCGCATCGACGATCCAGACGCCCTCGCCGACCGCACCGATCATCACCGGATTCGCTTCCAACGAGGCCAGCCGTGCACCGAGCGCGCCAGCCAATGCTCCGAGCCTGACCGCGGCATCGGCGAAGGCCCCGACATCGAGCGCCGGCTCGCCGCGCGTGCCAGCCAGCACCGGCCAGATGCGCAGGCCGCGCAGCGCGCTCAACACCCGCTGTGCATCGAAGGGCCAGGGCAGCAATGCGGTGTCGGGCATCGCCTCCACATAGCGACCGCCATCGCCGACGATCACCACCGGCCCGAATGCGGGATCCAGGCGCGCACCCAGCAACAGCTCATGACGACCGGCCCGCATCGGCGCCACCAGGAAACCGTCGACCTGCACACCCAGTCGTGTCAGGGTGGCCCGCTGCGACGCGGCCACCCGCGCCAGCGCCTGATCATCGTCAAGCCCGAGCGCGACCAGGCCATGTTCGGATTTGTGCGGCAGACTCGCCGAGCAGGCCTTGAACACGACCGGCCCGCCGAAATCGGCCAGCGCCGCGCGCGCCGCCGGCAGCGGATCATCGGCCGCACACAACACGAAAGGCGTCACCGGCAGACCTGCATCGCGCAGCAGCCCGAGACTGTCGGCCTCGCTGAGGAACCGTGGCAGCGGGGACGATGATCGATTGCTGCCGGCCGCGCCTGGCGACGGCGATGACCGATTGGTGTCGGCCGCGCCCGGCGATGGCCATGACCGATCGATGTCGGTCGGGCCCGGCGGCGGCAGCGCGGACAGATCGAGGCCGTCCAGGATGCCGGCCGCGGCACCGCGGCCGGGCTCGGATACGGGTGGCGGCGCAGCCATCAGGTCAGCATGGCGAACCAGATCCGCCAATGCCTGCATCGCATCTTCGATGGTCTCGTAGACCGGCAGGCCCTGGGCCGCGAACGGGGCTGCGACCGTCGGCTGCCAGCAGGACACGGTCAAGGGCTTGCCGGTGCGTCTGGCGAATTCCGCAGTCGCCGAGGCGAAGCCGGCCAGGTCATAGCCCTGCCCGGCCACAGGGATGTCGATATGCACGAGATCGGTCTGCGCATTGTCGGCCAGCACGGCGAGCACGCGGCCGAACAGCGCGCTGTCCGAGAGCAAGGCGCCCGTGAGATCGATCGGGTTGCGACTGGTGGAGAAGCTGGGCAGCACCGCCTGCAGCGCGGCGGCCGTTGTGGGCGAAACCTGCGCCAGTTGCAGACCCGCGGACTCGGCGGCATCGGCGCTCATCACGCAGCTCGCGCCGGAATTGCTGATGGCGATCAGCCGCCGGCCGGCCGGACGCGCCTTGGCCAGCAGCAACGGGGCCACGCGCACCAGCTCGCCGATGCCCCCGACACGCAGGATGCCATGGGCTGCCAGAAACGCATCGACGATGCGATCCTCGTTGGCCAGAGAGCCGGTATGCGAGGCCGCCATCGCCTGGCCGCTGCGGGTACGGCCGGTTTTCAGGGCCACGATCGGCAGCGAACGGGCGCGCGCGAGCGCAGCGGCCTCGGCCAGGCCGGCGGGGTCGGCGATATGCTCCATGTAGAGCACCACCAGGCCGACGCCGGGATCGGCGACGACGCGCCGCGCCACATCGGGCACGCAGACATCGGCCTCGTTGCCGGTGGCGAGCACATGACGCACGCCGATGCCGCGCGCGCGCAGCATCCCGTAGACCGCGGCCGACAAGGCGCCGCTCTGACTGACGATCGACACCGGGCCATCCTGGGGCGGATATTCGATGAACATTGTCGAGAAGCTGGTGATCGCGCCGGTCGAGAAATCGGCGAAGCCCTGGCTGTTCGGCCCCACCAGACGCATGCCGGCGGCGCGCGCCAGTGCCACCATCCGTTGCTGTGCGCGTGCCCCGGCGGCATCCACCTCGCCGAAGCCCGAGGCGATCACGATCGCGGCGCGCACACCCAGCCTCGCACACTGCTCGACGGCACTGATCGCCGCCTCGCCGGAGACGACGATCACCGCCAGTTCGGGCACCTCGGGCAGCGCGGCCAGATCCGGATAGCTGCGCAGACCCTGCACCTGCTCGCGCCCGGGATTGATCGGATAGACACGACCGCGATAACCATGCTTGCGCATGTAGTGGATGGGCCGGCCACCGACCTTGTCGGGATTGTCCGAGGCGCCCAGCACCGCAACCGATGCGGGGTTGAGCGTGGCCAGCAAGGGGTCGGTTTCAGCGCTATTCATGGAGATCAGGTCGGCCTGGGACATGGGTGATCGGGATCGGGTCGGTGCCGGCGCCAGCCAGCGCGGGCGCCGGCCGCTATTATCCGGGCAGCGCCCGAAAGGCCACGCCGGGCCCGGGCCCGCCGGTCGATGCGACAACCGGCGGGCCCTGCCCAATCCACTCATCTTCCATTTGCCAGGCATGAGCAGCGAGATTCCCGCGGGCTTCGAGCCCATTGCGATGCGCCCCAATCCGTACATCGATCCCCTTGGCCCGCTCTATGGCATGCGCGAGGACGGTGGCCTGGTGATCGGCCTGCGCATCGAGCGCCGTCACTGCAATCCCGCCGGCAACTGTCACGGCGGCATGTTGATGACCCTGGCCGACATGCTGCTGATCTTCAATGCCAACGAGCAGACCGATCACGACTCATTCATGGTGACGATCAACCTGAGCTGCGATTTTCTCGGGCCCGCCCCCGAGGGCGTGTGGCTCGAGGGCCGGGCCAAGGTGCGCCGCTCCGGGCGCAACCTGGTGTTCGTCGACGGCCTGTTCGAGGCGGGCGGCAGGCCGGTTGCCCGCGTCAATGGCATTTTCAAACCCACCGGCGAACCGCGCGGGTTCAATTGATGAGCGAAACACGACGCACGGGCCCGCTGGCCGGCATCCGCATCATCGATCTGAGCACGGTGATCTTCGGCCCGTACGCCAGTCAGACGCTGGCCGACTACGGCGCCGACGTGATCAAAGTGGAGCATCCCGATGGCGAGAGCACGCGCTATACCGGGCCCGCCCCCGAGCGGGGTCTGTCGGCGATCTTCATGGGTGCAAACCGCAACAAACGCAGCCTGGCGCTGGATCTGAAGCAGCCGCAGGCGCGCGCCGCGCTGCATGCGCTGATCGACAGCGCGGACGTCTTCATGCACAGCATGCGCCCGCAGAAGCTGGTCGGCCTCAGTCTGGACGCCGAGCGCCTGCTGGCTCGCAAGCCCTCGCTGATCTTCGCCAATCTGGTGGGCTTCGATTCGAGCGGCCCCTATGCGGGCCGTCCCGCCTACGACGACATCGTGCAAGGCCTGTCGGGCAATGCCGATCTGATGTCGCGCACCACCGGCGAGCCGGCCTACTTCCCCATGGTGGCCGCCGACAAGGTGTCCTCGCTGGTGGCGGTGCACGGCATCATGGCCGCGCTGCTGCGGCGCGCCCGCGACGGCATCGGCGGCCTGGTGGAAATTCCGATGTTCGAAGCCACCGCCGCCTTCAACCTGGTGGACCACTGGTACGGTGGCACCTGGCAGGCCACGCCCGGCCCGGTCGGCTATCCGCGCGCCCTGGCCCGCTGGCGTCGCCCGCTGGCCACGCGTGACGGCTATGTCTGCATGCTGCCGTACACCGATGCCCAGTGGGCGCGCTTCTTCGCCGAATGCGGCGAACCCGGGCTGAGCCGGGATCCGCGCTTCGTGAACATCGAGGCGCGCACCGCGATGTCGAGGCGCTCTATGCCGAGGCCGGCCGTCTGGCCGCCACCCGCAGCACCCGGGCCTGGCTGGACACCTGTGAGCGCCTGGAGATCCCTGTGCGCCGATGAACCGGCTCGAGACCCTGCCCGCGGATCCCCACCTCGCGGCCACCGGCTTCTTCGAGGCCCATGATGATCCCCGGCTCGGCCGGCCTGACCATGCCAGCATTTCCGGTGCGCCTGGATGGCGAGCGCATGCCCTTGCGGCGAGCCCCCCGACTGGGCGAACATACCCGGACAATCCTGGCCGAGGCCGGTCTGGACGCCGCCGCCATCGATGCGCTGATTGCCAGTGGCGCGGCCGCCCAGTCGCGGCTTGCGCCCGAACCCGAATCTCCCTTCCCAGAGGATTAAGACGATGACCAATCGCGCCATGATCGTGGGCTGGTCCCACATTCCGTTTGGCAAGCTCGACGACCCCGATACCGAGGCGTTGATGAGCCGGGTGTCGCTGGCCGCGCTCGAGCACGCCGGTGTGCCCAGCACCGATGTCGACGGCATCTTCGTCGGCGTCATGAACAACGGCTTCACGCCACAGGATTTCCAGGGCGCGCTGGTCGCGCTGGCCGACCCGGCGCTGGCCCACGTGCCCGCCACGCGGGTGGAGAACGCCTGTGCCACCGGCTCCACCGCGATCCATGCGGCGATGAACTTCATCGAGGCCGGTCGCGGCCGCATCGCGCTGGTGGTCGGTGCCGAGAAGATGACCTCGCTGCCCAACCGCGAGATCGGCAATGTGTTGCTGGGGGCCAGCTATTACCGCGAAGAGAACCGACCCGGCGGCTTCGTCGGCGTGTTCGGCGGGATCGCCAAGGCCTACTACGAGCGCTATGGCGATCGCAGCGAGGAGCTGGCGATGATCGCGGCCAAGAATCATCACAACGGGGTCAGCAATCCGTATGCGCAGGTGCGCAAGGACTTCGGCTTCGAGTTCTGCAACGAGGTGTCCGACAAAAACCCCTATGTGGTCGAGCCGTTGCGACGCACCGACTGCTCGCTGGTGTCCGATGGCGCCGCCGCGCTGGTGCTCGCCGACGAGGAAACCGCCCGCCAGATGGCACGCGCGATCCAGTTTCGCGCGCGCGTGCAGGTCAATGATCTGCTGCCGATCTCGCGCCGCGACCCGATCGCGTTCAAGGGCGCCGCGTTGGCCTGGTCGCAGGCACGCGAAGAGGCCGGCATCACGATGGATGATCTCGATCTGGTCGAGACCCACGACTGCTTCACGATCGCCGAGCTGATCGAATACGAGGCCATGGGCCTGGTTCCCCCGGGCGAGGGCTATCGCGTGGTGCGCGAGGGCTGGACCCAGAAGGATGGCAAGCTGCCGGTGAATCCGTCCGGCGGTCTGAAGGCCAAGGGCCACCCGATCGGCGCCACCGGCGTGTCGATGCATGTGCTGGCCGCCATGCAGCTGATGAACGAAGCGGGCGGCATGCAGATCCCCGATGCCAGGCTGGCCGGCGTGTTCAACATGGGCGGCGCCTCGGTGGCCAACTTCGTGAGCGTGCTCGAGCGCGCGCGCTGAAGCGCGCAGCGCGGAGGCGCCGCGGCGCGGCCTCGGCCCGCCATCAAGTCAAAGGGCCTGCGATGCAGGCCCTTTGACATCGCGGCTTCCGTTGCGGCTGCGCCGGACCGGTGGGCCACGAGGACCCGCCGTCACCGGACATCACCCGCGCCGGATCAACGCGGGGTGGCAACCTCCTCGGCACGGTTCGCCGTGCACCAGTAATTGCCGCGGATATTGAAGCGCGGCACATTCGGTGCCGCCACGCTATGGCAGGCGGCGCAGTTGCTGGTCGAGCTCATGTGGTTGTGCTTGGCGCGCAGCGTCTCGCAACCGAAGAAACCGAAATCGAGCTGCAAGCCGTTGGAGAGCCCGCTGACATTGCCGGCCGCGTCAATGGCGCGGGCGAAGAACGTCAGGCGGGTGTTGCCGGTGGCGGCCGTCTGGCCGTTCAGATTCACGCCGGTGTCGACGGTCTGCGATGCCGTGCGCCGCCCGGACCCCGCGTCAGCCGTGTTCAGCTGCCCGAGGTTCTGACCACTGGTGGCCGAGCTCATCGTGAACTCGATGCGCTCGCCCGGATCGCTCGACGTGAACACCGCCGTGAGCGTGGGGGTCGGGTCCATCGAGCCGCGCCCGGACACCAGCTGGCCGGTCATCACACTGCTCAGGGCCGGGCTGTTCGGCGCATTCGCCGTGGCCGAGACCGACGGCGTGGCCGGCGCACGATTATCGAAGCGAACCGTGTAGCCGGCACTGAGCGGGCCATCGACGCCGGCCACCGACACCAGACGGGCCGTGTAGGTGATCTGGCCATCGCCACCGGTGATGTTGTCCAGCCCGGCATCGGTGTGCGTCCAACCGGCACCGTTCGGTGTGACGGTCGCGATCAGCGTGCCGTTGCGGAACACCTTGACCAGCTCACCGGTGGCGGCTGCCGGCGAGATCGTGCCGGAGACGGTCGGCGTCGGATCATTGGTGCTGGCCCCCGGCCCGACCACGCCGGTCTGTGGCGCCAGATTGTCATCGACGCTCGCGACCGCGACCGCCTTGGCCGGGCCCTGCGTGGCGATGGTCAGCGTGAACACCGCGCTCTCCACGCCATTGGCACCACCGGCATTGAGCACGCGCGCCGTGAAGCGCACGCTGCCGTCACCCTGCTTGGGCACCGCGAACGACCAGCTCGTGCCGGTGCCGGCCGTGGCTGCGCCGATGTCCACGCCGTCGCGCAGAATGCGCACGCTCTCTCCGGTGATCAAGGCCGCACTGGTCGACCCCGTGAGCACCGGCTCGGCGTCATCAGTGACGCCCCCGGAGCCGATGCTGCCGGTCAGAGCACCCACATCATCGAGCGCCGAAACGATCGTGACGGTGGTCGCACTCGGCGGCGGAATCGGTGTGGTGTCGGCCGAGCAGGACAAGGGCGCCGCGACCACCTGGTTGTGACAGCTCGCGCAGAACGTGCCCGCCGGGGTCGCCGGGTGGCCGATCGGCAGCTGGCACTGGTTGGTCTTGGGCGTGGCATTGACCGGCGTGAACGGCGGCGGCAAGGACGGCGCGCGGCAGCTCAGAACCGCCACCACCGTGCCATTGCCCAACGGATTGCCGTTGTGACAGCTACCGCAATCACTGGCCGAATTCACCAGCAGGGGCTGGCCACTGGCATCGAGCTTGAATGCCGGCAGCACGCACACGGGCGCATCGGCCGCGGGCGCGGGCGGATCGCTTTCATTGCGCACCGTATGGCAGCTGGCGCAGTCGGTGCGCGGCGCCTGCACCGGCGGGCGGCGCTGGGCGGTCGGGTTGGCCGGGTCGTAGCGCTCGGCCACGCGTCCGCGCAACTTCCAGTAACGGCCCCGATAGTCCACCCCCATGCCGGTGGTGCGCGCGCTCGGCTGCTGACCGTAGCCGAGGAAGCCGCCGGGCATGATGTCGCGCACCGGCGGCAGGTTGAGCACCCGGGTCGGGGTCAGGTCGTAGAGATAGTCTTGCGCGGTGATATCGAAATGCACACCCCAGGCATAGACGGCGCCGTGCTGATCACCACCGTGCAGCAACACATGAACAGGCCCTCTTCGGTCTGTACCTTGCGCACCTGGGCACCGGCCGGCAACCCCTGCACGCGGGTGGGCGCGCAGATTGCCGGCAGCCACACCGAACGGCACCTTGCCGCGATCACGCTGGGCGAAGCTGCCCCAGGTCCAGACCGAGCCATCGCCGCGCAGCACGATCGCATCATTGTCGCGCGCCGAGATCTGCACGACATCGGTCAGCGGTTGCCCGGCCTCATCGAGCACCGGCGCCGGGGTGGCCTGCAGGCCGGCGGCCGCACCATTGCCCAGCTCGCCGAAGCCGATCGCGCTGCCCCAGGCATAGACCTGGCCGTTCTCGAGCAAGGCGAACGAGGCCGCGTAGGTGGCCGCGACGGCCACCGCGCCGGCGGGCAGGGTCACACGCACCGGGGCACGCGAAGATGCCACCGTGGGCGCGGCCGCACCCTGGCCGAGCTGGCCATAGGCGTTATCACCCATCGACCAGACGCTGCCGTCGGCCAGGCGCACTGTGGTATGGCCGAAGCCGCCGGCCGCGTGCGTGAGCGAGGCTGGCAGATTGAGCGCCTGCGGCCGGTCGAGCTCGCCGGCCGCCCCCGTGCCGAGTTCGCCGTTGGCGTTGTCACCCAGCACCAGCGCGCCGGTTTGCGAGTTACCGGCATCGGTCTTGATGAACAGGCCGCCGCTGCCGAGATTGCCATACACGATGTAGCCGCGGCTATCGGTGCCAGGCGGCACGTAGGTGGTCACCTGACCCGGTGTGCGCTTGTTGCTGGTGGTTTCGGTGGCCACGGCGATCGTCGCCGCATCGCCGCCCGCACGCACCCGCGCGTCGAAGAAATAGCTGTCGTAGCGCACATTGCCGAACGACACCACGGCCGGCAGCGACGCCGCGGCTGCACTGTCACCATAGCGCCCGGTCTGCTGTGCCAGCGCCGAGCTCAGCTCGCTGCCCCAGGAATGCGGATCGTAGGTGGTCTGCCCGGCTGCGGCCACCGGCTGACCGCTGCGCCGGCCGTCGAAGCGGCCATCGCTCATGTCTTCGGCGAAGGTTTCGACTGCCGCCAGGGTCGGTGCCGCCGGGCCATTGTTGTACATCGCCGCCTGCTTGGAGAACGCGATGTTCACCAAGCCGTAGCGGCCGCGCTGATCGGTGGCAATCGAGCCTGCGCCCGTGCTGTCATTGACGATGAACGGCAGTCGCGTGACATCGTCCACATGCAGCGACGAAGGAAACTGCTGGTTCAGCGTCTCGCGCACCTTGCCATTGGCCGCGTCGATCAGGGCGGCTCCCGGCACATTGGCCGAGCCGCCACCGGTGTCCGTGCCGCAGGCGGCGGCCGGGGCGGATCCCGCCCGACATGCCAACGCCAGGCGCGTGCCGGCCTCGGTGAACGGCGTGATGCCGACATTGCGATCGATGTGCGGGATCATCGTGCGCAGCAGGCGCTCAGGGCCAAAGGGCAGATAGGCGCCCTTGCCCTCATCGAAGTAGGTGGCCTCGTCGCTGCCGCGGATCTCCATCAGCATCGGCCCCTGGTAGCCGGTGGGCGGGCGCACGGTGACCATGCCCGCGACATCATCGGTCAGGGCCTCGCCCAACAGCGTGCCGTCCTGCAGATAGACTCTGACCAGCGCGCGCCGGAACTGGCCCAGGGCGCCTCCGACGCCGAAACCGCCATCGCCGTCGGCACCTGCGCCGATACCTCCCTCGTTGTTGATCCCGGCCGGATTCTCCCAGTCAAGATTGCCGGTGAAGCCACTGATCACGGCCTTGCGCACGACATCGGTGCCGACATTCGTGCCGCCTTGGGGAGTCACCGGAGCCGAACCACCACCGCCGCCACAGGCGGAAAGCGCGGCGACGAGCAGCGCACTGGCGTAGGCGACTCGCAAATGACGCAAGAACATGAGATTTCCTTTGACCCTGGCCGCAAATGCGCCAAATCGGGGGCCGCCCGATCCCTTCCGGCATCGGCAGCCTGTTTGATCCGTCGGTCAGCGACAGGCGCGACGGACTGTGAATTCTTGTTGCCGGGCAAACGTATTCGAATCCTGCCGCCATAGCAAGCGGGCAAATCCGCTATCCGTGCGTGAGTCGAGATTTCATGTGTCAAGGTTCACGCGGGCCCGCTTGACAGCCTGCCGCACGCGCCCCGGCGCGAGTTCACTAAACTCCCCCTGGCTGAGCCGCTGCCGGCCAGGACCCGACCATCCATACGGACATCCAAGCATGACCCGTTCCAACACCCCGCCCGTGGGCGGCGTCGCCCGCGTGAGCCAGCGGGTGATGAATCTCGCGCACATGCTGACCCAGGCGGCGCGCCGCCTGCCCGGCTCGCCGGCCCTGGTCGCCGGCGACCGCCTGATCGACTGGGCCACGCTCGATCGCGAGGTCGATGCGCTGGCCGCAGCGCTGGCCGCACGCGGTGTTCGCAAGGGCGATCGCATCCTGGTGCACAGCCGCAATTGCCCGGAGCTGGTTCTGACCCAGTTCGCCGCCTTCCGGCTCGGCGCGGTCTGGGTACCGACCAACTTCCGCATCTCGCCCGACGAGGCCGCCTGGTTGGCTCGGTCCTCGGGCGCCAGCGTTTTTTTCGTGCAGGCGGAGTTCGCCGGCCACCTCGGGCCGGTGCGCGCCGCGGTGCCCGGGCCGCTGCTGATCATCGGCATGGACCCTGGCGCGCCGGGTGATGCCGCGCTGACCGATCTGCTCGACGAGGGCGCCGAGCGCCCGGTCCGCGCGGCCGATGTCGAGGTCGACGACCCGTGCTGGTTCTTCTTCACCTCGGGCACTACGGGCAAGCCCAAGGCGGCGGTACTCACGCATGGCCAGATGGGCTTCGTGATCACCAATCATCTGGCTGATCTGATGCCGGGCCTGCGCGAACACACGGATGCCAGCCTGGTGGTGGCGCCACTGTCGCACGGCGCCGGCATCCACTTCCTGGTGCAGGTGGCGCGCGGCGTAAAGACCGTGCTGACCAACCCCATGCGCTTCGATCCCGAGGAGGTGTGGTCACTGATCGAACAGCACCGGATCACGAACCTGTTCACAGTGCCCACGATCGTCAACATGATGGTCGACGACCCGGCCGTCGATCGTCATGATCACAGCAGCCTGCGCCACCTGATCTATGCCGGCGCACCCATGTATCGGGAAGATCAGAAGCGCGCGCTGGGCAAGCTCGGCAAGGTGCTGGTGCAGTACTTCGGGCTCGGCGAGGTGACCGGCAACATCACGGTGCTGCCACCCGATCTGCACAGCCTCGAGGACGACGGCCGGCCCAACACCTGCGGATTCGAGCGCAGCGCGATGCAGATCAGCATCCAGGACGAGCAGGGCCGGGAACTGCCGGCCGGTGAACAGGGCGAGATCTGTGTCTGCGGGCCGGCCGTGTTCGCCGGTTACTACGACAATCCCGAGGCCAATGCAAAGGCCTTTCGCGACGGCTGGTTCCGCACCGGCGATCTCGGCATGCTCGATGCGCGGGGCTTTCTCACCATCACCGGCCGCGCATCGGACATGTACATCTCCGGCGGCTCCAATGTCTACCCGCGCGAGATCGAGGAAAAAGTGCTGACCCACCCGGCGATCGCCGAAGTGGCCGTCCTGGGCATGCCCGATCGCCGTTGGGGCGAGGTCGGCCTCATGATCTGCGTGCCCGCCCCGGGGACGCAGATCGACGCGGACGAACTACTCGCCTGGATGACCCCGCTGATGGCCCGCTATAAACTGCCGCGGCGCATTCTGTTCTGGGACGAGCTGCCACGCTCGGGCTACGGCAAGATTGCCAAACGGCTGATCCGCGAGCGCCTGCAGGCGCTCGGGGAGTGGCCCACCATCGATACCGCCTGACTGGAGCAAGACCCATGAAATCCCTGCTGCCCGGCGTCTATTGGCAGGACATCGCCGTGGGCGACCAGTTCCGTACCATGCGGCGCACGATCACCGAGACCGACATCGTCAATTTCGTGTCGGTCACCGGCATGCTCGAGGAGATGTTCGTCGATGCCACGTTCCAGCAGCAGTCGCGTGGCGCGATCACCGGCGGGCGCTTTGCGCCGGCCGCACTGACCTACACGATCATCGAAGGCCTGCTCTGCCAGACCATGATCCAGGGCACCGGCCTGGCGCTGCTCGAGGTACACAAGAAGGTGCTGGCACCGGTGCACGCCGGCGACACGATCCACGCGATCGTCACCATCGACCAACTACGCCCGACCTCGAAAGGCAATCGCGCGATCGTGACCGCCACCCATGATGTCTTCAATCAGCACGATGAGAAGGTGATGAGCTATCTGGCCACACGCATGCTGGCCGGACGCGAGTGATCCGCCAGGCAGGCTGCCCGGCCAGGCTGGCGGCCCGGCCGCGCGTCACGCGCGATCAGTGCGCTGCGCCAGAAACTCGAGCACCTGCGCGCGGCGCGGCATCGGCGTGACCGCGCCAAAGCCGAGCGTCGACAAGGCGGCGGCGGCGTTCGCATAACGGGCCGCCTCGAAGGCGTCCGCCCCGGCCAGCCACTGCGCGAGAAACGCGCCATCGAAGGTATCCCCGGCCGCGGTGGCATCGACGGCCTGCACGGGGAAGGCCGCGATCCGCCTGCGCTCATTCGTGGTGGCCACCAGCGTACCGTCGGCACCGAGCGTGAGGGCGACGATCGCGGCGCCCCGGCGCAGATACGCATCGACGATCGCATCGGGTTCGTGCAGCCCGGTGAGTTCGCGTGCATCATCGAGCCCCGGCAGCACGATATCGGCCAACGCGACCGCCGCGTCGATCATCGCCCGGGCCCGCGCCAGCGGCCAGAGATTGAGCCGCAGATTGGTATCGAATGCGACCGTCCTGCCGGCATCGCGCGCGGCCGACATCGCCGCGAACACGGTATCGGCACTCGAGGTGCTGATCGCCAGGCTGATCCCGCTCGTATGCAGCACGCGCGCCTGAGCGATCGCCTGCAATGGCAGATCGGCGACCGTGATCCGGCTGGCCGCCGAATCGCGCCGGTAATAGCTGAAGTTGTGGCCGCCGGCATCATGGTGCACGAAATAGATGCCGGTCGGTGCCGATGGATCGCGCCTGACGTGACGTGCATCGATGCCCTCGCTGCGCCACAGCGCCATGAAGCTGTCGCCGAAGGCATCCGCGCCAAGCCGGGTCAGCACGCCCACGCGCGCGCCCTGGCGGGCCGCCGCGGCCGCGCAATTGCAGACATCGCCCCCATGGCCGGGCAGGTAGCGGCCATCGGCCTGGGCATTGAATTCGAGCATGGGCTCGCCCAGGCACAGTAGATCCACGGATTCGTTCGATTCGGGCATCGGGAGCGCTCGACGCAGTCACAGGGACGATGCCCGCAATGTGCGCCAGACGCAGCGTGCCGGCAAGCGCGCCTCCCCCTGCAAAAATTGCACAACGCCCCGCCTTGCTCACGAGAATCCGCCAGCGCCCCCTCCGCAGCCGATACACTGACACCTCGATCGTGCCGGGCGGAGCGGCGGCTGGCAAACAGCCCGGCCACCCTGTACCGGCACCTGCGCCTGATACGCGTCTCCCACGGCGCGTTCGCGCGGTTCCCGACGCGGCGCGCAGCTCACCGGCCTCGCCCGATCGGGTCTTCTGCAGGCCGGCTGATTCGCGACCATGAACGACATCCAGATCCGCGCCACGCAACGTGAGGACATCGCCGAACTCGTCGCCCTGCAACGGCGCATCTACCCCGAGATCGAGCCCTGGCTGGGCAGCCGCGTCGAGCATCAGCTCGATGTCTTTCCCGAAGGCCAGTTCGTGGCCATGCTCGGTGAGCGGCTGGTCGGCTGCGCGAGTTCGATCATCGTCGACTGGGACGACTGGCTCACCGACCACACCTGGACCGAGATCACGGCCGACGGCACCTTCGAAACCCACACGCCGACCGGGCTCACGCTCTATGGCGCGGAGGTATTCGTCGATCCGGCGATCCGCGGCCAGCGCGTGGGCCATCTGCTCTACAACGCGCGCCGCCGTCTGTGCCGGCGGCTCAATCTGAAGCGCATCATCGCCTGCGGCCGCCTGCCCGGATATCACCGCCACGCCGATGCGATGGCCGTCGAAACCTATGCAATGAAGGTGGTCTGGGGCGATTTGAAGGATCCGGTGCTGAACTTCCAGCTGCGCGAGGGTTTCGATTTCTGCGGTGTGATCCGCGACTATCTGCCCGAGGATGTCGAATCCTGCGGCCACGCAGCGCTCATCGTCTGGCTCAATCCCAGCTATCGCCCCAAGCGTCGGCCGGGCGCATCGAACGCGCCCGATCCCCTGCCGCCGATCGTCTGATCACGCCCGTCACCGTGCGGGCGGGGTCCGAATATCCCCTTCGTGACGGATGTCCTCTTGCATCTGCAGGGGCGCGCCCTTATTATTAGCACTCGAACCCAACGAGTGCTAACAGCGTCTCGCCAGGCTTGAACGTTTGGTTCAGATCGGCTTCCCGGCGCCACCCGGCACGCGAGGCCGTTTCAATTATCCCATTATTTATCAGTAGCTTAGGAGCTTACGCATGAAACTGCGTCCCTTGCATGATCGCGTGATCATCAAGCGCATGGACAACGAGCGCAAGACCGCCTCTGGCATCGTTATCCCGGATAACGCCGCCGAGAAGCCCGATCAGGGCGAAATCGTTGCGATCGGTGACGGCAAGGTCGGCGACGACGGCAAGGTCCGTCCGCTGGCAGTCAAGGTGGGCGACCGGGTGCTCTTCGGCAAGTACAGCGGCCAGACCGTGAAGGTCGATGGCGAAGAAATGCTGGTCATGCGCGAAGAAGACATCATGGCCGTCGTCGAGGGCTGATTCGCCCGCGCGAAGCCCCAAACCTTCTGAATACTTAGGAGTTTTCTCATGGCAGCGAAACAGGTTCTGTTTCATGAAGACGCCCGTTCGCGGATGGTCGACGGCATCAACCTGCTGGCCAACGCGGTCAAGGTGACGCTGGGCCCGAAGGGCCGCAACGTGGTTCTCGAGCGCAGCTTCGGCGCCCCCACCGTCACCAAGGACGGTGTCTCGGTGGCCAAGGAAATCGAGCTCAAAGACAAGTTCGAGAACATGGGCGCGCAGATGGTCAAGGAAGTCGCTTCCAAGACCTCGGATGCCGCCGGTGATGGCACCACCACCGCCACCGTGCTCGCCCAGAGCATCGTGCGCGAGGGCATGAAGTACGTGGCCGCGGGCATGAACCCGATGGATCTCAAGCGCGGCATCGACAAGGCGGTCACCGCCCTGGTCGAGCAGCTGGCCGCCAACGCCAAGCCCTGCAGCACCCACAAGGAAATCGCCCAGGTCGGCTCGATTTCGGCGAACTCGGACACCGAGATCGGCGACATCATCTCCAGCGCGATGGAGAAGGTCGGCAAGGAAGGCGTGATCACCGTCGAAGACGGCAAGTCGCTGAACAATGAACTCGACGTCGTCGAGGGCATGCAGTTCGACCGCGGCTATCTGTCGCCCTACTTCATCAACAATCCCGATCGTCAGGTCGTGATCCTGGAAGACCCGTTCATCCTGCTGCACGACAAGAAGGTCAGCAACATCCGTGACCTCCTGCCGGTGCTGGAGAAGGTTGCCAAGTCGGGCCGTCCGCTGCTGATCATCGCCGAGGAAATCGAAGGCGAGGCGCTGGCCACCCTGGTGGTGAACAACATCCGTGGCATCCTGAAGACCTGCGCGGTCAAGGCCCCCGGCTTCGGTGATCGTCGCAAGGCGATGCTGGAAGACATGGCCATCCTGACCGGCGGCACCGTGATCTCGGAAGAAACCGGCATGACGCTGGAAACCGCCGATCTGCATGACCTCGGCCAGTGCAAGCGCATCGAGATCGGCAAAGAGAACACCACGATCATCGACGGCATCGGCGAGGCCGGCGCCATCGAGGCCCGCGTCAAGGCGATCCGTGCCCAGATCGAGGAAGCCACCAGCGACTACGACCGCGAGAAGCTGCAAGAGCGTGTCGCCAAGCTGGCCGGCGGTGTGGCCGTCATCCGCGTCGGTGCCGCCACCGAAGTCGAGATGAAAGAGAAGAAGGCCCGTGTCGAAGACGCGCTGCACGCCACCCGTGCCGCCGTCGAGGAAGGCATCGTCGCCGGTGGCGGCGTGGCCCTGCTGCGTGCCCGTGCTTCCATCAAAGTCCAGGGCGCCAATGCCGATCAGGACGCCGGTGTCAAGATCGTGCTGCGTGCGGTCGAAGAGCCCCTGCGCCAGATCGTCGCCAACGCCGGCGACGAGCCGAGCGTGGTCGTGGCCAAGGTGCTCGAAGGCACCGGTAACTTCGGTTACAACGCCGCCAACGGCGAGTACGGTGATCTGGTCGAGATGGGTGTTGTCGATCCCGCCAAGGTCTCGCGTACCGCGCTGCAGAACGCCGCTTCGGTGGCCGGTCTGATGCTCACCACCGACGCCATGGTCGGCGAGCTGCCGGAAGACAAACCGGCCGGCGGCATGCCCGACATGGGCGGCATGGGCGGCATGGGCATGGGCATGTAATCAGCCCGGTCCGGCCGATCGCGCCGCCGCCTGCTCTGCCCGATTAGGCAGCGGCGCGACACCCGACCCGAGAGCCCTCCAGGCGAATGCCTGCGAGGGCTCTTTTTTGGGCATCATCCGCGCTGTTGTCGCATCCGACACCCGAACCCACGACCCAGGCCGGCAGCGATTCGCGCCGTGCTGGCGTGGCAAGCCAGACATGGCACCGCATGGGCCCGACGGGCCACTTCCCTATGTACGAGCAATACCGTCTGCGCATCGACACCCGCGGGCGCGGCACCACCCCGATGACCGACCAGGTCAACCACCTGATCGCTGATTCCCCCTGCGACTGGGCATCGCGCACCTGTTCGTGCAACACACCAGCGCCTCGCTGTTGCTCAACGAAAATGCCGATCCGCGCGTGCGCAGAGACCTCGAGACGCTGCTCTCGCGCTGGGCACCCGACGACGACCCCGCCTATACGCATGATGACGAGGGCGCCGATGACATGGTGGCCCATGCGCGCACGATGGTCACCGGCAGCACGCTGGCCGTTCCGTTCGGCGAAGGCCGGCTGCTGCTCGGCACCTGGCAGGGCATCTTCCTGTACGAGCATCGCACGATGGCGCACAGACGCACGGTGATCGTCACCCTGGCCGGCGAACCTTCACCTGCCCGACCATGACCCAACCCGACAATGCCTGCCTGACCTGTGGCGTGTGCTGCATGAGTTATCGGGTGGCGTTCCACTGGTCCGAAACCACGGATCATCCCTATGGCCGCGTGCCGGTGGAGCTGACCGAGCCGCTTCGCCGCCATGAGGTGGTCATGCGCGGCACGGCGCATGCACCGATCCGTTGCATCGCCCTGACCGGCATGCCCGGGCAGCGGGTCAGTTGCGCGATCCATGGTACTCATCCGGAATGTTGCCGCGAGGTGGCGCTCGGTGACGACCAGTGCACACGTGCGCGCCAGATGCACGGGCTGCCCGCCCTGCAGCCGCTACTGATCGCGCGTGCCTATGCGGCTGATGATCCGCCGGCGCTGCCCCTGGCCAGCCTGCCCGGCTCGGTTTTAGTGGCCGCTCCTGCTGGCGAGACGGCAAAGCTCGACGCGCCAGCTGTGACCCTGAGCACGCTCGATACGCAACACACGGAACACACCCCGCAACAAATTTTCCTGAGCCCGCCCCTGGAGCGATCCGGCACGGAATCGTCACAGTCGCCCGATAGCCTCGGCCCTCCCAAGTTCCATTCGAATCACATGGTCAGCATGCCTTCGGGCGCGGGCCAGGGAGGACCTCATGAAAACGACAACCCAGCAATGACCGACCCGGATCGTGCGTCGTACCCTGATGGCGGCGATGATTGCGGCGACGCTGAGCGCATGCGGCGACAGTAGAGACGCCGGCACGATCGATCTGACGGACATCGACACCACCGAGGAGGACCCCGCACGCATCCTGCTCACCGAAACGCAGACCAAGCGCCTGCGCGAACCCGACGGTGTCAGCTGGATCACCAACAAGCTGTTCGCCACCGCCAATGAGGGCGACATGGACGGCGGCAGCCGCAGCTTCTCGATCTTCGACACCGACGGCCAGGTCATCTTCGATTCCGGCAACGCCCTCGAACACCAGGCCGTGCGTGTGGGTCACTACCCGGATGCACGCTCGGGCAACAAGGGGACGGAGCAAATGGGAATTTCAAACGCCATCTGCAAAGTACCCGAATGCCAATGAGCGGTCGGCGAAACTGGAAAACGCTGGCCCAACCGGCGCAGTTGGCCCCTCAGAATTTATTGCCCGCGCGCCAAAATGCCTGCCAGCGGGCCGATTCAGGCTCGCCCCGGGCGCACCGGCACCGAACACGCAGCCGGGCCCGCGCCACCGTGTTCAGTGCCGTGCCGACCTATTCTGTCTTGTCCTGTTTTGCCCTGGCCCGCTTGGCTCGCCGCTGTCTTGTTCGCCGGCCTGGTCGCCCTGCTCGGGCGCCGGCGCGCCTGGCACAACGCGCTCGCGCAACGATCGCGGCGCAATTCTGACAATCGGCTATGCGCGAACCGTTGGCAATTCGGTGCTCGAACCCGCGCTTGCCGATGCCTTCGATGATGCCATCTGCGCAATCGAGGCGGCCGGTCACAGGGCGCGCCGGATCGAGACCGATCTTGCTCGATTCGAGCCAGCATTTCGTATCCAGCTCGAATCGGTGTTGGCCGCACGCTTTTTGGCCTCGGTTCGGGACAATCGTGACCACCATGACCGCAGTTTCGTGGTCACGGTTGAAGATGGTCTGCGCCATCGCGGCATCGATCTGGCCGCGGCCAATGCCGCACGCACGGTTTTGTTTCATGAGATCGAGCGGCTGTTCGAGCAGATCGATCTGCTGGTCACGCCGACCGTGGCCGCGGCCTCGCTGCCTGCGGATACCGATCCGCATGCGCCGGTGCAGATCGCCGGCCAGTCATGCGGGCCGATCAGAGCGGGTTGGTATTCCTACACATTCCCGTTCAACATGACCGGCCATCCGGCGCTTAGCATGCCCGGCGGTTGGAATGACGACGGCCTGCCGATCGGCCTGCAGATCGTTGGCCGTTGGGACGAGGAAGATCGTATGCTGGTCTTCGCGCGCGAACTGGCCATGCGGCTGGCCGTCCCCCGTCGCAGGCCTCGCCTGGCGACCGATGCCGGTTGAAAGCGCTTTTGAATATTCCGGGTGTTGATGGGCTTCTTGTTCATTGGCTTGGGCAGTGAATCGGCCACCAAGTCCAGCCGATCGGCGTCCTTGCCACGTGAGTCCAAGATGACGGATCTCGATCGAGGTTAAACCGCGCTCCCCTCTAATAGCAATCGGGCAGACAGGTGCTCCACTCCATCATCAATCCGCTCGAGAGCGGTGCTAAGGCGCACGAGCTCGTGCTTCTGGATAGCAGGCGCAAGCGATGCGTTGTCATTCGGGCCGTTTCAATCCTGACAAATGCGTGCCGTGAGATGTCGTCCGAACGGATGCGACGGATGGGTTGAAGGGCAACCGCGGGTCGCGGTGCCGCATTCGGAGGTGATCTGAAGCGGTTGCTGTTGGTTTCGGAGCCGTACGCAGTCTTGACTGTGCAGCTAGGGCATGTAAGATAGTAATGAGTTACTATCTTACATGCCCTAGCCATGTCTCTTCGTACCAAACCCCTGCCCGCGGGCGAGCGTCGCGCAGCCACTGTCGACGCCGTGATCGAATTGGCCGGCGTAAGCCATCCGAGCGAGATCACCACGGCAGCGATCGCCCAGCACATGGGTGTTACCCAGGGTGCCCTGTTCCGGCACTTTCCAAGCAAAGATGCCGTTCTCGAAGCGGTCATGGTGACCGTGGCGGATCGACTGCTTGCCCGGGTAGACAAGGCATCGCAGCCTCGCCGACTCCGCTGGCCGCCGCCGAAGCCATCTTCATGGCGCATGTCGCGTTCGTCGTCGAGCACCCTGGTGTGCCCCGGATGATGTTCGGCGAGCTGCAGCATGCGCAGCCGACCGCCGCCAAGCGAATGGCGCAGACGCTCATTCGCCGCTATGGCGAGCGCATGCGCGACATCTTCGAACAGGGCAAGGCCTCGGGCGAGATGGCCGAGACTCTCGACGCCGGTGCTGCGGCGATTCTGTTTATCGGCACAGTGCAAGGATTGGTCATGCAGTCCATGCTGGCGGGTGACATCGATCTGGTGCGTCGCGAAGCGTCGCGAGTCTTTGCCCTGTTTGCCCGCAGTGTTCGGAGCGGCCCATGAAATGGTTGGGCATGAGGGGCCGCACCTTGGGCTTGCTCGCGGTTGCCATGGCGCTATTGACTCTGTTTGCCTATGTTGCGCTGCGCGCCGGCCCGCTGGCGCCGGTTGCGGTAACCGTGGCCACGGTGCAGGCCAGGTCGATCCGTCCGGCGTTGTTTGGCATTGGTACTGTTCAAGCCCGCTACACATACCGAATCGGGCCGACAGTGGCAGGGCGCGTCAAGCGTCTTGATGTTCACGTCGGCGACCTGGTTCGGGCTGGTCAGTTGCTAGGCGAGATGGATCCGGTGGACCTCGACGACAAGGTGCGCGCTCAAGATGCCGCACTCAAGCGCGCCGAGGCCGCGCTGCAGGAGGCGATGGCACGTCAAGCGTATGCCGGCAGTCAGCAAAGGCGCTACGAACAGTTGTTGGCCTCCCATACGACCAGCGAAGAGGTCGTGGCGGCCAAGAAACAGGATTTGAAGATCGCCAACGCCGCCTTGGCAGCGGCCAGGGAGGGTTGGCGCGCGTACGGGCGGATGGCGCGGCCGTGCTCGCCCAGCGAAACAATATGCGGCTCACCTCGCCGGTGGACGGAATGGTCGTGTCGCGAGATGCCGATCCCGGTAGCACGGTGATTGCCGGTCAATCGGTTCTCCAGGTGATCGACCCACGCAGTCTGTGGATCGATGTGCGCCTCGATCAGATCAGCGCAACCGGAATCGCTGCGGCGCTGCCCGCGCGAATCTTGCTTCGCTCCGACAATGGCCGGTTTCATCAGGGGCGCGTGTTGCGAGTGGAGCCCTTGGCCGATGCGGTCACGGAGGAGATGCTCGCGAAGGTGGTCTTCGATGAGTTGCCGGATCCGTTGCCGCCGATCGGCGAACTGGCCGAAGTCACGGTGACCCTGGCCGAAATTCCAGCGTTGCCGGTGGTGTCCAACGCGGCCCTTCGCAATGTGGATGATCGTCTGGGGGTGTGGCAGGTGCTGGACGACAGGCTGCGATTTGTACCGGTAACGCTCGGCAAGAGCGATCTGGACGGGGCGGTTCAAATGCACGAGGGCCCGGATGTCGGTGCTCGGGTCGTGGTTTTCAGCCATACCGTATTGCATAGGACAAGCCGTGTTCGGGTTGTCGAGCAGATCCCCGGGGTGGCCAGATGATCAGCCTGGCCGGGCGCAACATTTTGGAGCCTGGGGCAAGTTCATCTTTACCGGCGTCGGTCTTGGGCTCTTGATCGGCGTCACCCTGATCATGGCCGGTGTCTATCGTGGCATGGTCGATGATGGCAAAGCGCTTCTCGAGAACAGCGGTGCCGATCTATGGGTCGTGCAACAAGGCACGCTTGGCCCGTACGCGGAATCGTCCAGTATCGACGACGATGTGTATCGCAGCGTGCTCGCCATGCCCGGCGTCGCCCGGGCGGCCAATGTCACCTATCTCACCATGCAGGTACATCGGGGCGGACAGGATGTGCGCGCGATGGTGGTCGGTATCGTCGCCGGAGGGCTCGGAATGCCGGGATGGCCCCCTTATCTAGTTGCCGGAAGGCAGATTACTCGCAGCCACTTCGAGGCGGTCGCCGATATCGCGAGCGGATTCGGGCTCGGCGATCGGATCAGGGTGCGTCGCAAGCACTATACGGTAGTGGGCCTAACTCGGCGAATGGTTTCGTCGAGTGGCGATCCGATGCTTTTTATCCCGCTGAAGGATGCCCAGGAAGCCCAGTTCCTGAAGGATAACGATGCGGTACACCGGCAACGAAGACAAACCGCGGAGAACCCGGTGCTCAATCGTCCTGGCGTGCCGGGCTTGTTGAATGCGGTGATCACCTCGCAAAGCACCAATCCCTATGTGAATGCCGTACTGGTGCGCGTCGATCACGGCTATCGTGCCGAGCAGGTGGCCCAGAGGATCAGCCGTTGGCAGCGCCTGACGGTTCACACCCGTGCGCAAATGGAAGCAATCCTGATCGGCAAACTGATCGCCACGTCATCAAAGCAAATTGGCATGTTTCTCGTCATCCTGGCGATCGTGAGTGCGGCGATCGTAGCGTTCATCATCTATACGCTGACAATGGAGAAGATCCGAGAAATCGCGGTGTTGAAGCTGATCGGGACGCGTGATCGGACCATCGCTGCAATGATCATGCAGCAGGCCATCGTGCTGGGCGTGATCGGCTTTGTCGTCGGAAAGATATCGGCCACTTTCGCGGCGCCGTTCTTTCCGAAGTACGTCCTGCTCATGCCACTCGATGCCATCGGTGGCTTCATTGCGATCGTTGTGATCTGTGTGCTCGCCAGCCTGGTGTCGATTCGCCTGGCCCTCGCGGTTGATCCCGCCCAGGCGATCGGAGGCTAAGTCGATGCACGAAGGCATTTTCATCGAGAGGCTGACCAAACGCTACGGCAGCGGGGACACCGCGGTCGATGCCCTCAAGCATGTGGACATGCGCGTCGAGCCGGCGGAGGTTGTCGGCCTGATCGGGCCATCGGGCTCGGGAAAATCCACCCTGCTCAAGTGTCTGGGAGCAGTGATCGAGCCGACATCAGGGCGTATGGTGCTGGGCGATCAGACCATCTACGACGATGGCTGGAAGATTCCGGATCTGCGCGCGTTGCGCCGCGACCGGATCGGCTTCGTATTTCAGGCACCGTATCTGATTCCGTTCCTCGATGTAACGGATAACGTCGCGCTGTTGCCGATGCTCGCGGGGGTTCCGAATGCCGAGGCGCGCCGTCGTGCCGTTACGCTTTTGAAGGCCCTCGATGTCGAGCACCGTGCGAAGGCCATGCCGGCGCAGCTTTCCGGTGGAGAGCAGCAGCGAGTCGCGATCGCTCGTGGTCTGGTCAACCACCCACCCGTCATCCTTGCCGACGAACCCACGGCGCCACTGGACAGCGAGCGGGCGCTCGCGGTGATACGAATTCTCAACGACATGGCACGGCGATTCGAAACCGCGGTCATTGTCGTGACGCACGATGAAAAGATCATCCCGACCTTCAAACGCCTGTACCAGATTCGCGATGGCTCGACTCACGAAGAGGCGGGCGAGGCAAGGGGGTTCGAATAGCGCGCCTGGTTCGCTTTGCGTTCGCCAGGCGCTTCTTGTGTTGATTCAATCGAGGGAGCAATCATGTTTACTCAAAGCGAACGTCACTTCGGGGTCTGGTTGATCTCGATGCTCGCCATTGCCTTCGGGTTGCTGTCCATCAAGGCGGGCGGTACCGCCTTGTTTGGAGGCGAGGCGGATCGACAGGCGGTCGGCGCCTACGTGCCCTTCGTGCTCTGGTTCAACTTCCTGGCCGGCTTTGCCTACGTGATCGCGGGCGCGGCGATTTGGATGCGGGCTCGTTCGGCAAGATGGTTGGCGGTCTCGATCGCGGTGGCCACGGCACTTGTATTCGTTGCTTTCGGGGCTCATGTTTTCATGGGCGGATCTTTCGAGCCACGTACGGCGGCCGCCATGGGTCTGCGCACGCTGATTTGGGCAGCCATCGCGGCCGTGACATGGCGAGCAGCGCGGTGCAATGTCGCTCGCGTGGTCACCGCATGATCGATCGGCCGGCTGCGAATTTCAGGTACTAAAGCAATGAATCCTCAGGGGTTCATCGCCGCGACGAGTCGCCATCACGATGGTCGTCGCCCGGCTCGACGGCCTCGGTTCCACTGTCTTGATCTTCAGAAGACACGGTCGGCATTGCGCTCGAGCCGCAGCCTTCGCGCGCCATCGCCAGCGCCATGGCGAGTGCGCCACGAATCGGCCGCAACTCGCCGCTCAACGATAGCTCGCCAACAAAGACCTTGCCCACAGTACGTTCCACGGGAATCTGCCCGCTGGCTACCAACACGCCGATCTCGATGGGCAGATCGAAGCGGCCGGAGTCCTTGGGAATATCGACCGGCGCGAGGTTGACCGTCAGCCGCCGATTCGGAAAGTCATAGCCGCCGTGCTGCAAGGCTGCGCGCACACGATCACGGCTCTCGCGACCCACCGGGAAACCTTTCGATAGGTGCGCAAAGGCCGCTGGCGGCTTACGCCGGCCGCCGGATGCGTTTGGCGCGGCACCGCCGTGGCAGTGCGTCATTCCCGGCGCCAGGCCTGGCCACAACGGGCTGCCATCGGCACGCGTGGGACCCTGCCAGACCTTCTGAAGCACTTTGATCTCAGTGGCGCTCAGGCATCCGCAGTCATTCTCCGCGTCAGCCGCGCATTGCAGCAAATCGAATTGCCGGCGGCAACTCCGCGCGAACTGAACCAGGCCATCGACTAGGCCGTCGGCTGCATCGCAGTCCCGAATTGCGGCCTTGGTGGCGAGATCGAGTTTGCACTTGGCCAACGGCCCACCGAGCTTTTCCTTCATGACCAGCTGCCTGCCCACCGCGGTCATGCGAAACAGCGCACGCGAGGCGAAGGTGACGACCCGGTCCATGTCCAGCTTGCCGTCGTCGCCGAAGGCGAACTGGCCGGTGCGCGGAACGTCCTTATGAATCGTTTCGGTGGAGGCGACCGCACTGCCTTCGCGCACGATGGTCGCATCGGTCAAACATGCGGGCCCGGTTCCGCTACGAAAGCGATCGCGCTCAGAACCTGACACTCGACGTTGAACGAATCGCCAGATCCCGCGATCTCGGCCCCGCCCGGGAAGCCACCATGCCACATGACCAAGGCATCGTCGCTCGTTGCGCCCGGGCGGTTCCGCAACACCCTCTACTTGGGTCGCGCGCGCATCATCTCGGCCCCTTCCTCCCAGCCAAAATGCACCATCAGGTGCTCGATAGGGGTGTCGGCGGCCATCGCCCAGCTGGCGTTCGGATCGTTCGTGTCGTACTGGTAGCCGAGCAGCGATTGTTTGCCATTGATCAGCAGCGGCGTCACCATGATGTGCGGTGA
>JAWKYG010000001.1:0-531885 GCA_041396585.1 Burkholderiaceae bacterium | reverse complement strand
CAAGCGCCCGGTGAAGGCCGACCAGGTCCTGACCTGGGACGATGTTCGATTCGATTCCACGGATCCGACCATCGCCTTTCGGCGCGAAATGGAACAGTTCTTCGGACCCGGGCGCAAAGCCCGGCGATAGACCCGTCGCCAGACCCGCGCGTGCCTGAGCCCGCCCGTCGCAACCGCGTCCGCGCACGCGCAGACGCAGCGCGGGATGCGCTCAAGAGCCCGGCACTGTCGCCCGGGCCTGATCGCACGCCGGCACGGCCTCACGATTGAATTCACAGTCGCCAACCTGCTTCTTGAAGAAGCAGGCGAACGCTCCGCCATTGCAGGAGTTGTTGCCGACACTGCCTTGCAACAGATAACAGGCGCCCAGGCCATTGCATGAGTTCTGTCCGATCCGGACGTCTTCGATCGTGACTGGCTGATCGTCTTTGCGCCAAAGTTCGGTGGCGGCCCGGTAGCAGGCATCCTGACCATTGCACGACCCGCGACCAACGATCTCGGTCCGGCTGTCCATGCAGGCGCTGGCGCCATTGCAGGATCGCGGCGCGGCGACTTCACCCGCCGTGCTGTTCAGACAGGCATTCGCCCCCTCGCACCTGGCGAGTCTCGAATCGACCACCGACACTGCTGAAATGGCGCCAAGAACCAGGGCAAGCACGGCGGCGCGGCGAACGCGACGAAGGTGGTGATAGCCCATCGTTGCACTCCATTTAAGGTAACCGGAGTGCTACCGTACGCCCGATCCGAGGCGCCGGCATCAGCTAGTGTGACTAAAACAGGCGCGAGCCGGCCTCGACCACCAGCGCCAGCTTGGCACGCATCTGGTCCTCGGACAGATCATTGCCGCCGACGGTGCTGGCAAATCCGCACTGCGGACTAATGGCCATGCGCGATGGATCGACGAACTGCGAAGCCTCACCAACGCGCCGCTTGAGATCATCCATCGACTCGAGTTCGGCTCTCTTCGAACTGATCAGGCCCAGCACGACCCCCTTGTCAGCCGGGATGTGCCGCAGGGGCGCGAAGTCTCCTGCACGGGGCGTGTCGTACTCGAGCAGGAAGTGGCTCACATTGGCGCCACCGAACAGCTTTTCGGCCACATCGTCATAGCCGCCCTCGGAAAGATACCGCCCCTTGTAGTTGCCGCGACACATGTGCACACCGATGAACATGTCCGCCGGCCGGCCGCGCACCGCCTCGTTCAGCGCCGCGACATAGGTATCCACGAGCCCGGCAGGATCGATGCCGAACGATTGCACCCGATCGCGCACGCGGGGATCACATAGCATCGCCAGCGGCACCTCATCGATCTGCAGGTAGCGCACGCCCACAGCCGCCAGATCGGCAATCTCCTGCTGGAACACCTTGCCGAGATCAGCGAAATAGGCATCGACATCGGCATATACCGCCCGGTCGCCCCAGTCTGCAAGACGATAGAAATGCATCGTGGCCGGCGACGGCATCGTGACCTTGACCATATGCCCGGTCAGGGGCCTGACGAAGGTCGCCTCGTCGATCGTGATCGGCCGCTCGCGCCGGACACGCGTGCTCGCGTAAGGCGCGGTGAATTCGGTCTCGTTGCCCTCGTCGTCACGAAAGCGAAAGGAAGCGCTGCGAATCGTCATGCCGCCGCAGCACTCGCAAAATCGCGACCAGTATGAGCTGCGGCGAAACTCACCGTCATTGATCACCTGAAGCCCTACCGACTCCTGCAACTGCACGATCCGACGAATCGATGCGTCTTGAATGCTGCGAAACGCGGTCTGATCGATCTCGCCCCTGGCGAACTGGCGAAATGCGTTGCGCAAGGCCGGCGGGCGCAGCAGACTGCCGACATGATCGGCCCGCAATGGGGGGCTGTAGGACTTCCTCGACATGCCCTGCTCCTCGATGGCTCTCCATCCGGTCATCGACGACCAAATTCGAAACGGTGCCAGCCTGCCAGCGACTCGACCCGGCGACCGCCCTTGGCGCGCCGCGTCGAGTGTGGCGCCGAGGCCCGCGCCGACAGCCCCGGGCCGGCGATATCAGGCGAGACGATTCTTGTAGAACTGCCCGCCCTTGACGATCGCCGCGAGATGCCGGCCCTGATCCTGAAGCAGATTCAGATCAGCCAGGGGATTGCCATCGACGAGCAATAGATCCGCGAAGGCACCCGGGCGCAGGCAGCCCAGCCTGCCGGGCATGCGCACGACCTCGGCGCCGATCGTGGTGGCCGCGCGTATCACCTCGATCGGCTTCTGCACCTGCGCCCGGATCAGAAACTCTCGTGATTGCGCGCCCTGGAGCTGACCGAGAAGATCGGTGCCATAGGCAACCTTGACGCCGTGACGCTGGCAGATCTCCAGCGAACGGATTCCGCCCTCGATGACCATATCGTTCTTGGCCAGCATGTCAGCGCTCATACCGAACTCGGCTGCTCGTTCCTTCATTTCATAGTAGGTGACGAGATTGGCGATCAGGTACATGCCCTTCTCGGCCATCAGCTTGGCCGACGCATCATCGATCAGGTTGCCGTGCTCGATCGTGCGCACACCGGCATGGGCCGCACGCGTGATCGCTTCCGGGGTGTATGCGTGCGCACACACATAGCGACCAAAGGCGTGCGCCTCCTCGACCGCGGCCTCGATCTCGCCGACCGAGAGCTGCAGGCTCTCCAGCGGATCATAGGGCGACGCCACCCCGCCTGACATCATCAGCTTGACCTGGTCACAGCCCTGACGCATCTCTTCTCGAACCGCCTTGCGGATCTCCGCCGTGCCATCGGCCACGCCCATCGCGAAGCTGAGCGCATTGCAGCAGTGGCAACGCATGCCATAGTCGGTGCGACGGCGCGGATCGCTGTGGCCACCGGTGGGGCCGATCGCCTTGCCGGCGATGAACAGACGCGGCCCGGCCAGCAGGCCCTTGTCGGTCGCCTCCTTGAGCCCCCAGTCGGCGCCGCCAGTATCGCGCACCGTGGTGAAGCCACGATCCAGCATGCCACGCATCAGCGAGGCGGCCCGCGCGGTCATGAGGGTCAGCGGCACACTCTCCAGCCGCGGGATGAAAACCTCCGAGAGCACCACGTGGACATGCGAGTCGATCAGACCGGGCATCATCACCCGCCCGCCACAGTCGATGACCGAGGCATGGTCGGAGGTGATCGGTGTGGCCGAAACTTCGCGAATCTGGTCGCCCTCGACGAGCATTTCGAGGCCGTCCTGCAATTCGCCCACGTCGGGCTCGAGCAGTCGGAAATTCCGAAACAGCAGACTGGACATGATCTCTGGACTCCGTGCGTGAAATATTGTTCTTCCGGCAACGCGATCACGGATGATCGCGACCGGGCAAGCGCTCAGCGGGGATCGGTCGGCACCGCGGGATCGAGATCGACGGCGCAGGCCTCGATCGCATCGAGGACGGCGCGGTCGTCGTCGCTACGATGCGCGAGCATCAGCACCAGCTTGACCAGATAAAGCTCTCGTTGTGCCGCCGGCAGCGCATCCAGGCGCACCGCCAGCGATTCGTAAACCGGTTCCAGGGCTTCGAAGCCGAGCGTCATGATCCGATCTCCACGTCGCGATCGAGCAGCTGTGCCAGACATGCGGCCACCTGCTCGGGCGATGCACGCTGCCAGCGTGCGGCAATGTGCATATCCGGCCGAACGAGATACACGCCGCCGTAACCGAGCCCGAGCAGGCGCCGCAGGCCCTCGATAGGCAGCGACCGACTGTCCGGCCCGGCGTCGACCGCCAGCACGGTGATCGTGGGGTCCAACGGGGCCAACGCGGCCTGCCAGCGCGCGACGTCGACCGGGCGCTCGTCGAGGACCAGCACGCTGAAACCCGTGCCCAGGTGATCCGACAAATGGCCGCCATCGGACAATGCCAGATTGGCCATGACGGCTCCGGGCGCAGGGCCGCCCTCGAAGGGCTCGGTATCGGCGCGGGTCAGCGGACTTTCGCGATAGGTATAGGGGGTCATCTGGCGGGGATTCGCGAACGGCCGGGCAAATGCATGCGACAGTGACAGTGACAGCGCCGCATCGCGCAACATGCGCCAGCCATGGCTGGGCGGCGTCATGAAGCGAGTGCTTCTGGTGGCATTGGCGAACACGTCCATCGTGGCGCCACGGCGTTCCGGGGAGTAGCTGTCGAGCAGGCCCTCACCAGCCTGCCCGTTGATCACCATGGCGAGCTTCCACCCGATGTTCTCGCCATCGGCCAGACCGTTGTTGAGGCCGCGCACGCCGAATATCGGCACGATATGCGCGCTATCGCCAACGAAGAACACCCTGCCGTCGCGATAGTCGTCCAGGGCCAGGGTATTGGCCGTATAGGTACTCCACCATTCGAGCTGCCAGTCACCGGTGTGACCGATGTCGGCCAGAATGGCGCCGACCTTCGCGCGCACCGTTTGCTCGCGCGTGGCGGATTCGGCGCTTTCGTCGGACTCGATCTGATAATCGATACGCCAGATGTCGTCGGGCTGACGATGCACCAGGACCGTGCCACCGAGATTGCTGGCCGGATCGAACAATGCCCGGCGGATGGTCGGATAGTCGTGCTTCATCTGCACATCGGCGATCACATAGCGGCCCTCGTGGTTCTCACCATGCAGGGCCAGACCGCGCAGGCCGCGCACGGCGCTGCGCGCGCCATCGGCCGCCAGCAACCAGCCGGCATGCAGCGCATAAGAGCCGGCTGGATCGCGAATATCGCAGCGCACGGCGCCGTCTTCATCATGCACACCGAAGAGCTCGCTCTGCCAGCGGATCTCGATCAGCGGCGAGGCCTGCGCCGCCAGCCACAGGAACTGCTCGATGTACTGCTGCTCGAGGTTGTACATCGGCAGGAATTTCTCATTGGCCGAATGCGGCATCTCGAACTCGAGAATCTGCCGGCCGCGAAAGAAGCTGCGACCCTTGGTCCAGCCCAGGGACTTGTCAAGAAAGGGCTGCACCGCGCCGAGGCGCTCGAGGATGTGAAAGCTCTGGCGGGCGATGCAGATCGCCCGCGAGCCATCATTGAAGGTGTCCTTGCGCTCGATCACGACGCAGCGCACCCCGTGTCGGGCCAGGGTCAACGCCGCGACCAAACCCACCGGGCCCGCGCCGATGATCGCGACCTCGACAGCCTCGTCGCCGCCCGGCCGGACCGCAGGTGCGAAGTGCGGATAGTCGAAATACAGCGAGTCGAGTTCGCCGCGCCCGTCGGGTCTCATCGACGGACAGACCCGGGCGCCACGGTCGCCGCGGGATCAGCGACGCAGGCCGGCATGACTTGCGCGCTCCGGATCATGGGAGCAGCAGACGACGGTTGAAAAAGCCGTTGGCACCGCTGAATATCACCTCGCCGCTCTTGGGCGAAAAGAACGATACGGCCGCCAGTTCCTGCCAACGGTAATCGACGCGCACGCAGTGCTCGAATTCCAGCCCCTCACGGGTCTTGCACGGGCCGATCCCGGTGATCTCGCGCTCCGATGGATTTCCGTCGCGATCCACCGTGCTCCAGTGACTTCCCTTTTCAATGGGCAGCTTCAGCTCGATCACTTCCGGCGCATCTGGCGATGCGGCGTAGCGAGCGTAGATCGCCTGATCGTCGGCTCTCATGTAGATGGTTTCGCGCTTGACCCGGTACCCTTGCCCGGTCGTCTGCACGGCACGGTATTGCTTGCCACCGATCTCGACGGTCTCGCCCAGGGTCATGGAGAACTGCCCGTTCAGCCCATGCGAGCGAACCTTGTATTTCAGCCCGGACAGGTGGTCTGGCCAGAAGAAATCACGGATGCCGGCATCGGCCGCCGAGGCCGTCACGGAGCCGGCGGCGAGCACGGCAGCGAGAATAAAACGCAACGAATGCATGATCAGTCTCCTGTGTTTCGCTCCGATTATGCCGAACTCGCCCCGCGCCCGGCGCGCACCAGGACGCGGGGTTGCATGGATATTCATTGACCGATCGGTCGATTATCTCTATCATCAGGCCTTCGCCAGGTGACTGCGTCGTGCACCAGTCCGCCCCTACCGATGGAGACTGCCCCCCATGTATGCCCAGATGGTCAAGACCGGCGTATCCGAGGTGAAGACACGCCAGAGCATGTCGCCCGAGGAACGCGCGTTTCAGGACCGGATCGATGCCGGCGAGAAGATCGAGCCCAAGGACTGGATGCCCGACGAATACCGCAAGACGCTGATCCGTCAGATCGGTCAGCATGCGCACAGCGAGGTGGTCGGGCAGCTGCCCGAGGGCAACTGGATCACCCGCGCCCCCACGCTGGAGCGCAAGGCGATCCTGCTCGCCAAGGTGCAGGACGAGGCCGGTCACGGCCTGTACCTCTACTGCGCGGCCGAGACCCTGGGCATCTCGCGCGACGAGATGATCGAGATGTTGCACGCCGGGAAGATGAAGTATTCGTCGATCTTCAACTATCCGACGCTGACCTGGGCCGATATCGGCGCGGTCGGCTGGCTGGTCGACGGGGCGGCGATCATGAACCAGGTTCCCCTGCAGCGAACCTCGTTCGGCCCTTATTCCCGCGCCATGATCCGCATCTGCAAGGAAGAGAGTTTCCACCAGCGTCAGGGCTACGACCTGATCATGAAGATGGCCCAGGGCACGCCCGAACAGAAGGCCATGGCCCAGGATGCCCTGAACCGCTTCTGGTATCCGTCACTGATGATGTTCGGGCCAAGCGACAAGGAGAGCGTGCATTCGGCGCAGTCGATGGCCTGGAAAATCAAAATCAACACCAATGACGAGCTGCGCCAGAAGTTCGTCGACCAGACCGTCCCTCAGGCCGAGTACCTGGGCCTGACCGTGCCTGACCCGCAGCTGCGCTGGAACGAAGAGAAAGGCGGCTACGACTTCAGCGAACCCGACTGGAACGAGTTCTTCGAAGTCCTGCGCGGCAACGGGCCGTGCAACGTCGACCGGATGCAGGCGCGTGTCAAGGCCTGGGAAGACGGCGCCTGGTTTCGCGACGCGCTGATGGCGCATGCCGACAAGCAGGCCGCCCGCCGTACCCCCGCCGCCGCCTGAGCATTCGCACGCAATTCGACGGCTCACGGTTCGAGCCGGATTCGGGAGACTCACATGTCCAAACAATGGCCCCTCTGGGAAGTGTTCATCCGCGGTCAGCACGGGCTCAATCACCGCCATGTGGGCAGCCTGCATGCACCTGACGCCGAACTGGCGATCAAGCATGCGCGCGACGTCTACACACGGCGCAACGAAGGCGTGTCGATCTGGGTGGTGAAGGCCGAAGACATCGTGGCCTCCAGCCCCTCGGACAAGGGCCCGCTGTTCGAGCCCTCGAACTCGAAGGTCTATCGGCACCCGACCTTCTTCAAGATTCCCGAAGAAGTGGGGCAGATGTGATGTCGGCGCTCGTCGAATTCCTGCTGCGTACCGGCGACAACACCCTGGTGCTGGGCCACCGGATCAGCGAATGGTGCGGTCACTCGCCGGTGCTGGAGGAAGACATTGCCCTGGCCAATACCGCACTCGATCTGATCGGCCAGACGCAGCTCTGGCTGGGCCTGGCCGGCGAGATCGAGGGCCAGGGCCGCGATGCCGACAAGCTCGCCTACCGACGGGATGCCAGCGGATTTCGCAATCTGCTGCTGCTCGAGCGGCCCAACGGCGACTATGGACACACGCTGATGCGCCAGTTCTTGTTCGATGCCTGGCATCTCCCGTTTCTGGATGCCCTGCAGTCGAGTTCGGATGCGCGGGTGGCCGAGATCGCGGCCAAGGCGATCCGAGAGGTGGCGTACCATCTGGAGCGCTCATCGGATCTCGTGATCCGGCTGGGCGATGGCACAGACGAGAGCCATCGCCGCATGCAGGAGGCGCTCGATGCCCTGTGGCCATATACGGGCGAGATGTTCGTCGCCGATCGGGTCGACGAGGATATCGCGCAAGCACGGATCGCCGCCGATCCGGCCAGCCTGCGCCCGGCCTGGGACGAGACGGTCGAGGCCGTTCTCGCCGAGGCCACGCTCGAGCGCCCGGCCTCCACGTTCGCACACACGGGCGGCAAGAACGGCCGCCACACCGAACACCTGGGTTTCATCCTGGCCGACATGCAGTTCCTGCAGCGTGCGTACCCGGATGCCACCTGGTGATCAGCCCGCCGTGAACGAATCCCGCGAGCAACCCGCGTTGGACGAGATCCGCGGCTGGCTGGCCGCGATCCCGGATCCGGAGATCCCGGTGATCTCACTGACCGATCTGGGCATCATCCGCGAACTGGCCTGGGAAGACGAAACCCTGGTGGTCACGGTCACCCCCACCTATTCCGGTTGCCCGGCCACCGCGCTGATCAACGACGAGATCCGACGCACACTGCAAGCCCATGGTCTCGAGCAAGTCGAACTCAGGCGCCGCCTGAGCCCGCCATGGACCACCGACTGGATCAGCAACGAAGCCAGGGAGCGTTTGCGGGCCTATGGCATCGCGCCGCCGGTAGACGGCACGGCCGCGCCGATCAGACTGGTCGGTCGTATCAGCCGCCTGGCCAGCGCGCCGCCGACCGTGCCATGTCCGCGCTGCGGCTCCACCCATACCGAACGAGTCAGTCAGCATGGTTCGACCCCCTGCAAGGCCAACTGGCGCTGCGCGGACTGCCTCGAGCCGTTCGACTACTTCAAGTGCATCTGAGCGACGACCGTCCTGAGCATGCGATTGAGAGTCTTCAGACCACCGACCGAGATTTCCGATGCCACGCTTCTTTCCCCTGCAGGTCGTCGACGTTCGCCCAGAAACCCGTGATGCTGTCGTCCTGACGCTGGCACCGCGCGACGAAGACCGCGCCCGGTTCGCATTCACCCAGGGGCAATATCTGACGTTCCGGCGGCTGTTCGATGATGAGGAGCTGCGCCGCAGCTATTCGATCTGCGCCGGCCTCGATGACGGTGTGCTGCAGGTAGGCATCAAGCGCGTCGATGGCGGTGCCTTCGAACTGGGCCAATGACGAGATCCGGATCGGCGACACGGTCGAAGCGATGCCGCCGATGGGCAATTTCCATGTGCCGCTCGATCCGACGGCCGATCACCACTACCTCGGTTTTGCCGGCGGCTCGGGCATCACGCCGCTACTCTCCATCATCAAGAGCGTGCTGGCGCGCGAGCCGCATTCGCGGTTTACGCTGATCTACGCGAACCGGCAGATCAGTTCGATCATGTTTCGTGAGGATCTCGAGGATCTGAAGAACAACTACCTCGGGCGCCTGTCGGTGATTCACGTCCTGGAAACCGAAGCGCAGGAGATCGACCTTTTCACCGGGAGGGTCGATGCCGACAAATGCCGGGCTTTGTTCAGCAGCTGGATTGATCCGACATCTGTCGATACCGCGTTCATCTGCGGTCCTGAACCGATGATGCTGGCCATTGCGCAGTCGCTGCGCGATCATGGTTTCGACGACTCGCGAATCAAGTTCGAATTGTTCGCCTCCGGCCAGCCGGGACGCGCGAAGAAGCGTCCGACCCGCCATGACGCCGGTTCGGCCAGCGCCAGCTGCGAGGCCAGCATCACGCTCGATGGCACGACCCGCAGGCTGTCCGTGCCCAAGGAAGGCCAGAGCCTGCTCGATGCCGCCCTGCAGGCGAGCCTGGATGTGCCGTATGCATGCAAGGCCGGCGTCTGCTCGACCTGCCGCGCCAAGGTGCTCGAAGGCGAGACCGAGATGGCGGTCAATCACGCCCTCGAAGACTATGAGGTGCGCCAGGGTTATGTCCTGACCTGCCAGTGCTATCCGCTCAGCGATCGCGTGGTGATCAGCTACGACGAATGACCCGCGATCCGCCACGCGCCACAGGAACCCGGCCATGAACATTCCCCGCTCCACCGAAGACCAAGCCGACTCGATGCCGATCGAGGACTACCTCGCCCAGGGCGGCAAGCTGTCCGCGCCCGGCAATGTGCCCCCGCGCTATCGGGGCGAACTGCTGCGCCTGATGGCCAGCTTCGTCGATAGTGAACTGGCCGGCTCGGCGGGCTTTGCCGACACCATCAACGATGCTCCGGGTATCAAGCCGCGTATCGCCGCGGCGCGGATCGTGCTCGAGAAGGTCGATCATGCCGACAAGGTACTGCAGATCATGGGCAGTTTCGGCGTCGACATCGCACGCTACGCGGTGCATCACCCGTGGGCCGCGCGGGTGGCGCGTGATGCCTCGATCGGCCAGGTTCGCCAGGGCCGCGACATGCGTCTGTCGGTGTTTCACTACCCGCTGCAGGGCTGGATCGACGCGGTGGCCATGAATGTGCTCATGGGCCTGGCCACGGGGATCCAGCTGGCCGAACTGAGCGGGATCTCCTACCAGCCACTGGCCGAGGTGTTCCGTGAGATCGCGCCACGCGAGGCCCGCCACACTGCCCTGGGCATCGAGGGCCTGACCGACATCGTCAAGATCGATACCGGCCGGACACAGGCCGATGACGCCATCGCCTACTGGCGCCCACGGGTTGCCGAGAGTTTCGGCAGCAGTCATTCCGCCCGGTTCGAGACGTTGTCGCGCCTGGGCATGCGCCATCGCCGCAATGACGACATGCTGGCCGAGTGGAATGCCCGCGTCGATGAACGACTCGCCAATCTCGGGTTGCGGGGTTGAACCGACCAGTGCCCCCCCCGCGCGCCTCGCAAGCGCCCGCCGGCCGCTGAACGATGGCCCGCCCGCGCGCCAGCGATTTCGAGCAAAAGCAGCGCGCCATCCTCGATGGCGCCGCCGCGGTGTTCGTGCGCCAGGGCATGGACAAGGCGTCGATGGCGCAGATCGCCGGTCAGGCCGGTGTCTCCAAGGCCCTGCTCTATCACTACTTTCCGAGCAAGGACTCTCTGGTATTCGCGATCATTCACGCGCACATCGTCGAGCTGGAAGCCGCGCTGGCGCAGGCGATCAACGCGGCCCTGCCCGCACGCGAGCAGTTGCAGCGGCTGATCGAGGTGGTGCTCGAACTCTATCGCGGTGCAGAGCACGCTCACCAGGTGCAGCTGAACTGCGCGGCGATGCTCGACGATGCGCAGCGCGATGAGATTCGCGCGATCGAGCGGCGGATCATCCGCTACTTTTCGGAAGTGCTGGTACGGCTGAATCCTGCGCTGGGCACGACCAAGGGCGAGTTGCTGATGCCCGTCTCGATGTCTCTGTTTGGCATGCTGAACTGGGTGTACACCTGGTTTCGCGAGGACGGCCCCCTGTCACGCGACGACTACGCGGCGATCGCCACCCGGCTCATGCTGGGCGGAATCGGCGAAGTCTGCTGAACCAGCCGGCAGACAGCACATGGCTCAGCCAACAGTCTGCTTCCAGAATACGTCCTTGAGCCGCAGCAGGCCCTCGCGCACCTCGACGCGCTCGATACCGCGCCGATTCAGCGGTCGGGACGTGGCTCGCCAGACACCGCTCACCCGGTAGGTCATGATGATCTCAGACTCACCGAGCGCGCGGCAACGGACATCCTGATAGCGCAGCTTCTCGAACATTGAATCATTCTCGGCCTTGCCCTGAATGAAGCCCTCGATACCGTGGCGCACGCGGCCATCCGGCTCATCGCCGATCGCGAAGTGCCACTGGGCATCAGGTGCGACGACTGCCTCCAGGGCGGCGCGTTGCGCCTTGAAAAACGCGGCGCCAAAGCGCACCATGAACTCGGAAGCCTGATCGTCGGTCATCGTTTTTCCCCTTGCGTTTCGCAGCGGCGCCATCGTGTGCGGGCAGACGCGCCAGACCTGGAGTATGCACGGATGAGATCCAACCGGATCAAGACCCCGGTGGCCCGCCGCGAGCCGGTGTACGGTGCCATGGTGTTCGAATTCTTCTCGCCTGGCATCAGTTCGATCCTGGCCGATGCGGGCTGTCGCTTCGTGTTCTATGACATGGAGCACACCGGCCTTGGCTTCGAGACTCTGAAATGGCTGTTCGCGAGTTGCCGCGGCCTGCCGATCGAGCCGATGGTGCGCGTGCCACGGGGCGAGTATCCGTTCATCGCCCGCGCGCTCGATGTCGGCGCCACCGGCATCATGGTGCCGATGGTGGAATCCGCCGAGCAGGCGCGCGCGATCGTGCAGGCCTGCCGCTATCCACCGCAGGGTCGGCGTGGCGCCGCCTTCGGATTCGCCCATGATGACTACAGCGGCGGGGATGTGCTGCCCAAGATGCGCGCTGCGAACCGGCGCACGCTGATCGCCGCGCAGATCGAGACCGAGCACGGGCTGGCGGCCTGCGAGGAGATCGCCGCCGTCGATGGCATCGACGTGCTCTGGCTGGGTCACTTCGACCTGTCGAATTTCATGGGCATCCCGGGTCGCTTCGACGACCCGGTCTTCGATCAGGCGATGCGCGGAGTCGCCGACATCGCGGCCCGCCACGGCAAGGCCGCGGGCATCATGGTCAGCGACCAGCGCTGGCTTGCGCGCAGCCTCGAGGCCGGCTACACGATGATCGCGCTGGGCACCGACATGGGGCTGCTCTCGCGCGGTCTGGCCAGCCTGATGCCCGGCTGAACAACGCGGCGAACCGCATACCCACCTCACCAGAACCCGGAGGCCCCGATGGCATTCGAAATCGCGCTCACGCGCGACCTGCTCACACCCGCGGGCCAGCCCTCGTTCGGCGCCGGGCCGCTCGAGTTGCTCGACCAATGCACACAGATCCGCTGGCAGTTCCTGCCGGAGAACGTCGATCGGATCACACCGGATATCGCGGCCCGCTTCGACGGGCTCTATGTCAATGCACCCCTGGTTCCCGCATCGGCGGTGGCGCGCGCAGACTGCCGGCTCCGCATCGTCGCCCGACATGGGGTCGGATTCGATTCGGTCGATGTGGCGGCGCTGGCCGCTCGCGACATCCTCGTCACGAACACGCCGGTGGCCGTGCAGCGGCCGGTCGCGGTGGCCGCGCTGACCATGATCTTCGCCCTCGCCGGCCGCCTGTTCGAGAAAGACCAGCTGACCCGGGCGGGCCGCTGGCATGAACGCACCGCCCACATGGGCCTGGGCCTGACCAGCCGCACGCTCGGGATCATCGGCGCCGGCGGTATCGGCAAGGAACTGCTGCGACTGGCGCGTCCGTTCGGCTGGAAGATGCTGGCCGCCGACCCCCATGTCGACGATGCCACGATCCGCTCACTCGGGGCACAGCCCTGCTCGCTGGATGCGCTGCTGAGGCAATCCGACTTCGTCGTCGCCTGCTGCGTCTTGGACGAACGCACCCATCATCTGATGAACGCAGCGCGCTTTGCCACCATGCGCGAACAGGCCTTCTTCGTGAACCTGGCGCGTGGCCCCGTGGCCGACGAGGCCGCGCTGATCGACGCCTTGCGCACCAGACGCATTGCCGGCGCGGGTATCGATGTGTTCGAGCAGGAGCCCGTCGATCCGGGCAATCCCCTGTTGTCGATGGACAATGTGATCGTCACGCCGCACTCGCTCTGCTGGACCGACGAATGCTTCGACGCGATTGCGCGCGAGGGCCTTGGCTGCCTGGTCGCATTCGCACAGGGACGCCGGCCCGCTTCGGTCGTGAACGTCGGCTGAGGCGGCTGCGAGTTGCGCGACCGCATGCGCCGAGCAGTCGGTGAGATTGCCGGGAGCGCTGCCATCAGGTGTCCAAGCGTGCCAGCAGGCTCAGTTGATGACGCCCGGGTGAGGCCGCCGCCGCGCGCAGCGATGTGCGATCCGCATAGACGGTGAGCGCGCGCCGGGCGCGCGTCGCACCGGTGTACAAGGCCTCCCGGGTCGCCATCGGATGACCGGCCGGGGCGGGTAGGAGCAACACCCGGTCGAATTCCGAGCCCTGGGCCTGATGGATGGTGAGCGCGAAGCCGTCTTCCCAGAGCGGCAAACGGGCCAGTGGCTCGCTACGGCCGGACTCGAACATCACCTCGACAGGCCCGTGTCCCGTGGCCCACACCATGCCGATATCCCCGTTGTAAAGATCGAGCGCCGGATGATTGCGACGGATGATCAACAGACGTCCGGGCGTCGCCTCGGCACGTGAACCGAACAATGCACGCACGATGCGCTGGTTCAGGGCGGCGGCGCCGGCCGGTCCGGCGCGCAGCGTCGACAGAACGCGAATCGCCGCGAAGCGACGCAGCGCCTCGTGTGCGCCCTGCGCATCGCGCGCGTCTGCGGCCATGCCCACGAGTGGCCGATAGGATCGAAGCGCATCCGCGACCAGGATCTCGATCAGCGCAGGCCGCCACCGACCGGCATCATCGCGTGCACCGTCCGGCGGTTCCACGCGTTGCAAGGCGGGCCCGGCGTCATCGTCCGAACCGGGATCCAGACCACGGCTGATGGCGTTCGCAAAGCGTGTCAGGGCCGGTGCCTCGCGCTGGCGGAAGTTCTCCTCCAGGAGCACCCGGGCCGCCGCCAGGGCGGGATGCCTGCTCTGACACAGGGCTCCGAAAAACGCGCCGGCCTGCACCGAGGCAAGTTGATCGCGATCACCCGCCAGCACCAGCCGGGCATTCGGCGCCAGGGCCTCGACCAGACGTGCGGCGGTGCGTGAGTCGAGCATCGAACATTCGTCCACGACGACGAGATCGGCGTCGATCGGCTGCAGGGCGTTGCGCAGGTACCTGCCATCCGTCGAATAGCCGAGCAGGCGATGGACCGTGCTCACCTGCACCGAAGCCCGATCCCCGAGACCGGCCAGCCCTTCGGCCAGGCGGACCGCCGCCTTGCCGGTCGGGGCCGCCACCACCACCCGTGCGCCTCGCCGCGCGATGAGCATCGTGCGCACCAGCGCGGCCAGGGTGTGCGTCTTGCCCGTGCCCGGCCCGCCCGAGAGCACGAGCAAGCTGCCGCGCCGGATGGCCGCCACGGCGTCGCGCTGCTGCCGATTCAGGCCCTCGAGTATCGTGGCGATCGCCGCGTGCGCGGTGCTCTCGTCTGCGCGCGCCGGTTCGCCATCCGCGGCTGTAGGGCTCCAGCCATCGTGACCCGCAACCGGCACCGCACAGAATTCGCGGCCCGCCCGCGCGATCGCGCCCAGGCCAGCCGCCAATGCCTGCTCTGCAGCCCAGTCCTGGCGTCGATACAGATGTCCGTGCTCGAGCACCAGCGGGCGCTCGCCGAGCCCATCGATGTCGAGCAGCGGGCTGGCGCGCAACTGCGTCTCGATGCGCTCGCGCAGGCCGGTGTTCTCGAACGTCTCGGTCAGAGACAGACCGACCTGTCCTTCGTCCACCGCCTCCAGCAACGCGGTCAATGCGGATCGCAGAAGATCGAGTCTGTCCGCGCAGCCTGCGGCCCGCAGATGCATCTCGATCAGCGCATCGACGAAGGCCGTGGTCAGGCTCGTACGCACGCGTTCTCGACCGTCAGGTGATGCGGGCCAGCGGGTGGCGCTCGGGCGCTCAGGCATGTCCGTTCTCTTGTCCGGCCTTGCTCGCGCCCGCCGTGGTCAGCGGCGCACTGCCCCCGCCGAACAGCCGATCCAGCGACTCGATCAGCGCCGCCGCCGGGCGCACCGAATACACGCCTGCCCTGGAATCAGGCGCGCGCGGATCGGCCATGCCGCGCAGGAAGAGATAGGCCACGCCGCCGAAATCGCGTTCATAGTCGTAGCCAGCCAGGCGCGCACGCAGCCAACGATGGACGGCCAGCGCATAGAGCGCGATCTGCAGCCCGTAACCATGCTCGCGCATCGCGCCCTCGAGCTCGGCCTGTCCATAGTCGTGGGGCAGTTCGCCAAGCCAGTTGCTCTTCCAGTCCAGCAGCCAGTAGCGCCCGGCGGCGCGCGCCAGCACATCGATATAGCCGTTCAGAAAACCGGTCCATCGATCGCCTAGCGGGATCGGGTCGAACGGCAGATGCTCGGCCACGGCCGCGCGCATGCGGTCATCGTCCACGCCCTGCGCGCCAATCAGGAACGGCAACTCGCGCATGGTTTCGGCGGGTGCGAGATCGCTCAATCGGAACGGCAGACCGGCCGGGCGCAGGTCATGCGCCAGTACCTGGTTGAGCCACACGCCGAGCGCACCGGCCTGGGCCTGTTCGAAGCCGTGCGCCAGCAACAGGGGTTCGATGTCGGCATCGACCAGCGGTCGGCGAAAGTCGTGATGCTCGAGGATCGCATGCAGGCAGACGCCGGCCCCTGCACCGCGGGCGAAGCGTGCGCGGATCGATGGATCATAGAAGTCGGCCGCCGAGTCGCCCGCATCGCCCGCATCGCCTGCATCGCGCGTATCGGGCGCTTCAGGCAGCGGTGGCAGGCGCCCGGCAGCCGCTTCACCGCCTTCCGGGCGGGGATCCTCGGACACGGGCGACGGCACGAACTGGTCATGGTCCGGCCCGGCCAGGCGCGACTCTTCGAGCTCACTGGCGCGCATCAGGCCGGTGAAGCTGCGCCGGGTCCAGGCCGGCAGGATCAGCCGGCGCGGCTCGGCCAGGCGCAGTGCGCTCTGACCATCGCCGGCGGGCGCACCGGGTCCGCCAACAGGTGCCGTCGGCCGAGTGCCGCCGGCTGGCGCAGGGCCGGTCACCGGGCCTGCGAGCATCTCCCGCCAATCGAGCATGCCCGCATGGCCTGCCTCGACCAGGGCAGTCAATGCGGCATCGAACGCCGTTGGATCCGGCGCCGCGGGCAGTCCATCGTCGGCACAGGGGATGCGCAACAGCCAGTGCGCAAGCGTGCCGTGCTGTGGCCGAGTGGTTCGTCCGTAGACGCCGAGCATGGGATCGACCGCGAGATAGATTCGCTGCGCGGCCCGGGTCAGGGCGACATAGCCCAGCCGAAGACGCTCGGCCAGTGCCTCGCGCTCGAGCTGGGTCGCGATGGCTTCGACATCGGACGGATCGCCCGGCCGCTGGATATCGAATGGCTGCAGATGCGAGAGCGCCGCACGGCGCTCACCGGAGAGCCCTTGCACGAGCCAGCGAGCGCGGCTTGCCCCCATTGGCGCGGAGAACACCTCGACCGAATCGGCGCGTACCGGTGGCGCGCGCTCACCCCACATGAACGGCAGAAAGACGACCCGGTATTCGAGTCCCTTACTGGTGTGAATCGTCTGAATGCGCACCAGGGCCTCGTCACTCTCCAGACGCAAGGCACTCGCCTCGGGCGCCTGGGCGGTGCCCTCGCGGGCCTGCGCGATCTGTGAAGCGAGCCAGCGTGCTGCCTGCCCCGGCCCTTGGCGCGCCGGTTCGGCATCCGTGAGCAGATCGATCAGATGGAGCAGATCGGTCAACAGCCGCTCGCCAGCCGGCTGCGCGGCCAACGGGCCGGCGCGCCGCCGCCGCGCGAACAGCAGCCGGTGCAGAGCCAGCGCGGGCCCGTCGCGCAGCCATGAGCGCGCACAGGCGGCGAGATCATCGATCCAGTCAGTGTCGCTGGCCGGCTCACCGCTATCGACCGCAAGCAGTGTGGTCAGCGCCCCGCCCTGCAGCACAGCCGGATCGTCGCGCTGCGCGAGCGCTGCCAACAGCCTGTGCAGTTCCTGCGCCGATGGACTCGCAAAGACGCTCTCGCGCGAAATCTCGACCGCACCGATGCCGAGCTCGCCGAGCGCGCGCTTGATGTCGGCCCCCTGCCGCGCGCTGCGCACCAGCACCGCGATCTCAGCCGCGCGCGGCGCATGCTCACGCGCCAGCAGGGCGGCAATCTCGGCCGCCGTGGCCAAGATCACGCGCCTGCGCACCTCATTGGCCGAGCCCGGCGCATCATCGTCGCCGCCGGTGACGCGGATCAGGGTCAGCGGCAGTCTGCCATCGGCGGGCAGCTCGCCATGCACCGGCGGTGGATCGGCCGGCAAGGCACCTGGATAGTCGATGCCCGGCAGAAGAAACGGACGGGGTCCGTCGATGATTGCGTTCAAGGCGGCGACCAGGGGCGGGCTAGCCCGTTGATTGCGGGCCAGGCGCAAGCGGCGATGGGCGCGTCCGGCAGCGGCAAGATAGGTATGCACATCGGCATTGCGAAAGCCGTAGATCGCCTGCTTGGGATCGCCGACCAGCACCAGGGAACAGCGGGCATCGGGATCGGGCGGCGCAGCAGACGCCGCCGGGTCGGCCAGCGCCGGCGCGTAGACCCGCGCGAAGATCCGCCATTGCACCGGGTCCGTGTCCTGGAATTCGTCGACGAAGGCGATCGGATAGCGTTCGCGCAGGCGCCGGGCGAAATGCTCGCCGTGCCGGCCATCGGCCAGGGCGTCCGCAAGGACGGTCAACAGGGCGTCGAATGGCAGGATCCCGGCCTGGCGCTGATGGCCCGCGAGCGCCTCGCGCACTTCGCTCACGATGCTGGTCGCGACCGTGGCGGCGAGCATCAGGCGCCGCGCCAGAGCACTGTTCATCCGCTCCAGCGCCGCGAAGAATCCGAAGCCGCGCATCTCCCGCCAGCCATCTTCGCCGCTCAGCGCTTTCAAGGACAAGTGCCGCGGGCTGAGCTTTTCGAGGCCATCGGGGCGCGGCCCGTCGAGCGAGGCAGGCAGCGTCTGCAGCCAATGGCCGATTTCGTCCAGGTGTTGCTTCAGCCTGGGTGCCGTCAGCGAGCGCCGGTTCAGGCACTTGCTGACGGAATGCCATTGGATGAGGGCCTCGCGTTCCCGGGCAATGTATTGCCCTAGCTCATCGCGCGCCTGGCGCAGTTCATCGGCCAGCGCACGCCAGTCTCCTGGTGCGGGCTGCGGCCAGACCGCCACCCCGGGATCGGCGACCAGGCGGCGCAGCACAGCCCGCAAGGGCAGCCGACGCAGACCCGAGCCCCCGACCAGCCAGAGCAGTCTAGGATCCGGATCATCGAGCAGGTCGCGCCACCAGATGGTGACGACACGGTCCAGCGCAAGCAGATCGTCGGCCGAGGGTTCGATATCGTCCCAGCGGCCGAAACTCAGGGCATGCTCACCCAGAACGCGCTGGCAGTACCCATGGATCGTGCCGATCATCGCGCCATCGAGGGACAGTCGCGCCAGCCGCAGCCGTGCCTGCCATTGTTCGACCGGGGTCGGCCAGGCATAGATCGCGAAGAAGGGATCGTCGGCGCCGCCGTTGCCGAGCAGCCCGTCGATCAGGGCCGCAATGCGCTGCCGCAGTTCAGCAGCCGCCGCATTGGTGAACGTCAGCACCGCGATCCGATCAATATCGAGATCACGCTCGATCAGCGCGCGCACCACCAGCCGGCAGATGGTCCAGGTCTTGCCGGTACCGGCATCGGCTTCCAATACCGTGCAGCCATCGAGCAGACCGGCCTCCAGCAACGGATGGCCGGCCATCGCCGCGCCCGCCTGAGTCGCGTCGCTCATGGCTGCCCCGCGCGCTGTGCACGCCGGTCGTCGGCACCGTCCGTGCGGGCTGAGTCCGCCCAGGCGGCCGCACACCGCTCGATCGCTTCCTCTACCGGGATCCGGCCATGGGCCGCCAGCAAAGGCGCGCCAAAGCATGCCAGGCTGGCCGCGAGCACCGTGTCCAAGAGCGGCGGCTCGCCGCGCCAGATAGCGCGCACCTCGGTACGATCGATCAGCCCGGGAAGGCCGGCCTGCCGGTCGCCGAGATAGGCTCGCGCGGCCTTGACGCGGGCTGTGTCGGGGTCGGCTGCCGGATCCACGCCACCTCCGGCCTCGACCCACACGCCAGCCAGCCGCGGAAAGGCAAGCGCGAAGCCGGGCGCGGGCTCAGTCAGCGCCGGCAACAGGCTGGCCAGCGCAGCCCCCGCCGATGCGGCTCGCGCGCATGAATGCGGCGCCACCGCCGCGGGCAGCGCGCGCAAGCGATCTGCGGCCGGCCCCCAGCCCAGCACCGACGGCGAATCCGGGCAGGCGATCAACCAGGACACCGGGCAGGCGTCATCGCTTGCCTGCCAGAACAGGTAGCGAACCCAGGCACGCAGGATCTGCGGCCAGGCTGCTCGCGCCAGGGGTTCGACCACCACGGGCTGGTCGTGCACAGTCCAGACCTCCGGCAGGCCACCAACCAGGGTAAGGCCGTCACCGAGACGCAGGCGCAGCGGGCGCGCAGGCACCGGGCGATCCGTCTCGCAAGCCAGGCCCAGCGCTGCCAGACAAGCCCGCTCGGCCGCCAGCAGCGCATCCGCCTGATCGATCAACGCGCTGGCGAACGGTGCCAGCGCCAGGCCAGGCGGTGAGGCCGGATGTGCGGCCAAGGCCTGCAGCAATTCGGATTCGGCGCGGCCCGCGCGTCGCGCCAAGACGACCATCTCGGTCATCCGTGCATGGTCGGTCAGCGCGACTTCGTCCGCCTCGAAGGCTTCGTGGGGCTCGACCAGCGCGTCGATGCCCGGCAAACGCGCGCCCAGCGCAGCAAACAGCAGATGGCGCTGCGGATTGCCCAGTGCCCGCTCGAGGTCCAGCAAGGTAAACGCCTCACCCGCCCCGCCTTCTCGCGGACCGGACCCGGGCGCGTGCATCACCGGGCCGATCACCGGCCAGCGACGCTCGCCCGCCAACACCCGCGCGGCATCGGCCCAGGCCGCGTCGTAGCTCGGCAGATCCGCGCCAAAGCGCCGCGGAGAGAACGACTGCAACGGGTGCTGGCGTACACAGGGCCGATCCGTCCAACAGGGATCTACCCCGGCCAGGTATTCGATCAGCTCGCCCAGCACCCGCGACGGCGGGCGCTCGCCGTTGTCACGCGGGTCACGGCCGGCGTAGGTCAGGATCAGCCGATCGCTGGTCTCGCGAAGCAGGTCGAGCATTTCCGCACGCGCCCGATCGCCGGGCGACGGATCGCCAAAACGCGGCCTGGCGCGCATGAGGTCGAACTCGTGGCTGACCGCTCGGGCAGGCCAGGCGCCGTCATCGAGACCGATGACGACCACCACGCGATAGGGCACGCCACGCAAGCTGCCCAGCGGCGCCACCGTGATCGCGCCCTGCGGCCAGGCGATCCGTGCGCCCTGCTCGAGCGGTTCGTCCAGGGCCTGCGCGAACGCTGACAACGTCAGTTCGGTGACCCCGGTGTCGGTCGCCTGTTCGAGCACGCGCGCGGCGGCAGCGCGGATGCGCGACAGCCCCGGCTGCAGAGCAGGGTCCGCACCCGGCCAACGCACGCAGAATGACTCCAGCCACTGCACCCAGAGCGAGATCGGCGCCGCTGGCGCGTGCGCGCGAAGCTGAGCGATCTCGTCGATCAGTGCGCAGGCCACCGACAACACATGCAAGGCATCGGCCTCGCCCGGCGCCACCGGCCAGATCCCGCCGATGATGCGCTGGGGCGACCCGTGTTCCAATGCGCCGACATCATGGCAGGCGCCAAGCGCCAGACGCGACAGGGCCGTGCGCCAGCCATATCGGTGGGCGCGCGCCGCGCCCAGGTCATCTACCCGCCAGCCGGCCGCGTCGAGCGCCCGCCGCAGGGCGCGCAGATCATCGTCGGTCAAGCCGAACCGTCGGCGCGCCCAGTCGGCATCGAGCCAGGCGATCAGGGCCTGCGCCGAGAGTTCGCCATTGACCATCGACAGCAGGCCGAGAACCGCGGCAACCCCGGGGTCGGCATGGGCCGAACGCCCGGAAAAAGCCAGCGGCAACGCGCGCGCGGCGTCGGCCTCGAAGCGCGCTCGCAACCACGGCTCGGCCGCATCGAGATCGACGCAGAACACCGCAGCCTGATCCGCGCGCAGATCGGGCACGGCATCGAATGCTGCCATCAGGCGGTCGTAGGCGACATCGACCTGGCGGGAAAGCGTGTGAGCGGCATGGATTTCAAGTGATTCATCTCGCCGGTGTTGGCGCGCTGCGAGCACCGCGGGATCACGCCAGATCGAATCATCGAGCGTCAGGATCGCCCGCTGGATGATCGCCAGGCGGGCCGGGGCGCAGACCGGCAAGGCCGCGGGCTGCAGGGAACGCAGCGCCGAATCACCGATCTCGGCCAGCCCGCGCTGCTCGAGCTCGCGCAGCATTGCAAGCGTGTCGCGCTGCTCGCGCCCCCACTGCCCCAATAACGCCGGCTCGGTCTCGAACAGGGCATGAAGCGAGGGCTCGTCGCGAGCCAGCCGCGCCGCGCGCGCCGGCGAGACCAGCTCGTGCCAGAAGCCGATCGCCGGGTCGGTGGCCAACCAGAGCATCGGCCGCTGCAAGGCGAGTCTGGCCAGGGTCTCTAGCTGGTCCGGTGACAGACCCAGGGCACCAAACAACACGATCCGCCCTGGTGCCTGCGACCCAGGCGCCGGCTTGGTTGCGCCAGGTGCTGCCAGCACGGCCTCGAACAGCGACATCTGCGCGCCGCTGCCGCCCCGGTCACGATCCCGTTGGCGCCGCAGCGACTCGAATGGATGCTCCGGCGAGTATCCACGCAATCGGCCAAGCACCTCGCGCCACAGCCATTGCTGCCAGGATTCGTGCTCGGGCGCCTGCCGGCCCTCGCCGCCGATTCCCCGGTTTCGCGCCCAGGCCTGGGTCCAGTCCCGGCGATAGCTCTGATAGCCATCGAGCAGGCGCGCCAGACGCGTCGCGAAGTGCACACGCTCGGTATCGCTGGCCTGACGCCAGCGCTCGATCAGCAAACGTGACGACGCATCATCGGGTAGCGGACCGCCAGCGAGCGCGTCATCGAGTGCACCATGAATCGCCCATCGCACCCGCAGCGCCTCGAAAGGCGCCACCTGGTTCGTGCCCGGCAGCTGGGCGGCGAGCTCGCGCCACAGAAACCCCACCGGGCGCTCGATCGCGAGATTGGCGCTGATGCCGGTGAGCGCCGCCATGCGATGCTGCAGCCAGTAGCCCGTGGCCGGCTGGCCGACGACCAGGGTGTCGGGTGCCAAAGGATCACCCCCAACTGCCGCCAGCCATGCGATCGCCCGCTCGGCCTGAGCATTCGCATCGGCATCGAGCAGGATTCGCAGCATGTCTAGTGTCGTGAGTTCGAAGTACGCAGCGGGGAAGGCACCGGCCGCGCCGGATCGACCACCTCGGGGCCTACAGCCCCAGCGACGGCCACTTGGCGAACACGATCGTAAGCGCGCCCAGCATCAGGTTGATCTGCACCAACCGGCGGATTCGCTCGAGGCATGCGCCCGCTGCTGGAAAGTCGGCACGCGCGAGATGATCGCGCAGGCGGTTGAAGTGCCGAATCCGTATCACGATGAAGATCACGGTCATGATCGTGCCTGTGAGCAGCATCGCATGCCACCCCGCGGGGGCACCCGCCATGCCGAGCTGCGCCAGTCGTGTGGCCCCGCTGGCCCAGATGAGCACGACGGCCAGGCCGACCCAGCCAAAGAAGCGGCCGAGCACCGCGGCCATCAGGGGAGCGCGTTGCTGTGGCTGCAGATCATGGACCACCGGCCGCAGGCAGGCGAGCACGAAGAACATGCCGCCGATCCAGATGATGACGCCTGCCAGATGCGCGAGCAGCAACGCATGGTTCACGATGGATTCCCTTTAGAACGAAGAATCGGGCCCCTTCAGGAACTCGACCTCCGCGGCCGAGCTCGGGCGGCCGAGCAACTCGTTACGATGCGGGAAACGACCGAAGCGCGCAATGATCACCTGATGCTTGCGTGCCCATTCGAAAACATCGCCCATGCCGGACTCGCCTGCCAGATCCGCGAACAGCGCCAGCGACCGATATTGGATGCGCAGGTCTTCGGCATGCTCGTAGGGCAGATAGCAGAACCAGCGCTGGATCGGCGCCAGACGCCGGTCGGCGCCGCGCGCCACCAGGTCTTGCGCGACTTTCAGCGCGATCGGATCCCCTGCCACCATACGTGCCGAGTTGCGAAAGACATTGCGCGTGAACTGGTCGAGCAACACGATGAGCGCAAGGTGATGCGCCACTGGCGCCTGCTCATCGGCCCAGGCGCCACAGGCGCCGCCGAGTGCGGCCTCGATCGTGGCACCAAAGCGCCCCCGGATCTCGTCGTCGAAGGCATCCGACTTGGTGAACCAGACCGAGCGCCGCGTGCCGTACTCGGGCGAACCCGGTGCGCCGAACCAGAAATCCAGAACTTGCTGCGGGCTGGCCGGTTCGGTGTGCTCGGTCATCAGGATTCTCCGAAGCGAAGCGTCAGGCGGCGGGTGCGGGCGCTCTTCTTCTCGATCTTCGCGATTCGCACATCGCCTATCTCGGCGGTGTTGGATACGTGTGTGCCACCACAGGGCTGCAGATCGACGCCGGCTATGCGCAACAGACGAACCCTGCCGAAACCCAGCGGCGGGGCCACCGACATCGTGCGTACCAGCTCGGGCTGAGCACGCAGCGCGTCGTCATCGATCCATTCACTGGTACAGGGATGCCCGGCCGCGATCAGGGCATCCAGACCGCGCTGAATCGCCGATTTGTCGAGCGCTTCGGTCATGTCGAAATCTATACGCGCATAGTCGGGCTGAATCGAGCAGCCGTTGACCGGGTGGGCAATCAGCGCGCAAAGCAGATGCGTGCTGGTATGAAAGCGCATCATCCGGTGACGTCGCGGCCAGTCGATCTCGGCCTGAACCGGTTGGCCGGGCACGAGCCCGGTCAGCACCGAGGGATCGACCGGCTTGTGGCAGGCGTCGTCGGGCGTGGCGCCCTCGCGACGCGATTTCACCGTATCGCTGATATCGATCACACGGCCGTCGGCGAGCCGGATCCGACCGGTATCACCGGCCTGCCCCCCGCCGTGAGGATAGAACACCGTGGCCTCGAGCTCGAAGCCATCGTCGAACACATGTGTGATGCGCGACTCACAGACGCGCAGTGAGGCATCCTCGCGATACAGCGCGCGAGTCGGCATCAGCGGGCCCCACCCGCCGGGTCGACATCCGGGGCACCAGCGTCGTCGACGCTGCCTCGCGTATCGGCAGCACCGCCATGCTCGGCATCGAGCCCGCTCAGACGCAATGCGGCCAGGCTCAGCAGATTAGCCGAGACCGGTGCACTGATGAACACGAACAAGGTCAGCAGAAGTTCCACCAACCCGGGAAAACCGCCGTGGGCCATGGGCAGCACGAGGGCCGCGAGCAACACCGAACCCACGCCCAGGGTCGAGGACTTGGTCGGCGAATGCAGGCGACAGAAGAAATCCGGCAGCCGTACCAGGCCGAGGCTTCCGGTCAGGCCGAAGAAGGCACCGACCAGAATCAGCAAGGCGGCCAGCCACTCGATGATGACGCCCATGAGGCCCCCCTATTCCATGGCGTCGCCGCGCGCCAGAAAGCGCGCGCCGGCCACGGTGCCGACGAAACCCAGCAGGGCGATCAACAAAGCCACCTCGAAAAAAACCGAACGCCCATCCGGCGCCTGGCTGATCGCAATCAGCAGCACCAGCGCCAGTGCGTTGGTATAGAGCGTGTCCAGCGCCAGCAACCGATCCGTGGCATCCGGCCCGCGCAGCAGACGCCACATGGCCAGCAGGACCGCCAGGGCAAAGGCCAGGTAGCCGACGTTCAAGGCGAAGGCGAGCATCGGTAGATCTCCAGCAATGGCGCCTCATAGCGCGCCTTGATATCCGCGACCAGCCCTTCGGGATCATCGCAATCGAGCGCATGCACGATGATGATCGGCATCCCGGTAGGCGAATCGTCGGGCTCGATCACCCGCGAAGACACGGTGCCCGGCGTCATTGTGATGATGCTGGCCAGCAGGTTGACGACATAGGGGTGGCGCGTATGCACCGGCACCTCGACGAACACCGGCCGCAACCGGGACGGATCGCCGAGCACGAGCCGGGCAACCACGATGTTGCTCTGAACGATGTCATGCAGGACCACCCAGCCGAGACGCAGAATTTCACGAGGCCGGCCCGCGCTGGCCCCCTCGGGCACGAAACGCACGGTCAGCAATGGCAACAACCAGGCCAGCAGGAAGGCGCCGATCACGATCAGCCCGCTCAACTCGCCAAGCAGCAGGGGCCAGGCGAGCAACAGCGCCAGTGACAACCAGGGCATCGGTAAGAGTCGCATCAACGCGCCCCCGGAACCTGCGCGGCCGGCGATGGCCGCAAGAACGGCTGCAGCGATTCCCGGCCGCGACCGAGCACCGCCGCCCGGTAGGCCTCGCGATCAAAGATCTGGGTGGCCAGGCGGTCGGTCTCGCGGCGCAGGCCCCCCGCATCGACCACCAGCACGAGGCTCAGCGCCAGCACCGTGGCGGTGGCCAGCACGGCCCCCACGGCGCGCGCTTGCGCGCCCTGCACCGGGGTGAGCAGATGCTCCTGGTGCGGGGTCGCGGGCACCGGCGGCGAACCCAGGCCGGGATCATCGGTCACACCGTTCCAGAGCAACAGACTCAGCGCGCGTGACACCGCCACCAGCGAGCAGAAGCTCGAGATCAGAATCGCCGCCCAAAGCCAGCCCACCCAGTGATCGTCGCCGATGCTCTCGAGCACCATCAGCTTGCCGATGAAGCCCGATGTCGGCGGCAGACCGACGGAGTTGATCATCGCCCACAGCAAGGCGCCGCCGATCAGGAGCGGATGTGAGATCGGCCGCCCCGGACGCAGGCGGTCGCCCTGTTCGCCCCGGTGGGTGCCAACCCATTCGGCGACCAGGAACAGCATCGCGGTGGCAATGGTGGAATGCACCAGATAGTAGGAAGCCGCAGACAGCGAGGCCGGCGTGGCCAGCCCCAACGGCACGAAAAGCGTGCCGATCGAGACCAGCGTGAGCATGGCCGCCAGCTGACGCAGCGTCTGCGAGGCCAGCGCGCCGGCCGAGCCGACCGCCAGCGTCAACATAGCCAGCACCACCACCCACGGCCGCGCGAGCTCGGCCAGGGTCTCGGCCGGGGCACCAGCCACGCCGTCGAACTGTCCGAACAGAAGCGGATAGACACGCACGATCGCATAGGCACCGATCTTGGCCACCACCAGCGCCACCACCGGGGCGGCCGCCGAGCCATAGCTGGCCGGGATCCAGAAGTGAAACGGCACCAGGCCTGACTTGATCAGGAAAACCCCAAGCAACAGGATGCCCGCCACCGCGACGATGCCCACGTCATCCGCCGGGACCGACGCGATCGCCTCGGACAGATGCGCCATGTTCAGCGTACCCGTGACCGAATAGAGTGTGGACACGGCCACCAGGAACACGGCCGAGGCGGTCAGGTTGATAACCACGAAATGGAAGGTGGCGCCGACACGGGCGCGACCACCACCGTGCAACAGCAACGCATAAGAGGCCGCCAGCAAGACTTCGAAGAACACGAACAGATTGAACAGGTCACCGGTGAGGAAGGCGCCACAGAGACCCATCAGCTGAAACTGCCAGAGCGCCTGGAAACGGCGCCCCTCGGCACTCCAGGCGGCGTTGGAGTAGACCAGTCCGGCCAGGGCCAGTGAGCTGGTCAGCAGGAGCATCGTGGCACTGAGACGGTCGAGGACCAGCACGATCCCGAAAGGCGCCGGCCAGTTACTCATCGCATAGACCTGGATGAGATCGGTCTGCGCCACCAGGTAGAGCTGAATCGTGACCGACAGATGCGCGATCATCGCCAGCATGCCGATCACGCGGCTCAGCGTGCGATTGCGTCCGCCGACCGCGGCGGCCAGCGCACCCGCGATCAGGGGAATCAGAATCGGCAGCGCGATCAGATGCGCATCGAGACTGACCGGCAGGGGCGCCGGCCCGATCGGCCCCGCCATCAGCGCTCTCCCCCGTCTGGCGCGGCCGAGCGTGAATCGGCACCGCGGGCATCGAGCAGCGCATTGGCAGCCGCACCGACATCACCGCCCGCGAGTACCGACGCACGTCGCTCGTCGAGCGAACCGGCCTCGCGACGCTCGACATCGAGCTCGATCGGCGCCGCACCGGGCAGCCCCCGGCCGGCGTCGACATGATCACTGCGGGTTTCACGATATGCGCGCAGCGCCAGCTCGACAATGAAACCGGTCATCCCGAAACCGATCACGATCGCGGTCAGCACGAGCGCCTGAGGCAGAGGATCGGCGATCGGCAACTCGCCCTCGCCGAGAATCGGCGGTGATCCGCTCACCAGGCGTCCCATCACGAAGATGTAGAAATTGACGGCATAGCCCAGCAACGACAGGCCGACGATCACAGGCACCGTGCGCCCACGCAGAATCAAAAACACGCCGCAGCCGGTCACCATCGCCAATGCGGATGCCACGAGAAACTCCATCAGGCGTCTCCGAGCAGCTTCGCCCGCCTCGCATCGGCCGGATCGTCGCTGCCGCTGACCCGACTGAGGGTCAGCACCGTCAGCAGCGTGGCACCGATCACCAGCAGGAACACGCCGAGATCGAACAGGGCCGCGGTTGCGAGGCCGACCTCGCCAAGGACCGGCAACACCGGATGCGCGGTGTAACTGGTCAGGAAAGGATAGCCGAGCAGGAAACTGCCGACCCCGGTGAACGCCGCGATCAACAGGCCGACGCCGGCCAGCCGGTCATAGCGGATCGGCAGCCGTGCCTCGGTATCGCGCACGCCGAAGGCGATGTACTGAATCAGCAAGGCCACGGACACCACCAGGCCGGCAATGAAGCCGCCGCCGGGCGCATTGTGGCCGCGCAAAAAGATGTAGAGCCCCACCATCAAAGCCAGCGGCAGCATCCAGCCGGCCACCACACGCAGCATCAGCGGCGTGACCTCGCGCACCCAGGGTCTGCCCGGATCCATCTCGCGACGGGTCAGGCGGATGCCATCCAGCAAGGCGAACACGCCGAGTGCGGCGATGCCCAGCACCGTGATTTCACCCATGGTGTCAAAGCCACGGAAATCGACCAGGATCACATTGACCACATTACGCCCGCCGCCCTCGGCGTAGCTACGCTCGAGGTAGTACCAGGCCAGTGAGTCGCGATCCCGGGTCATGGCCGCATAGGCGAGCCAGCCGATGCCAAGACCGCTGAACACCGAGAGGACCGCATGCCAGGCCCGGCGCAGCGGGCGGCGCGTGCGCATCGAGTTGGAGAGCGGCAGCAATGCCAGGCCCATGAAAAGCAGGACTGTCGAGACCACCTCGACCGAGAATTGCGTCAGCGCCAGATCTGGCGCCGAGAAACGCACGAAGCCGAGCACAGTGCAGAATCCGACCACGGCCATCGAGATGATCATCTTGACGTGGTCGCGACGCCACCAGACCGTGCCCAGCGACCCGGCGATCACGGCCAACCAGACCGCTATCGAGACCGCATCCGCCGGCATGGTTGGGCGCGGACCCGCGGCGATCGGCGAACCGCTGCCCGGCCCCAGCGTCAGCACGATCAACGGGCCGGCCACCAGAAACACGATGATCAGCCCGAGGCTGCGCTGCAACGAACCCTTGTCGATCGCCGCGGTGGTACGAACCGCGCGGCCGATCAGATTGCGGATCATGCTCTCGAAGACGCGCCGGGCGGAAACCACATCATCGTTCAGCGAGTGCAGCGAGAAACGCTTCTGCAACGACATATAGATGCCGACCCCGGCCGCCACGGCGATGGCGCTCATCAGCAGCGGCCAGTTCAGGCCATGCCAGAGACTCAGATGAAATTCGGGCACGACAGCGCCGGGGCCGCTGATCGCGATGGCCGTCTGACGAACGAGAGGCTGGGCGAGCAGGGCCGGCATCAGACCGACCAGCACGCAGACGATTACCAGCAGGATCACGGGCATGCGCATGCCGACGGGCGGATCGTGCGGGTGACCGGGCACATCACGCGGCTCGCCATTGAAGAAGGTGTCGTGGATATAGCGCACCGAGTAGGCCACGCTGAACGCGCCGCCGAGAACCACGGCGAAGGGCGCGATCGTGGCCAGCCAGTCGACCGTGTCGATCTCGAGTGCCTGCTCGAAGAACATCTCCTTGGAGATGAATCCGTTGAACGGCGGAATGCCGGCCATCGCGCAGGCGGCCAGCGTGGCCAGAACCATGGTGACCGGCATGAATCGCCAGAGCCCGCCCAGGCGACGGGCATCACGGGTTCCGGCCTCGTGGTCGATGATGCCGGCGCTCATGAACAACGCCGCCTTGAACGACGCATGGTTCAGGATGTGAAAGACCGCCGCCACCGCCGCCAGGGGCTTGGACAGCCCCAGCAGGAACATGATGATGCCCAGATGGCTGATCGTGGAATACGCGAGCAGCCCCTTCAGATCGTGCTTGAACACCGCGGTGATCGCGGCCATCACCAGGGTCAGCAGGCCAAAACCCGACACCAGCCCGGTGAACAGTTCGGTGCCGCCGATCACCGGATGCAGCTTGGCCACCAGCAGCAGGCCCGCCTTGACCATGGTGGCCGAGTGCAGATACGCCGACACCGGCGTGGGCGCGGCCATCGCCGCGGGCAGCCAGAAGTGGAACGGATACTGGGCGCTCTTGGTGAATGCACCGAGCAGGATCAGGACCAATACCCAGGCGTATCGGGGATCATCGACGATCTGGGCCGAGCGAAGCGTCAGTTCGCTGATCCGATAGCTGTCGCCGATCTGGCCGAGCAGAACCGCCCCGGCGATCAGGGCCAGGCCGCCGCCACCGGTGACCCACAGAGCCACCCGTGCGGAGCGCCTGGAATCCGCATTGCGGTTCCAATAGCCGATCAGGAAGAAGCTGGACAGCGAGGTCAGCTCCCAGAAAACCACCAGAGTTGCCAGGTTGTCCGACAAGGCGATGCCCAGCATCGCCATCATGAACACCATCAATGTGATGTAGAACTTGTCGAGCGGATCGTGGTCGTGGAGGTAGTAGTACGCATAGACGACGATCAGGATGCCGATGGCCAGAATCAGGAAGCAGAACAGGAAGGCCAGCGCATCCAGGCGCAGGTCGATATCGATGCCCAGGGAAGGAATCCAGGGCAGCGACCAGGCGGCAACCTCGCCCGACATCACGAGCCCGCCCTGAGACAGCAGCAGCAGCAGCGCACAACCCACCGCCAGGGACACCGACACCATGGCGGCGCCCCGGCCGAGCGCGCGCGGCGCCCAGGCGGCAAGCGGGACGCCGGCGCAGACCGGCAGCAAAAGGATGATGGGAAGCAGGCTGTTCACGCTGCGATTCTAATCATTGCCGGCACAGATTCGAACGGATGCACGATTGTCTGCGCCGCACCCGCAACAAGGAACCATGGCAAGGTGGCCAACGCGGCTCATGCACCAGGCGAGCCACTGCTCCCAGGCGCCGGAATTCCGAACACCTGTCGCAGATAGCTCATGTAGCCTTCGTCCTCGCACATATTCTTGGCCGGCGTATCCGAGAGCTTGGCGACAGGCTGATCGTTGCAGCGGACCATCTTGAGCACGATTTGCAACGGGGTGTAACCGAGGTCATTGGTGAGGTTGGTACCGATGCCGAATGCCAGGCCGCAACGCCCGTGAAAGCGCTCGAATAGTTGGATTGCCAGCGGGAATGTCAGCGCATCCGAAAAGATCAGTGTCTTGGTACGGGGATCGACCCGGTTCTTTTCATAGTGGGCGATCAGCCTTTCGCCCCATTGAAAGGGATCTCCCGAGTCGTGACGCGCGCCGTCGAAGAGTTTGCAGAAGTAAAGATCGAAGTCACGCAGAAAGGCGTCCATGCCATAGACATCTGACAATGCAATGCCCAGGTCACCGCGATACTCACGAGCCCAGACTTCGAAACCGAAAACCTGGGAGTCGCGCAAGCGCGGACCAAGCGCCTGCGCTGCCTGCAGGTACTCGTGTGCCATCGTGCCCAGCGGCGTCAGACCATGTTTCATTGCGTAGAAGACATTCGAGGTGCCGGCGAACACCGGGCCGAGATTCTCCCGGCAGGTCAGCAGCAATTCCTCATGCCAGAGGCGCGAAAGCGCCGGCGCGTGCCGTAATCGGCGATGCGCATGTCGAGCAGGTCGCTGCGGTCGGTCACCTTGGCGATCTTGTCTTCGAGGCGTCGGCGCCCTTCGCCGTAGTCGGGTGTCGGCGCATGACGCCGGAAGTAAATCTCGTTGACGATTGCCAGAACCGGGATCTCGAACAGGATCGTGTGCAGCCAGGGCCCGCGCACCTCGATATCGATTTCACCATTGTTCGCCGCGGATGGCCGCACGGAAATGTACTTCTGATTCATCTGGAAAAGCCCCAGAAAATCTATGAAGTCACTCTTCAGGAATCGAAACTGACGAAGATACTCGAGTTCGCGTTCGCGAAAACGCAGGGTGCAGAGATTGTCGATCTCCTCGCGGATCTCAGCGACGAAGGGGGTCAGATCCACGCCCCGCGTGCGACACCGAAACTTATATTCAACCCGGGCACCCGGGAATTGATGCAGCACCACCTGCATCATCGTGAATTTATACAGGTCGGTATCGAGCAGCGACGAGATGATCATGGACGCGGGACGTGCCTCGGGAAATGTCCTCCGGCCGTTGCCACGGGACGGATCTGAACCCGCAGTATGGCTCAGTCTGGCATCGGACGCACAACGCCCCCTGGCAGCTCGTCGAAGTACCTCACGGGCCCATGACGGCACTCTGGCGTGATGAGCCGCGAGCCGACATCCCTGCGGGAGTTCGGCACTCGCGAAAAATGGAACGCGTCGAAATTGCGACAGCGGCTACCGTTAGTTGCCACAGGTTTCGTGCATTACCCCTAACATGGGATGATCCTTTGGTGGAGGGTCGCCCGCGTTCAGCCACCCGCGCTGACCGAAAGGCCCTCCTGCGAAGGCGCCGTCGTTGCCAACAATGAACAGGATGAGCCTCTTTCACGCCTACGATATCCGCGGGATGTTCGCGAACGAACTTGGCATCGACGACGCCTATCGAATTGGCTTCTTCCTGCCCCGTCTGCTGAATGCCGATCGACTGCTCGTCGGACGTGACTGCCGAGAGAGCTCTCCGGAGCTTTTTCAGGCGCTTGCGCGCGGCATCTGCGATGCCGGCGCAGATGTCGATGATGTTGGTCTGGCCACAACGCCGATGGTCTACTGGCTGACGGCAGAACTGGCCTATGCGGGCTCGGTCTGCATCACGGCCTCGCACAGCCCGCCCAATCACAACGGCTTCAAAATCTCCGGGCCCGGCTCGAGGCCGATCGGCGCAGAGGCCGGCCTGAAGCGGCTCGAGCGATGGGTACGCGGGGAAGCGGTCGCACCGGTCGCGAAGCGTGGGCGGGTGCGGGTCATCCACGAAAGAGAACGTTATCTGAGCTTTCTGCGGGCCTACCTGCCCTCACTGAAGGGCCTGAAACTCGCGGTGGACACAGGCAACGGCATGGGCGGACTGTTCGCGCGCGAGTTGCTTGGTGAATCGGCCGATTACTTGTTCGAGCATCTCGATGGACGCTTTCCGAATCACGGCCCCGACCCACTGAATCCGAAGAACCGCGAGGCGCTGGCGGATCATGTCCGCGAACACGGCTGTGACCTGGGGATCGCGTTCGATGGCGACGCCGACCGGGTCTTCTTCCTGGACGAGACTGGCGCGATGGCGCCACCCGACCTGATCCTTGCAGTGCTCGCCGATTATTTCCTGTCGCGCGGCGAACCCAACATCACCGTGGTTCAGGACCTGCGTAGCTCGCGTTCCGTTGCGGAGTACCTGTTACCACGTGGCGCGACGATCGACACCTGGAAAGTGGGACGCGCCAATGGCTCGGCGCGCTTGCGTGAACTCGATGCCACCCTCGGCGGCGAGTTGGCGGGCCACTACTACTTCCGGGATTTCGCGTACAGCGATTCGGCGATGTTGGCGATGTTGCTGGTGCTCGACGTCTTCGGCCGCTGGAAGTCGAGCGGCCGCGGATCATTCTCGTCGTTGATCGCGGTGATCCGTCGTTATCACGGCAGTGGTGAGATCAACTTCCGGGTCAGCGACACCGACGCCGCAATCCGGCATCTCGCAAGCAAGGCGCCGACGATGGGCGCGATCAAATCCACGCTCGATATCGACGGGGTTCGCGTCGAGTACCGCGACTGGTGGTTCTGCGTGAGGGCGTCCAACACCGAACCCCTGCTGCGTTTGGTGGTGGAAACCCGGGATCCTGCGCTGACCGATGAACGGGTCGGGCAGCTGTCGGCCGAAATCGCCCCCTTCGTTGCCTCAAACCCATAATCTTGAACGCGACGCGACGGCCAAAGGTGCTCCGATCGACAACGAATTGATTGGCATTGCGCCCACGGCACTGGGACCGGACAGCGACGCACTCAACAGTGCGGGGATATGAGAACATCTTCGCAACAGTCGTCCATTGCCGCGCACGGAGACATCATGATGAGCATGCCACTACGCGGCATTCTGCCCGTGGCCCCCACCCCGTTTCTCGAAGACGGCAGGCTCGACGAAGACGGTATGCGTCGGGTAATCGACTGCATGATCGACCAGGGGGCGGACGCCATCTGCATTCTGGCCAACTACTCAGAGCAGTTCGTGCTCTCGGACGACGAGCGCGCTCGCCTGAGCCGGCTCTGCCTCGAGCATGCGGCGCAGCGGGTACCGATCATCGTGACGATCAGCCACTACAACACGGTCATTGTCCGTGAGCGCGCGCGACAGGCGCAGGCGATGGGCGCTGCGATGGTGATGATGATGCCGCCCTACCATGGCGCCGGGCTCTATCCCGGTCCGCAAGGCATCTTTGAACATTTCGCCGCCGTGGATGCGGCGATCACCATTCCGATCATGGTGCAGGATGCGCCGCTGTCGGGAGTCACCCTGTCGGTAGAGCTGCTCGCGCGCATGGCGCGTGAGCTCGGCAACGTCTCCTGCTTCAAGATCGAATGCCCGTTCGCCGCCGACAAGCTGGCTGCGCTGATCGCCGCCGCCGGCGAACATGTCGCCGGCCCCTATGACGGCGAAGAGGGTGTCACGCTGCTTGCGGACCTCGACGCCGGGGCCACCGGCAGCATGACCTCGGCGCTGCAACCCGAGCGGATCCGCCCGATCATCACCGAATATCTTGCCGGCAATCAGGCCGCCGCACTTGAACACTGGCAACGCTGCCTACCGCTTATCAATCATGAAAACCGCCAGTGCGGGCTGCGCGCCACCAAGGCGGTTTTCAAGGCCGGTGGCGTCATCAAGAGCGATCATGTCCGTCACCCGCAGCAGCCGCTGTCGGCGCGCACGCTCGATCGCCTGCTATCGCTCGCGCGCGAAGCCGATCTGATCGCGATGCGCTGGGGCCATTGAGCCGGCACATGGAACGCTTGCTCGACACCCTGCTCAGCGCGGCGCAGGCGCCCGATTGCGAAACCGCCGACGCCTGGATCACGCACTGGCGGGCTTCGCTCGCCGCCCAACCCGAACAAGATGCATTCGCAGCCGCGGTCGCCACCGCCATGCGTGCCGACCGGATGGCATGGGTGTTCTTCACCGGCTATCAGGGCGCCCTGCAACAAGCCTTCGGTGGACGCGTGACCCGGGGTGCAACCCGCATCGGCGCGCTGTGTGCGAATGAATCCGGTCGCCGCATGACCGAGATCGAGACCCGGCTGGAGACCGCCGATGGCGGCAACACCCTGAGCGGGCGCAAGTCCTGGCTGCTGTCGTCCGTGGGCGAACTCGACATGTTCGTGCTCGCGCGACCGCCCAACGCGCCGTCACGCGGCCCCGGCAGCCTCGTGATCGTGCGGGTGCCCAGCGATGCCGCTGGCGTACGACGCAGCGAACCCCGCCCCCAGCCGTTCATTCCCGAGATGGGCCATTGCGCAGTGAGCTTCGATGCGGTGGCGATCGCCCCCGGTCAGATCATCGCGGGCGACGGCTACGGCGACCATGCAAAGCCCTTCAGGCTGCGCGAGGACCTCTTCATCACCGGTTGCACGCTTGCCTTCCTGCTCGCCCGGGGCCACCGGCTAGACTGGCCAAGCCGGTGGCGGCAACGCGTCCTGTCTGTCATCGCCTCCCTGCACCAATGCACATCGGAACCCCCCACAGACACCCAGACGATCCTGCTCGCCGCCGGAGCGCTCGCGCTGGCCGGCGACCTGATCGATCAGAGCGACGAGTTCTGGGCACGACATGATGATGCGCACGCCAGTCGCTGGCGACGCGACCGCCCGGTACTTGGCATCGGCCGTGACGCACGTCGGTTGCGCACCGTCAAGGCCTGGCAGACGCTGCCCAGGCCGGCCCGGTAAGCGCGTCGGGGATCATGCCAGACACTGCATGACGCGTTCGGCCACGATCTCGATCGAGCCGTCGGCATCGACCCGATGCCATCGGCCACCGAGCTCGGCCGGTAGTTGCTGCGCCATGGCCACATCGACACCGGCGTCCGAGGCATCGCCGCTGCGGGCTGCGATCCGCCGCAGGCGAACCCCAAAGGCGCATCGAGCCAGATGCCGATGGCGCCCTGGTCATGGCGCGAGAGCAAGCTGCGCGCAGCATCGTTCTGAAAGGTGGCATCCAGAATCACCGCAGAGCCGGCCGCAATCGCCTCGGCGGCCTGGGCGAACATCGCCGCATAGACCTTCGCCCGCGCGCCCGGGGTATAGTCGGCAGCGCCCGCGGTGAACATCTCCGGTGGGTGTTCCGAGTCTCGCTGCTTGCGCAGGACATCGGTTCTGAGCAGGCGTGCGCCGGCCGGCCCGGGCAGGCGCGCGGCCACCTGGCGTGCGATAACCGACTTGCCAACGCCCGACAGACCACCGATCGCCACCAGGCGCGGCGTCGGTCGCCGCAGGAGTTCCCCGGCCAGCACCTGATACCGGTCGGCCTCACCGGCATCGCCCGCCTCCGAGGCCACCGCCATGCGCACGCACGCCCGCAAAGCCATGAAAAATGGCAGGGTCGCCAGCGCGGCCGGCGGCTGCGACGCTCTGTCCCAGTAGCGATTCATGGCCAGATTGGCCAGCAGATCGAGACCTCGAAAGCGTAGATCCATCAACAGGAACGCGAGGTCGTAGAGCACATCGATGGTGGCCAGCCGGTCATCGAACTCGAGCGCATCGAACATCGTCAGTTCGCCATCGAAGATGCAGAGATTGCGCAAATGCAGATCTCCATGGCAGCGACGCACCTGCCCGCCCAGGCGCCGTTGCTCGAGCAGAGCGGCAAGGCGCCGGTGCTCGTCGCGCAACGCCCGAAAGAGCTCGCCACCGGGCCGCGCGAGCCCATGCCGAGTGCGGCCATGAACATCGGTTTCGAATAGCGTGTCGATCAGGGCGGGATAGTCTGGCGCCAGCGCGTCATCTCGCTGCGGCGCGAGCGCGGCGTGCGCCTGCGCGATGCGATCCGCGCTAGCCTCGATCAACGGCGCGGTCAGCCGATTCGCGCGCGCGAGTTCATCGAACTGCAATGACTGGTCAAAGCGATGCATCTCGACCACCCAGTCTATCGGCTCACCGGCACCGCCAAGGCGAAACGCGCCGGCACCGTCGGCGATGACCGGCAACACGCCGATATACAGGCGGCTGCCCATGCGGCGATTCACAGCCAGCTCGGCCTCACAGGCCGCCCGGCGCCGCTCGATGGTGGAGAAATCGACGAATGGCAGACGCACCGCGCGCTTGAGCTTGTAGGCGCGCTCGCGGGTGAGAAACACATGGCTGAGATGGGTGTCTATGCGCGGCGCGCTCAGACTCACGCCAGCGACGGCGCCAGACTCGAACGCGGCCAAGAGATCATGTTGTCGATGCGACGACGGCAATCCGGCCCCCGGGACTCGGCGCGGGAAAGATGCGCCGCTTCGCCGATCATACCGCCGCCCGGGTGCCTTACCTCAGACCGCGAAGTGACTCCGGATCACGCCTTGCAGCAGTTCGCGGGCGCGCTGCTCGCTGCCATCGTTGAGCTTGTCGCGGACGTCCTCGACCACGCGCTCGAATGCCGCCATCGCATCCGGATCAAAATGGCGCCCGGTATCGCGGTGAAGGATCTCCATCACCTCCGAGAATGGCATCGGTTCCTTGTAAGGACGCTTCGAGCTCAGCGCATCGAAGACATCGGCGATCGCGAAGATTCGCGCCGACAACGGGATCTGCGGCCCGGCGAGCTGTCTCGGGTAGCCACTGCCGTCCCATTTTTCGTGATGCGCACTGACCACCTCATTGGCGCCATCGAGCCAGCCCATACCTTTGACGATCTCCTCGCCCTGGGCCACATGCGTGCGCATCGTGGCCATTTCCTGCTCATCGAGCTTGCCGGGCTTGAGCAAGATGGTGTCGGAGATGCCGATCTTGCCGACATCGTGCAGAAAGCTGCCCGCGATCAGCGCCTGCATCCGGCTGCCCGACACCCCGAGCTGCTCACCGATCCTGGCCGCGATCCAGGCCACCCGATAGTTGTGCGCACCGGTATCCGAATCGCGCTTGGCGATCGCCCGTCCCAGAGCCTCCATCATCGAGATATGGGAATCGAGCACCTCCAGGGTCTTGCGATGATTGTCGGCCGAAAGATGCACGACGATCGGATAGATCGCCACGCCACAGAGCAAGGCCGCCAGAGCAGCGAGCATCGACGCCTTGAAGGCCGCGAGCTGGATCGCCCGGTGCTGCCAGTCGGGGACGACTCTCACGCCCTCGAAGTAGCCGGTCACCGTAGGCGAGCCGTCGGCGCGCAGGGGAATAAACACGCGCAGCAACCATTCTCCGTCGCGCGTCTCAAGACTCTCGTACGAGGGTTCCGTGTAGCTCGGCTTGCCGTGCTTGGGCAGCTTTCCCTCGAGCCGATGACCGAGGCGGGTCGTCGTCTCGGCAAGCTTTTCGCCCGACGGGCCATAGATCTCGACGATATCGAACAGACCGCCCACGATCGAGTTGGCTGCTGCCACCGATCTGGCCTGCGCCTGCGGCCCCGACAACTCAAGCGCATCGAACTGGCGCAGAAATCGATTCGACTCCTCTGAGGCCAGCGCGACCACCTCTTCTTCCGCGCTTTCCTTGGCGACATACCAGGCCATCGGCGCGATCAACAGCGCCAGCAGCACGCTTGCGATTGCGATTCGCTGGGCGGCTTTGCGGCGGAAGAAGTCATGAGTGCCGATCATTGGCCCGATTCTGCCGCGCATACGGCCCGCGCGATCACGCGCAAAGCAGCGAATAGCCCGGTCAAATCTGCGCGGTGACGGCGAATCGGATGTCAGGGCGCCGACGGGCCCGCATCGTCTGGGCACCGCCCGTCGCACCGCCCGTCGCACCACCCGTCGCACCGCCCGTCGCACTGACACGAGGGGCAGAAGACGGTCGCCGGCACTCGGTCGTTCAGAGGGCCAGATATTGCTCGCGTACCTCGTCGTGCGCGGCCAGTTCGGCCATCGTGCCCTGATAGCGGATGCGCCCCTTTTCAATGATGTAGGCGCGATCACCGACCGACTGCGCAAAATGCAGATTCTGCTCGGACAGCAGAATGCCCACACCCTCTTGCTTGAGCCGCCGAACCGCGTCGGCCATCAGATCGACAATAACGGGTGCCACGCCCTCGGAGGGTTCATCGAGCAACAGACAGCTTGGATTGCCCATCAGCGTGCGCGCGATCGTCAGCATCTGCTGCTCGCCGCCGGACATCCGTCCTCCCAGCCGCTGCGGCATGCCGGCCAGGTTCGGGAACAGCTGGCTGATTCGTTCCCATGTCCAGGGAGTGGCATCCGCGCGGGGTGCCTGGCGGCCGATCTCGAGGTTCTCGCGAACCGTCAGGCTGGTGAACACGCGCCGGTCTTCCGGGACATAGCCGAGCCCGAGGCGCGCGATCCGGAACGGCGCCAGACCATGGATCGGCTGGCCGGCGAATTCCACCCGCCCCGCACGCAGCGGCACCAGGCCCATGATCGACTTCATGGTCGTGGTCTTGCCTGCGCCATTGCGCCCGAGCAACACGACCACCTCGCCGGGAGTCACGCTCAGCGAGACATCGGCCAGGATGTGCGCGCGCCCATAGTAGGTGTGGATGCCGGAAACGGAGAGCATGTCGTGACAGTGAGTTTGCCGTGTGTTGGTTCGACTCAGGCCCGCGAGCCCAGATAGACCTCGCGCACCCGTGGATCGGCGCGCACATGATCGGGCTCACCCTCCGCAATCAGCCTGCCGCCATCGAGCACCAATACGCGATCGGCATGCCCGAAAACCACGTCCATGTCGTGCTCGGTAAACAGCACCGCCATGCCACTGGCGCGCGCGATACGTTCGGTGAGGGCCATCAGTTCGATCCGCTCGCCGGGGCCCATTCCCGCGGTGGGCTCGTCCATCAGCAACAGGCGCGGCGCATGGGCCAGCGAGATCGCCAGTTCCAGACGCTTGAGATCGCCATAGGCCAGCACCGCCGCCGCGCGATCGGCCTGTTCGCCCAGCCCAACCCTCGCCAGCAGCGCATCCGCGGCGGGTCGATGGCGCTCGCGCGCGGCGCGCCAGAAACGTCGCAGCTCACGGTGATGCGACAGCAACGCCATCTGGACGTTCTCACGCACGGTCATCGAGCCGAAGGTTGCCGTGATCTGAAAGGTGCGCCCGACGCCGAGCCGCCAGACATGACGCGGTGCAAGCCCGGTGATCTCGGCGCCGGCCACCCTGACCCTGCCGGCATCCGGGCGTAGCTGGCCGTTGAGCATGTTGAAACAGGTGGACTTGCCGGCACCGTTGGGGCCGATCAATGCAACCATCTCGCCAGGCAGCACATGGAAGCTGACGCCGGCCACGGCCTGCACCCCGCCAAAGGACTTGGCCAGGGATTCGACCTGGAGAATCGCCGGGCCGCTCATGCGCCCTCGCCTTCGAAGCGGCGCTTCAGACTGCCGACGATGCCGCCGGGAAACAGCAGCACCAGCAACAGCACCACGCCGCCGAGCATCGCCCGCCAGTAGTCGGTCTCACGTGCGAAGGTGTCCTCCAGCCAGACGAACAAGGAGGCCCCGACCAAGGCCCGGTGAGCGCCTGCACGCCGCCCAGCAAGACCATCACGAGACCATCGATAGAACGACCGACCGCGATGATCTCGGGCGACACACTACCCTTGGAGAATGCGAACAGCGCACCGGCCACCCCGCAGACCGCGCCGGCCAGGATGAAGCCGAACCACTGCGCCCGATGCGTGTCGATGCCGATGGCCTCGGCGCGCAACGGGGAGTCGCGGACCGCACGCATCGCATACCCGAACGGCGCCTGCAAGGCGCGCCACAGCAGCCCGATGCCGAGTACCGTCAGGGCCAGGGTGAGCCAATAGAAGACCGCGCGTTCGCTCGCCCAGGCCGCGGGCCAGATCCCGAGCAATCCGTTGGAGCCGCCGGTGAAGTCGTCCCACTGGAACACGACCGACCAGACGATCTGACCAAAGGCCAACGTCAACATGGCCAGATAGACACCCGAGAGCCGAACCGCGAACCAGCCGAACAACACCGCGCCCAGACCGGCCAACACGGGCGCCAGCAACAACGCGACCGACATCGGCAGCCCGGCACGGGTCAGGACCAGCCCGGCGGCATAGGCCCCGAGCCCGAAGTAGGCGGCGTGACCGAAAGAGTGCATGCCGCCGGGACCCATGATGAAGTGCAGACTGGCCGCGAACAACACCGCGATCATCATGTCGATCAGGAGCACCATCGCATAGGGCAGGCGCGCCTCGAACCACGGCACAGCCGCCAGCGCGATGACCAGCAGCGCAAGCGCGATCGCCAGGGACGACGGCATCGGTCGCAATGGCGAATCGATCTCGGCCGGATTGCGCGAGGGCGGGGTCGCGCGGCCCAGCAGGCCCCAGGGACGCCAGATCAGCACCGCGGCCATGACCAGGAACTCGACCACCAGCGTCAACTTGCTGAACGAGATCTCCACGCCGGCGAATGACACCTGGCCCAGCGCAATGCACACCGCCTTGATCTCGGCGATGATCAGCGCGGCCAGAAACGCGCCCGGGATGCTGCCCATGCCACCGACCACGACCACCACGAAGGCATCACCCAGCGCCACCAGATCGAGTTCGAGACTGGCCGGTTCTCGCGGCAGTTGCAGTGCACCGCCAAGCGCCGCGAGAAATGCACCGAGGGCGAACACGCTGGTGAACAACCAGGCCTGGTTGACCCCGAGCGCGCCAACCATCTCGCGATCTTCGGTGGCCGCACGCACCAGCGTGCCCCAGCGCGTTCGCGCGAGCAACAACCAGAGCAACAGCAACACCAGCGGCCCGATGGCGATCAGGGCAAGGTCATAGCTGGGTACGGCCTGCCAAGCAGATGAACCGCCCTTCGAGCCCCGGGGCGCGCGGGCCGAGCAGGTCTTCGGGGCCCCAGATGGCGAGCACGGCATCCCGAATGACCAGCACGAGCGCGAATGTGGCCAGCAACTGGAACAGCTCCGGTGCCCGATAGATGCGCCGCAGCAGCAGGATCTCCACCAGGGCGCCGAGCACACCGACCAGAACTGCCGCCAGCAGCAGGGCCGCCCAGAATGCGATGCCGCTGGCGCCCAGCCAGGACACGACCGTGTAGGCCAGGTAGATGCCCAGCATGAAAAACGAACCGTGCGCGAAGTTCACGATCCGGGTGACGCCGAAGATCAGCGACAGACCGGCAGCGATCAGGAACAAGGTCGATGCGCTGGCCAGGCCGTTGATCAGGGCCACCAGAAGGCCTGAGCCGGTCATCGTTGCCCCCTGACCGGCACGGAAGACACCGGCCGCCGACGCGGCCGGTTGGCAGGGCGAAGCGCAATCACTTGCCGGCGGGGCGCAATCCGGCTACGACCTCGTCGGACGGCTGCACATCGGCACCGTCGACATAGCGGAAGTCGACCATCGTGCCGCGGCCGTCGACCACCGCGGTGCGACCCACGAAGGCACCGACCGTCGCCTGATGATCCTGTGCCCGGAACATGGCGGGCCCGAACGGGGTCTCGAAACGCAGACCGCGAAATGCCGCGATCAGCTTGTCCGTGTCCGTGCTGCCGGCCGCAGCCAGAGCCGCAGCGATCGCCTTCACCGTGGTGTAACCCACCATCGAGCCAAGACGGGGATAGTCGTTGTACTTAGCCTGGTAGGCATCGACGAAGGCCTTATGTGACGCCATCTCGATCTTGTCCCAGGGGTAACCGGTCACCAGCCAGCCCTGCGGCGCCTCGTCTTTGAGGGGATCGAGGTACTCGGGCTCGCCGGTCAGCAGGCTCACCACCTGCCGATCTTTGAACAGGCTGCGCGTGTTGCCCTCGCGCACGAATTTGGCCAGATCGGCACCGAACAGGACATTGAAGATGCCATCCGGCTTGGCTTCCTCGAGCGCCTGGGCGACCGCGCCGGCGTCGACCTTGCCCAGCGGAGGCGCCTGCTCGGCCACCCACTCGATGCCGGGCGCGGCCTCGTTCATCAGCGCCTTGAACGTGGCCACGGCGCTCTGGCCGTATTCATAGTTCGGATAGACCACGGCCCAGCGCTTGGCGCCGGATTTGGCAGCCTCCGGCACCAGCATCGCCACCTGCATATAGGTGCTGGGACGCAGACGGAAGGTGTACTCGTTACCCTTCTCCCAGACGATCTTGTCGGTCAGGGGCTCGGCGGCCAGATAGACCGTCTTGCGTTGCCGGGCATAGTCGGCCAGGGCCAGACCGATGTGCGACAGGAACCCCCCCGCGAGCATGTCGACCCGCTCGCGGGCCATCAGTTCCTCGGCCATGCGCACCGCGTTGCCAGGGTTGCCGCCGTCATCGCGGGTCACGAACTCAAGCTTGCGCCCGAGCACCCCGCCCGCCGCATTGACCTCGTCCAGCGCGAGCTGCCAGCCACGCTGATAGGGATCGAGAAACGCCGGGAAACGCTTGTAGCTGTTGATCTCGCCGATGCGGATCGGATCGGCAGCCTGCGCCGAGATTCCGGTAAGCAGCAGGCCCGCCGCCACGGCGGGTACGAGAAGTCGCCTGACCGTCTTGATCATCCGTGTTTCTCCTGGTGTCGTTCATCTTCGAGCCCACGCAGACTCGGGCGCGGACCGCGGGCGAGTGCCCGTTGCCCCTACTGTAACGCACCGGCGCACGATCGGAATACGCTAGGACCCGGCGTCACCGGGCCCGCGCCCGGCGTCGGCAAGGGCGGCGAGCATCATCGACCGCGGCCGGTCGTGGCCGATGATTCGCTGTCGGCCCTGCAGCTCGATCCGGGCGGCCACGATCCGCCCGGCATCTGCCATGCTTTGGGCCAGTCTCGCCCCGGCCACGATGGCGCGATCGCAGGCATCGCCATCGAGCGCATCCACGGAGACGGTCACCAGGCGCTCGCCGAGATCGGAATCGGGCGCGAGTTCGCATGCCGGGCGCCGTCCGATGCGGGGATCATCGAGATCGACCGCATTGGCGATCAGCGTGGCCGCGGCGTCGGCCGACGCCGCATCGGCGGCCAGGACGGTCACCGCGTCGGCGATGCCGAGCGAGAAACTGCGGCCACGCCATCCGCTGGTCGCCACGCCGCGCACCGGATCGTCCGCCTCGATCACCACCGGCAGCGCGCTTGCCGCCGCACTGGCCAGGGCCACCCGCAGACGCCGGCCAGGGCCCAGGTGCAATGCGATGTCGCCGCCATTGTTGACCCAGACCCGATCGATTCCCGGCCCCCGCATGGTCTCGAGAATCGCCTCGGCAACCGCGCCGGCAACGGCGGCCATCGGCGTCAGGCGATGTTCGCGAAACGGCCAGCATGCCAGGATCATGCGGCGCGCCACGCGGTCGGCGATGGCTTGCCCAGTGACCACCGGAGGGGCGCCCGCCACCTGCGCCGGCAACTCGCGGCGCAGCAGATGCAGGTGGCGCACCAATGCCGGCAACAGGTTCTCGAAGGCGGACCAGGCCCGGGCGCAGGCATCGGTCACGGCCCGCGGATTTTCCGTCGAGCCCGATGATCAGATCGATCGGGCCGTGCTGGAAATGCAGCCGGCCGTCCGCGAACCGGCGGCCGCTGGCACCGCTATCCGAACACCAGACGGGCTGCGCGCGCGCGCCGCTCACGCTGGCCCGTCTCAGCCGCCGGCGGGCGGCGACGCCGGCCAGGCATGGCGGGCATCCCAGTCAAGGGTCTGATGGCGCGTGCCGGCCAGCGCCTCGCTCACCGGCCGGATGCTGTGGACATGGCCACCGAGCGCGAGATAGTCGGCCTGGCGCATCGTGAACTCGATCGGCGCCACGATCGCCGGCGTGGGCACCGTTCCGAACGAACGCGCCGGCATGCTCAGGACATCGGTCATCAGGGTGATTCCGCCGCCCGGCCAGACATAGGCCGGAGCGCCCCCGCAGGTGACGCGCACCAGCATCGATTTGATCGCGCGCGTGAGGCCGACCGGATTCTCGGTGACACCGGCGCGCAGACTGCCGCCCGCGCCGGCCACGAAGACCACGCTGGCCAGCGACGGCTCGCAGTTCTCGCCAATACGATCGACCACCTTGCGCACCGGCTCCGGCATCGGTGCGGATTGCGGAATCAGGGCATCGTCGAGCACGAAAAACGCGGCGTCGTCGCCGGTGGTCGAGACCATCAGCATGCGCAGGCCCGGATGCGCAACCTTCGGATCCCAATGTTCGATGATGGTCAGCGGATCGGTGATATCGGTGCCGCCCCAGCCCGAGCCCGGACCGGCCACCTGGAAATAGCGCCCCGGCGTGGAACGACGGCCGCGCAGGCGGATACCCGTGGGCGGCATGTTCAGCCCCTTGCCCGCCTGATGTTCGCTGAGCACCCCGGTGATGTGATCGTCCACCACCACGACCTCATCCACCTGGCCGAGCCACTGGCGCGCGAACATGCCGATCGTGGCCGAGCCGCAACCGACCCGCATGCGCTGCTCGGCCTGGCCATTGATCACCGGCGCTTCACCGGCGCGAACGATCAGCTGGGCGCCATCCTCGATGCTCAGTTCGACCGGCTCGCGATTGCCCAGCGCAGCCATCAGGTCACAGGTGATGCGCCCCTCGCGCTTGCTCCCCCCGGTCAGATGGTGGACTCCCCCGAGCGACAGGAATTGCGATCCGTATTCATAGGTGGTCACATGGCCGACCGCCTCGCCCTGGTGGCGCACGATCGCGCGCTCCGGGCCGAGATAGCGATCGCTGTCGATCTTCACGCGAAAACTGCAGTAGCTGAAGATGCCCTCGGTGACCACGGTGACCGTGTCGGCGCCATCGATACGGCTGCTGACGATAAACGGGGCGGGTTTGTAGTCCGGATAGGTGGTGCCGGCCCCCACGCCAGAGACGAAGACCTCGTCACGCACCAGACCGGCCTCTTCGGCATCGCCGGCAAAGGCCACCACCGGCCCGCCCTGCTGTCGTCGCATGACCACCAGTGGATCGAGCCGGGTCAGTTCTCCGGCCACGTTCGCATAACGATCACAGGCGCCGGCGCGGCCGGTCTTGATCCGACAGAGCACCGGACAGGCCTCGCAGACGATGGTCGCCTCAGGCTCGGGACGAAGCGGGTCGCGATCGTCGCTCCGGCCGGGCACCGGTTCTACGTCGCTGCTCATCGCGCTGCTCACTCGTTGTCGTCGGTGATCGGCCGATTCTCGTGCGCCGCGATGGCCGCGCGCAAGCGATCGGGGGTGACGGGAACCGCCTGCATCCGCACGCCACAGGCATCGCGTATCGCGTTCAGGATCGCCGGCGCGGTCGCCACCAGTGCCGGTTCGCCGACCCCTTTGGCGCCGTAAGGCCCGAGTGGCTCGGCATCTTCGATCAGATGGACATGAATCGGCGGCACATCGCCTGCCGTGGGAATCAGGTAGTCGTGCAGATTGTCGGTCCGGCCAGCCTGGTAGTGCTCCATCAGGGCCAGGCCGATACCCTGCGCGATCCCGCCGATCACCTGCCCCTCGACCAGCATCGGATTGATCGCCCGACCGACATCGTGCGCGGCGTGTATTCCGATCAGGCGGACCGTGCCCAGATCGAGATCGACCTCGAGTTCGGCCATCTGCGCGGCAAAGCCATAGGTGGCATAGGGAACGCCCTGACCCTCGGCATCCAGGGGCACGGTCGGCGGATTGAAATAGCCCTCCCCGACGAACAGGTCGCCGCGCTGATCGGCAGGCAGATCGGCCAGTCTCAGCTGTTCGCGGCGATCACCGTCGCGGCCGGTCAGCAGGCCGTCGTCGATCGTCAGGATCGCGGTTTCGCCAAGCCCGAGGGCTTGCAGCAAGCGCGCCCGCAGGGCCTGGCCCGCACCTCGCGCGGCATTGCCCGATACGAAGGTCTGACGCGAGGCCGAACTCTTGCCGGCATCCTGGGTGAGTGCGGTGTCGGCCCACACCTGATCGAACAGGGACACCGGCAGACCCAGTGCATCTGCGCAGATCTGCGCCATCACCGTGTAGGTGCCCTGGCCGATATCGACCGCGCCGTTGTAGAGCATGATCCGGCCATCGGCACGCAGCGCGACCGACATCGTCGAGGGATTCGCGATCACGGTATTGCCGATCCCGTACCACATGCAGGCAATGCCGCGGCCGCGACGCAGCCGCCGGGCCGGGCCTCGACCATGCGGATCCGTGGCCCAACCGTACCGGCCGGGGGCCGGCCCATCGGCCGCGCGCATCGAAGCGCGATTGAACTCGCTGACGCGCTCGCCGGCCGCGCGCCATGCCGGCGCCAGCGCCTGCAGACAGGCCACCAGACCCACGCTGGCATCGAGGCGCTGGCCGGTGGCCGTGCAATCACCGGCGCGCAGGGCATTCTGCAGGCGCAACTCGAGCGGATCGCGCCCGAGGGTTTCTGCCAGGTCATCGATCAGGGCCTCGACCAGCAGGGTCGACTGCGGCACGCCAAAACCACGAAATGCGCCGGCCACGGCATCATGGGTCAGCACCGCGCGGGTGTCGGCGCGCACATGATCGAAGCGGTAGGGACCGCAGGCATGGATCGGCACCCGGCTGGCCACGGTCGGGCCCCATGAGGCATAGGCGCCGGTGATGAAATCGCCATCGAAGGCATAGGCACGAAACCGGCCGTCAGGATCCGCGGCGAGCGTGGCATGCATCCGCGCCGGATGCCGCTTCGGGCTCGCCAGCATCGACGCCGCCCGCGAGTAGGTGAGCCGTACCGGCCGGCCGAACTTGCGCGCGGCGGCCACCACCAGAGGCTGCACGGACAGATCGAGCTTGCCGCCAAAGCCGCCGCCGACCACGCTGGGAATGATGCGCACCCGCTCGGGCGCGAGATCGAACATATGCGCGATCTCGTCACGATCCATATACGGCGTCTGCGTGCTCACATAGACGGTGACGGAGAACTCTGCATCCTCGCCATGCCAGATCGCATGCCCGGCCTCTGGCTCCAGATACGCATGCTCGACATATTCGGTGCGCATGTCGCCCTCGCAGATGCGCAGTGATGAGGGTTCCGGCCAGGCACCGCCCCTGCGCACATGCCCGCGACAAAGAATGTTCTGCGGATAGCGCGCCTGCACCACGGGCGCATCATCGGCCAAAGCGACATCGGCGCTGGCAACGGCCCGCAGGGCTTCGAAGTGCACCGGGATGGCGGCGGGATCGAGCGCATCCAGGGCGCTGCTTTCGCCGACCACGGCGATGACGGCCTCGCCCAGCAGACGGGTTTCGTTCTCGGCCAGCGCCGGTTGATCGCGCAGATCGGCGAAGATCGCGAACCGGTTGTTGGGAATATCGGCGGCAGTCAAGACGCCGGCCAGCCCCGGATGCGCGGACACGAAGGTGTCGAGATCGCCGAGCGTGAAGCGGGCATGCGGATACGGTGAGCGGACCACCATCATCCCGAGCGTGTCGGGCGGCACCAGATCGTCACCGAAGCGCGCGCTGCCATCGAGCTTGGGCAGCCCATCCAGGCGCGCCAGGCTCGCCCCGACCGCGCTACCCGGGGCCGGCGGCTGCGGTGGCGTCTGCGGCTCGCCAGCCGCAACGACTGCGGCGATGATCTGGCGATACCCCGTACAGCGGCACAACACCCCACCGAGGACATCGGCCACGGTATCGGCATCGGGCGCGGAAGTCTGCAACAGCAGCTCCGCCGCTGCCATCAGCATGCCCGGCGTGCAGATGCCGCATTGCGCCGCGCCGTGGCTGGCGAATGCCTGCTGAAGACGCCGGCCCACCGCGCGGCCGTCGGGCGCGATCAGATCGGCCAGCCCTTCCACCGTCACGACCGCCCTGCCCTCGAGCTGCGACAGCGGCGTCAGACAGGCGCAAACCTGCTCGCCATCGACGAGCACGGGTACAGATCCCGCAGTCGCCGGCCTCACAGCCGACCTTGGTGCCGGTCAGGCCAGTTGCTCGCGCAGCACGCTGCTCAGCCGCTCACTGCCATGGGCTGCGACCCGATGCGGCCGTCCATTGATCGACAGCTCGCCAGTCAGTGGCGCGAGGGCGTCATTCATGCATTCTCCTCGAATGGCAATGCGTCACGGGCCAGCTCGTGCAACAGCCGGCGCACCAGCACCTGCGCGCTCTCGAGCCGCCAGCCGGCACTGCCGCGGATGTCGTCGATCGGCGTCAGCGGCGCCAGCGCGTCCCCGGGCCAGGCTTGATCGGCCAGCGCCGCCAGACCGGCCTGATCCCGGCCGCAGGCTGCCTGCGCCAGCCATGGCAGGCACACGGCGCGTGGCCCGCAGGCGCCGACCGCGATGCGTGCCGAGGCGACCCGGCCCAGCTCGTTCCAGGTGATGCCACCGGCCACCATGACCGCCGAAATCACCAGGTAGCGCCGCTGGCCAAGCTTCAGGAAGCGGCTCGTGCGGCGCCCTGCGGCGACCGGAATCAGCACGGATTCGAGCAGTTCGCCGGCACCGAGAGCGGTCTGCCGGGGACCGAGCACGAAGCCATCGAGCGGCAGACGGCGCACACCGCCGCTGCGCCGCAACTGCACCTGGGCATCGAGCGCCAGCAAGGCCACAATGCCATCCGCCGCAGGCGAGGCATGGCAGAGGTTGCCACCGATCGTGCCGCGATTCTGGATCTGCCGCGCGCCGATCTCGCCGGCGGCCTCACAGAGGGCGGCCCAGTCGGGCCGCCGCAGCGGCCCGCGGGCCAACTCGGACCAGCGGGTCAGCGCGCCCAGGCGCCAGAAAGGACGCGACCCGATCTCGACCTGCTCGACACCGCGTAGCTCGGCCAGCCCCGACAGATCCAGAAAGGCCTCGTGCGGCCGCGGCAGGCCGGCCAGCGCCGGATAGAGATCGGTAGCGCCGGCCAGCGGCGTCGGCACCCGGCCCACGGCGACACCGTCGGCGAGCACGCTGAGCGCATCGTCCAGATCAGCCGGGCGCAGGGTTTGCATCATGGTTGGCAGCGGATCGAATTACCTCACGCGCAGGTCGGTCAGCGGAATCGGCTGACCGCGTTGCGCAAATGCCCGAAGCGCGGGCTGCGAACGCCCAGTCTGTTCGGCTGGCCGCGAGTCTCGAATGCTAGTATACGAAGCTTGGCCAACCGCGCACGCGCCGCGGCCCCTGCGGCCCGCCGGCTCGTCGAAAGACTGATTCCTCCCGTCTAATGACCCACGTCGTCACTGAATCCTGTATCAAGTGCAAGTACACCGACTGCGTCGATGTCTGCCCGGTCGATTGCTTTCGGGAAGGCCCGAACATGCTCATCATCGACCCTGATGAGTGCATCGACTGTGCGGTCTGTATTCCCGAATGCCCGGTCGAGGCGATCTTTGCCGAAGAAGACGTGCCGGCGGGCCAGGAAAAATTCATCGCGCTCAATGCCGAGCTCACCCCCAAGTGGGCCAGCATCACGCGCTCCAAGCCGCATCCGGCCGATGCCGACGACTGGAAAGACGTCAAGGACAAGCTTCAGTATCTGGAGCGCTGAGCGTCTCTGTCTGCTGCGCCGGGTGCCGATCCTGACCGCCGGCCCGGCGATGCGCCATGGGCGCTGAGAGCACGCCCGTGGCGGCGCGGGCCTGGCCCCTTCCCGATGATCTCGATCTGGCCGCCCTGCAGACCAGGGCCGGTCTGCGCCGGCTCGATGCGCGTTTTCTGCGTGAGCTCGACCAGAGCGCGCCCGCACTTGCCGGTCAGCTGCGCGCCGCCCGCCGCCAGGCGCCGGCAGATGCCCGCGCCGAATCCGAACTGCTGATCGAACTGGCCGGCCAACTGGAGGACTTCCTCGGCCGGCTGTTCGCAATCGAACCCGAACTGGCGGCCCTCCGAGCCCGCCATCAGGCGCAAGACCCGGTGCTGCGAACCAAGTACAAGTTCGTCAAACGCCAGGCGCTGCTGGGTACCGAGCCGGAACAACGCCGGGCCTTCGATGCGCCGGCCCTGCGCACTGCGCTGATCGCGGCTGGCGCCGACCTGGCCGATGAACCGGCTTTCGCCGATGCGCTGCTGCAGTGGCAGGAGCAGGCCCGCAAGGGAGACGACACCGAAAGAGAGGTCGCTCGTGCCCGGATCGCGCTCGCCCGTGACTATGCTGCCTGGGCCGCCGGTACCGAGGCCGGGCGCGCGCATCATCCCGAGAGCGTGTTGTTCCGCCATCCGCAACCGCTCGATCCGAGCCAGCGGATCGCCCTGGCAGGCACACATGCCGACCAGCGAGGGGCGATCGAACACCGGATTTCGGTGCACGCGCTGCGCGAGCGGCGTGGTTTTGCGCTGACCGACCCGGGCTTTTCGCTGGCGCGCGCGCTCGACGAGGCGCGCTACTGCCTGAACTGTCCTCGTCAGGGTAATGACAGCTGCCGGCGCGGCCTGATCCGCACACCCGACGCACGCCCCGGCGATGCCGGCGAAGTTGACGGTGCACACGACCGGGCCCGCCCGGCCACCGAACGCGGCGGCGACGCCGCCCGGCGGGCCGAGACCACCATCGATGCGCCGCGCGGCCCGCGCTTTGCGCGCAGCCCGTTCGGTGAAGCGCTGCGCGGTTGTCCGCTCGAGGAACGTATCTCGGAATTTCTGTGGCTCAAGGAGCATGCGAAGCCGCTCGGCGCGCTGGCGATGATCGTGCTCGACAACCCGATGGTGGCGGCCACCGGCCACCGGATCTGCAATGACTGCTCCAAGGCCTGTGTGTTCCAGCAGCAGACACCGGTGGACATTCCACAGACCGAAACCCGTGTTCTGCGTGACGTGCTCGCCCTGCCCTGGGGGGTGGAGCTCTATGGCCTGCTGCTGCGCTGGAATCCGCTCGATCTGCGTCAATGGCTGCCCAAGCCGGCGAGTTCGCGCCGGGTGCTGGTCGTCGGCTGCGGACCGGCCGGTTTCACGCTGGCCCATGAACTGCTGCGCGCCGGTCACCAGGTGGTGGCCATCGACGGCCTGAAGATCGAACCGGATCCGCATGACGGGCAACCGATCGTCGATGCCGGGTGCCTGCGCGAACCCCTCGATACCCGGGTGGCGGCCGGCTTCGGCGGCGTGGCCGAGTACGGAATCACGGTTCGCTGGGACAAGAACTATCTGCGCCTGATCCGCCGGCTGCTCGAGCGCTGGCCGCGGTTTCGAATGTTCGGCGGTGTGCGTCTGGGCAGCACACTCGATCTGGACCAGGCGTTCGCCACGGGCTTCGACCATGTCGCACTGGCGGTCGGTGCCGGCAGGCCGACCGTGCTGGACATCCCGGGCGGCCTGGCCAACGGTGTGCGCGCCGCGAGCGATTTCCTGATGGCCCTGCAGCTCACCGGGGCGGCACGCGAAGACAGCCTGGCCAATCTGGAACTGCGCCTGCCCGCCGTGATCGTCGGCGGCGGGCTCACGGCGATCGATGCGGCCACCGAGGCGCGCGCCTACTACGCGGTCCAGGTCGAAAAGATGTTGTGCCGTTTCGAGGCGCTGCCGCAGCCCGAACGACTGGCGCAACGCGATGACCCGGATCTGCAGGTTTTTCTCGAACATGCGCGCGCGCTGCGCCAGGCCGATGCGCTGCCCGGCGCGCAGGCCGCCGCGGCCCGCCACGCGCTCATCGAGCAATGGGGCGGCGTGACCATCGCCTATCGGCGGCGGCTGGCCGACAGCCCGGCCTATCGGCTCAACCCCGAGGAACTGGGCCATGCGATGGCCGAGGGCGTACGCCTGCAAAGCGGCGTGCAACCGCTGGCCATCGAGACCGATGCGCGCGACCGGGTGACCGGGCTGCGTGTGCGCGATCTCGACGGTGCCGAGAAGATCCTGCCCGCCGCCACCATCCTGATCGCCGCCGGCACCCATCCGAACACCGTGCTGGCCCGCGAGAACGAGCCGCCCTTGCCTCTCGAGGCCGGCTATCTGGCCACTGTGGGCGGCGCCGGACCTGGCCAGCATCCGAAAGATCCGGCGGTGAGCTTCGTCTGTCAGCGGCGCCCGGACGGGCGCGCCGTGAGCATGCTCGGCGATGCCCATCCGGCATTTGCCGGCAATGTGGTGCGGGCGATGGCATCGGCGCGCCGCGCCGCGCCGCTCATCGACGCCGAGCTACGCTCACTGCCGCCGGCGCGCATACGCCCGCAAGCCTGGTCGCGCTGGGTCGCCCGGCTGACACGAGACTGGCAGGCCAGCGTACGGTCAGTGCGCCGCCTGGCTCCCGGCATCGTCGAACTGACGGTGCGTGCGCCGGCTGCGGCGGCCCGCTTCGCCCCGGGCCAGTTCTATCGACTGCAGACATTCGAAGCGGCGGCCGAACTGCGCACACTGGCGGGTCAACCGGCCCGTCTGGCCACCGAGACCCTGGCGCTGACCGGCGCATGGGTCGATGCCCGGGCCGGCACCGTGGCCCTGGTGGTGCTGGAAATGGGCGGAACCGCGGATCTGATCGCGCGCCTGCGCCCGGGTCAAGCGGTGGTGCTGATGGGCCCGACCGGAGAGCCGACGATGATCGGCCGTGGCGAGACGGTCGTTCTGGTCGGCGGCGGCCTTGGCAACGCCGTGCTGTTCTCCATCGGCGCGGCGATGCGCGAGGCCGGCAACCGGGTGATCTATGTGGCCGGCTATCGCCGCCCCGCGGATCGCTTTCATGCGCCCCGTATCGAGGCTGCCGCCGAGGCGGTGATCTGGGAAGCGAACAGGCCCCCGGTTCGAACCCGCGCGCCCGGGCGACGCCGCATTCCAGGGCAATGTCGTGCAGGCGCTCGAGCACTGGCCACCGGCGGATTTGCGCACCTGGGCTTTACCTGCGCGATGCCGGCGCCGCTCGTGATCGGTTCGGATCGCATGATGGCAGCGGTGGCCCGCGCGCTGCGCGGCCCACTTGCCGAAGCGGTGTCGCCGGGCCTGGTGTCGATCGCATCGGTGAACTCACCGATGCAGTGCATGATGAAGGAGATCTGCGGGCAGTGCCTGCAGCGCCAGATCGATCCGCAATCCGGGCGCTCGAGCACGTGTTCAGCTGCGCCGGCCAGACCAGCCGCTGGCATTCGTGGACTTCGACTGCCTGGCCGCGCGTCTGGCCCAGAATGCCACCCAGGAGCGCCTGTCGGCACGCTGGCAGCGCCATATCCTGGCGACGCCGATTCTCGAAAACCCTGATATCGGCCGGGCATTGTGCTCGGGGAATTGCTAAGAATCGTCAAAAGCCCCGTTTGCCTGATAATTTCCCCCAAACCCGGATCCGTGGCGCCGCCGCACGTCGGACTTCGTGCGACATTTCGCTGCAATGCGTCATTTTGGGTATGGAAAGGAAGCATCCCGTTTCGAGATCCCAGCGAAGCGGTGCCCAACCCGACATGCCGACATGTCTCCTACCTGGCCACGATCGCCTGCGATGCGTGGCGGAGATTTCGCGATGCTCTATCAGTTGCATGAAGCTCAGCGTGCTGTCCTGAACCCGGTCTCCAGTTGGGCCGATGCGATGAGCCAGTTATTCGCCAACCCGTACAGCCCGTTCGCCTATGCGCCGTTCGCCAATCGCGCCGCGGCCGGGTTCGAGCTGGTTCACCGTCTCGGCAAGGAATACGAGAAGCCCGGCTTCGGGATCACCGAGACTCAGATCGATGGCCAGGCGGTTTCCGTGCAGCAACGGATCGTGATCGACAAGCCATTTGCCAAGCTGCAGCACTTCGAACGCCTGTTGCCGGCGGAGTTGGAGAGCCATCGCAACGATGCCACCGTGCTCGTGTTCGCGCCGCTGTCGGGCCACCATTCCACGCTGCTGCGCGACACCGTGCGCGGCCTGCTGCCCTACCACGACGTCTACATCACAGACTGGATGGATGCGCGCATGGTGCCGCTGTCGGCCGGCCGATTCAGTCTCGACGACTACATCGGCTATGCGATCGAGTTCATCCGCCACCTGGGCCCCGATGTCCATCTGATGTCGGTCTGCCAGCCCACAGTCCCGGTTCTGGCCGCGATCTCGATCCTGGCCGAACTCGACGATGACCGCCAGCCCCTGACCATGACCATGATGGGCGGGCCGATCGACACCCGCAACAGCCCGACCGAGGTCAACAATCTTGCCTCGGACAACCCGTTTCACTGGTTCGAACGCAATGTGATCTACGTGGTGCCGGGCAAGTATCCCGGTGCGGGGCGTCGGGTCTACCCGGGTTTCCTGCAGCACGCCGGCTTCGTGTCGATGAACCCGGGGCGGCATGTGAATTCACACTGGGACTTCTATCTCGATCTGGTTCGCGGCGACATGGATACCGCCGAGACGCACCGCGAGTTCTACGACGAGTACAACGCGGTGCTGGACATGCCCGCCGAGTACTACCTGGACACGATCCGCACGGTTTTCCAGGAGCATCTGCTGCCACGCGGCCTCTGGGATGTGCACTTCGACGGCCGCTCCTATCGGATCGATCCGTCCAAGATCACGAAGGTGGCGCTGTTCACCGTGGAAGGCGAGTTGGACGACATCTCCGGCCCGGGTCAGACCCAGGCCGCGCACAAGCTCTGTACCGGTATTCCGAAGGAGCATCAGCGCGATCTGGTGGCCGAGGGTGCGGGCCACTACGGGATTTTCTCGGGTCGCCGCTGGCGCGAGATCATCCGCCCTGAGGTTACCCGCTTCATCAATGAGCATCGTACCCGCATCGGCGCCACTGCCAGACGCGCGCGCAAGGCGGCCTGAAGCACTGTCGCGATGCACGGGCCGGCCGGAGAGCCGGCCTGCTTCGCCAGACATCCACAGGCGCTGGTCACGACCACGGCGGGATCCCGGGCCCACGGCCTCACCGCCACACCGGCCCCGTTTCGGCTGCCCGTGACGCCGCGCCAGAAGAGCCCGCTCTTGGACCCGATCGTCGAACATATCGACGCGCTGTTGCCGCAGACCCAGTGCACCCGCTGCGGTTACCCGAGTTGTGCCGAATACGCGCAGGCGATTGCGGGTGATCATGCGGCGATCAACCGTTGCCCGCCCGGCGGCGAACAGGGCATCGTCGCGCTGGCGGGCCTGCTCGGGCGCCCCGTGCTGCCGCTGGATCCTGACTGCGGAGCGGCCGGGCCAAGGCTGTTGGCCTTCATCGAGTCCGAAGACTGCATCGGTTGTACGAAATGCATTCGCGCCTGCCCGGTCGATGCGATCATCGGCGGCCCGAAGGCCATGCATTCGGTGCTGCCCGCGCTGTGCTCGGGCTGCGAGCTTTGCGTGCCGCCCTGCCCGACCGACTGCATTCGCATCCTGCCCATCGAAACGCCATGGTCGCAGGCCGATGCGAACCAGGCACGCCAGCGCTTCACACGGCGTCAGCTGCGCCTGAACCGGGAGAGATTCACGGATCTGCAGCGCCATGAGCATGAGCTCAGCGCCAAACTGGTGTCGCTCGAGGGGCCGCCACCGGCCGCGCCAGATGGCAAGGCCGGCGTGAGCAGCGAGCAGGCCGCGAACGCGCCAGGCGCGACCCATTCCGAGCGCCCGCCCTCCGATGCGGCGAGGGATCCGGCTGCGCAACGCAAGCGCGCGGTGCTCGATGCCGCCCTGGCACGCGCCCGGGAACGCCTCGCTGCCCGCCCCGAGAACCACAGCGATCCAGAGACATGAACGACAACAAGCGCGTGGAGATCTTTCGCAGGCTGCAGGCCGCCAATCCGAATCCGGAAACCGAACTCGAGTATTCGAGCCCGTTCGAGTTGCTGGCCGCGGTGCTGATGTCGGCGCAGGCCACCGATGTGAGCGTGAACCTGGCCACGCGACGCCTGTTCCCGATGGCCAACACGCCGCAGGCCATGCTCGCGCTCGGCGAGCAAAAGCTGGCCGACACGATCCGCACGATCGGGCTGTACCGGGCCAAGGCAAAGCACCTGATCCAGACCTGCCGGATCCTGATCGATCAGTACGGTGGCGAGGTTCCGGCCGACCGCGCGGCCTTGGAGAAGCTGCCCGGGGTGGGTCGCAAGACCGCCAATGTGATTCTGAATGTGGCCTTCGGGCAACCGACGATGGCGGTCGATACCCACATCTTTCGCGTGGCCAATCGCACCGGGCTGGCGCCCGGCAAGGATGTGCTCGCCGTCGAGAACAAGCTGCTGCGCAAGGTGCCCGAGCCCTACCGGCTGCATGCGCACCACTGGCTGATTCTGCATGGGCGTTATGTGTGCAAGGCACGCCGGCCCGAGTGCTGGCGATGCCCGATCGCCGATCTGTGCGACCATCGGGACAAGTCTCCGGAACCGGTCAAGCCGGCCAGGCTGCGGGTCGGCGCTTAGCGGTTCATTGACAGGCCGTCAGATCCGCCTGGCACCCGGATCGAGAAATTCCGCTCAGTGACAGCTCGTGTTCGACCCCTCCCAAGCCGATGTCCGTCGCTTCTTCTGCGACACCTGGAACAAGCATCAGCGTCGGCTGCCGCTGACGCCGCTGGAATCGATCGCGCTGTCCTGGATCGCGCTTCATCCCGAGTATCACGACGATCTCGCCGATCTCGAACAGGCGCTGACGGCCCAATACCCGGTCGAGGCCGGGCGCACCAACCCTTTCCTGCATCTGTCGATGCATCTGGCCATCGCCGAGCAGCTGTCCATCGATCAGCCGCCCGGTATCGTGGCGGCCTATCAGCGTCTGAGCGCGCGGCTGGATGATCCCCACGAGGCCGCGCACCGCATCATGGACTGCCTCGGCGAAGTGGTCTGGGTGGCACAGCGCGATCACCTGCCCCCCGATGGCGAGGCCTATCTGGCGTGCATCCTGCGCCAGGCGGGAAGCTTATGAGCGGACAGCGCGAACAGCTCTGGCTGGAACTGGCCCAGCATCATGGCGAGCGGCCCAATCGGCTGCTGATCTTTCTGCACGGCGCCGGTTCCACCCCCGAGGCGATCGTGCCGCTCGCGCTGGCCTGGCAGTACAAGTTCCCGCGCGCCCGCGCACTGGTTCTGCAGGGCCTGCGCGCCGGCGGCGCCGGCGAAGGCCTGGACTGGTTCGATGGCAGCGGCACCGGCCGGGATCAGCAGATTCGCGCGCACGAGGCCGCCGAGGTCGTTGCCGCGCGCATCGCGGCGGCCCAGCAGCGCGCCGGGCTCGATGCCGCGGCGACGATGATCGTCGGCTTTTCGCAAGGTGCCTCGCTGGCGCTCGAGATCGCACGCCTGGCCCGACCCTGCGCGGACATCGTCGTGGCCTATGCCGGGCGTCTGCTGGCGCCACTGCGACCGGGCACCGCTATCTGGCCGTCCGTGCATCTTCTGCACGGCGAGCTCGATTCCGTTGTACTTGCCCAGCATTCGGTGCGGGCCTTTCGTGCCTTGCGCGATGCCGGCGCCCGCGTCAGCCTGGACATTCTCACCGACGGCATTCATTCGATCGGCCAGGACATGGTCAATGTCGGCACCTCACGGGCGCTGCAGACCATCTATGAGGGTCGCAAGCGCATCGAACTGGACCAATACAGCGCGATGCTGACCGTGAGCACCGACACCACGACCGGATTCCGTAGCGCGGACGATGGCCTGCACTGAGCCCGGCGCGGCGCGCGGGTTCCATGCTCGCCCCGCCCCTGCGCTGATCGGCCGGCCGGCAGTCGCCGAGTCAGGCGCCAGCAAGAATCCACACTTAGACTTTCACCAGATCCATTCAGGCATTCGAGATTCAGGAGAACCCAATGAGCCGTGAAGTCGTCATCGTCAGCGGAGCCCGGACCGCGGTGGGCACCTTCGGGGGCAGCCTGGTCGGCAAGACCCCGACCGAACTCGGCGCACTGGTCGTGCGCGAGGCCGTCGCGCGCGCCGGGATCGCCCCGGCCGATGTCCATCATGTGGTGTTCGGCCACGTGCTGAACACCGAGCCACGCGACATGTATCTGTCGCGGGTGGCGGCACTCGAGGGCGGCCTGCCCAAGGAAGTGCCGGCGCTGACCCTGAACCGGCTGTGTGGATCGGGCCTGCAGGCGATCGTTTCCGCGGCGCAGACCATCATGCTCGGTGATGCCGATGTGGCCATCGGCGGTGGTGCCGAAGTCATGAGCCGTGGCCCGCATGCCATGCAGACCGCGCGCTTTGGCCAGCGCATGGGTGATACCAAGATCGTCGACATGATGATCGGCGCACTGCACGACCCGTTCCACAACATCCACATGGGCGTCACCGCCGAGAACGTCGCCCGTGAGCACGGCATCAGTCGCGAAGACCAGGACGCACTGGCGCTGGAAAGCCATCAGCGCGCGGCCCGGGCGATCGACGGCGGGTATTTCAAGAGCCAGATCGTGCCGGTCGAAATCGCCACTCGCAAGGGTACGGTCGTGTTCGATACCGACGAACACGTGCGTCGCGATGCCAAGATCGAAGACATGCAGAAGCTCAAACCGGTGTTCGAGAAAGACGGCACCGTCACGGCCGGCAATGCCTCGGGGATCAATGACGGCGCCGGCGCGGTGGTGCTGATGGGCGCCGATACCGCCAGGGCACAGGGTCTGAAACCCATGGCCCGCCTGGTCGGCTACGCCCATGCCGGCGTGGATCCGAAGACCATGGGCATCGGCCCGGTGCCGGCCTCGCGCAAGGTGTTCGAGCGCACCGGGCTGAAGGCCGCCGACATGGATGTCATCGAGGCCAACGAGGCATTTGCCGCCCAGGCGCTGGCGGTCACGCGCGGCCTGGACCTGGACCCTGCCAAGGTCAATCCGAATGGCTCGGGCATCTCGATCGGCCACCCGATCGGTGCCACCGGCGCAGTCATCACGCTCAAGGCACTCTATGAACTGGAGCGCATTGGCGGGCGCTACGCGCTGGTGACGATGTGCATCGGCGGCGGTCAGGGCATTGCCGCGATCTTCGAACGCCTGGGCTGACTTGCCTCGCGGCGGCGGCACATCGCCGCCGCCGGCTCAGACCTGAGTCTGGCGCGCCGCCTGACGGGCCCAGTAGGCGAATGTCGCCTGCACGATGGCGGGCTGAAGCAGGAAATCATGGGCCTCACGGCCCATCGCCGGCTCGATCGGATTCAACGCACCGACCGCCATCGCATCGAGCAGCATCCGTGCGCCCCGCTCGGCGAACACGGCCAGATAGGTGGCCTCCTCCAGCGAAGCGCCCGTGCACACGAATCCGTGGTTGACCAGCAGCGCGCTGCGGCGGCCATCGAGCGCCTTGGCGATCAGGCGGCCTTCTTCGTCGCCGGTCGGCACGCCGGGCCACTCGCCCAGGTAGCCGCAATCGTCGTAGAACATGCAGGTATCCATGTGCGCGACGACGAACGGGCTGCCCAGTAGCGAGTAGGCGGCCGCGGCCGGCGAATGCGTGTGTACGATCGCGCCGATGCGCTCATGTCGTTCGTAGATCCAGGCGTGGAATCTCACCCCCGGATTGGGCTGGCCGCGCCCGCTGGTGAGCCGGCCGTCGGCGCCGACTCGCAACACGTCACCTTCACCGATCTCCTCCAGGCCAACGCCCAGGCAGTGGGTCAGAAAGCCATCGCCATCACGCACGGTGACCTGCCCGGCCAGACCGCCGTTGTGCCCCTCGCGCGCCAGGATATGGCAGGCGTCGATCAGCACCTCGGCGCCCGGGCGGCCACCGCCTTCGATGATCGTCTCGAGCTCGAGCGTCTTCTCGCTGTCGTGCATCTGGAGCCTCCTCAATCGCAATGGCGCACCGGCTGGCGCGGACCTCAGGCGGTGGCCAGCCTCTGGCCGATCGGCCGCTGATCGATCGGCGCGTGCATGATCGCGGCAAATCCGCCGAAGGCGATCACCATCAACCAGGCCATGTCATAGGTGCCGGTGGCATCGTAGATACGCCCGGCCAGCCAGGCGCCGAAGAAACTGCCGATCTGATGGCCCAGGAAGATGATGCCGGTCAGCATGCCCAGATGACGCACGCCCCAGATCTGGCCGACCAGCGCATTGGTGGGCGGCACCGTGGACAACCAGAGCAGGCCCATCGCGGCCGCGAATGCATAGACGCTGAAGACGGAGATCGGCAGCGCGAGAAAGATGATCATGACGATCGAGCGTGCGACATAGATCCCGGTGAGCATCCATTTCTTGGACACCCGCTGCCCGAGCCAGCCCGCCGCCAGAGAACCGCCGATATTGAACAGCCCCACCAGCGCGATCGTGCCAGGCTCCGACATTGGCATTCATGCCCTTGTCGACCAGGTAGGCCGGCAGATGCAGACCGATGAACGTCACCTGCAGACCACAGACGAAGAAACCCCAGAACAGCAAATGGAAATTGCGATCCCGCAGCGCCTCGCCCAGCGCGGCGCGCAATCCGATGTCGGCGCGCTCGCCCGCAGAAGCCGCACCCATGCCGCCGCCGCGAACACCAAAGGAGAAGAGCATGATCAGCGCCGAGGCGCCGGACAACACCAGCAGGGCCTGCTGCCAACCGACCTGGCCAATGACTGTGGCCGAGAACGGCATGAACAGAAACTGGCCCATCGACCCGGCCGAGACACCAATGCCGAAGGCCATCGATCGCTTGTGATCGGGAACGATCCTGCCAAGGGCGGAGAAGATGATGCCAAACGAGGTGGCGCCCAGCGCCGTGCCGATCAGCAGGCCCGAGGTGATGGTCAGCATGACGCCGGTTTCGGCGTAGGCCATGCCGAACAGGCCGGCGGCATACAGCAGGCCGCCCGCGAACAGCACGCGCATCGCGCCATGGCGGTCGGCCATCGCGCCGAAGAAGGATGCCGCCAGCCCCCAGAACAGATTCTGGATGGCGAACGAGAACGAGAACAGTTCACGTGACCAGCCGCGTGCCGCGGTCATTTCCGGCATGAACAGAGCGAACGAGGAACGCGCGCCGAAGGCGATGATGAGAATCAGGCAGCCAAACAACAGCACGGACTGATAAGACGGAGAGGTTTTGGTGGTCACGATCACGGCACAAAGGGCGGGCCTGCGGCGCTCGGCCCGGGATCCATGGCGGCGCAGTCGGAGGGGCCAGAGATATTAACAGTCCCCTTTCGCGCCGGATGGCAGGCGTGGCCGCTGATGCGCGCCCGGTCGCCGCCAACGGGGGCGGATCAAGGGCTGTGGCACACTGGAATTTCTTCGTGACAACGGCGCCTGGCGCGCAACCGCATGAACCCGATCGCCATCATCCCCGCCGCCGGCCGCGCCACCCGGCTGGGCGAGCTGCCCTGCAGCAAGGAGTTGATTCCGGTCGGCTTTTTCAACGACGGCGGGCGGGCACGCCCCAAACCGGTGTCGCGCTATCTGCTCGAACAGTTCGTGCGCAGCGGCTGCCGGCGCGCGTTCTTCGTGCTTCGTGAACAAAAGTGGGACATCGCCCGCTATTACGGCGCCGGCGTGTCGATGGGCATGGATATCGGCTATCTGATGATGAACGAGCCCTACGGACCGCCGTTCACGATCGCCCAGGCCCTGCCCTTCGTTGGCGATGCGCCGATCATGACCGGCTTTCCCGACATCCTGCTCGAGCCACCGGATGCGTTCGCCCAGGCCTGGCGCGCGCTGAGCGAGGGCGATGCCGATGTGATGCTCGGCAGCTTCCCGGCCGGCCCCGGCGATAGCACCGACCTGGTCTCCGGGCCGCGGCCTGCCGGTGCGCGCGTCGGCCCGGTCCGTCGGCTCGAGCCCAAGGAGGCGAACCCGGTCTGGGACACCGACTGTGACACCTGGCTGTTCGCGATCTGGCGGGCACCGTTTTCCCGCTATCTGGCCCAGGCACTTGATCAACTGCGATTGCGGGTTCCGGCAGCGGCGCAGATCAGCCCGCCCGAATGGCCGCTGGGAACGATTCTCGCGATGGCGCTGGCCGACGGCCTGCGCATCGACCGGATCCACTTCCCGCAGGGCCGCTTTCTCGATGTCGGCGCGCCCGACCGTCTCGCTCGCGCCGGTGATTTTCCTGGCGTTTGGAACGGCCTCGGGCAGGCACCGACCTGAGCGACGCCCGTGTTCCGCGCGCTGCATGAAACATCGGCCCGGCCATGCCTGACGACAACGAAGATCCGCCGATGACCCCGGATTCCCGCGAGCTGCCGATCGCCTTCTGGCTGATGCCATGCGCAGCCGATCTTCACTGGCTCAACGACGTGATCGCCGCGCTGGCCCGCACGCACAGCACACCGAACTTCGCAGCCCACGTGAGCCTGCACGTCGGCTCGGTCAACCCGGATAAGCTGCAGCCGGTCATCGATCAGGTGGCGGGCCTGGCGCCGCCGACCATGCTCACGGCCGGCAGCACCTTGCACGGTCCGACGCGTTTTCGTGCCTTGACCATCGATCTGCCCACCGGGCCGCTGTGTGCGCTGGCCGATGCCCTGGCCGCGCGCGTGCCGATCGACCCGTCGTTCCGGCTCGATGCCCATCTGAGCCTGATCTACGGCGAATTCGACGAAAACCTGCGCAGCGCCCTCGCCGCCAGTCACGACTATCGCGGCCGCCGGCTGCGCTTTGACGCGATAGCGGCGGTGGCACCGGCGATCGGCGCACGAGACTTCGCCGATGTGAGCGGCTGGCGGATCATTGCCGAAGCCCGGTTGCGCGGTGGTTTGCGCGCGGGCTGAGCACAGGAGCGCCGGCCAGCACGGGCTTGGTCAGTGACGGCGCCAGGCCGCCCGACGCAGCCGCGGCCCCGGCGCACTACCGCTCAGACAAGGGCGAACGCCTCGTCGGCAGCGCTCAGCGTGGCCTCGATCTCGGCGTCGCCATGGGCGCTGGAAATGAAGAAGGCCTCGACCGGCGACGGCGGCAGATAGACGCCCCGATCGAGCAGCGCATGGTAAAAGCGCTTGAAGCCCTCGACATCGGCCTGCTGGGTTTCGGCGAAACTGGTGGGCGCGCTGTCGCGGAAATACATGCCCGCCATGCCGCCGATCGCCTGCGCCGAGAAAGGCACGCCATGCGCAGCGGCGCGCTCGCGCAGGCCGCTCACCAGGCGCTGGCTGATTGCGTCGAGCGCGGGGAAGAAGCCGGGTTCCGAGATCAGCTCGAGCGTGGCGATGCCTGCAGCCATGGCCAGCGGATTGCCCGACAAGGTACCCGCCTGATAGACGCTGCCCAGCGGCGAGAGGCCGGACATGATCGAGGCCGGCCCACCGATGGCACCCACCGGCATGCCACCACCGATCACTTTGCCGAACGCGGTCAGATCCGGGGTCACGCCAAGGATTTCCTGCGCGCCGCCAAGTGCCACGCGAAAACCGGACATGACCTCGTCAAAGATCAGCAATGCACCATGCTCGCTGCACAGCGCCCGCAGCCCCTCGTGAAAGCCCGGCTGCGGGCGGATCAGATTCATGTTGCCCGGCATGGGCTCGATCATCACGCAGGCGATCTCGCCAGAGTTTTGTTCGAGCAGGCTGCGCACCGAATCCAGATCATTGAACTGCGCCACCAGCGTGTGCTTGGCCAGATCATCCGGTACGCCCGCGGAACTGGGCGTGCCGAACGCGAGCGCGCCGGAGCCGGCCTTGACCAGCAGGCTGTCGGCGGTGCCGTGATAGCAGCCCTCGAACTTGATGATCTTGGTGCGCCCGGTATGGCCGCGGGCCAGGCGCAGTGCGCTCATCGCCGCCTCGGTGCCCGAGCTGGTGAAACGCACCTGCTGAACATGCGGAAAGATCTCGCAGATGCGCTCTGCGAGCTCGGTCTCCATGACGTTTGGCGCACCATAGGACAAACCGCGGCCGGCCGCCGCCGTCACCCTCGCGACCACCTTGGGATGGGTGTGCCCGACGATCATCGGGCCCCAGGAGCCCACGTAGTCGATGTAACGCCTGCCCTCGACATCCCACATGTACGGGCCTTCGGCACGCGCGATGAAGCGCGGCGTTCCGCCCACCGCGCGAAATGCGCGGACCGCCGAGTTCACACCACCGACCAGCACCTTCTGGGCGCGTTCGAATTCCTGGGTATTGCTCTGGGTCATCACGGGCTCGCGTTCGATCAGTTGCCGGGTATCGCCGGATTGTGCCATCGTCCGCGACCCCGGCACCGTCACCGCGCCGCCGAAGGCAGCCAGAGCGCGATATCGGGCATCAGGATCAGCAACAACAGCGTGAGCACCTGGGCCGCCAGGAAAGGCCAGATGCCGCTGAAGATCACGTGCAACGGAATGTCGGGCGCGATGCCCTTGATCACATAGACATTCATGCCGACCGGCGGTGTGATCAGCGCCATCTCCATGATCAGCACGATGACCACCCCGAACCAGATCGGATCGAAGCCCAGCGCCATCAGGGCGGGAAAGACGATCGGCACGGTCAGCACGATCATCGCCAGCACATCGAGAAAGCAGCCGAGCACCAGATACATCAGCAACACCAGCGCGAGGATCGCATGGCGCGGCAGATCCAGAGCATTCAGATATTCCGAGATCGCCGCCGGCACCTGGGTCGTGGCCAGGAAGATGTTCAGCACATGCGCGCCGATGATGATCATGAACACCATGCAGGTGGTGCGCACGGTTTCATCCAGGGATTCCACGACCGCCTGCCAGGTCAGCCGCCGTTTGAATGCGGCGAGCAGGAAGGACCCGGTCGCACCGATCGCGGCGGCCTCGGTCGGGGTCACGAAGCCCCCGTAGATGCCGCCCATCACCAGCAGGCTCAGGATGCCGATGCCGGCGATCCCGCTCAGGCCGCGCAGACGCTGCGACCAGGACACCGGCTCGGCGCGCGGCGCATCTCCCGGCCGAAGCCACGCCCAGACGATCACCGTGAGCAGGAACATCGCGGTCAGCAACAGCCCTGGGACCACGCCGGCCAGCAACAACCGCCCCATCGACTGATCGGTGACCATGGCATAGATCAGCATCCCCAGGCTCGGTGGAATCAAGATGCCCAGCGTACCGCCGGCCGCCACCACGCCGCTGGCCAGGCGCGCATGCACACCGTGGCGACGCATCTCGGGAACCGTGATCGTGCCCATCGCCGCCGCCGTGGCCACGCTCGAGCCCGACGCGGCCGAGAAGATCGCGCAAGCGCCGATCGTGGCATTGGCCAGCCCGCCCGGCCAGTGACCGAGCCATTTGCGTGCGGTGTCGTACATCTCGCCGCTGACGCCGCTGCGAAACGCGATGTTGCCCATCAGGATGAACAACGGAATCGTGGTGAACACGAAGTTGTTGGCGGTGGCGTATGGGGCAATACCCAGTGCACCGATAATCGGCCCGATGTTGCCGCCGTACAGATAGGCGACGCCACCGATGCCGACCGCGGTCATCGCGAATCCCACCGGCATGCGCGCCGCCAGCAATACGAGCATGACGGCGATGCCGATCAGCCCCACCACTGCGCCGCTCATTGCGCCCCCTTGGCGAGCATACGCGCGCAACGCCAGATCACGCGGGCGATCTCAACGCACATCAAGGCCACCCCGAGCCCGGCGACCACCTTGAACGGCTGGGTGGGCAGCTCGAGCAGTTCACTGATCTCGCGCGCGGCACCGGGCGCCAGGGCGATCTTGAACATGGCCCAGGTCATCAGGCCGAAGACGGCGAGCGAGATCAGGTTGGTCAGAAGATCCAGGCGCGCCTGAGTGCGCTTCGAGAGGCGATCGACGATCAGGTCGGCGGCGATGTGACTGCCGCGACGAAAGGTCATCGCGAGCCCGAGGAACACCGCGATACCCTGCAGGAACTCGGAGATCTCGAGGGTGCCCGTGATCGATGTGCCCAGCAGGTTGCGAAGGATCACATCGACGCTCACGAGCACCATGATCGCGACGAAACAGATCATCGCGATCACGTGGCCCGCGCGCACCGGGTCGAGCAAGCGGGCCAGGCGCATCATTTCAGATCGGCCGCGGCCTTGCGAAACGCAGCCATGAAGGCGTCGGCATCGACCCCTTGTTTGGTCAGCGTGGCGACCCAGTTATCCCATTCGGGCCTGGCCGCGCCGCGCAGTCGGGCGAGATCCGCAGCCGCGAAATCGACCACCTTGGCGCCATTGGCCTGCAGCGTCTTCAGACCCTTCTGATCCTCGCCATCATAAGCCTCGCCAGTGGCCGTTGCGGCGGCCATCGCCGCCTCGCTGATGATCGCCTGTTGCTGCTTGCTGAGGCTGGCCCAGGTGTTGGAGTTCATGGCGACCACGATCGGCGTGGCAGAGAAGTTGACCCGGTTCACGTATTTGACCAACTCTTCCAGCTTGTAGCCCGGCGCGCTTGCCAGCGACAAGACCGTGCCCTCGATCGTGCCCCGCTCCATCGCCACATAGAGGTCGCTGGCCGGCATGCTCACCAGGTTCACGCCCAATGAACTGAGCACCGCCTTTTGCGCGCCGCCGGTGCCGCGCAGGCTGATGCCCTTGAGATCATCGAGCCCGGCGAGTGGTTTGCTGCGGGTAAGGATCGCCACCGGCGAGGTCATGGCCGCGAACAGCAGCTTGACCGAATCGAACTCTTTGTCCAGATGAGATTCACGCAGCGCCATCAGCACACGGGTGCCGTGGGCCGCGCTGTCGAAGGCAAACGGCAGCAGCCCGCTCTCGGTGCGTGGGAAACGGCCGCGGGTGTAGCTTGGCACCACCAGGGCGATGTCCGCGACACCGGTTTCGGTCAGGGCCAGTTGCTCCTTGCCCGAGCCCAGCACCGCCGACGGATACAGGGTCACGGTCAGGTCGCCCGCGGATTTTTCGGCCACACGCGCGGCGAAGGGCTTGGCCACCTCGGACACGAACACGTGGTTCTCGGGCAGCAGCAGCGAGAACTTGAGTTCACGGGCCTGCACGGGCTGCAGGGTCAGGGTGGTCGCGGCGACACCGACGGCCAGGGCGGTGGTCCATTTGAACATGCGTTTCACTATCGGTCTCCTTGGGTGAACGGCCTGATATGGCCGAATCGTTGAACTCAATCGGGTTGCGCGGGATTTGTCGGGGCGGCACAGGCGCCGGCCAGCAAGCGGGTGACCTCGGCGTCGTCATAGTCGAGCTCGCGCAGCACCTCGGCCGTGTGCTCGCCAAGCGCAGGCGCAGGCCGGTGGATCGGTACCGGGGCCTCATCGACGAGCCAGGGCAGGCGCACCAACGGCACGCCGTCGGAATCGGCAAACGTGGCCCGTTCGGCCGCGATCGGCCCGACCACCGACTCCTCCAGACCGGCGATCCTGGCCACGGGGATGCCGGCCGCCTGCAGCGCGTCCGTCCATTGCGCGGACGAGCGCCGCGCCAGCACCTCGGCCAGCGCCGCATCCAACGCGGCGGTGTTCTCCACCCGGGCCTGCAGCGTCGCAAAGCGCGGGTCATCACGTAGATGCTGCGCGCCGAGCACCTCGGTCAGCTTCAGCCACAGCCGCTGACTGGGCGCCGCGATCAGCAACTCGCCGTCGCTGGCGCGGTAGCACTGATAAGGGGCCGCGATCGGGTTACCGGAACCCGCGCGCGGCGGGCGCCGACCGGTGAGCCGCGCGCTGGTGGCCTGATACGGCACCAGGCTGAACGCGGTATCGACGAGCGCGGTATCGAGGTGATGCACGGGATGGCCGCGCTGAGCCGACAGCACTGCGGCCAGAACCCCCATGGCGATCCACTGCCCCGTGCCGAGATCGATCACCGAAGGTGCGCAGCGCGACGGCGGCGTGCCCTCGTGACCGTTCATCGCAACGATGCCCGAATAGGCCTGCACGAGCGGATCATAGCCAGGCAGGCGGCTACCCAGCGGGCCGGTCCCGTATCCGCTGAGATCATAGTAGAGCAGCGCGGGATTGGTCTTTGCGAGCGACTCGCGGTCGATGCCGATTCGGGCGGCCACGCCGGGGCGCATGCTCTGCAGGACCACGTCGGCCGAATCGCAGAGCCGGCGCGCGACCTCGATTCCCTGCGCGGATTTGAGGTCGATGACCACGCCGCGCTTGCCCGCGTTGACATAGCGGTGCACGACGCTCTCTCCCTCCACATGCAGCGGCCATGCGCGTGCATCATCGCCCTGGGGAGATTCGACCTTGATCACATCGGCGCCGAGTTGCGCAAGGATCATGGTGCCGCAGGGGCCGGCGATGTTGGACGAGAAATCGACCACGCGCAGGCCGGCCAGCGGGGCGAAGCCGGCCGCGGGCTTCGATAGCGGAGCGCTCATCGTGTGTCCTCACGAGCATGAAAGGTCAGGAACGCGAAGCTGTCGTTGAACGGTTCGATCGTCACCGTCAGGGGCATGCCCAGACGCAGCTCCTCGCGTGGCACGCCGGCCAGATGACCGACCAGGCGAACACCGCTCTCGAGTTCCATGACCGCGGTGATCCACGGCGCCTCGTCGGCCCAGCCGCGATCGAACGGATGGTGGGTGACCACCCACGAGAACAGCTGTCCGCGCATGGTGCTGGGTGACCAGGCGAAGTCCTCGCCTCCGCATTGCGCGCAGACGAAGCGCGGGGGATGCTGCCAGCGCGCGCAGTGGCTGCAACGCTGGATGCGCAGGACGCCGTCCTGCCACTGCCGATAGAGCTCGGCATTCAGGCCTTCGGGCTCGGGCACGCGAATCTGTCGTGTCATCGGCTTACCCCGTCGGCGGCCAGGATCGCGATGCTGCCGTCGCCCAGATCACCGTAGCCGGTGACCGCACCGAGCGCGGCATCGGTGACCTGGGCCTCACCGGCGGTGCCACGCAACTGGCGCACCGCCTCGATCACATGGTTCAGGCCCCAGGCATGCCCTTGCGAGAGCAGCCCGCCATGCGTGTTCACGGGCAGGCGGCCGCCGAGTTCGATCGCACCGGTACGCACGAAATCGGCGGCCTCCCCCGGACCGCAAAAACCCAGGGCCTCGAGCTGCAACAACACCACATAGGTGAAACAGTCATAGATCTGTGCGAAGTCCAGGTCATTCGGAGCGACCCCGGCCATCGAAAATGCCCGCGGCGCCGCACTGTGCAGGCCCAGTCGCAGCGGATCGGGCCGGCTGGCGATGTCGTCTCCGGGAGCGGGCAGACCGATCGCGCCCCCCAGATAGCGCACCGGCCGGTGCCGCAGATCGCGCGCACGCGCGCCGCTGCTCATCACGATGGCCGCCGCGCTGTCGGTCTCCAGACAGCAATCATGCTTGCGCAGGGGCTCGGCCACCCAGGGCGATGCGAGGTAGTCGTCCATGCTCAGGTCGCGGCCGCGCATGAGCGCGATCGGATTGCGCTGGGCGTGACGCCGGCAGGCGAGCGCGACCGCCGCCGGCGCCTCGTCCGGCACCCGGTAGCGCTGCTTGTAGCGGCTCAGGTAAAGCGCATAGAGCTGCGCCGGCGCACGCAGCCCGTAGGGAACGTAGAAATCCGGCGTGATGCCGTCATAGGCACCCGGCGCCAGGCGTCGTTTCGAGCGGGCCACCCCTTCGCGCGCTCGAAACGCCGAATACCCGTTCCAGCCGACCGGAATCAGCACGGTGTCGGCAGCGCCCATGGAAATGACCGCAGCCGCGCTCAGCATCGCCGCCACCGGACTTGCGCCGCCCATCGGATGGGTGGCCGTGTAACGCACCGGTTCGATGCCCAGGTTGGCGGCCAGCTCGGCGGCCGAGGTGAATCCCGGCGGCGCGATGATGCCATCGACATCTTTCACGCTCAGTCCCGCGTCGGCAATCGCTTCTCGCGAGGCGGCCAGGATTTCCTGAACCGGCGAGCGATCACTGCCGCGGCGGTGGCCGGTCTCACCAACCCCGACGACTGCCGCGTCGATGCGGGCATTCATTGGATCGCGCCGGCTTCGCGCAGCGCGGCGAGCCGTGCATCGGTCAGGCCGAGCTCGTCGAGCACCTGCCCGGTGTGCTCGCCGATTCCCGGCACCGGCGCCGCCGGTTCCGGTGCCTGATCGAAATCGACCGGTGAGGCCAGGCCGGGCTCGGCGGGCGCGCCCTCACGGCCGGGCACCTCGACGAAGGCACCCGCGGCACGCACCTGCGGATCGGTCATCAGATCGTCCACCGTGTTCACCGGCGCCCACCAGACATCGTGCTCGGCGAAGATCTCCGCCCAGCGATCACGCGGGTGCCTGGCCATCAGCGCATCGATACGATCGACCAGCTCGCCCGCGTGACGGCGACGCATCCTGGGGGTCTCGAACATCGGCTCCGTGGCCAGCGTCTCATCGCCGAGTGCGGCGACGATGCGCGGCCAGTGGCGCTCGGACTCGGCCCCGATCAGCCAGAGCCAGCGACCGTCGGCCGCCGCATAGGGATTCATCAGCGGGTTCTGCGGCGTGCGCCGGGACGGCGTCTCGGCGATGCGCCCCAGGCCGATCCGGGTCGCCACATCCATGCCGATCGAGTAGATACCGGCCCGCAGCAGCGAGGTGGCCACCAGTTGCCCCTGGCCGGTGCGCTCGCGATGCAACAGGGCGGCGGCGATGCCGGCCACGGTCGTGATCGCGGTGACGTTATCGCCCATGCCACCGGCCAGGATCGGCGGTGCGGCCCCCGGTGGCGCGCTGCGATAGGCAACCCCGCTGCGCGCCGAGAATGCCGCGACATCGAAGCCCGGTGCATCTTTGTCGGGACCGGCCAGTCCGTAGCCGGTCAGGCTCGCATAGACCAGCCGTGGAAAACGTGCGCGCAGTTGTTCGGCACCGAGGCCGACCCGGTTCAGATACTGCGGGCGCATGTTGGTCAGAAAGACATCGGCCGAGCCCGCCAGCTCCTGCGCCAGTGCCTGCCCGGCTTCACCGCGCAGATCGATCGCGACGCTGCGCTTGCCCCGGTTGTAGAGATCGAATGGCGGGCACTTCGTCTCGCGCGAGCCCGACAGCGTCTGGAACAGTCGGCGCATCGGATCGCCGCCCGGTGTCTCGATCTTGATCACGTCCGCGCCCCAGTCGGCCAGCACGCCACCGGCAGCCCGGGCCGGCGACCCAGAGGCCCATCTCGACGACCTTGATTCCGGCGAGCATGCTCATCGCGATGTTCTGCCGGTGTACACGGGCGGGCGCTTTTCCATGAAGGCACGCGGCCCCTCGCGGGCATCGTCGGTCATCGCGTTTTCCTTGGTGCACTGAGATTCGATTGCGAACGCCTCATCGAGCGGGCGGCCATTGCCACGCACCATCGCCTCCTTGGTCTTGGCCAGCGCCACCGGCGCACCCAGACCGATGCGCCGGGCCAGATCCAGCGCGACCGGCAACACCTGTGCGGGCTCCACGACGCGGTTGACCAGACCGATACGCAGCGCATGCTCGGCGCTCACCGGCTCGCCGACCAGTGCCAGCTCCATCGCATCGGCCCAGGCCACCTGGCGCGCCAGCCGGGCCAGGGATCCGCCGCCGGCGATCAGGCCGCGACGCACCTCGACCAGGCCGAAGGTGGCCTGCGAAGACATCACGCGCAGATCGGTGGCCAGCAACATCTCCGCGCCGCCGGCCAGCGCATGCCCGTTGACCGCACCGATGATCGGCTTGAAGAAGCTGGCGTTGCGCAAAATGGCGCGCCCGAGCAGCCTGCGGTCGGCCGCCAGGCGTTCTTCCCAGGCGTTCTCCGGCGCGCGGGTGCGCATCATCAACGGGATCGTGCTGCCCAGATCGCCCCCCGAGGAGAACGCCTGGTCGCCGGCTGCGGTCAGCACCACCACGCGGACCTCGTTGTCATCGGCCACCCGATCCCAGATATCCACCAGACGCACGATCATTTCCGGCGACAGCGCATTGCGCTTCTCGGGCCGGTTCAGGGTCACGATCGCCACACCGTCTCGTTGCTCGAATAAAACCTGCGTCATGCCTGTGATGTCCTCAGTTCGACCATCTCGTCACGACACCGATTGGCCGGCCAGCCATGCTTGCAGGCGCGCGCGCACCGCCGGGTAGTCGGCCTTGCCGGTCACGGTTCTCAGCGCGTCGCCCACCACCAGGACGTGGCGCGGTGCCTTGTGTCTGGCAAGCCGCTCACGCACGTGGGCCGTGACCGCCTCGCCACTCAGTTCGGTGCCCGGCGCCTGCTCGACCAGCGCCGCGATCACTTCGCCGAAGCGGCTGTCGGGCAGGCCCACGACCAGCGCATCGCGCACGCCGGCGCAGGCCTTGATGACCGCCTCGACCTCTTCGGGAAACACCTTCTCGCCACCGGTGTTGATACAGGTGGAGCCGCGCCCGAGCAGCTCGATGCGGCCATCGGGCAGCCGGCGCGCATAGTCACCCGGTATGGCATGCCGGACCCCATCGATCACGGGGAAGGTGCGGGCCGACTTCTGCGGATCCTTGTAGTAGCCGAGCGGCACCCGGCCACGTACCGCGAGGCGGCCGATCTCGCCACTGTCCGCCGGCAGAGGCCGGCCATCGTCATCGATGATCAGCGCACCGTGGCCCAGCCGGAACGCAGCGCCGCCACGCTGGCGACTCGAGGAGATCGAGCGGCCCATGCCGCTGGCCTCGGAGCTGTTCAGGAAATCCACCAGTAGCAGTTCGGGCCGGTGCGCGAGCAGCCGCTCCTTGACCGCGCTGCTCCAGACCATGCCGGAGGAAGACACGGTACGCAGACTGGCGAGCCGCCAGTGTCCGGGTGATGCATCGAGCGCGTCGACGATCGGCCGGGCGAAGGCATCGCCCACGATGCACAGATCACTGACCCGATGCGCATCGATCGCATCGAGCAATCGGCCGGCATCGAAACTGGCATCATCGAGCGTCACCACCGTGCCGCCGCGCCCGAGGATCGTGGTCGCGAAGACGAATCCCGTGCCATGCATCAGCGGGGCAGCAGGCAGCCCGACCGGAAAGTGATCGGCCTGGCCGATGCGGTTTCTCACGGCATCGAGATCGGCCTGCTCCGGGTCGCCCGCCGTATTGGATGCCAGGTAAATGTCATGCTGCGCCCAGATCACACCCTTGGGCATACCCGTCGTGCCGCCGGTGTAGATCAGCCAGACATCGTCATCGCCGGCATGATCGGTTGCGCGCACCGCTGTGCCGCTCTCGGCCGCCTGCTCATAGGCAAGCACACCCTCCTGCGGTGATCGCGTGCCCCCACTTGCCTGAACGCACAACAGGCAGGCGATCGCTCAGCGTGCGCACCAACGACGAAAAGCAGGCGCCGTAGATCACCGCTTCGACGTCGGCGTTTTCCCTGAATACTGCAGCTCCTCGGCCTCGGTAGCGATAGTTGGTGTTGACCGGCACGAGCCCGGCCTTCATCGCGGCGAAGGCGCCCTCCTGTATGCCGGGCCATTGCGCAGATAGAGCGCGACCTTGGCCTGGCGGCGCAACCGGCCGCCAGCAGTGCCCCGGCAATGCCGCCGGCACGGCGCTCGAAGCCGTGCCAGTCGATTCGGCGACTGCCATGCACGAGCGCGGGCGCATCGGGGCGGGCGGCGGCAATGGCCTCCCACACGGCTGCGAAGTTCCAGTTCCTCACGACTTGCCCGCCCTGGCGGCAGCCGGCCCGCGCGCATCGACACCATCGGCGAGCAGACCGTTCAGGATCAGCGATTCGAGGCCCTCGGCCACCTGCTCGGCGGCGAGCGAGCCGTCGGGCCGGTACCACTGATGCAGGCTGCGTGCAGTGAGAACACCGCAATCGTGGCCAGCCGCGCATCGATGTCCTTGCGAAACAGGCCGGTGGCCTGCCCGCTGAGGATGATGCCGCGCACAAAACCCTCGTAGTCGTCACGATTGGCCAACAGCCGATCGGAAACGGCTGCTTGAGCGAGCGCAGTTCGCGCGCCAGCAGCGTGGCCATCACGCGATCCCGGGCATTCATCAGCACCAGTTCATGAATGAACACGGTCAGTGATCGTCTGGGATCAGGGCCCGCCCGACGCGCCGCGGCGATCAGTTGCTCGCCGTGCGACTGATAGCTGGCCAGCGCTTCGTAGAGCAGTTCGTCCTTGGAGCGTACATGGTGATAGAGCGCGGATTTGGTGACACCGAGCGCCTCGGCAATGTCGCGGATGGAGGTTTCGCGAAACCCTTGCGCGCGAATCTCCGGCACCCGCGCGGATGACGTCCTCGCGGCTATGACGTCGCGACTGCGCGCCGCCGCCTCGGCGGGCGCGGGATCCGCCGCTCCAGACACCCTCGTCATCGATGATCATCGCCTGCACCTGTCTCTTGGGCCACAACCTAACCGACCGGTCGTTCAGGTGATTATCGCGCAATCATTTTTCGATCGTCAATAGCTGACTTCACTTCCCCATATGGCCGTTTTCCTGACCGACCGTTTAGGTCTATCTCACGCTTGCCGGCGGCCGGCAGGAGGCCTTCGCGCGCGATGAAGAGCCGCGTGCACCCGGCAGGCCCGCAGCGCGCTGCGACGACGCAGCCGCTGGGGGCCCGGGAGGTGCGCTGGGATCGAGGTGCGTGGGATCGGGAGGTGCGTGGGATCGGCCGTGCGTAGGGTCGGCCGTGCGTGGATCCGGCAGCGCCAGGCACTGCCATAGCAGGTCCGGCCACTTATCGAGCTGTCGGTGTCCGACCTGCCGGTGTCCGGCCTGTCGGCATCAGCGCCCGGACGCCGCCCTCGCCCGTTCGCGTGCGGCGATATGCCGGGCGCGGACAGATGCAGGAGGGCCTCGAGCTTGCGCATCATGTGCCGCTCATGGGCGCTGATCTCGGCGTCGGCATAGGCGACCCGCCAGAGCGCCTCGACCAGCGCGATCTTCGCAGCGTGGTCGAAGTGCCGGTTGATCAGCGAGTGAACTGGTAGTAGTCGGTCGCATGAGCCGCCTGGCGCTCGGCCAGCACCAGAATCTCGTCGATGTCGCCTTCGGCCAGCCCCAGATGCGTGACCGCGACACGGCGCGCAACCTCGCGTTCGACCGGTTGATCATCGGCGTCGATGCGCACCATCTCGAACAACAGTGCGCAACCGGCCAGCGCCAGCGCATGATCATCGTCATGGCGCGCGCCGGGCGCGATCCGACGCTCGAAAAATGCCAGGACCGCGTCAAGCATGCTCAGGACACCAGCGTCTCAGCGATCGAGGATCTGGCTGAGAAACTTCTGCGTGCGCTCATTGCGCGGGCTGTCGAAGAAGGCGTCCGGCGCGTTCTCTTCCACGATCTCGCCGCCGTCCATGAAGATGACGCGATCGGCCACCGCCCGGGCAAAACCCATTTCATGGGTCACACACGCCATGGTCATGCCATCCTCGGCCAGTGACACCATCGTGGCCAGGACCTCCTTGACCATCTCGGGATCGAGCGCCGAGGTGGGCTCGTCGAACAGCATGATGCGCGGATTCATACATAACGCCCGCGCGATCGCCACCCGTTGCTGCTGGCCTCCGGACAGCTGCCCCGAAACTTCTCGGCCTGCTCCAGAATGCGCACCCGCTGCAGGAACGTACGTGCGGTCTCCTGGGCCTTGGCCTTGGCCATCTTGCGCACCAGATCGGTGCCAGCGTGCAGTTGTCGAGCACGGTCAGATGCGGGAACAGATTGAAATGCTGGAACACCATGCCGACATCGGAACGGATCGCATCGATATTGCGCAGATTGTCATTGAGAGCGATGCCGTTGACGATGATCTCGCCCTTCTGATGCTCTTCGAGCCGGTTGATGCAGCGGATCAGCGTGGATTTTCCCGAGCCCGAGGGCCCGCAGATCACGATCCGCTCACCGCGGCGGATGGTCAGATCGATGTTCTTCAGGACATGAAACTCGCCGTACCACTTGTTCAACCCGCGGATCTGGACCGCAATCTCGTCGCCAGTGGCCGCCTGCGCGCTCGCCTGATTCATTTCCCACTCCGATGGCCGTGACTGAACTCACGCTCCAACCCACTGGCTGTATCGCGACATCGCGAAGCAATAAACCCAGTAGACGACGATCGAGAACAACAGCGCCTCGAGGTAATACTTCTTCCAGGTGAAGTCGGTTTCGACCGATCGCTTCACCGCATTGGAAAAATCGAAGATCCCGATGATGAGCACCAGCGAGGTGTCCTTGAACAACGAGATAAACGAGTTGACGATCGGCGGAATCGAGATCTTCAAGGCCTGTGGCAGGATGATCAGCCCCATGGATTTCCGTAGGACAGACCGAGCGCCTCGGCCGCTTCGTACTGCCCCTTGGGCACCGCCTGCAGACCACCGCGTACGGCCTCGGCCAGGTAGGCCGCCATGAACAGGATGATGGCCACCTGCGCACGCAGCAGATTCTCGATCCGCAGGCCCTCGGGCAGGAACAGCGCAAACATCACGCTGGCCATGAACAACACGGTGATCAGCGGCACGCCGCGGATCACCTCGATGTAGATGATCGAAGGAGCGAATCAGCGGCAGCGACGAGCGCCGGCCCAGTGCCAGCGCAACCCCGAGCAGAACGCGAGCACCATACCGAACACGGCCAGCATCAGCGTGACCGGCAAGCCGCCCCAGGCGGACACCGGCACCGGCGTGAGGCCGAGTCCGCCGCCGAGCAACCAGAACGTGACCACGGTGGCCACCACCCAGATCACCGGCAGGGTCAGTTCCAGAACCACTTCAGGGCCGACAGAATCAACAGCAACGACAGGATGATCACGACCAGACCACCACGCCACTGTTCATCGAACGGATAGGTGCCGAAGGTCATGACGCGGAACTTTTCGGCCACCACCGCCCGGGGCGCCCTGCCCCCGGGCGGCATCACAAGCCTCGATCGGCTTCGCCCCCAGACTGCATCGGTGATCAACCACGACACCAGCCCGGGAATGAGCCACACCAGCAGCGCCAGCACGACGATCGTGATCACCGTGTTAGCCACACTGCCGAAGAGGTTCGCGCGCATCCAGCCCACGATGCCCCGACCTCGGACCGGGGTGCAGGCTCGGCCGGCGTGGGCCGGAAATGCTCGCCCTGATTGCTTGCTGCGTCGCTCATCGCTCGACCAGGCGCACGCGCGCCCGTTGTACCAGTTCATGAACAGCGCGATCAGCAGGCTGATGGTCAGGTAGACAGCCATCAGGATCGCGATCGCCTCGATCGCCTGGCCCGTCTGGTTCATCGAGGTATTGGCCACCGCAACGAGGTCCGGATAGCCGATGGCCACCGCAGGGACGAGTTCTTGGTGAGATTCAGATACTGGCTGGTCAATGGCGGGATGATCACGCGCAAGGCCTGTGGCAGGATGATCATGCGCAGACGCTGCCCGGGCGACAGGCCCAGGGCCATCGCCGCCTCGGTCTGGCCTTTATCGACAGCCATGATGCCCGCACGCACGACCTCGGCCACGAATGCCGCGGTGTAGAAAGACAAACCCAGCAGCAGGGCCGTGAACTCGGGCGTCATCACCAGACCGCCGCGGAAGTTGAAGCCACGCAAGGCCGGCACATCGAGCTCGGTCGGCGCGCCCCACAACGCCCAGCCCAGCAAGGGCAGCCCGAGAATCAGACCCAGCGACACCCAGCCCACCGGCGCCTGTTGGCCGGTGCTTGCCTGGCGCCGGCGCGCCCAGCGCCGATAGAACCAGACCATCACCAGCGCGATCAACAGGCAGACCCCGGCGGCATCCAGCCCGGATGGGCCACCGGGAACGCAAAACGAAGGCCACGCTGACTGATGAAAGCCAGACCACCGAGCGAGATGGCCTGGCGCACGCCCGGCCAACTCGGTGAACAAGGTGTACCAGGCAAGCAATTGCAGCAACAGCGGGATGTTGCGCAGGGTCTCGATATAGACCGTCGCCAGACGCGCGAGCAACCAGTTGCTCGACAGCCTGGCGATGCCGATCACCGTCCCGATGACGGTCGCCAGGATGATGCCGAAGAAAGACACCCAGAGGGTGTTGGCCCGGCCGGCCGGAAGGCGCCGGCCGTAGCTGCCGGGTGGCGTCGAAAGCGACGCGCGACTCCGAAATCTCGAAGCCGGCTTCCTTCTCCGAGAAAATCGAAACCGACCCGGATCTGGCGTTGCTCCAGGTTATAGAGCGTGTTGCTGATCAGGTACCAGCCGGTGGCCGCAACCGGCCACCAGCAGCAACACCTGCCAGAAGATGCCTCGCAGCCTTTCGCTGGCGAACATCGTCGCGGAGTCGGTTCGGGAGCGAACGCAGCGATCAGCGCATCGGCGGCGCGTACATCAGGCCGCCATCCTTCCACTGCGCATTCTGGCCACGCGCGATGCCCGGGGGCCGATGCGCGCATACATTTCGCCGTAGTTCCCGACCGCCTTGATCGCGCGAACCATCCACTCGTTGTCCAGGCCCAGGCCCTTGCGACGTCGCCCTTGACGCCGAGCAGACGCTGCACGGCCGGCGGGTCGAACCCTTCATCTCGTCGACATTGGCGGCGGTGACACCGATCTCCTCGGCCTCGATCAGGCCGAACAGCGTCCTGACTGCGGTGAAGAACTCCCAGTCACCGCGACGCAGCATCCGGGCCGAGCGGCTCCTTGGAATCGCGTTGGGCAGGATCGTGTAGTCGTCGGGCTTGTCCGCCTTCAGGCGGGTGGCCGCCAGACCGGAGATGTCCGTCGTGTAGACATCCGCAGCGCCCGGCAAGAAGGCTGCTCGACCTGCGAGAAGTTCGGTGATCACGACCGGCTGTACTGCAGCTTCTTCGCACGGAAGAAGTCGGACAGGTTCAGTTCGGTGGTGGTTCCCGGTTGCACGCAGATCGCCGCCCCTCGAGCTCCCTCCGGCTTTGGTGACGCCGAGATCCTTGCGCACCATGAAGCCCTGGCCGTCATAGAACAGAGTGCCGGCGAACACCGATCCCAGCGTGGAGTCACGGCTCGAGGTCCAGGTGGTGTTGCGCGAGAGGCAGATCGACCTCGCCCGATTGCAGCAAGGTGAAACGCACCTGGGCGGTGGCCGGCACGAACTGCACCTTGTTCGCATCACCCAGCACCGTGGCCGCGACGGCACGGCAGAACTCGGCGTCGATGCCGGTCCATTTGCCCTGGCTGTCGGGTGCGGAAAATCCCTGCAGACCGGTGCTGACGCCGCAGCGCAGAACACCGCGTGCCTTGATCGCATCCATTGTCTCGCCGGCATGGGCCACCACCGGTGCGGCCAGCGACATCGCCACGGCGGCCAAGCCGAAAGCGCCTCGAATCATTTTCTTCATCATTGTTCCTCTCACTATTCGTTCGCCACCGGAGCGCATTCCACGGGCGCCGGTTTGGCGCGAGTGTAGCCGAACGACAGGCAAGAATGCGGCCAGGAACACCGCGCAGGCGCGGCGCTCACACATCGCGACATTTCCTCGCGAGCCGGCTCGCCGCATTGGTGCGGCGCATCACAATCATGGTGCGGCTCGCACCGTCCGGGCGCTGCAATGCGACATCATGGATCACCCCGGGGCCACCGTTGAGATCGGTTCGGGGCTTCGAAAACGGAACAAAAAAAAGAGCCCGATCGGAACCGGGCTCGAGCTGGAGGAGACACTGAAGAAACGGGGGCGGCAGACAAACCGGCAAGGCAGTGACTAGCTGATCCCTGCTGGCGGGGGGTGAATGATCCGCGCCGTTGATCCTGAGTCGCGCGGGCATCGCAAACGGTTCAATCGCCCGCACGGTTTCCCGGTGACTCCCGTGCCGTCCGGGCTAGAATCGGGCCCACAACAGACGAGACCTCACCTCGCAATCCTGATGCGCTCACCACTGAATTGCCTTCGCATGGCGCTGCGCCTGCGCCTTTTCCGCCGGCCGTCGGCCGCCTGTTCTGCGCGCTGGTCGCGACATGCGGGCCGGCGATCGCGGCCCCAAGATCAGCCAGGCGGGTCTCGATGCCTGCCTGCGCGACCTGCTCCCCCAGGCACAGGCAGCCGGCCTGACACCGGAGCGTTACTCGGTACTGCTCGGCGGGCTGGAGCCCGATCAGCAGGTATTGGAGAAGCTCGACTACCAGCCCGAGTTCGTCCTGAGCACGGGCGCATACATCCAGCGCGTGGTCAATCCGCGCCGTATCGAGGCGGGCGTGGCGCAATTGCAGGCCAACGCCGAATTGCTGACCGAACTCGAGAAGCGAACCGGCGTGCGCCGTGAAACCCTGCTGGCGATCTGGGGTGTGGAGACCAACTTCGGGACCACGCGCGGTAATCATGATCTGCTGCGCTCGTTGGCCACGCTGTCCTGTTTTGGTCGACGCCAGGATTTCTTCCGACGCGAACTGATGGCCTCGCTACAGATCGTCGACGCGGGTCATGTCGAGCGCAACCAGTTCAAGGGTTCCTGGGCAGGTGCCTTCGGCCATACCCAGTTCATGCCGACCACGTTCCTGCGCATGTCGGTCGACTTCGACGGCGATGGCCGTCGCAACCTGATCGAGAACCCGGGCGATGCGCTGGCGTCCACGGCCAACTATCTGGTGCGCAATGGCTGGCAGAGCGGCCAGCCCTGGGGGGTCGAGGTACGCCTTCCCGAGGGCATGGTGCTCGATGCGGAGTCGCGCAAGGATCGCCGCGCGCTGTCTGACTGGACCGGGCTGGGCGTCAAGGCGGCCGACGAGGCCGGCGAACGCACACTCGGTGCGCTGGCCCCCGATCTGCGCGCCGCGCTGCTGCGCCCCGATGACGCGGGCGGCCCGGTGTTGCTTGTGTTCGAAAACTTCAATGCCGTGTATTCATACAATCCGTCGATCAAATACGCGCTCGCGATCCATCATCTTGCCGACCGGATCGCGGGCCTGCCGGGATTCGTGCAAGCGTGGCCGCCCAGTGAGCATGCGCTCGATTTCGAGGCCCGTCAGTTGCTGCAGCGCAGGCTGCTCGCCCATGGGCACGCGATCGGTCCGGTCGACGGGGTCATCGGCGCGAAGTCCCGCGCGGCGATCCGGCGCGAGCAAAAGCGGCTCGGAATGCCGGTGGACGGCCGGCCCAGCCAGGCGCTGATCGATGCGCTCGCCGGTGGCGGCCGGCAATGAAGCTGCCCGGCAAACGGATCGCCGCCACAGCGGCCCGACACCGGCCTCGGCGCAGGTTGGCCCATTGCGCCTGGCCGGGCCGATCGTGCCGGCCTGGCCAGGTCTAGACCCATGTTTTCGGCCCGGGTCGGCGCACTGCGCTATCGCTTCCCCGATCTGGCCACCTTGCTGGCTCGTGCCAGCCCGGCACGTTCCGGCGATCGCCTGGCGGGCGTGGCTGCCGACTCGGATAGCGAGCGGGTCGCTGCCCGCATCGCGCTCGCCGACGTCCCATTGCGTCGCTTCCTCGACGAAGCGCTGATCCCCTACGAACAGGACGAGGTCACGCGCGCGATCATCGACGGCCACGATCCGCAGGCCTTTTCCCCGATCTGCTCGCTGACCGTGGGCGAGTTTCGTGAGTACCTGCTCGGCGAGCAGGCAGACCATGCCTGTCTGCGCGCACTCGCCCCCGGCCTGACTCCCGAGATGGTGGCGGCAGTCAGCAAACTGATGCGCAACCAGGATCTGATCTCGGTGGCCGCGCGCTGCCGGGTCAGCAGCGCGTTTCGCGACACGATCGGGCTGCCCGGTCGATTGTCGCTGCGGCTGCAACCGAATCACCCGACCGATGATCCGGCCGCGATCACGGCCAGCATCGTCGACGGTCTGATGTATGGCTGCGGCGATGCGGTGATCGGCATCAATCCAGCCACCGACAGCCCGGCGCGGGTTCGGGAACTGCTGTTGCTGACCGATGAGATCCGGCAGCGCTTCGCCATTCCCACCCAGACCTGCGTGCTGACCCATGTCTCGACCACCCTCGAGGCGATCGAAGCGGGCGCGCCGGTGGACCTGATCTTCCAGTCCATCGCCGGCACGGAGCGCGCCAATCGCGGCTTCGGGGTCAGCCTGGCGCTGCTGGCGCAGGCCCACGAGGCCGGCCGGTCGCTCTCCCGGGGTACGGTCGGTCAGAACCTCATGTACTTCGAGACGGGCCAGGGCAGCGCACTGTCCGCCGACGCCCATCATGGTCTGGATCAGCAGACCTGCGGGCCAGGGCCTACGGCGTGGCCCGACTCTTCGCCCCGCTGCTGGTGAATTCGGTCGTCGGCTTCATCGGCCCCGAGTACCTCTACGATGGCAAGGAGATCATCCGCGCCGGGCTCGAGGATCACTTCTGCGCCAGAGCTGCTGGGCCTGCCTATGGGCTGCGATGTCTGCTATACCAATCACGCGCAGGCCGACCAGGACGACATGGACAACCTGCTGACCCTGCTGACCAGCGCGGGCTGCAATTTCTTCATGGGTGTGCCCGGCGCAGACGACATCATGCTGAACTACCAGAGCAGCTCATTTCATGATGCGCTCTACCTGCGCCGTCTGTTCGGGCTGCGTCCCGCTCCCGAGTTCGAACATTGGCTGCAGGCCCAGGGCCTGATGCTGGACGGCCGGATGCAGATCGCGCACCCGCGCCATCCTTTGCTCGGGCTATGAGCGAATCCCGGCAAGCGCAGGGCGGCCGGTCGCGGCCATGGCGCAGCGACGATGCCTGGCGACGCCTGCGCGAGCTCACGCCGGCGCGCATCGCGCTGGGGCGGGCCGGCAGCGGCCTGCCCACAGACGCGCTGCTGGCCTTTCAGGCGGCGCACGCCGCGGCGCGCGACGCGGTCCATGCGGCATTCGATCCCACGGCCATACAGGACGCACTCGCCGCGATCGGCCATCCGGTGATCACCGTGTCGAGTCAGGCCGGCGACCGGGTACGCTATCTGCAACGGCCGGACCTCGGCCGCCTGCTGAACGACGAAGACGCGCAGCGCCTTGCCGAGGGCGCCGGCGAGGGCTGTGATCTCGTGATCATCATCGCCGACGGCCTCTCGGCAACCGCCACGATGGCCCACGCGCTGGCGCTGACCCTGCGCCTGTTGCGCCACCTGCCGGCCCACGGTGTCCGGCCCGGGCCGGTGATCATCGCCAATCAGGCCCGCGTGGCACTGGCCGACGCGATCGGCGAGCAGATGAAGGCCGCGCAGAGCCTGATCCTCCTTGGCGAGCGCCCCGGTCTGTCCAGCCCGGACAGCCTGTCGGGATACCTCACCTGGCAACCCGCGCCGGGTCGGCGCGACTCGCAACGCAACTGTGTCTCCAATATCCGGCCTGGCGCCGGGCTGGGCTATGATGCTGCGGCGCACACCTTGATCTATCTGATGCTCGAGGCCAGGCGCCGCAGGCTCACCGGCGTGGCACTCAAGGACGACAGCGCCACCAGCCCGTCGCTGCTGCAGTCGCCCTGAACACGTGCCGCTCGCGGCACCTCCGACAGACCCCCCGATCACCGGCCGCTGGACTGGGCCCCGGTGCGGCGCCCTCTTTCAGCCACCCAATCTCTGCTGACCAACCGATGAGCAAACACGAGACCCGATTCTCCACCGAGCCGACGGCCGGTCCGGAGCAAACGGCGCCTCGTCTGCCTGCCAATGTGCGCGGGATGCTCTGGGCGAGCGCGGCCGGACTGTGTTTTGCGCTGTTGAACACCATCATGCGTCAGATGAGCCTCGAGCTGCATCCGCTGCAATCGATGTTCCTGCGCTATTCGCTCGGGCTGGCAGTCATGTTGCCGCTGATGCTGCGCGTCGGCCTCAGGCACTACAAGACCAATCACCTGCGCGGTCAGCTCTGGCGCGGTCTGGTCCACGCGGCCGGCCTCGGGCTCTGGTTCACGGCCCTGCCCCATCTGCCGCTGTCGCTGACCACCGCACTGGGCTTCACGGGCCCGATCTTCATCATGCTCGGAGCGGCATTGTTTCTGGGCGAGCGCATGTATGCGGCGCGCTGGGCCGCCGCGCTGATCGGATTCGCCGGTGTCCTGATCATTGTCGCGCCACGCTTCACGGGCGGCGCCGACGCGCTCTACAGCCTGCTCATGCTCGGCGCCGCTCCGGTGTTCGCGGGCTCGTTCCTGATCGCCAAATGGCTGACGCGTTTCGACAAACCCACGGCAATCGTGGCCTGGCAGTCACTGACCGTGAGCATCATCACCCTGCCGGCGGCCATCCTGTTCTGGAGCGCACCGACACCGGTGCAATGGGGCTGGTTCCTGCTCGCCGGTATGCTCGGCAGCCTCGGCCACTGGAGCCTGACGCGCGCCTATGTGGTGGCCGATATCTCGGCGGCCCAGCCGGTGAAGTTCCTCGATCTGGTCTGGGCATCGACACTGAGCTTCCTGGTGTTCGGCGATGTGCCCTCGCCGGCCACGCTGGTCGGCGGCAGCGTGATCGTGGCCGCCACGATCTGGATCGCCCAGCGAGAGGCCGCGCGCAGGCCCTCCAGACGCCGCGCCGACTGAGCCGGGCCCGGCCGGCCGCGGCTGGAAAACCCTCACAGGCCGGCGCCGGCACGCCTTGTGATGAGCCGGGACGCGGCCAGAGCGCACGCGATCCCATCGCCGCGCCGGGTCGTCGGCGATCGTGAGCCTCAGGCCGGCTAGAATCGCGGCTGAAGAAACCCCTGTGAGAACCGGAGCCGCTGATGAAAGCCCTGATGTGCAACGCCCATGGTCTGCCCGACACACTGGTCTATGAGGAAGTGGCCGATCCGGTCCCGGGCGATGGCGAGGTGATCATCGACATGAAGGCGGCCGGCGTGAATTTTCCAGATGTGCTGATCATCCAGAACAAGTACCAGTTCAAGCCGGAACTGCCGTTCTCGCCGGGGGCCGAGCTGGCCGGCGTGGTGTCGGCGGTCGGCGCCGGGGTCGGCCGGGTCAAGGTCGGTGATCGCGTGATCGGCTCCAGCGGCCATGGCGCATTTGCCGAGAAGGTCAGGGTCAATGCGCGCAAGGTGATTCCGATGCCCGACGGGCTGGACTTCGAAACCGCCGCCGCCTTCACCCTGACTTACGGCACTTCCTACCATGCGCTGGTCGACCGCGCCCAGCTCAAGGCGGGCGAAACGCTGCTGGTGCTCGGCGCCGCCGGTGGCGTCGGGCTGGCCGCGATCGAGATCGGCAAGGCCGTGGGTGCGCGCGTCATTGCGGCGGCCTCCAGTGACGAGAAGCTCGCGGTGTGTCGCGAGCACGGCGCGGATGCCTGCATCAACTACAGCACCGAGGATCTGCGCCCGGCGATCAAGGCCGCCACCGAGGGCAAGGGCCCGGACGTCGTCTACGACCCGGTCGGCGGAGAGCTCGCCGAGCCGGTGTTTCGCTCGATCGGCTGGCGTGGTCGCTACCTGGTGATCGGTTTCGCGGGCGGCGAGATTCCGCGCCTGCCGTGGAACCTGGCGCTGCTCAAGGGGGCTTCGATCGTCGGCGTGTTCTGGGGCGACTACACGGTTCGCGAACCGGAGCACTTCGCGGCCGATCTGAAAACCATGTTCGGCATGATTCGCGAAGGCAAGCTGCGCCCGCACATATCGGCCCGTTACCCGCTCGCCCAGGGTGCTCAGGCGCTCAATGACATGATGAACCGCAAGGTCACCGGCAAGGTGATCATTACCGCCTGACCCTGCCCAGGAAGACCACGAGATGCCCACCCTAGAATTTGAACTGCGCCAGCAATCCCGTATCCAGAACCGCGCGGTCAGGATCGACCAGGTGGTGATCGCCGGCTGGACCGGACGCGATCACCGACTGGTGCAGCGCCACATCGACGAACTCAAGGCGATGGGCATTCCCGAGCCATCGGCCACCCCCTTGTTCTATCGGGTATCGGCCGATCTCGTCACCCAGTCGTCTTCTATCCAGGTACTCGGCCCGGCCAGCAGCGGCGAGATCGAGCCGGTGCTGTTCGCGGCCGAAGACGGCATCTGGCTGACCATCGGCTCGGACCACACCGACCGCGATGTGGAGCGTGCGGGCGTGGCCCTGGCCAAACAGCTTTGCCCCAAGCCTGTGGCGCGCACCGCCTGGCGCTGGGACGAGATCCATCAGCAGGCCGAGAACATGTTGCTCAAATCATGGATCGGTGGCGGCGAAGACAAGCAGGCTTACCAGCAGGGTACGCTGGCGGAGATCATGCCGCTCAATGCCCTGCTTCAGCAGATGCAGATCCAGCTCGGCTTCGGCCTCGAGCCCGGCACCATGCTGTTCTGCGGTACGCTGGCCACCGAAGGCGGCCTGCGCACGGCCGATCAGTTCTCCGGCTTGCTGCTCGACCCATCGGCCGGGCGCACGATCACGCTCGACTACGAAATCGATTTCCTGCGTATCGTGTCGTGAGCACCGCGGCGGGCCCGGCGGCCGAAGGGCGCGCATTGCCTGCGCCCGCCGATATTCGCGCGGCCCATCGCCGGATCGCCGATCAGGTGCTCGATACCCCGTGCCTGCATTCGCGCACGCTCAGTGCCATCGCCGGCTGCGAGCTCTTCCTGAAGTTCGAGAATCTCCAGTTCACGGCCTCGTTCAAGGAGCGCGGCGCGGCCAACCGGCTGATGACGCTCGATCCGCAGGCCGCCAGCGCCGGCGTGATTGCGGTCTCGGCGGGCAATCATGCCCAGGGCGTGGCCTATCATGCGCGCCGGCTGGGGATCGCGGCGACCATCGTGATGCCCGGCTTCACCCCCGCCGGCAAGGTGGAGAATACCCGCCGCCTGGGCGCGGAAGTCGTCCTGACGGGCGACGATTTCGCCCAGGCCCGCCGCGAAATGCAACGACTCGCGGCGGAGCGCGCGCTGACCATCGTCCATCCCTACGATGACCCCGCGATCATTGCCGGCCAGGGCACGATCGCACTCGAAATGCTCGCGACCTGGCCCGACCTGGACTGCCTGGTGATCGCGGTCGGGGGTGGTGGACTGATCTCCGGCATCGCGATCGCCGCACGAGACCTGCGCCCGGATATCGAGATCGTCGGCGTCCAGGTGGCCGGCTTCACCGGCGCTTATCGCGCCTGGCGGGCGGCCGGCCATGAGCAGGCGCCGGCCGCTCCCGAGCGAGGCGGTGGCCCCACGCTCGCCGAAGGCATCGCCGTGGATGCGCCCGGGCAGTTGAATCAGACCGCGATCGAGGCACTGATCGACCACATGACGATCGTGCGCGAGGCCGATATCGAGCGCGCCATGGTGTTGCTGCTGGATGTCGAAAAGACCGTGGTCGAAGGCGCCGGAGCAGCCGGCCTCGCGGCCGTGCTCACCGATCCCGAGCGCTACCGCGGCAAACGGGTCGGGCTGGTGCTCTGCGGAGGCAATGTCGACATGCTCACCTTGGCCGATGTCATGCAGCGCCAGCTGGCGCGCGATCATCGCCTGGCCAGGCTCTCGCTGGCCGCCCCCGATTCACCCGGCTCGCTGGCCCGGATCGCTCGAACGGTGGGCGGACAAGGCGCCAACATCGAGGAAGTCACCCACCAGCGTGCCTTCACGGATCTGCCGGTGCGCCAGGTGCGCATCGAGATCACGATCAGCATCCGTGGTGCCGAGCATCTGGAACGCGTGGTTGCTGCACTGCGCGACGAGGGCTTTGACACCACGGTGAATCGGCCACGCTGATAGGCCGATATCGACCAGTCAGCGACTGTCGCTGGTGACGATCGGCCAACATGCGACCATAGCCAAAGAGGCCCGGACCGGTCAGCACGACCAGGCCAGCCCGGTCAGGCAGGCCGGCCCCCGTCGGCTCCAAGGCCATCAGACCGCCCTCCGCTCCCAGCCCGGATGTCTGCCGTGTCGTGCCCCATTCTTCAGCCCTGCACCCTTGTTCAGATCGCGCCGATGCATGCGCGCGGTGATCCGGGCTTGTGCCCGGCGGCCCAGCCTGCCCAGAACCGGGCCGGCGCATGGCCCGCTCTGCGCCTGGCTGGCCAGCCGACATCGACATCGGAGCGTGTGCGCTCGTGAAGGCCATTCTGTTCGCCCTCTTCGGTGCCACCTTCGTGGCCGCGATCCCGTATCCGTGGATCGGCGTGATCGCCTCGTACATGATGGCGCTGCTCACGCCGCAGCACATCTGGTACTGGCATTTCGAGGGCTTGCGCGCGGTGGCGATGGTCACGGCACCGACCTTCATCGGATTCGCGATCCAACTTCTGGCCGGGAGGATCGACTTCGGTCCCTGGTTCAACGTTCGTGTGCTGCTGATGGCGCTGCTGTGGCTGGCCTATGTGCAGTCTTATCTGTTCGGCCCGTATGTCGATCTGGTCAACGACTACCGATTCACCCAGCCCGACTGGGCGGTCTCGGTGATCAACAAGATTCTCCTGATGTACTTCCTCGCGCTGCTGCTGATCGACCGGGAATACAAGCTCAAAGCGCTCGCATGGATGGTCGCCGTCAGCTCGATGTACCTGATCTACTGGGCCAACTACCAGTATGTGTCGGGCAACTGGCTGTTCATGCAAGGGGCGCAATGGGGCCGGCTGTCAGGACCGACGAACCCTGCCGGTCAGGGGCCGTATCTGGATGAGAACAATTTCTCGCTGTTCTTCGTGGCCACCCTGCCGCTGCTATGGCACATCAGCCTGCTGGTCAAACAATGGTGGTGGCGGGGCGCACTGCTGCTGTTCATCCCGTTCGGCTGGCATGCGATCTTTCTGGCCGGATCGCGCGGTGGCCTGCTCGGCCTGGGCATCATCACCTTCGTGATCGGATTTCGCTCCAAATACCGCAAGATCGGCCTGATGCTGCTGCCCGCGCTTGCCCTGGCCTATGTCCTGCAGGCCGGTGACACGATGAAAAATCGTGCAACCACGATCGATGATTTTCAAACCGAGCGCTCCGCCGCCACCCGGCTCGAGGCCTGGAGCGCGGCGATTGCGATGATGGAGCGCCATCCGATCACCGGCGTGGGCATCGCCTCGTTCGCGCCGGCCTTCGCGTCGTTCTCGGACTACCAGCCGCGTGAGGCCCACAACACCTTCTTTCACATCAGTGGTGAAAGCGGTGTCTGGGCAGGCATTGTCTATCTGCTGATCAACGCGATGAACATCCTCACCACGTGGCGATTGTCAGGGCGCCTGAAGATCCGCACCGACGAACGCGGCCTGTTTCTGTTCCACATGAACGAAGCGGCTCTGGCAGCGTCGATCGGATTCTTCGTCTGCTCGATGTTCCTTTCGCTGCAGCTGATCGAATTGTTCTACTTCATCTGCCTGTTCGTGAACATCACGGCAGGCTTGTCCGAACGCTACCTGAAAGAGGTGGATCCCGAGGGAAGCACCAGCGGCGAAGCGCCGGCCGGGGTAGCTGCACCCTCGCGCGACAAACACGGGCGTGCTCGCAAGAGGCGGCCGTCGCCTGCCGGGGCGGGCGCCCCGGATCAGGCGGTCATTGGAAAAAATCCTTGACCCGGTCCATCCAGCCCTTGCCCTGCGGGCTGTGTTTCATGTCGGTGAGCGAATCATCGAGTTCACGCAATAGCTGCTTCTGACGCTCGCTCAGGCGTGCGGGCGTCTCGATGATCACATGGGCGTAGAGGTCGCCCGGATAGGACGAGCGCAGCCCCTTGACGCCCTTGCCACGCAGGCGGAAGGTCTTGCCCGTCTGGGTGCCCTCGGGCAGCTCGATCTCCGCGCTGCCCTCGAGGGTGGGCACTCGAACCACGCCACCGAGCGCGGCCTTGGTGATCGAGATCGGAATCTCGCAGTGCAGATCATCGGCATCGCGCTGAAACACCGCATGCTCCTTGATGCGCACCTCGACGTAGAGATCGCCGGGAGGCCCGCCGTTCATGCCCGGTTCGCCGTTTCCCGCCGACCGAATCCGCATGCCGTCCTCGATGCCGGCCGGAATCTTGACCTCGAGGGTCTTCTGACGCTTGATGCGGCCGGCCCCGTTACACGCGGTGCAGGGATCGGCGATCATCGTGCCGGAGCCGCGGCAGGTCGGGCAGGTTTGCTGCACCGAGAAAAAGCCCTGCTGCATGCGCACCTGCCCCTGGCCGTTGCAGGTCTTGCAGGTGGTGGGCTTGGTGCCCGGCTTGGCGCCACTGCCATGGCAGGTCTCGCAGCTGTCCCAGGACGGCACACGGATCTCGGTGGTGTAGCCGTTGGCCGCCTGCTCGAGCGTGATCTCCATCGCATAACGGAGGTCGCTGCCGCGATAGACATTGCCGCGCCCACCGCCACCAGCGCCACCGCGCGTCTGACCGAAGATATCGCCGAAGATATCGCCGAACACGTCCGCGAAGCTGCCCGCGCCCTGTTGGCCGCCGAAGCCGCCGCCCGCGGAGGCATCCACACCGGCATGCCCGAAACGGTCATAGGCTTCGCGCTTTTGCGCGTCGCTGAGGATCTCGTAGGCGTCCTTGGCCTCCTTGAACTTCTCTTCGGCCGTGGCATCACCCGGATTGCGGTCCGGGTGAAACTTCATCGCCAGCTTCCGATAAGCCTTCTTCAGGTCTTCATCGGTAGCATTGCGGGCGACTCCCAGCACCTCGTAATAGTCTTTCTTCGCCATTCGGGTTTATCCCATCGAAACGACAAAACCGGCCGGCGCGCCGCCCGCGAAAAAACTCGGGCATAGCGTGCGCGGCCGGCACAGCCGGAGCCGGCCCGCATGGCAGGCCGGTTCCACCGGAGCAGATCAGGCGTCGCGCTGGACCTCGCGGAAATCGGCATCGACGACATCATCCTCGGCGCCCGCCCCGCTCGCACCCTGGGCCTGACCGGCGCCCGCCTCAGCACCCGCCTGCGCGCCTTCGGCCTGCGCCGCGGCATCCGCGTACATCTTCTCACCGAGCTTTTGCGAGGCAGCGATCAACGCCTGGGTCTTGCTCTCGATCTCATCCTTGTCTTCGCCCTTGAGCGCGGTTTCCAGGGATTCGATCGCCGACTCTATCGCCGCTTTCTCACTGCCCTCGAGCTTGTCGCCATGCTCTTCGAGCGACTTGCGAACCGAGTGCACCATGGCCTCGCCCTGATTGCGGGCATTGGCCATCTCGACACGCTTCTTGTCATCGGCCGCGTTGGCTTCGGCATCCTTGATCATCTTCTCGACCTCGCTCTCGCTCAAACCGGAGTTGGCCTTGATGGTGATCTTGTTTTCCTTGTTGGTCGCTTTGTCCTTGGCAGACACGTTCAGGATGCCGTTGGCGTCGATATCGAAGGTGACCTCGATCTGCGGAAGGCCGCGCGGCGCCGGCGGAATGCCCTCGAGATTGAACTCGCCAAGCAGCTTGTTGCCGCTGGCGACCTCGCGCTCGCCCTGGAATACCTTGATCGTCACCGCCGGCTGATTGTCATCGGCCGTCGAGAACACCTGCGAGTACTTGGTGGGAATCGTGGTGTTGCGTTTGATCATCGAGGTCATCACGCCACCCAGGGTTTCGATGCCAAGGGTCAGCGGGCTGACATCGAGCAGCAGCACGTCCTGGCGATCACCCGAGAGCACGGCGCCCTGGATCGCGGCACCGACGGCCACCGCCTCGTCGGGATTGACATCGCGGCGCGGCTCACGGCCAAAGAAGGCCTTGACCTTCTCCTGCACCTTGGGCATGCGCGTCATGCCGCCGACCAGGATCACGTCATTGATGTCGCTCGCCTTCAGGCCGGCGTCTTTCAGCGCCAGCCGGCAGGGCTCGATCGTGCGCTCGACCAGATCGTCGACCAGCGCCTCGTACTTGGCCCGTGACAGCTTCATGTTCAGATGCTTCGGCCCCGAGGCGTCGGCGGTGATGTAGGGCAGATTGATCTCGGACTGGGCGCTCGAGGACAGCTCGATCTTGGCCTTCTCGGCGGCTTCCTTCAGACGCTGCAGTGCGAGCACATCCTTGGCCAGATCGACGCACTGATCCTTCTTGAACTCGCCAATCACGTAGTCGATGATGCGCTGATCGAAGTCTTCCCCGCCCAGGAAGGTGTCGCCGTTGGTCGAGAGCACCTCGAACTGCTTGTCGCCATCGACGTCCGCGATCTCGATGATCGAGACATCGAAGGTGCCGCCACCGAGGTCATAGACCGCGATCTTGCGATCGGCCTTGCTGTCTTTGTCCATGCCGAAGGCAAGCGCCGCGGCGGTGGGCTCGTTGATGATCCGCTTGACCTCGAGACCGGCGATGCGGCCGGCATCCTTGGTGGCCTGACGCTGGCTGTCATTGAAGTAGGCCGGTACGGTGATCACCGCCTCGGTGACCTCATGCCCAAGGTAGTCCTCGGCGGTCTTCTTCATCTTGCGCAGCACTTCGGCCGAGATCTGCGGCGGTGCCAGTTTTTCGTCGCGAACCTTGACCCAGGCGTCGCCGTTGTCGGCCTTGACGATCTCATAGGGCATCAGGTCGATGTCTTTCTTGACCGCATCTTCGCCGAACTTGCGTCCGATCAGGCGCTTGACGGCGTACAGCGTATTGCGCGGATTGGTAACCGCCTGCCGCTTGGCAGGCGCACCGACCAGGATCTCACCATCTTCCATATAGGCGACGATCGACGGCGTGGTACGCGTGCCCTCGGCATTCTCGATCACGCGCGGCTTGTCGCCCTCCATGACCGCCACGCACGAATTCGTGGTGCCGAGGTCGATACCGATGATTTTGGACATTGTCGAATTCCTTCAGGGTTGCCCTTCACGGGCTGCGTTACGAATGTTCTGTAAATGGGTACTGCAGGGCGGGTTTCAACCCTGGGCGACTGTGACCAGCGCCGGGCGCAATACCCGTTCGTGGATCAGGTAGCCGCGCTGCAGGACCATCGCCACATGCTGGGGCGCGACCGGCGGATTGGTCTGGGCCGCCGGCACCATCGAGATCGCCTGGTGCAGATTGGGGTCGAACCGCTCCCCGACCGGATCAATGGTCTTCAGGTGGTTGCGCTCGAAGGCGGTTTCGAGCTGGCGCAACGTGGCCTCGGTGCCTTCACGCAGCGATTCCACCGAGGGCGCGTCGACCTTGAGCGCCATCTCGAGGCTGTCCTTGACCGGCAACATCGCCTCGGCGAACGCCTCGACCGCGAACTTGCGCGCCTTGCTCACCTCTTCGGTAGAGCGCCGACGGACATTCTCCATCTCCGCCATGGCCCGCATATAGCGATCATTGAGTTCGGCCACCTGGGCACGCAACGCGTCCAGTTCGGCCACGGCCGGTTCCCCGGCATCCGCCGGCGAAGCGCCCTGCGAGGATTCTGGCGCCGGGCCGGTTGCCGCAGCTGGTGCATCACCGGCTTGGCCGGCCTGGGGATGTTGATCGGCTGGCGCCTCCTCGGACATCGGTCCGGGATCGCGATTCTGCTCGTTCTGGGTCATGAGTCCTGGGAAATGGGATATATCTGGGGAGCCGGGCGCCCATCGAAGCGCACATCGCCCCCGCGCAAGGCCGGCTCAAAACCGGCATATGGGGGCGGGCCGCCTCGATTCAAGCGAAAAAAATGGCGATGCGCGAAAAAGCAGGGTCAGAGGCCAACAACGGCCGACCGGCGGCCCGGCCCGCCCGCCGAAGGCGCCGGGGTCAGCGATCGGCGCCCAGCGCCCGCGCGCGGGCCTGGCGCGCGGCCAGACGGGCCCTGGCCGGCTCGTCGGCGCCGGGCGCGGATGCCTTCGCGGTCGGCCAGCCGCCAAGCTGTGCGGTCACGAGATCGGTCAGCGCGGCGACCAGATCATGGGAATCGTTCAAGCAGTCGATGAAGCGGAAGTCGGATCCACCGGCCGCCATGAACACCGCCTTGCCTTCGATCGCGATCTCCTCGAGCGTCTCGAGGCAGTCGGAGACAAAGCCCGGGCAGACCACGTCGACCCGGCGCGCGCCTGCCCGGGCCAGCTCGGCCAGGGTCTTGTCGGTATATGGCTGCAACCACTCGGCCCGGCCGAAGCGCGATTGGAACGAGATCCGCCAGCGCTCATCGGGCAACTGCAGGCGCTCGGCCAGCAGCCTGGCCGTGGCATGACACTCACAGTGATAGGGATCGCCAGCAGTCAGGGAGCGCCGCGGAATCCCGTGAAAACTCATCAGCAAGACATCGGGCGGACCTTCGTTGCCCCAGCTGGCCCGCACCCGCTTTGCGAGCGCATCGATATAGCCCGGGTGATCATGGAAGCCCCGCACCATGCGTAGCGCCGGCTGCTCGCGCCAACGCGTCAGCTCGGCGAACACCGCGTCATAGACCGAGCCGGTGGTCGAGCCCGCGTATTGCGGATACAGCGGCAGCACGAGCAGGCGGGTGACCCGCTGCTCGCGCATCGCCCGCATCACCGACGGCACGGACGGATTGCCATAGCGCATCGCGAATGCGACGCTGAGCTCATGCCCCTGATGACCCAGGTAGCCCCGCAGCAGCGTGGTCAGCTGCTTGGTATGACCGAGCAGCGGCGAGCCCTGGGCGGTCCAGATGCTGGCGTACTTGCGGGCCGACTGCGCCGGGCGCCGCGGCAGGATGAACAGGTTCAGGATCAGCCACCACAGGGGGCGCGGAATCTCGACCACCCGCGGATCGGACAGGAACTCGCGCAGGTAGCGACGCACCGCGCTGGTGCACGGCTCATCCGGGGTACCCAGCTGCACGAGCAGCACGCCGGTACGTTCTGTGCTGGCATGGTCGAATGCCTTGGCGGCGGTAAAGCGGCTCATGGCTGGGCTCTGTCACTCCGGGTGCGAAGACTCCCGCAGCGCTCGAGAACGGGAAATCGACGAATGATGGGCCTATGCGGGTATTGGCCCAAGACGGGTCAGGCCGGGCATCGGCGGCAGGCGCCTCCTGGGCAGCCCATGCGCTCAGCGATCGTCCGAGCCGCCATCGTAGCCGAGATTCGACAGCCGATAGTGACTGAGCGCTCCCGACACGAGCTTTGCGGTCAGATCGACGATCGGAATCACCCGGTTGTACGCCATACGCGTGGGGCCGACGACGCCCAGTGTGCCGACAATGCGCCCGTTGACCTGATAGGGCGCGGTCACCACGCTGAGCTCATCGATCGGCACCAGTTCGGATTCACCACCGATGAAAATCTGCACCCCCTGGGCGCGGCTGCTGGCGTCCAGCAGCTGGGTGAGCCGGTTCTTCTGGTCGAAAAGATCGAACAAATCACGCAGCCGGCCGATATCCTGGGAGAGATCGGATACGTCGAACAGATTGCGCTCGCCCGACACCATCACCGGATCGGGATCGTCGCGCAGGGCCTGGTCGCCGGCCTCGACCGCCGAGCGCATGAGGTCGGTGATCTCCTGACGCAACTCGTGCAGCTCGCCGCGCAGCCGGTTGCGGATTTCTTCGATCGACATGCCGACGAAGTGCCGGTTGATGAAATTGGCCGCCTCGATCAGCTCGGAGGCGCTGTAGTTGCGGTCGGTCTGGAGGATGCGGTTCTGCACATCGCCGTCGATCGTGACGATGATCAGCAACACCCGTCGATCCGACAGGCGCAGGAACTCCACCTGGCTGAAGCGGTTGCTGCGCTTGGGTGTCATGACCACGCCCGCAAAATGCGACAACGTGGACAGCAAGCCCGCGGCCGTGGACAGCAGCCGCTGCGGATCATCACCGCGCAGCTGATCCTTGATCTGGTCGGCCTCGGGAAGCTGCATCGGCTCCACGGTGAGCAGGGTGTCCACGAATACCCGATAGCCCTTGGGGGTGGGCACCCTGCCCGCCGAGGTGTGCGGGCTGGCGATCAGGCCGAGGTCTTCGAGATCGGCCATCACATTGCGGATGGTGGCCGGAGACAGATCGAGCCCCGAGGACTTCGACAGCGTGCGCGACCCCACCGGCTGTCCGTCGGAGATATAGCGCTCGATGAGCGCCTTCAACAGCGTTTGCGCACGGTCGTCCATGGCTCGATTCTATATGGCCCTTGCCCGCCAGCGGCAGCGACCCGTTCAACCCCAGGGCGGTCCGCCCGGCGGATCCGCGGCGCAGGGGGGGCCGCCCGGCGGATTCGAGGCCGATGACGGCCCGGTCCGGCCGGCCACACGCGCTGCGGCATCTGCCCCGCCCCCTTCAACTGCGCTTGCGCCCCCGCCCTGGGCCTTGCCGGCAATGTCGACCGGATGGGCACGTTCGGCGCGCAGGGTTTCCCCCGGGATCAGGGTCAACAGGGTCCATCCGGCGCGGATCGTGGGCCGCGAACGATCTGTGAACGGCACCAGGCGCCCCTTCGGATCGATGCCCAGCAAGGGTCGGAACTCGCCGGGAACCGAATCACGAAACTCGCGAAAGCCGAAGGCCTCGGTCATCCGGGTAACCCGGATCTCGCCGCCCTCCTCGAACGCGCGCTCCCAATCGCCAAAGTGGTAGCCCTCGCCGAACAAGGTCGGCACCTGCAGATTGCCAACCAGTTCGTGACTGCGGCTGCCCCCAGGCTCATGGACATCGAGCACGAAGACATTGTCGGCGCCCAGTTCCGGACGAAAATGCAGGCAGGCGATCAGGTTCTTGTCGCGCCGGTTCGACATCCCCAGCAGGCAGCCGATATTGCCAGTCTCGATCACGCCTTCGGCATGATCGGACACGATGCGCCCGAAGTAAGCATTGAGCCCTTCCATGCGTGCTTTGCGCACATCGGTCCAGTCGGTGTCGGCGACCAGGACGTCGAAGCCACGGTCCGCCAGCTTGCGCGCCAGTAGCCGGTTCGGCGTCGCCGCGCCGAGAATGATCACGCCGCGGGCGACCGGCATCGACAGACCAAGGCGGCGCGCGATCGGCACCGCGGTGGCGCTTTGCAGCACGACGGTGGCGATGATCACCGCGAATACCAGCGGAACCAGTTGATCGGCATCCGCCACGCCGAGCTGCTGCAGCTGCAAGGCAAACAAAGCGGCCACCACCGCCGCGACGATCCCGCGTGGCGAGATCCAGCTGACCAATAGTTTCTCGGCCAGCGAAAGCTTTGAAAAAGCGGTGGCCATGAACACCGCCAGCGGCCGGATCACCAGGATGACCAGGGCCAGGAAAACGGCCAGGCGCCAGTTCGCCGCCGAATATGCGGTGAGATCGAGGCGCGCCGCAAGGGTGATGAACAGCACCGCCACCAGAAGCAGCGTGAGGCTTTCCTTGAAATCCAGGATGTCATCGACATTGATGCCGCGCATGTTGGCCAGCATCACGCCCATCACGGTGACCGCCAGCAGGCCGGACTCGTGCGCGAGCGAATTCGCGCCGGCGAAGGCCACGAACACGAAGGCCAGCGCGACCACGCTGCGCAGATACCAGGGCACCAGATGATGACGCAGCAACGCGCCGAGCACGAACGCACAGACCACACCGAATGCGAGGCCGCAAACGACCAGCCAGGCGATCACCTGCAGCGCGGCGAACCACTCGTGCGACTGCACGAACTCGAACACCAACACGGCCAGCATCGCGCCGATCGGATCGATGACGATCCCTTCCCAGCGCAGCGTGCGCGAGACCGCAACCGTCGGCCGGATGGCACGTAGCATGGGCACCACCACGGTCGGCCCGGTAACCGTGCAGATCGCACCGACCATTGCCGCCACCGGCCATTGCAGCAACATCACGTGATGCGCGGCGAACGCGACGCCCACGCCGGTGATGAGCGCACCGATCGTCACCAGGCCCCAGACGGCAGCCCCGATCTCGCGCAGCTCGGCACCGCGCAGGGTCAGGCTGCCTTCGAACAGGATGATCGCCACCGACAGCGACACCAGGGAGAACAAGGCATCGCCGAACAGGGCATCGGGATCGACCAGGCCTGCGATCGGCCCGACGAAAATGCCGATGATCAGCAGGAACAGGATCGCGGGCAGCTTCAGTCGCCAGGCCAGCCAGTGCGAAAGCACGCCGAGCACGACGACCGCCGCCAGGGTGACTTGCATCAATTTTGGATCACAGCAGGGAATCGGGGTGTGCGAAGGATCGCATGAATCGGCGCACGAGCGCCCCGGAACGTCTTATGCCGCGCGGATGGCGAGCCCTGGCCCGGGGTTGCCCCGCAACAACATTGCCTACGCGGCAAGGCGGCTCATGCCCAGACCCTGATCGGCGGGCATTTCGCACGCCGGCGGCCGTCCGCCCGGGCCGGCCGGGTTGCACGGTACGCCGATATCGGCGATCCTGCACGACAGTTCGACGCGGTGGAATTCGCGCATACGGGGCCCTGCAAGGCCCGGTCACGGGGTCGGCAGCGTGCGAACCAGGCCCGCGGCGTCCATCGGAATACCGGTGCCCGTCGTCGATGAACCTTGATCAGTAGGCTGTCTGGAGCTCTGACATGTATCGAAGAATCCTCGTCGCCGCGGATGGCACCGAACTCTCGGCAAAAGCCGTCAAGGCCGCGCTTCGCATGGCGCGCGACTTCAACGGCACGGTGCTCGCCCTGAATGTGCAGGCTCCTTATCAGCCACCGATCGCGGGTGAAGTGCCGGCCGCCTTTCTGCACGACCCCGAAGAGTACGACCGGCTGGCCGAGGAAGCCTCGCACTCGATCCTGCAACCCATCGCCGATCAGGCCAAGGAAATGGGGGTCGATTGCGAAACCCGCACCGTGTTCGACCACAGCGTGTCGGGCGCGATCGTCGAAGTCTCCAAGGCAGACCGGGTCGACCTGATCGTCATGGCCTCGCACGGGCGAAGCGGCCTGCGCAATCTTCTGCTCGGCAGCGAAACCCGCAAGGTGCTCACGCACTGCCAGATCCCGGTGCTCGTGCATCGCTGACCCCCGGTGCTGTCTTGGGGCCGCATGCCTGCGGCCCCTGACCGCGGTCGTTCGGCCTGTCCGAAGCGGCGGGACGGATGGTCGGGCTGTGTTCTAATCGGATGCCGTTCGGCAGTGTTGCTCACGCCCCAACCGAGTTCCGCCATCTGAGATGCGAGAGGCCTGTTTCCACCGCGTCGCGCTCGTCGGTCGCTATCAGAGCGCCGGCGTCGGCGAAACCATTGCCGGCATCGCCCGCGAACTCGCCTCCCGCGGTCTCGAGGTCATGCTCGATGAAGATACCGCGGCCAACATCGGTGCCAGCGGTCTGGCGACGGTGGCGCTCGATGACATCGGCGCGAAGGCCGACCTCGCGATCGCGGTCGGCGGCGATGGCACCATGCTTGGCCTGGCGCGCCGGCTCGCGGGCCGCGGCGTTCCGCTGCTGGGCATCAATCATGGCCGCCTGGGCTTCATCACCGACATCCCGATGGATGCCTGGCGCGATGCCCTCGATGCGATCCTGCGCGGGCGCTTCACCTCCGAACCGCGCACCCTGCTGAGCGCGCGTGCGGTGCGGCGCGACCAGGTCATCTGGCAGGACATCGCGATGAACGATGTCGTGCTGCAGCGCTCGTCGCGCTCGGGCATGCTCGAACTCGAGGTGCATGTGGATGAAATCTACATGTATACCCAGCGCGCCGACGGCCTGATCGTCGCCACCCCCACCGGCTCGACCGCCTACGCCCTGTCGGCCAACGGGCCGATTCTGCATCCCCGCCTGCAGGGCTTCGCGATGGTCCCGATCGCGCCGCAATCACTGTCCAACCGCCCCATCTGCCTGCCCGACGATGTGCGTATCCGCATGCGCGTGGTGGAATGTCGCGAACCGCGCGTGAGCTGCGATATGCAGGTCTTCGAGGATCTGCAGCCCGGCGACGACATCATCGTCGCCCGGGCGCCGGAAACCGTCGAGTTCCTGCACCCGATCGGCTACAGCTTCTTCGCCACCTTGCGCACCAAGTTGTACTGGCACGAGTTCCCGATCATCGACCGGCGCGGCCCCGACCACCGCTCTACCTGATTCACCGACCATGCTGCGCACCCTCACCCTGCGCGATTTCCTGTTCATCGAGCGCGCCGAGATCACCTTCGGCGCCGGCTTTTGCGTGCTCACCGGCGAAACCGGGGCGGGCAAATCCATCCTGCTCGATGCCCTGGGCCTGGGCCTGGGGGGGCGCGCCGAAAGTGCCAGCGCCAGCGTCCGCGTCGGCGCCGAGCGGGCCGAGATCGTGGCCGAGTTCGATGCTCCGCCGGGCTTGCGTGACTGGTTGAAAACCGCCGAACTCGATGGCGGTGACGCCGCCGTCCTGCTCAGGCGGGTCATCGACCGCGACGGGCGCAGCCGCGCATTCATCAACGGCACGCCGGTCACGATCAGCCAACTGCGCGATTGCGGCCAACGCCTGCTGGAGATCCATGGCCAGCACGCGTCGCAGGCCTTGCTGCTGCCAGACGGTCAGCGCCAACTGCTCGATGCCTTCGGCGCCCTGGAACCGCTGGCCGCTCAGGTCGAGCAGTCGTGGCGGCAGTGGCGAGATGCACAACAGGCATTGAACGCCGCGCGGGCCGGCGAACGTGAACGCGAACAGGCGCTGGCGGCTATCGAATGGCAGCTCGAGGGGATCGATGCGCTCGCCCCTGGCGAAGACGAATGGCAAAGCCTGCATGACGAGCAGACCCGGCTTGCGCACGGTCAGCGGCTGATCGAGGCAGCCGGCCAGATCTCCGAGGCGCTGTCCGGCCAGGAAGACTCGCTGCGCGATCGGATCGAATCGTTCATCAGCGAGCTGCGCACCTGCCAGCGACTGGACGCGCGCCTGGGCGAAGCGATCGACATGCTCGATGCGGCCCGCATCAATGTCGACGAGAGCGCCTCGTTCCTGGCCCACTATGCCCAGAACGGCGACCTTGACCCGGCGCGTCTGGCGCAGGTCGAGCACCGGGTCGGGGAATGGTTCGCGATCGCCCGCAAGCTGCGGATCGATCCTTCCGAGCTTGCCGGGCATGCGCGCCATCTCGCCGCGCAACGTCAACAGCTCGAGCAGGCCGGCGACCTCGCCGCCTTGAGCGCCGCCGCCCAGGCGGCCGAGCGTAGCTGGCGTGAGGCCGCCGAAAGCCTGAGCGCCGCGCGCGCCGGGCACGCCCGGCGCCTGAGCGAACGCGTGCAGCGTGACCTGCCCGAGCTCGGCATGGCCGATGCCCGCTTCGCGATTCGCCTCGAGCCCGCGGAGCCGGGCCCGGGCGGCCTGGAGAAGGTGGGCTTCTGGTTTTCCGGCCATCCGGATCTGCCCGAACGCGCGCTTGCCAGGGTTGCCTCGGGCGGTGAATTGTCCCGCATCAGCCTGGCGATCACGGTTGCCGCAGCCGATGCGAACCCGGTGCCCACATTGATCTTCGACGAAGCCGACGCCGGCATCGGCGGCTCGGTCGCCGATGCGATCGGCCGCCTGATGCGCCGACTCGGCGCCGATCGCCAGATCCTCGCAGTCACCCACCTGCCGCAGGTGGCGGCATGCGCGCATTGGCATCTGAGAGTGCTGCGCGAGCAGAGCGCCGTGCGCCGGATCGACCCCCTGGATCCTGAGGCCCGGCGTGACGAGGTCGCACGCATGCTGGGCGGCGGCGAGGCGTCGCGCACCTCGCGCGAACATGCGCGCGAACTGATCGAGGTGGCTGCGGCCGAGGATGTTCGCGACGTCCCCGCCGCGGCTGGCACGAAGCGCGGCCCGGCGCGCAAGTCAGCGGCCCGGGCGAGCGCCCCCGCCAGCAGCGCGGACGCAAAAAGCGGGCCGTCTCGCCGCCCTGCCCGGGCGCGCAAGCCTCAAGCCAAGGCCGGCTGAAAACCTGCGGCCCACTCACCGCGGGCAGCCTCGCTGGTGGCCAGACCCCGGCACATCCCGCCGGCCAGGCCGGACTCGCGGCCGACCCGGCGACCAACCAATCAAAAGGCCCGGACATCGAGCGATGTCCGGGCCTTCGGGTGGGCGGCGCGCAATGCGCCGCACACGAACTGCGGCTTACTTCGCCAGGTAATCGTACTTGCCGTTCTTCCACTCATAGAAGACATAGCCGGGCAGGCTGACATCGCCCTTGCCATCGAACGCGAGCTTGCCGAGTACGGTCTCGAACGATCCGCTGTTCAGGGCCTTGACCACGGCGGCGAACTCGGTGGAGCCTGCCGCCTTGACCGCCTGCGCCCAGGCCTGCACCGCCGCGTAGGTGTAGAGCACATAGCCCTCGGGCTCGATGTTCTTGGCGCGGAAGGTCTTCACCAGATTGGCCGCCGCGGGATTCTTGCGCGGATCGGGGGAGAAGGTCATCAGCGTGCCTTCGCCGGCCGGGCCGGTGATCGACCAGTACTCGTCGGTCACCAGCGCATCACCCGAGACCAGCACGGTCTTCATGCCCTGGTCACGCATCTGGCGCACCATCAGACCGGCTTCGGTGTGATAGCCACCCACGTACAGGATGTCGATCGACTCGTTCTTGAGCTTCGAAACCAGCGCGGTGTAGTCCTTCTCGCCCGCGGTATAGGCCTCGTACATCGCCGCCTTGCCACCGGCCGCCTCGTAGGCACCCTTGGTCGCGTCGGCCAGGCCCTTGCCATAGGCCGTCTTGTCATGCACGAAGGCAACGCGCTTGCCCTTCATCTTGGTGGCCAGGAATTCACCAGCCACGGCGCCCTGCTGGTCATCACGACCGCAGACACGGTAGGTGCCGCCTTCGGGATTGGGGCGTTCATCGGTGAACTTGGGATTCGTCGATGCCGGGGAGATCTGCACGATCCCTTCTTCGGAGTACACCGCCGATGCAGGAATCGATGAACCCGAGCAGAAGTGGCCGGCCATGAACACGGCGCCCTGGCTGGCCGCCTGGTTGGCCACCGCCACCGCCTGCTTGGGATCACAGGCATCGTCGCCGACCATCAGCTTGATCTGCTGGCCCAATACGCCACCGGCCGCGTTGATGTCGGCGACGGCCTGCTCGGCACCAGCCTTCATCTGCTGACCGAAGGAGGCGTACTGGCCGGTCATGGGGCCGGCGGTACCGATGACGATCTCAGCCTGCGAAAGCGCGGGGGCCAGCGCGAAAGACAGGGCAGCCGCACTGCCCAGTACAAATTTCTTCATGGATTCTCCTTCCTGACTCGGATCGGTGAGGGGCTGCGACACGCGTGCCGACGCCCCCCGGATTCAGGTCCCCGACGCGAAGGCGAACCAGAACCCGGGCCGCGCAGGGGATGCGTCGCAATCGTAGTACGAATCGGCAGATCCGGCCAAAACGCCCCCAAGGCGCCGCGTTCGGCAGGATCGCGTGTGCCGGCGCGCGCTGTTCCGGAGCGCAGATTGCACGGGACTGGCTCACTGGCTCACGGATAACGGGCTCACTGGCTCACCGGTCACGATCTCGCGGGCTCGCGCGCAGGCCGACGATGCGAGAATGTGCGCGCAAGTCTCTATGGCCCGGGCGGCACGGCGCGCATGCGTGGCACCGAACCGGTTCATGAGCAGACCCCGCAGCAATCCGCGCGAGGAGATGGCACATGGCTGGGAGCGGCCTCGGGGCCCGACGATCCGACACCGGGCCCACGAACACCGAAGGCTTCGACCTGATTATTCTCGGCAGTGGTGTCGGCGGCCTGACCGCGGCATTGAGTGCTGCCCTCGAGGGCGCCACGGTGCTGGTCCTGGAACACGCCCATCGCTTTGGTGGCACCAGCGCGAGATCGTCGGGCACGGTCTGGATGCCGGACAGCCCCTACTTGCGCGATCGGGGGATCGACGATGATCGCGCGCGGGCCGAACGCTACTTGAAAGGGTTGATCGGCGAACGGGCCGATCCCGCGCTCTGGCAACGACTGCTCGACGCGGGCCCCGCCATGCTGGCCGATCTGGACAAGCGTGCCGGCATCGGCTTTCGCCCGTTCATTCAGGCACCGGACTATCGCCAGGACATCGATGGGGCGGCGCCCGGTGGGCGTGCGCTCGAGCCGATGCCCTTCGACGGCCGGCTGCTGGGCGCGGACTTTGCCCGCCTGGATGACCCGATTCGCGAACTGATGCTGTTCGGCGGCATGATGCTCACCCGTGCGGAGGCCGCCACCCTGTTGCGCGCCGACCGGTCGCTGTCGGCCGCGGCCTTGGGCATTCGCCTGCTCGGCCGGTATCTGCGAGACAGGCTGGGCCACCAGCGCGGCACCCGGCTGGTGATGGGCAATGCGCTGACCGCCAGGCTCTGGCATGCGGCACGTCACCACGGCGTTCAATTGCGTACCGGGCAACACGTGCAGGCCCTGTTGAGCGCGAACGCGCGCATTCTCGGCGTGCGCATGCATGATCCCGACGGGACACGCGAGATCCGCGCGCAGCGGGCGGTGATCCTGGCCGGCGGCGGCTTTCCGGCCAACGGACCCTGGCGCGAGCGGCATCTGCCACGGCCGACGCCGATCCACACGCCGGCGGCAGAGGGCTGCGACGGCAGCACCATCGCCCTGGCGCTGGCCGCCGGGGGCGTGCTGGGCGAACCCGGTCTGGACAACGCCCTGTGGTTTCCCAGTTCGATCGCCAGCCGCGCCGATGGCAGCACGGCGGTCTATCCGCACATCGTGCTCGACCGCGGCAAGCCGGGCCTGATTGCGGTCGATGCGCATGGACGACGCTTCGTCAACGAGGCGGTGTCGTACCACGAATTCGTGCGCGCGATGTACGCTCATCGAGCCGTGCCGGCCTGGCTGATCTGTGATCGCCGCTTCATCGCGCGTTACGGTCTGGGCCTGATCCGGCCGCGCACGCCGAGTCTGCGTGGTCATGTCGCGCGCGGCTATCTCACCGAGGCGGCAAGCATCGAGTCGCTGGCAGGCGCGATCGGCGTTCCGCCCCAGGCGCTGGCCGAGACCGTGGCACGCAGCAACCGATTCGCGCAAAGCGGCCGGGACGGCGAGTTCGGCAAGGGCGCGACGATCTACGATCGCGCTGCCGGCGATCCGGCCGTCGGGCCGAATCCCTGTCTGGGGCCGATCGCCCGCGCGCCGTTCTATGCGCTGCCGGTTCATCCCACGCCGCTCGGTACGAGCCTGGGGCTGCGGGCGGACGTCGATGCGCGCGTGCTCGATGCGCATCACCAGGCGCTGCCGGGGCTCTATGTGTGCGGCAATGACATGCAATCCGCATTCGGCGGCGAGTATCCGGGCGCGGGAGGCCAACTGGCACAGGCCATGACCTTCGGCTGGCTGGCCGCACGCCATGCGCTGGGCATCGACTTCGAATCAAGCCGCCGGGATGGCATGATGGCCGTCCGGCCCACGCCCGTATCCAACGTACGCCCTGGAGAACCCTGAACATGCCCATCCGACGCGGCGGCGAATTGATCGCCGACTTCCTGGTACGAGAAGAAATCCCGTATGTATTTGGCATATGCGGCCACGGCAATATCGGCCTGCTCGATGCCCTGCACGATGTGCGCTCGGACGTGAAACTGGTCTCGCCCCGCCATGAGCAGACCGCGGCCCACATGGCCGACGGCTTTTTCCGGGTGGCGCATCGGCCCGCTGCCACGCTGACCTCGACCGGGCCGGGCTCGGCCAACCTGGTCATGGGCCTGGCTGTGGCCCAGACCGACTCCTCGGCGATGCTGGCGATCACGGCCAATGTGCCGACTTCGCAGTTCAACCGGGGCCCGTTCCAGGAGCTGAACCAGCATCACGAGGCCGACTTCGCCTCGGTGCTGCGTCCGGTGGTCAAGCGCAGCTTTCAGCCCACGCGTGTCGAGATGCTGCCACTGGCACTGCGCCAGGCAGCCACCACGATGACCACCGGGCGCCCCGGCCCGGTCAATGTGGACATTCCCTACAACCTGTTCATCGAGCAGGCCGATGTGCAGGACGAGCCGGCCTGGCGTGGTTTCAATCGCCGCCGCAGCGGCGCCATGGTGAAGACGATGTCCGCGAGGCGCTGCACATGTTGCTCGCGGCCGAGCGCCCGGTACTGTTCATCGGTCACGGTGTCGCCCTTTCCGAGGCCGAAGACGAACTCGCGACGCTGGCAAGGCGCCTGTCGATTCCGGTGATCAGCTCGCCTAACGGGATGGGCTGCCTGGACATGAACGACCCGCTTTCGCTCGGCTTCATCGGCCGAAACGGCGCCTATCAGGCCAACCAGGCCGGTCGCCATGCCGATCTCGTGCTCGCCCTCGGCGCGCGCTTCGATGACCGCTCGGCATGTTCCTGGATGCCTGGCTATTCGTGGAACTTTCCGCATACCCGCCTGATTCACGTCGACATCGACCATGCCGAGATCGGCCGCAACTATCCGCCCGATCTGGGCATCGCGGCCGATGCCAAGGCATTTCTCGCCCAATTGCTCGGCCGCCTCGATGCCCTGGGCGCCGGTGCGCCGCGATTACAGGCCTGGTGGGCCGAGATCGAAGCCTGGCGCAGTCAGTGGCAGACGCATGTGGCACCGAATTTCGAGATCCATGCCTCGCCGATGCGCCCGGAGCGCGTCGTGGCCGACTGCCAGGCCGTGCTCCCCGACGATGTCATCATCTCGCTCGATTCCGGCGTCCATCACAACTGGTACATGCAGTTCTGGCGGGCGCGCAAGCCGCGCTCGATGCTCAACAGCTGGGGCTATTCAGGCATGGGTTTTGGTGTGAGCTCGATTCTGGGTGCCAAGCTCGCGGCACCCGATCGGCCCTGTGTGTCGATCTGCGGCGACGGCGGCTTCACGATGACACCGCACGTGTTGTGCACGGCAGTCGAGTACGACATTCCGGTGGTCTGGGTGGTCTGGAACAACTTTGCCTGGGCCGCGATCCGTGACCTGCAACTGGCCTACTTCGACGGGCGTGAATACGGTACCGGCTTCTATGCGGGCGCCCAACGTAAGCCGTACAACCCGGATTTCGCCGCCTGGGCGCGAGCCGCCGGCGCCGACGGTCACACGGTGACACGAAGCCAGGATTTCGCGGGCGTGCTCGAGCAGGCGATCGCCAGCAACCGCCCCACCCTGATCGATGTGCATGTCGATGACCAGATCCGCCCCCCCGGCACCGGCGCATGGCAACTGCCACCGCTGGCCCCCAAAGAGCCCGCCTATGGAAAACGCTGGCGCCCCGACGAGCGCTGAGCCACCGGGCGAAGCGAGCGGCCCGTCCGGGCCGCGCCCAGCCCGCCGAATTGGCGCGCCCATCGCGAACACGCACACGCACACGCACACGCACACGCAAGAGAATTCCACGATGACCGATCGTCAAGAACCCAGCATACGCAACATCGCCGAAGAACCCTGGCAGGAGTTCCCGGATCATCACGGCGGTGCCCTGTCCAAGGCCCTGGTGGCGCCCGACACGGTCGGCTCGCGCCAGATCGACTACCGGATCTCCACCTATCGACCCATGGCCTACGTGAAGCGCCATGCGCATAAGACCCAGGAGCAGGTCTATCACGTGCTCGATGGCGAGGGCCTGATGGAGATCGGCGAGCAGCGGCGTGTGGTGCGCAAGCATGATGTGATCTTCCTGCCACCCGGCGTACCACACGCGATTCAGAACTCCGGACTGGGCGATCTCACCTTCATCGTGGTGACCACGCCGGTGACAGACGGCTAAGACCACCAGGCGAGAACACCACGCCGGTGACAGACGGCTAAGACCACCAGGCGAGAACACCGCGCCGGTGAGCGACGGTTGGGAGCTCTACGCGAGAACACCATGCCGGCGACCGAGGCTTGAGACGATTGCGGGAGGGCGCCATGCCCGGAGACCTGAGAATGAGCGCGCATCCGTTCGCCGAGCTGATTTCGCTCCATGTCGATGAACAGCGCGCCGGCCACAGCAGGCTGAGCCTGCTGATCGCCCCCGAACACCTGAACCCGCACGGCGTGGTGCACGGGGCGGTGATCTATGCCCTGGCCGATACCGGCATGGGAGCGGCGCTCTACCCGACACTCGACCCGAACCAGATCTGCGCGACCATCGAGATCAAGATCAACTATTTCAAGCCAATCGCCAGCGGCCGCCTGGTCTGCGTCACCGAGCTCATCAATCGCGGCAAGACCGTGGCCAACCTCGACGCGCGGATCATGATCGATGACCGGCTGCTCGCCTCGGCCAACGGCAACTACGCGATCTTCAGCCCGGGCACACGCGCACGCTGAGTCGCCCGCCCGCGGGCCGATGCCCGCAACGGATCACTTCATCGTGATGGCACCGCTCAATCGGCGGCACCCCGCAAATTGACCTGACGGCAGCTTGCCCATCGGCTTGAGCGTGCCTCCGCGCCAGCTGCCGGTCACGCCCTCATAGCGCCCGGTGCCAGAGACGATGGTGTCCTTCGTGCCGCCGTCGGCAGTATCGCTGCCATGGAACAAGACCGTGCTCCCATCGGCATAGTGAGCCATGCACCACCAGCTGAACGCCTGACGCATGCCCGCGGCGTAACCGCCCAGCCCGACACAGCGATAAGAGCTGTCCTCCCCCTTGCCGTCGTCGGCGGTGTAGGTTCCGGTGAACTCCAGGCCCATACCCAGGTCTTTGGGCGAGGTGGCGAGAACATTGCTGCGCCCGGTCCAACACGATGTCCCGCTGAGCTTCTGCTCTTCGGCCTTGACGGAATGAGCACCGGCGACAAGGGCGACTGTGGCCACCGTGGCGAATGCAATTCGAGTGTTCATCGTTGTCTCCAGACGATTGAGGCGACACCAGGAACGGGCACCTGCAAACATTGTCGAGACCCAGGCGAGACACGACAACATCAGCACTGATGATCACGCGATATCAGCACGGGCATTCGCCGAACCCACGACCGAGACCAAGAGCGCCACGACATGAGCTTGCCAAACACGCACACCGCCCTCACATGAGGAATTGACGGTTTGGTTCCGTGAGGGTATCGACATGAGGACCGCGATCATCATAGTCACCCTGGGGTTGCTGATCCGGGCACCCGCGCACGCACAGGTGCAAGGCGATCCGCAGGCCGGCAAACGGGCCTACGCGCAATGTGCGCTGTGCCATGCGCTGGAATTCACGCCAGGCAAGGGCGGCCCGCATCTGCAACGGGTAGTCGGCAGACGGCTGGCCGGCGACCCTGGCTTCGCACGCTACAGCGCCGCGATCGTCGCACTGGGCGAACAGGGCCTGCGCTGGACGCCGGCGTTGTTGACGGCCTTCCTGACCTGCCGGTGGGACGACCGCCTGGCCGGCGTGCGCCATCAACCGCCCACGCCACACCAGCAGAGCCTCGACGTGATCGCTTATCTGCGCTTGAGCACGGACGCGATGCCGGCGCAAACGGAACACCGGCGGTGATTTCCGCATGCGCAACGACGACGGTCAGCACCACGACCAGGAGCAGCGATCAGGCTTGCGGGCGATGCCCAACTGCCGCGCGCACTCCGGGGTACCGCGCGCGCCCATGCCAGGGACCGCGGGGCTCCGTCGTTACTCGAGATGCTGCTCGCGCGCGCGCCATGAGAACGGGCCGGCGCGACGATAGAGCCAGCGATACTGGGTGACCATCTGACGCACCCGCGTGAGCCGGTAGCCAAGGAACCCGCCGATCAGCAGCACCGCGAAATCAGCGAGCCAGGGCGTGAAGGCCAGCAGCTTCGCATCGAACAGCGCGAAGTGGAGAAAGCGCACGAAAGCCGACAGCAGCAGACAGTAGAACAGCAGTTGGCCGATCGGGCGCCAGGTGCTCGCCACGGCCCGGCCACTCATGTAGGCCGCCCCGCCGCCGAGCACGATCGTCAGAAAGAAGAAGGTCCAACCGCCATCTGGCCAGAACACTGTCATCGCCTCGACTCCGTCATCAGTGAGCACCGCCTTCGAGATAAGCGGCCCGCACCTCGTCGCTGTCGAGCAGTTCGCGGCCGGTGCCGGTCAGGGTGATCTGACCATTGACCATCACATAGCCGCGATGCGCAAGGCGCAGCGCATGAAAGGCATTTTGCTCGACCAGGAAAACCGTCAGCCCCTCGTTGCGATTCAATTCACGCACCGCATCGAAGATCTGACGCACGATCAGCGGCGCCAGGCCCAGGGACGGCTCATCGAGCAGCAGCAAGCGCGGCCGGCTCATCAGCGCGCGGGCGATCGCCAGCATCTGCTGCTCACCGCCCGAGAGCGTGCCCCCGCGCTGTGCCTGGCGATCCTTGAGCCGTGGAAACAGCTCATAGACCTTGCCAAGATCCTCGTCGAAGTGACGCATGTCGGTGATCGCCGCGCCCATCTGGAGATTCTCGAAAACCGTCATGCGACCAAAAATCCGCCGCCCTTCCGGCGACTGCGCAATGCCCAGGTGCATGATGTCATGCGTGGGCATCTGGGTGATGTCCTGGCCGTCGAACAGCACGCGCCCCTCGCGCGCACGCGGATCGCCGCAGATCGTCATCATGAGGGTGGACTTGCCGGCACCGTTGGCACCGATCAAGGTGACGATCTCGCCGCGACGAACATCGAGATCGACACCGCGCAGCGCCTCGATACGACCATAGTAGGTGTGCACCCCTCGCACACTCAACAGCGTGTCATTGCCGCTCATACGCCCTCCCCGGCGGCAGAGGTCAGCTCCGACAGTGCCTCGGCCTCGTCCTCGACACCGAGATAGGCAGCGATCACCTTTGGATCCGCCTTCACCTCGGCCGGCGTGCCATCGGCAATCTTCACGCCGTAGTCGAGCACCACGACGTGATCGGAAATCTCCATGACCACGCTCATGTCGTGTTCGATCAGCAGGATCGAGGTATCGTCCTGGCGACAGATCGAGATCAACAGCGCATTGAGCTCGGCGGACTCCCTCGGGTTCAGACCGGCGGCCGGCTCATCCAGGCACAACAGTTCCGGGCGCGTGCACATCGCGCGCGCGATTTCCAGACGCCGCTGATCGCCATACGGGAGATCCGCGGCCGGATCATCGGCACGATCGACCAGGCCGATACGCTCGAGCCAGTGACGGGCGAGTTCGATCGCCTGACGCTCCGCCCGGCGAAAAGACGACAGACCGAGCAGGCCGGCGATCGTGAACTTCGAGGCCAGCATCAGCGGATTGTGCTGGGCCACCATCAGGTTCTCGAGCAGGGTCATGCCGCCGAACAAGCGGATGTTCTGAAATGTGCGGGCCACACGGGCGCGGCGCGCAATCATGAAATCGGGCAGGCGCTCGAGCAGATGGCGGCTGCCATCGTGTTCGGTCAGGGTGATCCGGCCCTCGGTGGGCTTGTAGAAGCCGGTGATGCAGTTGAAGACCGTGGTCTTGCCGGCGCCGTTGGGCCCGATCAACGCGGTGATCTCGCCGCGTCTGGCCTGGAAGCTCAGATCGTTGATCGCGACCAGACCGCCAAAACGCATGGTCATGTGCTCGACCTGCAACAGGGGATGCTCATGATTGCTCATCAATGCCCCTCCCCTTGCGCCACCATCGATGCCGACACCGCCTTGCGTTTGGCCAGAAACACCGTCGGCATCCGGGATGACATCAGGCCGCGCGGCTTCCAGACCATGATCAGCACCATCGCCAGGCCGAACACCAGCATCCGGTATTCCTCGAGCTGGCGGAACAACTCGAAACCGCCGATCATGACCAGTGAGGCGATCACCACGCCGATCTGACTGCCGAGCCCGCCCAGCACCACGATCGCGAGAATCACCGCCGACTCAATGAACGTGAAGCTCTCGGGTGAGATGAAGCCCTGACGGGTGGCGAAGAACGAGCCCGCGAAGCCGCCGAACATCGCGCCGATCGCAAAGGCGGTCAGTTTCGTGTTGGTGGTGTTGATCCCCAGCGAGCGGCAGGCGATCTCGTCTTCGCGCAGCGCCTCCCATGCGCGCCCGACCGGCAGCCTGCGCAGGCGCACGGTCACGAAATGGGTGATCAGGGCAAGCGCGAGGATCAGATAGTAGAGAAACACGATCCGGTGCATCGCAGAGTACTGGAGCCCGAAGGTGGCGGCGAAGCCGTCGGCGCTGCGATCGAAGGGCAGACCGAAAAAGCTCGGACGCGGAATGCGCGAGATGCCATCCGGGCCACCCGTGAATTCATACCAGTTCAGCAGCACGACGCGGATGATCTCCCCGAATGCCAGGGTCACGATGGCCAGGTAATCGCCGCGCAATCGCAGCACGGGAAATCCGAGCATCAGGCCCCAGGTGGCCGCGAGGATGCCCGCCAGGGGCAGGCATAACCAGAACGACCAGCCGAAATACTGGGCCAGCAAGGCATAGGAATAGGCACCGACCGCATAGAAAGCGACGTAGCCCAGATCGAGCAGACCGGCCAGCCCGACCACGATATTCAACCCCCAGCCGAGCATGACGTAGGTGAGCACCAGGATGCCGAGATCGATCAGATAGCGGTTCTTGGCCGGCGCGATCACGGGCAGCAGGACCGGCAGCGCTATCGCCAGCGCGATCATCAGCACACCGAAGGCCAGCCCGAGCGCTCGCGGCATGTGCACCTTGGGCAGGGGCGGACCGCCATCGCCACGCTGCCAGAACAACAGGTTGAGCAGCGCCCGGCCGACGAACACGATCGCCACGGCGATGGCGACCGCGCCCCATCGCTGCGTGATGCTCAGACCATCGGCGCTGGTCTCGGTCTTCAGACCAAGCACGAAGATGGCCATGCCCAGCGCGATCAGTGCGGCAATGCCGGCATCCTTGAGCACCGAGGCCGTGCGCGAGGGCGCCGCCGTTGCGGGTTGGCTTGCCATGTCAGACCTTCTCGATTTCGGGTTTGCCGAGCAGGCCCGAGGGCATGAAGATCAGCACGACGGCGAGGATCGAGAATGCCGCGACATCCTTGTACTCGACCGAGAAATAGCCCGACCAGAAGGTTTCGATCAGGCCGATCAGCAGACCGCCCAGCATCGCACCCGGCAGAGATCCGATGCCGCCGAGAACCGCGGCGGTGAACGCCTTGACACCGGCGAGAAAACCGATGAAGAAATCGATCACGCCGTAGTACAGCACGAACATCATGCCGGCCACCGCGGCCAGCGCGGCACCGGTGACGAAGGTCAGCGAAATGGTGCGATCCACGTTCACGCCGAGCAGCGCCGCCATCTTGCGGTCCTGCTCACAGGCCCGCTGAGCGCGCCCCAGCGAGGTGCGGTTGATCATCATCGTGAAGGCGGCCATCAGCACCACGGTGGTGACGATGATGATGATCTGCATCTGCGAGATCTGCACCAGATTGCTGCCCTCGCCCATGATCCTGTAGCCACCGGAGATCAGCGGCTCGAGCGGCTTGACCCGCGCGCCCTGAGTGATCTGCACCAGGTTCTGCAGCACGATCGACATGCCGATCGCAGTGATCAGCGGCGCCAGGCGAAACGAGCCGCGCAGCGGCCGGTAGGCGATTCGCTCGACGACCCAGCCCCAGACCGCCGTGAAGGACATCGCCACCACCAGCACCAGCAGCAGCGCCAGGGCCAGCACGAATACGCCCGAGGCGGCCGACGCCGAGCAGCACCAGCATGATCAGCGCGATGAACGAGCCCACCATGAACACATCGCCGTGGGCGAAATTGATCATGCCGATGATCCCGTAGACCATCGTGTAGCCGATCGCGATCAGGCCATAGATCGATCCGAGCGTGATCCCGTTGATCAACTGTTGAAGAAAGTACTCCACCCCTTCCTCCTCGTCTTCTTGTTCGCGCGGTGATTGTGCACTATGACGCCGGGCCTGTCGCCGAACGCACAACTGACTCACCGGGAGCGATCCCTGCGGGCGGTGCCGGCGCTCAGTTCTCGACCAGCGCCAGCAGCTGGGCGTTGCCGCCCGAGGCGGTGGTGTCGACGCTCACGACGCGCTCCACACAGAGGCTGACCAGGGGCTCTGCATTGTCGAGGATCGGAATCCGCTGCCCGGCTCGAGCGGCCAGGCGCCGGCGCAACCCGGGCCAGCGTTGCGGGTCATCGTGGAGCAGCACGACATCGGGCCCCACGGCACCATCGAGCACCGCCTCGAGTTGGCCGTCGGTGATCCGTGCGAACAACAGCGAATCGAGGCCGGCCGCCTGCAGGCAGGCGAAGATCGGTGCCGCCACCCGCTCGGCCGACGGGCCGGCGAGCAATGCTGCATTGCCGCAGGCCAATGCCCGCACGCACTGATCGAACAGGCGGTCCGGGTCGTCGTCGCCGCTGCCCAGGCAGAGCGCGAGCCCGCGCGGGTGCAGCGTCAGCCGGTTGGTCTCGCCGGTGGGGCCGGCGAGCATGGTTGTCGCGCACAGCGGGCCACGCATGGACTCCAGCCATGCGCTGGCCCGCGTCATCAGATGCTCGGGACCGAGCGCGAATGCACGCGCCAGGCAATCGATGCGCGCCACCGGATCGGTTGCGGCGCGTGCGCTCGCGCGCATTCTCGCGAGCTGCCGATCGATGTCGGGCGCCGCAATGGCTCCGTCGAGCAGCGCGTGGCTGGGCCTCGGCCTCGGCGCTTCGGACCAACCAAAGGCGGGCGGCGGCTGCGACGTTTCGGTGGCGCGAACCAGGCGCGCGAAACTGTTTGGCCCGCCGGCCTTCGGCCCGGTTCCGGACAGCCCCTCGCCACCGAAAGGCTGCACGCCGACCACGGCGCCGATCTGATTGCGGTTCACGTAGATGTTGCCGGCGGCGATACGCGTCGAAACGGCACTGGCTCGGCGATCGATGCGTGTTTGCAGGCCGAATGTCAAACCGTAGCCGGCCGAGTTGATCGTCTCGAGCACGGTGTCGAGTTCGCCGGCATCGAACGGCAGCCAATGCAGGACCGGCCCGAAGACCTCGCGCTCGAGCGCGTCGATCGAGTCCAGCCGGATCAGCGCCGGCGCCACCGACCAGCCACAGGCGCTGGTCGGGGCCGGCGCCCGGTGGGTCAGCCGCCCCGCGTCGGCGTGTCTGGCGATGTGCGCCTCGATGGCATCGCGGGCGCCGGCCTCGATCACGGGTCCGACATCGGGCCAGGACAGCCAGGGATCGCCCACACGCAACAAGTCCATCGCGCCGGTCAGCATCTCGATCAAGGGCTTGGCGATGTCCCGCTGAACCAGCAGCAGCCGCAATGCCGAGCAACGCTGACCGGCACTCTGAAAGGCCGACTGCACGATGTCGCGCACGGCCGCCTCCGGCAGCGCTGTCGAATCCACGATCATCGCGTTCAGCCCGCCGGTCTCGGCGACCAGCGGCGCGAACGGATTGCCGGCCTCGGCCATCGCCCGATCGATCGTGATCGCGGTTTCGAGCGAGCCGGTGAACGACACGCCGGCGACACCAGGATCACGCACCAGTGCAGCGCCCACGCTCGCACCGTCTCCTGGAAGCAGGGCCAGGACATCGGGCGGCACACCGCTGGCGAGCATCAGGCGCAGCGCGCGTGCGGCAATCAACGGCGTCTGTTCGGCGGGCTTGGCGAGCACGGCATTGCCGGTGGCGAGCGCGGCGGCGATCTGCCCTGTGAAGATGGCCAGCGGGAAGTTCCACGGGGAGATACACACCCAGACGCCGCGCGCCTGTCCATGGTCCGCCGGCTCGCGCAGCCTGGCCGCGTAATAGCGGCAGAAATCGACCGCCTCGCGCAACTCGGCCAGGGCATCGGCACGATGCTTGCCAGCCTCGCGCACGAGCAGCGCCAGGAGCTCGCCGGCATGGCTCTCGTAGTTGCCGGCGATGGCATCGAGCACGGCAGCCCGTGCCTGCGGGTCGCGCGCAGCCCATGCGCGCTGCCCGACGGCCAGCGCGGCCACGACGTCGCCGACAGCAGCCGCCGCCATCTGACGGCACTGCCCGACCCGCTGCGCGGGATTGGCGGGATTGACGATCTCCTGCAGCGGGCCATCGTCGGCGGACACCGACGGGCCCAGCGGCTCGGCCTGCCACTGCGCCGCAGCCCAGGGTGCGACTGCGCGCTCGAACCAATGGGCGCCGATCGGATTCTCCAGATCCTGCCCCGACGAATTGGCGCGCACGGGCCGGTACAGATCCGGTGGCAGCGCAATCAGGGGGTTCGGCAGCGAACTCAGGGCGAGCAGTTCATCGACCGGATCGCGCACCAGCACGGCGGGGGGGATGGTGCGGTCATGCACCTGATGCACGAACGAGGCATTGGCCCCGTTCTCGAGCATCCGCCGCACCAGATAGGCGAGGAGATCTCGATGCGCGCCAACCGGCGCATAGACCCGGCACGGCCGGCCATGGCGCTGCGCGATGCGTCGGTGCAAGACCTCGCCCATGCCGTGCAGACGTTGAAATTCGAAACGATCATCGGGACGGGCCATGGCCAGTACCGCACTCACCGTGTGCGCATTGTGAGTGGCGAACTGCGGATAGAGCCATCCGCGGTGCGAGAACAGGCGGCGGGCCGCGGCCAGATAGGCGACATCGGTACCCACCTTACGGGTGTAGACCGGGTAGCGGTCGAGCCCGAGCAACTGGGCATGGCGTATTTCGGCATCCCAGTAGGCCCCCTTGACCAGGCGCACGGCCATCGGCCGGCCCGCGGCGCGGGCGCGCTGTGCACACCAGTCGAGCACCGCCGGTGCCGGCTTCGCATAGGCCTGGACCACCACGCCGAAACCGGCCCAGCCGGCCAGCGCCGGATCGCCGAGCACCGCGTCGATGATCGACAGGGACAACTCCAGCCGGTTCATCTCCTCGGCATCGACATTCAGACCGATGCCGGCCGCCGCCGCCATGCGCGCCAGCTCGGCCAGGCGCGGAACGAGTTCATGATCGAGTCGGTCACGCTGGCTGGCCTGATAACGGGCGTGTAGTGCCGACAGCTTGACCGAGATGCCCGGGTTGTCGAAGACGTCGGCGTCGCGCTGTGCCCGCCCGCCCACGAACGCAATCGCATCACGATAGGCCGCGAAGTAGCGATCGGCATCCTCGCGGGTGCGCGCCGCCTCGCCGAGCATGTCGAACGAATAGCGCAGGCCACGACCAGAGCCGGCGCGCCGACAGGCCTCCTCGATCGTGCGCCCGAGCACGAACTGCTCGGCCATGCGCCTCATGGCCACACCGACGGCGCCACGCACCACGGATTCCCCTGCGCGACGCACCCAGCGCCGCAGCGGGCTGCCCTGCGGGCCAGCACCGTCGCCAAGGACGTGGCTGGATAACAGCAGACCGACCGTGGACGCGTTCACGAGCAGAGAATCGGCGTGGCCGAGATGCCGCGACCAGCCCTGCCCTGTGAGCTTGTCACGCAACAGCGCATCGACCGTGGCGGGATCGGGAACACGCAGATAGGCTCGGCCAGACACTCAGGGCCAGCCTTCATCATCGCTGAGCCCGTACTCGGTCATCAGGGTTTCGAGCAGACCGCTCTCGTGGGCACGCACATGCTCCACGAGGGCACAGGCATCGCCCTCGATCCGGCGCCGGGCATCGGCATCGAGCCCGATCGCCGCCACGGCCGAGGTCAGCATCGTGGCCTCGTCGGCGGCCATGGCCGCGCGAATCGCGACGAACGGATCGGTGCTGTTCATGGGCGCGCGAGCCCGGCGCAAGATCCGGCCGCTACGGCGACGGCGCCAGCCCCCGGGTTCACCCCTGTGAACTGCCGACTGCAACCGCCACGCCGACCGGCCTCAGCCCCTGTACGGGCAGTTCTCGCGCTGGCATTCACCATAGAGCGCCAACGCGTGATCCTGCAACGCGAAGCCACGTTCGGCAGAGATCCGCTTCTGGCGGGCTTCGATCTCGGCATCGTAGAACTCCTCTACCCGGCCGCACTGCAGACAGACCAGATGATCATGGTGGCTGCCCTGATCGAGTTCGAAAACGGCCTTGCCGGCTTCGAAACTGTGGCTCTTGAGCAAGCCGGCCTGCTCGAACTGACGCAGCACCCGGTAGACCGTGGCCAGACCGATATCCTGACGGGTATCGAGCAGCTCGCGGAACACGTCCTCGGCACTCATGTGGCGATGAGGCCCGTTTTGAAAGATCTCGAGGATCTTCATACGAGGCAGCGTGGCCTTCAAGCCGACACTGCGCAATTCTTGAGGCTCGGGCATCGGAGTAAGCACGCGTGCAGCGTGCCGGATTCACACGAGCCTTTATCATAGCCACTTCCAAAATCCCGGCTACAAACTATGTTGACCGATTCCGTGCGCGATTCGCGGTGCGGTACCTGCATGCGCTTGCGCCCTCTCGCGGCGATTCTCTGTCTGTTGCTGGCCGCGGGCTGCGCTTCTGACGACACCACGCGTAGTGGCCTGTTCGAGCCCTTTCGGACCGATCTGCCGCAGGGCAACTATGTCACCCAGGAAATGCTCGAGCAGATCTCGGTGGGCAGCAGTGTCGAGGCGGTACGCCGCGCGCTGGGCACGCCTTTGCTGGTCGATGGCTTTCTGCCTGACCGCTGGAACTATGTGTTTCGTTACAAACATCCGAACGGCCGCGTCGACCAACGCCACCTGACCGTACAGTTCGATGCCGAACGCAAGGTGAGCCGGATCGATGCCGACGACCTGCCGAAGTCCGAGTCCCCGTCCGACCCGGCCCTGCCCGGCTTTAGGCCGGAAGCCTACGAAAGCCGCTGAGGCCTGCGCCAACCGATGTCCGACATGATCAAGATCGCCATTGCCGGCGCCTCCGGGCGCATGGGAAAGACCCTCGTGGAGGCCTGCCACCTTGCCGAAGACTGCCAGCTGGTGGCCGCTTTCGACAAACCCGGCGCGCCAGGCATGGGGCTCGATGCCGGTGCCAGTCTCGGTATCGTGACCGGCGTGATGGTCAGCGAGGATCCCGCCGCCGTGATCGGCCAGGCCGACTTCCTGATCGATTTCACGCGCCCGGAAGGCACACTGGCCCACCTCGAAATCTGCCGTCAGACGCGCGTGGGCATGATCATCGGCACGACCGGCATCGATGCCGGGGGCGTGGCCAGGGTACGCACGGCCGCCGAGCAGATTCCGGTGGTGATGGCGCCGAACATGAGCGTCGGTGTCAATGTGCTGTTCAAGCTGCTCGCGGTGGCCGCTCGCGCGCTCGGCGAAAGCACGGATATCGAGATCCTCGAAGCCCACCACCGGCTCAAGGTAGACGCCCCCTCCGGCACCGCGCTGCGCATGGGCGAGATCATCGCGGCCGAGCTCGGGCGCGACCTGCGCGAGGTGGCGGTGTACGGCCGCGAAGGCCATACCGGTCAGCGGGATTCGCGCACGATAGGCTTTGCCACGATGCGCGGCGGCGATATCGTCGGTGACCATACCGCGATGTTCGCCGGCCTGGGCGAGCGCCTGGAGATCACCCACAAGGCCTCGAGCCGCATGACCTACGCTCAGGGCAGCCTGCGTGCGTGCCGCTTCCTGGCCGGTCGCGACCACGGTCTATATGACATGCAGGACGTCCTCGGCCTGCGCGACTGAATCCCCTTGGGGGCGGGCGCGCGAACGCCCGCGGCACCGCGCATCGGGCAGGCGCGCCGGGTGATCTTCTGTCGCAGGAACCCCCGGTGATCTGCCGCACGAACCCCCGGTGATCTGCCAAAAAACCGGCAGATCAACAGCGGGCGCACCGGGCGGCTGCCGGCTATTAGCCGGGCGCATCAGGCGCCTGCCGGCCATTTTTTTGCCGCGTCGCTTGCAGCGAGCGTGGGCTGGTTCGGGCCAGCGGCCCGCCCGAACGGTCACAACTGCCGTTCATTCCGCTGCTAGCGGACGCGCCCGGCGTGAGCGCGTTTAATCCGTTGCACAACGAAAACACGAAACCCAGCCCGGATCGAATCGGAGTTTCGCGCCCATGAATGCCACGCGACCGGGGTCCCGTCCGAAGCACATGCTGATCGCCGCCGGCCTGTTCGCCGCCGCGATGGCCAGTGCGCTCATCAGTCCGCACGCCCAGGCCGGTGGTCAGGCGGCCAGCGGCGGCATCAGTGCCAGCGAGGTTCGTGCGGTCCGTGAGCGTGCCGCCCAACTGATCAACAATATTCGCGCCAAACTCGATGCCTGCGGAGACAAAGGCATGCTGGCCGTGTCGAACGGCGCGTCGCAGGCCGAGATTCCGGTGCGCCCGGCCCTCACCTGGAATGATCAGCTGGCCGATGTGGCACTGCGCCACTCGCGTGCGATGGCCGAACAGGCGTTCTTCGATCACGTGGACCCACAGGGCCGCACGGTCGGCAAGCGGGTCAGCCGGGTCGGCTACGGCTGGCGGGTGGTCGGTGAGAATCTGGCCGCGGGTCACGCCACGATCGACGAGGCGGTTCGCGGCTGGCTGCTCTCGACGGGCCACTGCGAGGTGATGATCGATGGTCGCTTTACCGAATTCGGCCTGGCGCGCGTGGATCCGATGAATCCCGGCGATCCCTATGGCTCCTACTGGACCTTGGTCGTCGCCCGCCCGAAGCAAGGCCCGACCTTGCAGAATCCACCTGCAATGGCGATGCGCTGAGCGAACATCGGCCGCGATCCGGCGAGCGCTCCCGATGCCTTGACAGGCTGTTGAAACACCTCACGAGCCCATGACGGCGCTCTGGCGTGATGAGCCGCGAGGCGGCATGAAGGGTCTGTATCGGGGATACAGACCCTTCATGCCAACGATGTGGATCGCGCGCCGAGCGCCGCCTACGGTTCACTCGGCGAAACGGGCTGGCCGCGTTGCCGAACCCGCCCCGTATCCCCGATACGGGGCGGAACCAGCACCTTGCCAGACCGTTTCGGCGAGTGAATCATGGGCTCGTGGTGTTTCAACAGCCTGTTAATTGCCGGCCTGTTGGCCGGCAATTGCATTGAGCAGCAGCCCCGGGGTGAGCAACTCGGGGAGGATCGTGGGCGCGCTCTGGCCGGGCCGGAAAACCAGGTACAGGGGTACGCTGTTGCGCCCGTGGCTGGCCAGCTCGGCGGTAATGGCGGGGTCGCGATGGGTCCAGTCGGCCACCATCCGCACCACGCGCTGCGCCTCGAATGCGCGGCTGACCGCATCGCTTTGCAGAACCAGCTTCTTGTTCACCTGGCAGGTGACGCACCAGGCAGCGGTGAAATCCACAAAGACCGGGTGCCCGGCGTCGAGCGCGCGTTGCACGGCGGCACGCGACCACGGCTGCCAGTCGTCTTCCGCGGCGATCTGCCGGCCGGCGGGCCCGATCGCTCCCGCCGCCGGCCAGGCGATCCAGATGCCGGCGGCGACCAGGGCCAGCGCGAGCGCAGCATAGGCGTGGCGCCCGCGCAGACGCGTGGCCTGTACCTGCCGCCCCCAGAACCAGAGCCCGCAGGCGAGCACGATCGCGCCCAGCATCAGGGCCAGCACAGCATCGCCGTCGCGCTGTTGGGCCAACACCCAGGCCAGCCAGGCCGCGGTGGCGTACATCGGAAACGCCAGAAACTGCCTGAGGGTTTCCATCCAGCGCCCGGGATGCGGCAGCCACCGCAGCCAGCCCGGAAACAGGCCCAGCAACAGATACGGCAGGGCCATCCCCAGACCCAGCGCCGTGAACACCGCGACCGTGCTCAGGGCCGGCTGACTGAGCGTGAATCCGATCGCCGAGCCCATGAACGGCGCGGTACACGGAGTGGCCACCAGCACCGCCAGCACACCCGCCGCGAATGCCGCCGGGCGGCCGTCGCCGTGGCCATCCCCGCCGGCGCCGACATTGCCCAGGCGGGTGGCGACCAGACCGAATTCGAACACGCCCGAGAAATTCAGGCCGATCACCATGAACAGCAAGGCCATCGCGGCCACGAAGACCGGCGACTGCAACTGAAAGCCCCAGCCAACGCTCTCGCCGAGCGCGCGCAGGCTCAGCAAGACCGCGACCAGCAGCCAGAAGGAAACGATCACGCCCAGCGCGAACCAGATGGCGCCGGTGCGGACCGCCGCGCGCCGCGAGGGCAGGAGCCGGCCATCCGGTCCGAGGCCGCCATGGCCGGCGAAACCGAGCACTTTCAGGCCGATGACCGGAAATACACAGGGCATCAGATTCAGAATCAGGCCGCCGATCAGCGCGAAGATCATCGCCAGCCAGAGAGAATCCGTCGCCGCGGTGCTTGCGCCGGCCGACGCGGATCGCGGCATTGCCCCAGACAGTCCGGAGCCATCCGCTGCTCCCGGCCGGCCTGAGCCGGCATCGCCCGGCCTGTCCCCCGGCCGTCCCTGACTTCCCGCCCCGGCTGCCGGCCCAGGGCCGGCAGCCGGGGACTCCGGCAGAGCCCCCTGGGCCCGGGACGAGCCCGCCGCGGCCAGCAGGCTGCCGGCCGGATCCGCGCGGGCCAGCATGAACGGCGCCACGTGCCCCCGGATAAGCTGAGTCTCACCGGCCTGATTCAACGGCTGCGGGGACGCCTGCGGCGAGATCGTCACCGCGCGCCGGTCATCGATCACGATGATGCCGGCGAGATCTTCGAGGCGCACATCGGCCGCGGCCAGCGTCACCTCGAGGCGCCAGCCCTCATCGGCCAGGGCAACGAGCCGTTGATCAGCGGCGGCAACGGCCTTCTCGGCCTGAAACGGAAAGTATTCGATCCGACGGGTGTCGGCGGCCGCGACTGTCGACGGGACTTGCACCCGAAGCTCCCGGCCATCGACCCGGGCGGGAAGCTCGAGCGCTGGCGCGGGCAGGCGCTTGTCGGTGGCTGCGAACAGTGCCGCGGCCGGTCCCGGAGCGCTTTGCTCGGCCACCGGCAGACTCAGGCTCAGTTCGGCCTCACCGGGCACGCAGACCTCCCGGCACACCAGCCACTGGGCCAGCGTGTCAAAGCGCACGGTGTCACCGGCCACCACCGCAGGCACCCTGACCTCGCGCATCAGCAAGACATCGTTCTCGAAACCGAAATTGGCCAACGGCGGGATCAGCACGCGCGTCGGCCACGGCCATTGGATCTCGCCGGCCTCGAATCCGTCCGGCATCGTCAGCGGAAACTGGGTCGGCAGCCCGGAATCACCGGGATTGCGCCAATAGGTATGCCATTCGGGGTCGTGACGCAGGAACAAACCGAGGCGCAGCACGGAGCCGGGCACGACGGCCGTCCGTTCGGCAAGCAATTCGACCTCGACGGTATCGACCCGAACCGCCGCCGCCCGGGCCGCGGGCGGTACGGCCAGCACGAAGCCAGAAAGGATCAACAGCGCGGCGAGCGCGCGTGCGAACAAGATCATCATCGGTCAGAGGATAGCGTTGGGCCCGGCGCATGAGCGGCCGGGTGGCGGGGGCAATGATTGGCGGATCGCCGCCGACACCAGGGGCCGGGCACCGGATCTGACGGGCCCGCCACTGCCATAGGACACAAACCGGCAGTATGCCCGTTCGCGCCCACCCTCGCGCGCGGGCCGTCGCCGGCGGGCTTCGGAGTAACATAACAGCCAGCCGGTTTCACACTCCGACAGACCATGAAAGAAGACATCGACGCCCTCGGAGTCCGTATCGAGCGGCTGCTCGGCATCATGAAGCGCCTCACCGCCGACAACGCTCGGCTGCAGGCGCAGTTGTCCGCGAGCGAACAGGCCAATGAACAGATGCGCCGGCGTATGGATGAGGCGCGTACGCGCGTCGAGGCCGCGCTGGCACGCCTGCCGGTCACCGGCCAGAGCCCGACCGAGGAAACCGCCTGAAGACGCGGGTGCGGCTGCCCGGGTGTCCCCGCTCGAGCACCGCCACGCGCCCATCGCTGCAGGAGCCCACCGTGCCTAGCAAACCCGCCCCCGCCGAAGACGACCCCGTTGAACAATTCGACGTCTCGATTCTGGATCGCGAGTTCCGCCTTGCGGTGCCGGCATCCGAACGCCCGCTGCTCGAGCGAGCCGTGGCAATGGTCGATGAGCGCATGCGCGGAATCCGCGACAGCGGCAAGGTTGCCGGCATGGACAGGATCGCCGTGCTCACCGCCCTGCAGATCGCCAACGAGTTGGTCACGATGTCGGCCTCGTCGGGCAAGGATGCCGGCGGCGCGGACAATCTGAAGCGGATTCGCAAACTGAATCATCAACTCGAAGAAGAACTGAAACGCCAGGAAGATCTTTTCTGAGCCTGCGCGCCAGAACATCGGCCGGGCAGCGATCGACGTCGCGCTCACACCGATGAACGCAACCGGGTTATTGTCGGTTCGGTGCCGGGCTGGATTACAATGAGCATGCTTTCGGATGGCCTGTTGGGTCATACATTCCTTGAACCAATATGCGCATCCAGGCTGCGGCTCTTTGCGCACTGCTGTTGTGATCGTCCCTCGTCGGATGAACCTGATGCGGTGCCTGGCTGTGGCCGACCTGAACTTGCACGGTTCAGGATGCTGGCCTGACACGGCACATCCGGAGCGCCCTTTCCCCGCCTGCGCGCCATGACATCGCTCATGATGTTCGCGCAGGCATCGAGTCCCGGCCGAGCATGCCCATCTGGTTGATGAAATCGGAGCCGGACGAGTGCTCGATCGACGATGCACTGTCGGCAGCCGCGCAGACCGTCCCCTGGACCGGTGTTCGCAACTACCAGGCGCGCAATTTCATGCGCGATCAGATGCAGGTGGGCGATCGTGTGCTGTTCTATCACTCGAGCTGCCCCGAACCAGGCATCGCCGGCCTGGCCACCGTGGTCTCCGGCACCTATCCCGATCCGACCCAGTTCGATGCCGACTCGCCCTACTTCGATCCCAAATCACCCGCGGACGCACCGCGCTGGCTGGCGATCGACGTGCGTGCCGATCAGGCCTGCGAACTGATCGGGCTGGCCGAGTTGCGCGCTCATGAGGCGCTCGCCGACATGCAGGTCCTGCGCCGCGGCAACCGCCTGTCGATCACACCGGTCGAGCCGGCGCACTGGCGCTATCTGAACAAGAAACTGATCCGCCCGCGCACCAGTGACTGAGCGGCGCCGCCCGCGGCGAACGCTCTCCGAGCCCCGCCTGAACGCGGCCGGGACCGCGCCCCGGTGATCGCCGATCACGCCTGCCGGCGACCGGCAAACCCGGTCGCCGGCAGAGACATCACTTGATGATCACCTCGGGGCCCATCAGCAAGGTGGGCAGCCAGGTGGACAGCCACGGCACATAGGTGACCAGCAGCAGGAACACGAACATCAGGCCGACCCACGGCAGGGCCGCACGCACCACGCCGAGGACCGACATCCTGGCCACGCCGGCGGTGACGAACAGATTCAGACCGACCGGCGGGGTGATCATGCCGATCTCCATGTTGACCACCATGATGATACCCAGGTGGATCGGGTCGATACCGAGTTCGATCGCAATCGGGAACACCAAAGGCGCCACGATCACCAGCAGGCCGGAGGGCTCCATGAACTGCCCGCCGATCAACAGGATGACATTGACCACCACCAGGAAGGCGATCGGGCCCAGACCCGCACCCAGCATCAGCTCGGTGATCGCCTGAGGAATCCGCTCCTCGGTCAGCACATGCTTGAGAATCAGCGCATTGGCGATGATGAACATCAGCATGATGGTGAGCTTGCCGGCATCCAGCAACGCCTGCTTGTTGTCGCGATGGAACCAGCAGGTGATCAGCGCCCAGGGGCGCGACGCCAGCAACAGCAGATGGCGCAGGAACATCGCATAAGCGAACCAGATGATCGCACCAAGCACACGGGTGCCGCCCTGACCCGCCAGAAGCTGATCGACACGTGCATCCATTCGGCCGACCGGCGACGACGGCTCGGGCTTGAGATTCGCCAGCGGCCCCATGTCGCGATAGACGAAGTTCGCGACCAGGAACGCGTAGACCGCGGCGACCGCGGCAGCCTCGGTCGGCGTGAACACGCCCCCGTAGATACCGCCCAGGATGATCACGATCAGGAACAGACCCCAGGCGGCATCGAAAACCGCGACACCGACCTCTCCCCAGCCCTTCCAGGGCTGCGATGGCAGGCCGCGCACGCGCGCATAGACGAACACACCGAGAATCAGCAGCAGCCCGGCCACCAGCCCCGGCAGCACACCACCAAGGAACATCCGCCCGACCGAGACATCGGTCGCGGCCGAGTAAACGACCATGACGATCGACGGCGGAATGAGGATGCCCAGCGTGCCCGCGTTGCAGATCAGGCCGGCCGCGAACTCCTTGGGATAGCCCGCGCGGACCATCCCGGCGATCACGATCGAGCCGATCGCCACCACAGTGGCCGGCGACGAACCCGAGAGCGCGGCGAACATCATGCACGCCACGACGCTGGCCACCGCCAGGCCGCCGCGCAGATGCCCCACCAGGGCAATCGCGAAGCGGATGATCCGCTGGGCCACGCCCCCGGTGGACATGAAGGTGGACGCCAGTACGAAGAACGGGATCGCCAGCAGCGTGTAGTGGCCGTCGAAGGCCGCGAACAAGGTCTGCGCCACCGAACCGAGCGAGCTGTCCGAGTGCCAGAGCAGGAAGATCACGCTCGACAGACCCAGTGAGATCGCGATCGGCACACCGATCAGCATCAGGCCGATGACCAATGCAAACAGAATCAAGGCGGCCATGGTCAGCCCTCCTGCGCCGGTACGCCGGCCTCATCGACCGGCATCACACCTTCGGCCTCATGGGCCGCTATCAGGAGTCGCTGAGCTCCGCTGGCTACCCGCCAGGCCGCCTGCAGAAAGCGCCAAAGCAACAAGGCCATGCCAAGCGGCAGGCAGAAGTAAGGAATGAAGCGCGGCAGCTTCTCGTAGCGTTCGCCCTCGTTGAACCAGTCGCCCAGGAATTGCAGGAACCCGGGCAGCGGCACATCGTTGGTTTCCATGAACGAGCGCTTGCTGGCAAACGGCCACCAGTAGTCCCAGGCCCCTTTGAGCAGCAACAGACAGAACACGATGCAGGCCAGGGCCGCGAGCAGGGTCAGTGCACGGCGCATGCCGGCCGGCAGCGCATTGACCAGGATGTCGATGCCGATATGCAGATGATGCTTGACGCCATAGGAGGCGCCGATCAGCACCAGCCAGGCAAACAGAAAGACCGTGGCCTCGAGTGCCCAGAGAATGTTGGTGTTGAACACATACCTCGCGATCACGTTGGCAAACGTGATCAACGTCATCGCGCCGAGAGCGGCGGCAATGAAGGTCTCCTCGATCGCATCCGACCAGTGCGACCGGGAGCCGGCGTTGGCTATCGCCATCTTCCCCTCCTCGTCTTTTCGTTCTGCTTCGCGGCGTGCGCCGATCATGCGCTTATCGGCATGTTTCGGGCAAGGGCCGGCGCGGCCAGGGTGACCGATCGGCAGATCGGTGACCTTGGCGCGCTTTCACGGATTTTTTCCCGGGGATGCCAAGCTGCGGCAGACGCCGCGCTATGGCTTCCCCGACGGCAGGGAGCCGATCAGTCGTTGGCAGCCTGGGCAGCCTGGATGAGATCCGTGCCGATTTCGGCTTCGAACTTCGACCAGACTGGCTTCATGGCATCGACCCAGGCCTTGCGTTGCGCGGCATCGAGCGTGCGGATCTTGCCACCGGCGGCCAGGATCGCCGCCTTGGCATCCTCGTTGACCTTCGTGGACACCGCGTTACGCTCGTCGGTGACTTCCTTCAGGATCTTGGCCAGTGTGTCGCGGGTGCCCGCATCCAGGCCATCCCACCATTCGGATGACACCACGACCAGATAGTCGATCACGCCATGGTTGGTTTCCGTGGTGCCATCCTGCACCTCGAAGAATTTCTGGCCATAGATGTTCGACCAGGTGTTCTCCTGGCCATCGACCACCTTGGTCTGCAATGCGCCGTAGACCTCGCTGAAGGCCATCTTCTGCGGATTGGCGTTCAACGACTGGAACTGGGCCACCAAGACCTCGGACGGCTGCACCCGGAACTTCAGCCCGGCGGCATCGGAGGGCAGCAGCAGCGGCTTGTTGGCCGACATCTGCTTCATGCCGTTATGCCAGTAGGCCAGCCCGAGCAGACCGCGCCGGCGCATCGAGTTCAGCAGCTTGTCGCCGACCTCGGATTGCTGGAACTTGTCGACCGCATCGATGTTTGCGAACAGGAAGGGCAGATCGAAGATGCGGAACTTCTTGGTGAACACCTCGAACTTGGACAGGGAAGGCGCGGCGAACTGAACGTCGCCGTTGAGCATGGCCTCGAGCACCTTGTCGTCGTTGTACAGGCTGGAGTTGGCGAAAACCTGCATGCAGGCCTTGCCATTGAGCGCGGCATTGACCCGCTCGGCAAAGAGATTGGCGGCGATGCCTTTCGGATGCTTTTCGCCGTTGACCACATGGCTGAACTTGATCACGGTCTCGCCCGGATCGCATTGGGCCATGGCGGGGGCGGCCCCGACGGTCAGCGACAGGCCCAGGGCCAGCGCGGTGAGTTGACGCATGTCTCGACTCCTTTTGGATGATGTTCGGCACGCCCGTGAGCGCGCGATGGATGTTACCGGCAACCCGGCCAACGATGCCGGGAATGCAACCATCGTGCCAGCCGGACGCCGGCCGCAGCCATGGTTCGTAAGACTCTGAACCTGCAAGGCTTTTTTCGCCCGGAAAGACCACACGGGCGAACCGGCCAACGCCGTGTGCGGATTTCTGCGCTGCCAGGCCGCCCGGTCTGCGAAAACCCGCACGAACCGCGCCGTCAGCGACGTCGGGTCAGCCCATAGCGGCGGATCTTTTCGTGCAGGGTACGGCGGCTGATCGACAGTTCGCTCTCGGTGGCTCCCAGCTCCCCGCCGTGACGATCCAGCGCCTCCTGGATCAGGCCCGCCTCGAACTCGGCCACCCGGTCGGCCAGAGTGCGCCCCGGGTTTCCCGGGATGCCCTCGACGGTGACCGGATCGATCGGCGCCGGCTCGCCGGACAGGCCCTGATCGAGAACGAAGCGAAGCGCCGCATTCTGCAACTCGCGAACATTGCCCGGCCAGCCGCGCTCGGCCACGGCAGCGCGCACGGATTCGCCGATCCCGGGCTCGGGCAGGCCGTGCGAGCCCGCCGCCTGTCGCACAAAATGTTCGAACAGCAGCGTGGCGTCGCCGGCACGCTCGCGCAGTGGCGGCAGATCGATCGTGAGAACGTCGAGCCGGTAATAGAGGTCTTCGCGGAACCGGCCGTCGCGCACCCAGTCGAGCAGATCGACCTTGGCCGCCGCAATCACCCGGATATCGACCGCCAGTTCGTCGTTGCCGCCCAGCCGGGTCAGCCGGCGCTCCTGCAGGATGCGCAGCAACTCCGCCTGCAAGGACGCCGGCATGCTCTCGATCTCGTCCAGAAAGATCGTGCCGCCATGGGCGAACTCGAACTTGCCGATGCGCCGTGTGCGGGCGCCCGTGAAGGCCCCGGCCTCGTGACCGAACAGTTCGCTGGCGATGAGATCGGCAGGCAAGGCAGCACAGTTGATCGCCACGAAATTCGCGCCCGAGCGCGAGCCGTGATCATGCAGGGCACGCGCGACCAACTCCTTGCCGGTGCCGGTCTCGCCGCGGATCAGGACATCCGCATTGAGTGCCGCATAGCGCAGGATCCGTTCCCGTAGATGCACCATGACGGGCGACCGACCGAGGATGCGACCGGCAAGCAGGCCGGCGTCATCGGCCACATCCGGCGCAGCCTGGCCGCTCCGGTCAGCGTCCCGGGCCTGCGGGCCTGCGGGCCTGCCCGCGCGGATGCGCAGCGCATGCCGAAGCACGTGAATCGCGGTCTCGGGTCGAAACGGCTTCTCGATGAAGTCGAATGCGCCAGCCCGCATGGCGCGGACCGCGGTCCGCACATCGCCGTGACCGGTCATCAGCACCACCGGCAGCCCCCGATCATGCGCACGCACCGACTCCAGCACGGCAAGGCCGTCGGCGCCGGGCAGTCGCAAATCGGTCAGCACCACGCCGTCGAAGCCGGCATCCAGCGTCTGTGCGAGCGCTCGCGCATCAGGCAACGTCCGCACCTCGAAGCCGGCCAGTTCGAGCGCCTGCCCGAGGCTTTCGCGGATGGCCGCCTCGTCATCGATCAGCAGGACTGTGTCGGTCATGGCGCGAACTCCTCGGCTGGCGCTTCGGCCAGTGGCAACCAAAAGCGCAGACAAGCGCCACCATCGGCGCCGCGCTCGGCGATGATCGCTCCCCCCATACGGGAAAGACTCGCCTGCACGATCGCCAGTCCCAGACCCATCCCCCGGTCCGCGGTCTTGGTGGTGAAAAAGGCTGTGAACACCGACTCGGGTTCATGCTCGCCGAAACCCGGGCCGTTGTCCGAGAAAGTCCACTGCGCGCGCGTGCCGTCGCGAATGACCCGGATCGCGAGCCGGGCGTCGGCGCGGCCACGAAGCGCGTCCTGGGCATTGGCCAGCAGATTGGTGAAGACCTGGCGCAGCGCGATCTCGGTGGTCCGCACGATCGGTCCGTGACCCTCGTCGTCGATGTCGATGCGCATCGCGTCGGCCTCCCCCGCGCGCAGATCCTCGATCGTATCGAGCAGCAGGACATGCGCATCGACTGGCACCAAGGCCAGAGGTTCGCCACGCACGATCGACTTCAAGTGGCGGATCACCTCGTCGATGCGATTGCTGAGAATATCGATCTGCTCGAGATTCGCACGCGTCTTGTCGAGCCGGCCGAGCTCGAGAAAGCCCAGCGCATTGCGCACATAGGAATGGATCGCAGTCAGCGGCTGGGTCAGCTCGTGGCCAATACCGGCCGACACCTGGCCGATCGCGGCCATGCGTTCCTGGCGCAGAGAATCGGCCCGCGTGCGCCGCAGCTGGGCATTGGCCTGGGCCAGATCGCGGGTACGCTCCTGCACCCGTTGCTCGAGCATCGCTCTCGCCTGCTCGGCCTGTCGCGCCTCCCGCCGGGTGCGCCCGCGGCGCTCGAACAACAACGCGCCCAGCATCAGCAGGCCCGCACCGATCAATGCGGTCAATGCCGCCGACCACCAACGCACCGCGCTCGAGGCTCGGATATCGGCCAACAACACCACATGCCATCCGGCGTCGAGCATCTCGCGGCTGCGGGCCAGCCAGCGGCCGCTGGCACCGGATTCGCCGCCATCGGGCGTGAACTGCCAGATCATCCCGATGCCCTCGATGCCGCGCCGGGTCACCGGCACGGTCTCGATAGGTCCGTCTCCGTAGCGACGGGTGTCGGCCAGCCGGCCGCGCGCCGCCGCGTCCAGCGGAGCCAGCGAACGAAACCACCATTGCGGCTGGCTGCTCAGAAACACCACACCGTTCTCGTCCAGCACGACCACCTGACGCCCCTCAGCCGCCCAGTGACTCTCCAGGTTCTCGACCGGTGCCTTGACCACCACGGCACCGAGCGGCACATCGTCGGCCAACACCGGAAATGCGAAGTAATAGCCGCGCCGGTTGGAGGTCGTGCCCAGGGCGAAGAAACGCCCCGCACGACCCTGCATCGCGTCGCGGAAATAGGGCCGATAGCTGAAATTCTGGCCGATGAACGGGCGCTCGCTTCGCCAATTGCTGGCCGCCACGGTCAGACCGGTGCGATCCAGCAGATAGGTGTCCAAGGCGCCCATGATCTGGTTCACCTGCAGCAGCAGCTGATTGACCGCCTCCGCCTCGTCGTCGGGCGCCCCCTGCTGCAGATAGCGGTCGAAGCGGGGATCGGCGGCCAGTATCCGCGGCAGCGCTTCATAGCGCGCGAGCGCACCTTCCAGATTGGCGACGATCAGATCGAGCGCGCGATCGGATGCACGCGCCTGCGCCGCCAGACTGCTGCGCTCGGCCAGATGGCCGGCGAGCACCGCCAGCAGCGCGACGGCTGCCGCACCGGCGAGCATCGCGAGGGATCGGCGCCAGCGCCGGGTCCATGGTACTTTCATCGGGATTGCGGATATCGACGGTTACGAACCCGGGGTGACGGGTGGGCGTCAGCCAGCATAGCAGGCGCGTTGCCATATCTTCTCGGAGCAGAGCCGCCGGTCCGCGCGGCATCTCGACGAGCTGCAGACCATGACCGAAAAATCATCCGTTCTCCGCCCGATCGACGACGAGGCCCGCGCACTCGCCCGATCGCTGCTTCGCGCCACGCCGACCGCGGCTCTGGCCACGCGAGATCCGCTCGATGCGGGTCCGTTTGCCAGCCTGGTCACCGTCGCCACCGACCTCGATGGCTCGCCGCTGATCCTGGTTTCGGAATTGTCCACGCACACCCGGGGCCTGCGTAGCGACCCGCGCTGCAGTCTGCTGCTGGCCCGCCTCGGATCCGGCGATCCGCTCGCACACCCGAGGCTGAGCCTGATGGCCGCCGCGGAGTTTCTCGAGCGCGACTCGCCGGCGGGGCAGCGTGCGCGCCGGCGCTTTCTCGCGCGCCACGCCAAGGCCGCCTTGTACGCGGACTTCGGCGACTTCCTTTTCGTCAGGCTGCGCCCACTGCGCGCCTCGCTCAACGGCGGCTTCGGCCGGGCCTACGAGATGGCCCCGGAAGATTTCATGGCAAGCGTACCGATTCCTGAAGCATTTGCCGCGCTCGAGCAAGACGCGCTCGCCCATATGAACGCGGACCATCCTGACGCGGTCGCGCGAATGGCACAGAACCTGTTGAAGTGTCCCGCCGGCCCATGGCGTCTGAGCGGGCTGGACCCCGACGGCGCGGATCTCGTCGAGGGCCAGCAGGTGGCCCGCCTGGTGTTCGATGCCCCGGCCCTGGACGCGCAGGCGGTTCATCGGACCCTGCTCGGGCTGGCGCAGCGCAGCCGAACCGCCTGAGCCGGACGGCTGCCGCCCCGCTCAGGCCCGGCTCAGCTTTGCAGCGACGACCACATTTCCTGGTCGCGCTCGGCCGTCCAGATGCGCGGATGCTTGATGCCGCTGGCCTCGTCGTAGGCACGCGTGACATCGAAGGGCAGGCAGTGCTCGTAGATGAAGACCTGCCCGAATACGGGGTCCATCACCTTGCGGGTGTCGGCGAACACGGCGGCCAGATCCTTGCCGGCGGCCACACCCGCGCGCGCCGTGCCATAGAGATCGGTGACCCACTTCTTGGTGTAGTCGATCGCCTTGTCGCAATCGGCCGGTGTGGTCATGGCCGGACCACGGCCAGGCACGAGCTGCTGCGGCCGCATGGCACGCAATGCCTCGAGCGTATCTGGCCATTCCTCGAGCTGGGCATCACCCGTATACACACCGGCGTTGTACTCGACGAGGTCGCCCGTGAAGCAGATGCGCTGCGATGGGATCCAGGCGATGGTGTCGCCCTTGGTGTGGCCGGGGCCGATATGCATGATCTTGACCTCGAGCGAGCCCAGGTAGAGCGTCAGCTCGCGCTCGAAGACCATGGTCGGCCAGGTGATGCCCGGAATCGATTCCACCGACTGGAACAGACGCGGAAAGCGCTCGATCTCGGATTTCATGTCGGCTTCGCCGCGCTCCACGATCAACTCGTAGGTGCCACGGCTCGCGATCACCTCGGTGGCGCCCTCGGCCTTGTAGGCCGACGCGCCGAGCACGCGTACCGCGTGATAGTGCGACAGGACCACGTACTTGATCGGCTTGTCGGTGACCTCACGGATGCGCCGGATCAGATCCTGAGCCATCACCGGTGTGGCCGTGGTATCGATGACCATGCAGGCGTCATCGCCGATGATCACGCCGGAATTCGGATCACCCTCGGCCGTATAGGCATAAGCGTTGTCCGACAGTTTGGTGAAGGTGACGACCTTTTCGGTCAGGTCACCCTTGGAGGCGAATTGCTTGCTCATGAATGCTCCGAAGATCTTTGCTATGGCGGCTCGCCATGGACAGTTGGCTATTATGCAATGCGATTCCGATGGCCTCGTGCATCCCGCACCGGCCACCTCCCCCGGACGGAGAGCCCATGGATGAATCCCGCCAACCCGTACTGGTCGGCAGTGGCCAGGTCACGCAGCGTGAGCCCGATCCCGCGCGGGCGCTCGATCCCGCCAGGCTGACCGCCGAGGCGGCTCGCCGCGCGGCCCAGGATAGCGGCGCCGGCCAGTCGCTGCTGAGGGCGCTGGACGCAATCATCTCGATTCGCTCGTTCGCGGACACGAGCTGGCGGTTTGCCTGCCCGTTCGGCGCCAGCAGCAATCCGCCGGCCACCCTGGCACGCATGATCGGCGCGGATCGCGCGGGCCTGCTGGTCTACACCCATCCGGGCGGCAACATGCCCCAGTGGTGTCTGAACCGGCTCGGCGAGCAGATCGCGGCGGGCGAATTGCAGGCGGCCCTGGTGGCCGGCGGCGAGTCGCTCGCCACGCAGAAGGCCGCCCAACGGGCCGGATTGTCGCTGGACTGGAGCGATGACCCCGGCGGCCGGGCCGAGTCGTGGGGCGTGGACAAGCGTGGCTGGTCGGATCTCGAGGACCGCCACGGCATGCGCGGCGCGATCTTCGCTTACCCACTGTTCGAGCAGGCGATCCGCGCCGCACGCGGTCGGGACATGGCCAGCCATCAGCAGACCATCGGCCAACTGCTGGCGCGTTTCGCCGCGGTCGCCAAGGTCAACCCGCTGGCCGATCGGCGCGCCGGATACGATGCGGCCACGATCGCCACGCCGGGCCCAGACAATCCCTACATCGGCTTTCCGTACACTCGTCTGATGAATGCAAACGCGTTCATCGACCAGAGCGCCGCGGTGATCATGACCTCGGTCGCGAAGGCCCGCGAGCTGGGCATCCCGGAGAGCCGCTGGGTCTACCTGCATGGCTGCGCCGACGGCCACGATCACTGGTACCTCACCGAGCGCGAGCGGCTGAACGAGGCACCCGCGATGCGCGAGGTGTTCCGGCGGGCGCTGGCCATGGCCGGAGTCACCATGGGCGAGGTCGCCACGATGGATCTCTACAGCTGCTTCTCATCGGCGGTCGAGGTGGCCTGCGAATCGCTCGACATCGACGAAGACGATCCACGCGGCCTGACGATCACGGGCGGGCTACCCTACTTCGGCGGGCCGGGCAACAACTATGTCACGCATTCGATCGCGGAGATGATCCATCGGCTGCGCAATGCGCCCGGCACCTGGGGGCTGGTCACCGCCAATGGCAATTACCTGACCAAACAATCGGCCGGCGTCTACAGCACCCGGGCACCCGGCGCGCCGTTCGCGCCCGAATCGCCCGCACGTCTGCAGGCCGGGCTGGATGCGATTCCCAAGGCGGTCATCGCCGAACAGGCGCAGGGAATCGGCACGATCGAAACCTGGACCGTGATGAACGAACGCAGTGGCCCGGCATGGTCGATCGTGCTGGGACGGCTCGAGGATGGCCGGCGCTTCATTGCCAACACCGGGCGCGATCCGGCCCTGCTGGCGCGCATGCAGGAACAGGAGATGGTCGGGCGGCGTGGCCGCGTCAGCGCCGGCGAAGATGGCGTGAATCGTTTCGAGCTGATCGATACCGGTCACTGATCCCGGCGGCAGCGGGCGCATGCGGGCCGCTTGCGCGCGTGTGCCTGCCCGGCCCGGCAAACCAGGCTTCGTGACTGCAGCCTGAGACGCCTCAGGGGCCGATGACGAAACCCTGCAGGCTCACGCTGCGCGCAAATCTTCGCGGATCATGTCCACCGCCTTCTCGGCGATCATCACGGCCGGCGCGTGCGTATTGCCCGACACCAGGGTCGGCATCACCGAGCAGTCGATCACGCGCAGCCCGGCCACGCCGTGCACGCGCAGTCTGGCATCGACCACCGCCAACGGATCGGAGACCGGGCCCATCTTCACCGTGCCCACCGGATGGAAGATCGTCTGGCCCTTGTTGCGGCAGATCTCCAGCAGGGCGGCTTCGCCCTGCACGGCTTCGCCCGGCATGAACTCACGCTTGATCAGCGCACGCATCGCCGGCGCGGCGGCAATGTCACGCGCCGCCTGTACACCGGCCAGCGTGGTGCGCCGATCCAGATCGGTGCTCAGGTAATTGGGACGGATCGCCGGCGCGGCGAACGGATCGACGCTGCGCAGATGAATCGTCCCGCGAGACTCTGGGCGCAACTGGCAGACGGAAAATGTGAATCCCGAATGCTTGTGCACCTGGCCGCCTGCCATGTCCGCAGACAAGGTGGCGACATGGAACTGGATGTCCGGTGTCGCCGCCACCGGCCGACCGTGCTCGTCCTTGAGCGCACGCATGAAACAGCCACCCTGGTTGATGCCCACGGCCAGTGGGCCGGCACGCCGCAGCATCCACTGCAGGCCGATGCGCGCACGCCCGAACAGAGAATTCAGCTCGTCATTGGTGGTGATGGGCTTCGAACATTCGAAGGTCAGCCGTACCTGAAGATGATCCTGCAGGTTCTCGCCCACACCGCGCAGCTCATGGCGCACGCCGATGCCCGCATCGGCCAGCACGCCCGGCGACCCGATGCCGGACAGCTCCAGCAACTGCGGCGATTGCACCGCGCCGGCGGCGAGCAGGACCTCGGCGCGGCAGTGTGCGGTCTTCATCTGACCACCCTCGCGGTAGCGGACACCGATCACCCGCCGCTCACCGTCGGCGAAGATCAGCTCGGCGGCCTGTGCTCCGGTGTGGATCTTGAGATTCGCGCGTGAGCGGGCCGGCTTCAGGTAGGCCTTGGCAGCGCTGAAGCGCCAGCCGCGATGGGTGTTGAGCTGATAGTAGCCAACCCCTTCCTGCTCGGCACCGTTGAAATCATCGGTACGCGGCACACCGATCTGCTCGGCACCGGCGATGAACGCATCGATCAGTTCATTGCCGCCCTCGATGTTCGAGACCTTGAGCGGCCCGCCCGCGCCGTGATACTCGCTGGCTCCGCGTGCATTGTCTTCGGCGCGACGAAAGTACGGCAGAACATCGGCAAACGCCCAGCCCGGATTGCCCAGCGCCGCCCAGTTGTCATAGTCCTGTCGCTGGCCGCGGATATAGATCAAGCCATTGATGGAACTCGAGCCCCCCAGGGTCTTGCCGCGCGGCCAGTACAGGCGGCGATCTGCCATGCCCGGATCGGGCTCGGTCTCGAACTTCCAGTTCAGCCGGGGATCCCACATGGTCTTGCCGTAGCCGATCGGCAGATGAATCCAGAACGAATCATCGGGCGGGCCCGCCTCGAGCAGCAGCACAGAAGTGCCGGGATCCTCGCTGAGACGCCCGGCCAGTGTGCAGCCGCTCGAGCCGGCGCCGACGATGATGTAATCGAACTGCTGGGAACCCTCGGCCACGTCAACACTCCTCCCGGTCAGGCGACCGCCAGATCTTACCGACACGATTTATGGAATGCAATGTTCCATAACAATCGAAACTGTGCATACTTCGAAACGACCTTTCCCGCGATGATGCAGCGATGACAGCAGCGGATCCTGAGGACAGAAGCGCTACGGCGCGCCCGTCCGCGCTCGCCGAACGCACGCTGATGCTGTGCGCGCTGCTGGCCGAACACGGCCAGCCGATGTCGCTGGCCGAGATCACGCAGCGCTCCGGCTTACCCAAGGGCAGCGCGCACCGACTCTGCGCGTATCTGGTGGGCACCGGTTATCTGCAGCGCGAGGTGGGTGAGCGCGCCTATTCGGTCGGGCCCGCACTACGGGGACTGGCCTTCGATGTCCTCAATCATGGCAGCCTGCGCGGGCAGCGCCGCGCCGTGCTGGCCCGCCTGGTACGGGAGATCGGCGAGACCTGCAACTTCACGACGCTGGACGGCACGCAGGTGCTGTATCTCGACAGGGTCGAGGCGCGCTGGCCGTTGCGGCTGACGATCGACGTCGGCACGCATGTGCCGATGCACTGCACGGCCAGCGGCAAACTCTTCCTGGCCCTTATGTTGTCGCGCCGTCAGCGCCAGGCGGTCATCGCGCGGCTGGATATGCGGGCCATGACATCGGCCACGATCACCGATGCGGCGCAGCTGAATAGCGAATGTGAGCAGATCGAACAGCGCGGCTATTCTCTGGATCGCGAGGAGTTCGTCACCGGCCTGGTGTCGGTGGCGGTGCCGGTACGCGACGGGCTCGGCAAGGTGCGCGCGGCAATCGCGGTCCACGCGCCGGTAGCGAGGATGACACTCGCCGAGGTGGAGAACCGCCGCGACATGTTGAGTGCGGCCGCTGCGGAAATGGGTGAGCTGCTGTGAACCGCAAAGACTGCGCAATCAGACCGCTGGCGGGCATCCGGGTACTCGATCTCACCCAGGTCCTGGCGGGCCCTTTCTGCTGCCAGCAGCTTGCCCACCTCGGGGCCGAGGTGATCAAGGTCGAGGCGCCCGGGCACGGTGATCTCGCTCGTCGGCTCGGCGCCGATGAAGCCTTGAACGCACTCGGCATGGGCGTCTTTCCTGGCGCAGAACGCCGGCAAGAAATCGATTGCGCTCGATCTCAAGCAGGCGCGCGCCAGGGAGATCTTCGAGCGTCTGGTCGGTACCGCGGATGTGCTGGTCGAAAATTTCCGGCCCGGTGTCATGGCGCGCCTCGGACTCGGCTATGAAGCCCTCAGGCAGATTCGGCCACCGCTGATCTATTGCGCGATCTCGGGTTTCGGCCAGGACGGGCCCTGGGCAACGCATCCGGCCTATGACCAGATCGTGCAGGGCCTCAGCGGCGTGATGTCGGTCACCGGCGAAACCTCGGGGGCGCCGCTGCGCGTGGGCTTTCCCGTTGCCGACACGATCGGCGGCATGACCGCGGCGTTTGCGATCACCGCCGCATTGAATGCGCGCCCACGCGGCACTCAACTCGATGTCTCCATGCTGGAGTCGATGCTCACCGCCATGGGCTGGGTGGTCTCGAATCATCTGGATCGCCGGTGTCCAGCCGCGTGCCCATGGCAACGAGAATCCGACCTCGGCGCCGTCCGGCACCTTCGAGGCATCCGACGGGCCGATCAACATCGCCGCGAACAAGGATGAACAATGGCGGGCGCTGGCGCATCATCTCGGGCTGGCCGATCTCTGCGAACAAGCCGACTATCGGAGCCGCGAGGCGCGCAAGCGCAATCGCCAGGCGCTGACCGCAAGGCTGAATGCGGTGCTGCGCACGCGCCCGGCAGCGCAGTGGGTCGAGGAGCTCAATCGCATCGGTGTTCCCGCGGGTGCCGTGCTCACGGTGCCGCAGGTGCTGCTCGAGCCCCAGGTGGCCGGGCGCGGCCTGTTGCGCGACTATCCCGATGTGCCCAGGATCGGGCGCGGCATTCGCATCGCGACAACGGGGATCAAGGTCGATGGTCAGGCCCCGTATGCGAGCACCCGCCCCCGGACCTGGGGCAGCACACCGATGAAGTCTTGCGTGAACTCGGTTCTGTCGTGAGCAGATCAGCGCGCTTCGCGCCGATGGCGCGATCTGATCTGACTCACCCGGCGCTCAGGCTGGCGCGATCGTGGCATCTGCATCCTGGCTGTCCCGGGCCAGCCGGCGCGCGAGCAAAATCGAGCAGTGTGGTCCCTGCCCGCGCCGTGTGCCGCTCCGGACATCTCGGCCGCTCGCCCGGCATCGCCGGCATGGATCGCGGCCACGATCGCTTCGTGTTCATCCCAGATGCCGGCGCGCGCCAGGTTGCCGCGCAGCTCCGCGGCCATCGCACGGCGCAGATGAATCCAGTGCAACTCGGCGCTCTCCAGCAGCCGCCGGTTGCCCGAGCCCTCGTAGATCGCCCGATGCAGGGCGGTGTCGGCCGCAATGAGCCGTGCGATGTCGCCGCTGGCGGCAGCCTCGCGGCCGGCGTCGATCAGCGCGCCCGGGATCATCGCGCCGCGTTGCGCCGCGAGCCGCGCCGCCAGCGCATCGAGTACGCCACGCAGCTGATAGAGATCGGCAATGTCGGTCAGCTCGACCGGCGTCACCTCGAGCCCGCGCCCCGGCGCGTCACGCAGCAGACCGTCCTTCTTGAGCATGCGCAGCGCCTGCAACACCGGTGAGCGCGACACGTCCAGCTGCTCGGCGATCTCTTCCTGCGTGATGCGTGCCCCGGGCGCGAGTGTGCCGTCGCTGATCGCATCCAGCAGCGACGCGTAGACCGCTTCGACATAGCCCGTGCGCGCGGGCAGCTTGGCCAGCCTGGACATGACAATCTCCGAACAAGGGGGGCTCGCGCCGGACAAGCCGGCGCGAGGTCGGTCTATCCCGCCTGCCGGCTTGTCCGACGACCTCGATGGCCGCCGGAGCGCTCAGGCGAACATGTCGGGCTGGGTGGCGGCCAGGTAGTCGTAGATCGGCTGGAAGTGTAACCAGCCGATGTACTCCGAGCCGACATGCTCGCGGCTGTAACGGGAGCGATCGGCCGGCACCATCACCGGCTTGGCGCCGGTGGCCTCCACCATCAACTGCTGGCGGCAGCAGCGCTCGAGCGCGATGAACCAGAATGCGGCCGCTTCGATGCTGTGGCGGCTGGCGGTCAGCAGACCATGGTTCTGGTGGATCGCGGCTTTGACCCCCTTGAACCAGTCGCATACCGCCGCACCCGCCTTTTCCTCGACCGCCACCTGCCCGCCCTCGGAGGTGATCACGACATGGTCTTCGAAGAACGCCGCGGCATCTTGGGAGATCGGCGCCAGTGGCTTACCGAGCGCGGCGAAGGCGGTGCCATAGACCGTGTGCGCATGGCACATCGAGATGATGTCCGGATGCGCCTCGTGCACGGCCGAATGCAACACGAAGCCGGCCCGGTTGAGCGCATGACGACCCTCGATCACATTTCCCTGATGATCGGCCAGGATCAGGTTGGACACCTTCACCTGATTGAAATGCACGCACATCGGGTTGGTCCAGTAGAGCTCCGGGCGCTCCGGATCGCGCACGGTCAGGTGGCCGGCAAATCCGTAGTCAAAGCCCTCCAGCCCGAATGCGCGGCAGGCTGCCACCAGGCGCTGCTTGCGATGCAGGCGCTCCTGCTCGGGATTGTCGAACTCCGGCACCTCGGGGAATATCAGACCCGGCTGCGTGGGTTGATAGATCGAATGATTTCTGACTCTGTCCAGCATGGTGGTTTCCAGTAGATGTTTCAAAGGTCTAGCACCAGGCGCCCGCCCCTGGCCCGGGATACACAAACGGTCATGGCACACTGCCTCTCGTGTTCGGAGAGGATGAAATCGCGATGCTCGACCTCGCCGTCGAGCACCCGCGTCTTGCACGCGCCGCAGATGCCCGCCAGACAAGATGTGGGCACGCGCCTTCCGGTCAGCTCGAGCGCACGCACGATGCTCTGGCCGGGCGCCACCGGCACACGGACCCGACTGCGCGCCAGGTAGACCTCGAAACCGCCGCTCGCGATCGGATCGGCCACCGGCGCCGGTGCCGTGAAGTGCTGCGCGTGCGTCATTCCCGGCGGCCAGTGGCGCAGCGCCTGCTCACAGTCGGCCATGAATCCGGAAGAGCCGCAAAAGTAGGCATGGGTGCCGGGCGCAGGCTCGCGCAGCAGAGCGGCAATATCGAGGCGCCGCACGGGCTCGCCGGCATCGAAATACAGATGCAGGGCGTCGGCCTGGAGAAGCTCGCGCAAGGCGTCGACGAAGGCCGCCTGGCGCGATGTGCGCGCCGCATAGTGAAGCTCGAAGGGGGCGCCCCGATGGGTGAGCTCGTGCGCCATGGCCTTCAGCGGCGCGATCCCGATCCCGTCGGCCAGCAGAAGCGACCGGTGCGCGCCATCGATCAGACCGAAGTCCTGCCGCGGCTGCCCCACGGTGAGGATGTCACCCGGGCGAACCGTGTCGTGCATCGTGCGCGAGCCGCCACGCCCGCGCATTTCGCGCTGAACCGCCAGCCACCAGCCCGACCGGTCGCGCGGGTCACCCGCCAGCGAATAGCTGCGTACCCGCCCTCCGGCAAGATGGACGTCGACATGCGCGCCAGCGGCCGTCTGGGGCAGTGCCCGTCCGTGCGGATCGCAAAGCTCGTAGACCCGGATGTCGTCGGTTTCGATGCGCACACCACGCACCATCAGCTTCAGCGTGACGAAATCCGCCGCCTGCAGGCGCGTGTGGCCATGGCCGCGCGGGTGGCCGCACGCCGGCACGGCGGGCCCCGGGGAACCCGCGGCAGCCAGGCTTGCAGAGCCGGGATCCGGCGTTTTGTATACAGTATTCATTGAGCCGGGAGTCTGGCGCAGGAACCACTCCCCGGTCAAGAACAATCGCCGTTCCGACCTGACTTCGGGCCCGCCCCGGGGGGGGCGGGCCCGCCACCGCTTAGAAGTCCATATCGGCAGGCATGGCCGGCGCCGGCTTGTCGGCCGCTTTGGGCAGTTCCGACACCGCGGCATCCGTGGTCAGAATCAGCCCGGCCACGGAGGCGGCGTTCTGCAACGCGGAACGGGTCACCTTGGTCGGATCGATGACGCCGAGTTCGATCAGATCGCCGAAGTTCCCCGTGGCCGCGTCATAACCCTCGCCATCCTGGCGCTCGAGGACCTTGGCCACGACCACCGACGGCTCGTCGCCCGCATTGGCGGCAATCGTGCGCAAAGGAGCCTCCAGCGCCTGCAGCAGGATGCGCACACCGGCGCTCTGGTCGGCATTGGCGCCTTCGAGCGCCGGCAGCCGCGAACGCGCCCGCAACAGGGCCACACCGCCGCCCGGCACGATGCCCTCCTCGACCGCCGCACGGGTGGCATGCAAGGCGTCGTCGACGCGATCCTTCTTCTCCTTCATCTCGACTTCGGTGGCCGCACCGACCTTGATCACCGCAACGCCGCCTGCCAGCTTGGCCAGGCGTTCCTGAAGCTTCTCGCGGTCATAGTCGCTGGTGGCCTCGTCGATCTGGGCGCGGATCGCTTCGATCCTGCCCTTGATCGCATCACTGCTGCCCTGCCCGCCGATCACGGTCGTGCTTTCCTTGCGCACCTCGATCCGGTTGGCCCGGCCGAGATCCGTGAGCTGGCAGGATTCGAGCTTGCGCCCGGTCTCCTCGCTGATCACCGTACCGCCGGTGAGGATCGCGATGTCCTCGAGCATCGCCTTGCGCCGGTCGCCGAAACCGGGCGCCTTCACCGCCGCCACCTTCAGCACGCCGCGCATGGCATTGACGACCAGGGTCGCCAGGGCTTCGCCCTCGAAGTCTTCCGCGATCAGCACCAGCGGCTTGCCGGCCTTGGCCACCGCCTCGAGCACCGGCAACAGATCGCGCAGATTCGAGATCTTCTTGTCGTGCAACAACACGAACGCATCCTCGTGCACCGCCACCTGCTTTTCCGGGTCGGTGATGAAGTACGGGCTGACATAGCCGCGATCGAACTGCATACCCTCGACCACTTCGAGCTCGTTCTCGAGCGACTTGCCGTCCTCGACGGTGATCACGCCGTCATTGCCGACCTTCTCCATCGCCTCTGCCAGAATCTGACCGATCGACGGATCGCTGTTGGCAGACAAGGTCGCCACCTGCGCGATCTCGCGATTGGTCGTGATCTTGCGCGACATCGCCGACAACTCATCGACCACGCGCGCGACGGCCAGATCGATGCCGCGCTTCAGATCCATGGGATTCATGCCGGCCGTGACATGCTTCATGCCCTCGCGCACGATGGCCTGCGCCAGCACCGTCGCGGTCGTGGTCCCGTCACCGGCAACATCGGCGGTCTTGGATGCAACCTGCTTGAGCATCTGTGCGCCCATGTTTTCGAACTTGTCGGCCAGTTCGATCTCCTTGGCGACCGTGACGCCATCCTTGGTGATCAGCGGCGCGCCGAAGCTGCGCTCGAGCACCACATTGCGGCCCTTGGGGCCGAGGGTGACCTTGACCGCATTGGCCAGCGTGTTCACGCCACGCACGATGCCGGCACGAGCCGAGTCGTGAAAATGAATGTCCTTGGCACTCATCTGTATTTACTCCGTGGATATGGGGGGTTGTTCAGGCCGCCTTGGGCATGGCGACCGGCTCGTGCTCCAGCACGGCCAACACATCTTCTTCACGCAACACCAGCAACTCCTGGCCATCGACGGTGACCGTCTGCCCGGCGTATTTGCCGAACAAGACCAGGTCACCGGCGGCCACCGCCGGTTTGCGCAGCTTGCCGTCATCGAGCACGCGGCCCTGGCCGACGGCGATGACCTCGCCTTGCTCGGGCTTCTCGGTTGCTGAGTCTGGGATCACGATACCGGAGCTGGTCTTGCGTTCGGCGTCGATACGCTTGACGACAATCCGGTCGTGAAGAGGACGAAGTTTCATTTCGAACTCCTTGGGTCAGATCATCATGAAGAGAGACGGACTGGCGGCCCCCGACGATTGCCGATGACCGCAATCCTCGCCATGGCCGGATCGAAGCCCCCATAGAGGCGCTTCGATCGGCGCGGCGGTGGGCAGATGGGGGCGGCCGGAAGGGTTTCAAGTACCCCGCAGCGAAAAAAATTCTCGGTGCGGTTCGCGCAATTCAGCGCGATGGCAACCAGAGCCCGCGGCCACGCCCCAGGCGGTAGACATGACGTGAGCGCCGCCACGGCCGGCGCAGCGGCTCGGGCCCGAGCGGGCAGGCTCCCGGCCGGCCGCCATCGTCGACCAGCGTCGCATCATCGGCCACCGACGCCCACAAGCCACGGTGTACCGGCCGGAAAAGCCATCGCACGAAACCGATGCGGGCACCGAGATCCAGCATCTCGCGCCGGTCGGGTGCCTCGATCCATTCCGGATCGCCGCTGCGTTCCGGTGCGTAGTCACCGAAGGCCTGGCGGCATTCGAGCGCCTCGCGCTCCGGTGCGCCGATCGTGTTGCAACCGCGCTGCTCGGTGCGCTCGACATTCCAGGCACCCAGACGCCAGGCGAGATCGAGCAGTGCGCGCTCGATGACACCGATCTCCGACCATCGCTGATTGATCTGCAGTGCAGTGCCTGGCACCGCGCGCGGTGTCAGCCCGAGACTGGCCAGACGCGCACTCGACCCGCGGTCGAAGCCATGCCAGAAAAGCAGCAGGAGAAACGGCGTGTCCGCCCTTGGCAAGGCGGTCATGGAGACCGCGGCCAGCGGCAGCGCGCGGCGCGCGCATTGGTCGAGAACCGGAGCGATGAGATCCATGGCCGAACCCTGACAGCGCGGAACGCCGGCGAGGCCGGACCATCGCCGCGCACCCGCGGTAAACACGAGTACGCCGCCAAGAAAATCATGAATCGCCGGCGCTCGTCAAGAGGGACCGCCCGCGCCGCGGTGCTCGCGCAGCAGTGGTCGCATCGCCCACAGCCCGATTGCCGGCCCCAGGGCGAGCCACGGCAAAACCTGGTTCAGCGTGCCGTGCCCGAGCCACCAGGCAACCAGCTGGATCGAGCTGACGCTGATCGCGAAGCCGATGCAATTCACCAGGGTGAGCACGCTGCCGACCACCGCCGGTGGGCAGTTCAGCGCCGTCAGTGTGCTGAACTGCGGCGAATCGCCCGAGACGGTCGTCCCCCAGACCAGGATCCAGAGCGCGAACAGCGGCCACGGCGCGTTCATCATCCAGGGCACCAGCAGGCAGCAAAGACCGCTGGTGGCGAGCTGCCAGACCGCGACCCGGGCGCTACCCACCCGGCCGGCGAGCAGGCCGCCGACGATGCACCCCAGGCTGCCGGCCGCGATCACGAAGAAGCTTAGCAGCGAAACGCCGCCGGTGATTCCCGTATGCAGATAGGTGGCGATGATCAACGGCGTGAACGACAAGACCGCGTACAGCTCCCACATATGCCCGAAATAGCCGAAGGCCGAGGCCCGCACCCTGGGATCGCGCCAGATCACGCTCAGTGCCCGGACGTCCAGACCCCTGCGGCTCGGGGCACGGCCAGGCGGGTCGGGCACCAGCAGGACCATCGCCAGCCCGCCACAGACCGCAAGCACCGACAAGGTCTCGAGGACGGTAATCGGTGCCAGCCCGATGCCGGCCGCACGCACCACATGCGGCAAGGCGGTGGCGAACACCAACGCGCCCACCAGCAGGCCGAGCGCCGCCCCCAGGCCATGACGGTACCAGTCGGTTGCCACCCGCATGCCCACCGGGTAGATGCCGGCCAGGAAGAAACCGACCAGCAGGCGGCTGATCAACATGGCCTCGTAGTTGTCGAACACGGCCGGTAACACCGCGTTGGCCAGCGCCGCCAGCGTGGCGCTGATCAGAAAGACGAAGCGGGCACGAAACCGGTCGGCGATCAGTAGCAAGGCATACACCAGGGTGCCCACGATGAAGCCGGTATTGACCGCGCCCAGCAGCCATCCCACCTCGGTGCTGTCCAGCTGCCAGCGTCGCTCGAGCGAGGGGATGATCGCATTGCCGGCGAACCAGAGCGAAGCGCCACACAACTGGGCCAGCACGATCACCGGCAGCACACGCCGCGGCACAGGCACGGCGGCCGGCGCAGCCTGCGCCGTGGCCTGCCCGCTCATAGATCGATCACCAGCCGGCCACCGGCCTGGGCACAGCGCGATGAACACAGCACGACCCGGGACTCGCGCTCGCGCGCGCTCAGCACATGATCGCGATGCTCGATCGGTGACGAGGCCTGGGCGTCATAGTTGACCGCGCAGACACCGCAGATGCCATCGGCACACTTGACGTCGATGAGGATGCCCGCCTCCTCCAGCACATCGGTGGCGCTGCGCCCGGCGGGAATCTCGAGATCGAGGTCGCGCCGGCTCAGGTGCAGCGTGAATGGTGAATCGATGCGATCGGGATCCTGCGGCACGCTGAAGTACTCGCAGTGGCAGGCGCTTTCCGGCCAGCCCTTGCGGGCGGCCTCGGCCAGCACCGACTCCATGTAGCGGGCCGACCCACAGGTATACAGATGATCCCCCGGGGCATAGCCGGGCAGGAGCGCGGCGAGATCCGCCCGCCCGCCCTCGTCCTTGACATGCAGCCGCACATGATCGGCCCACGGCACCTGCGCGAGCTCATCGAGAAAGCCGGCCGAGGCGCGGCTGGCCACGCTGTAGTGCAGCACGAACGGCCGGGCGCGGCGATGCAGTTCATGAGCCATGGTGAGCAAGGGTCACGCCGATACCGCCGGCAAAGAGCAGCGCCGTACCGGTATCGTCGATCAGTGGAAAATGATTGACCGGTTTGCTGATGAATACCCGCTTGCCGGGTCGGAACGCCCGGTGCATCAGCTGGCTGCCGCCCCGGCCAGTCGCTTCGCGCAACACGCCGAGCACATAGCGGCTGCGATCGGCCGGATCACCGGCCAGGCTGTACTGGCGCAGATACTCGGGTGCGATCACCACCTCGATATGGGCCCCCGGATCGAACGGCGGCAACTCACCCCCATCGGGCGCCGCGAACTCGTAACGGGCGATGTCGCCGGACATCTCCTCGCGGCGCACCAGCGTGACCGGAAACACCGGCGGCTCGCCAGTGGGCATCGAAAACGCCGGCACCAGGTCGGCGGTTTCACCAGCAGCCAGCCGGCGCCGATACTCGGCCGGCGTGATCAGTGCGCGATAGCGTGCAATGCCCTCCTCCCGATCGACAGGAAACGCGACCGGAAACGGCGGCGGCATCCGGTCTGCGGGATAGACCGCCAGGGTCTGATCCTCGTAGCGCAGCTTCAGACCCTTGTTCAGGCCGCGCTGATGGGTTTGCCTGGCCCGCACATAGCCGCCACTGGTCCGGTCCAGCTCGATGTCCCACCACCATTTCTTCTGCGGATTGATGTCGCCACGATCGAGCGCATCATCGAGCCCGCTCAGCAGCGGCGCCTGATCGGGCACACGCATGGCCAGCCAGCGAAAGGCCCGGTCCAGCTCGGTGCCCTCGAGATTCCAGGGGCAGGTCTTCATGCAGCGCCCGCACATGCCCCCGCCCTGATTGGTGATCCGGTAACGCGCACACTTCTCGGCGTCGGACTTCCAAATTTCGTAGCCGTTGTACATCAGTTTCGGCCCGGCACTGATCGCGCCCGACGGGCATTCACGTGCGCACTTGTTGCAGCCCTCGCAGAAGCGTTGCAGGCCGAAGTCGATCGGCTTGTCGAAGGCCATCGGCATATCGGTGCTGACCGTGCCGCTCTTGAGACGGGGCCCGAGAAACGGGTTCAGGATGACCTCGCCGATGCGGCTGACCTCGCCCAGACCCGACAACAGCAGCAGGGGCGGCTGCAACACATCACCGTCGAGCACCGTGTGCACGCGGGCGCCATAGCCCAGCCGCCGGATCTGCTCGCCGATGACCCCGCCTAGCAGGGAAAATCTCAGATAGGCGCGCATGCTCTGGGCCACCGAGATCCAGTCATCGCCGCTGCAGCCGGCCATGGTCTCGTAACCCTGGTCGAGCAGCAGATTGACCGCGTTCGGATGGTAGGTCGGCATCGGATTGCCGCCGGCGTCATGCGAGTAATAGGCCCAGTCCGGAATCGCGCAGAGACCGACCGCATCACAGCTCAGGTAATAGCTGGCCGCCTTCAGATTGGCGGCATTGCGCTGCGGATCATCGGTGCCGGGCGCCTTGGGGCCGCGCGCCTCGCCGAACTGCAGCAGCAGCAAGGCGCCCAGCGCCCGGCGCGCGCAGGCGCCGATCGGGCTTTTCATCACGTAGTGCGCATTGCGCGCCTCGTCCTGCACCTTGCGGCCCATGTCGCCGCACAGCACCCGCGCGAAAAAATCGGCCCGTTTCGGAAAGCGCGGCACCCGCTCATGATCGATGAAGGTGGTCGGCTGCTCGACCCGGCGCAGGGTCTCGAACGGCCAGGCGCCCTGGACATAGTCGCGCGTGGCAAAGGGATCGCACTCGGCCGCCCGCCTGCCGGTACCGACACCGAGCCGCCAGCGCCAATCGGCGCCCGCCGAGACCTGCGCGGCCAGCGGGGAGTCGGCCGCAAGAACGAGGTCCGTGCTCACCGCGGCCAGCCCCAGCCCGCCCCCCAGGTAGGGATTCACGAGGCCCTCGCCGTCCTGCCAGCTGGCCAGGCCGGCAGCCACCGCCAGGCGGCCGAGATCGACATCGCTGCAGGTGCCGGTGTGCGAGCGCGCCGAGTGACCCAGCATGCGCAGGTAGCTGCTGATCAAAACCGCGGTCAACGCAGCCAGCATCGTGGCCCGCTGCAGCTGCGTGCCATGCAGCCATTCACAGCCCGGTTCATCGGGCCTGGGCACCCGCCAGGGTTCGACCGCGATGACCAGCACGTGATCATGTGCATCGATCGGCCCCAGGGTGGCGCGCGCGGCATCGAGAACATCGGCATAGATCATGTCCATGCCGGCGGCGAAGGTCTTGATCTGGCCGCGCTCGAGTTCCGCGGCCAGCTCGGGCACCCGGGGATTGCGAATCGGCTCGCGCAGGCGCGCGCCATCGGGCAGCCGGCAGACACCGGCGAGTGATGCGTCGAAATAGTAGGCGGCGCTCTTCAGGTGCCGGCTGCGCTCCTGCGGCTCGGCCGGTATCTCGCCCCTGACAGGATTCACCGGTCCGTCGCGGACCACGTCGAACATGCTGATGTAGCGGGCCATCGCATGATTCAGACTGGCCGGATCGGCTGAGTCGAAGTCAACCGCCTGCATGGCCGGGATCGCATCCAGGTCGGGCATCTCGCGCGCCCGCGCGAGCCGCTCCATGGGAATCGACCCGAGATGAAACGGTCGGTGGCGATTGGACCAGAGACGCATCTGAGACCCCGTGCAGAAGATGGTTGACGACGGAAGCGCACACCGGGCGGGCCGGTCTCGCAGCCGACAGAATGGCATACTGCATTGAAGACGCTGTTTGCCCGCCACGGAGATCGACGATGCCCACCCTGAATATCGATGACCAGAACGGTCTGTACTACGAACACACGCCGCCCGCGCGCGATGGTGCGGTCACCTTCGTCTTCGTGAACCCGATCACCGGCGATGTCGGTCTCTGGAATGCCAGCGTCGTGCCGGCACTGCAGGCCGCCGGCTTCGGCACCCTCGTCTACAACGCCCGCGGCCAGGCCAACAGCCCCTATGCCCAGGGCACGGATCTCACCGCCGACCTGATCGTGGCGGACCTGCAACGGCTGCTGAGCGAGCTCGCACCAAGCCGGCCCGTGATCGCCGGGCTGTCGATCGGCGGGCTCTACGCGGCGCGCGCGGTACTGGCGGGAAGCCGGGTCGAGGGGCTGGTGCTGATCAACACCCTGCGGCGCCTGACCCCGCGGGTCGCCTGGATGAACGATGCCACCTTGCGCGTGATGGAGGTCGGCGGGCCGAATCTGATGAAGGACATGTTCTTCCATCTCATCCTGAACGAAGACTGGCAGGCGGCCCATCGCGCCGAGCATTTCGCCGCCCAGCCGGATTACACCCCGCTGCCGAAGGATTCCGGCGCGTACAACCTGATCACCTGGATGTGCAAGACCACCTGGGACATCCCCTGGCATGAACTCGATCTGCCGATCCTGGTCATCAGCGGCACCCAGGACCGGGTGTTCTATGACGAGAACAATGTCGCCGAGTTGTTCGCCTCCCTGCCGCAGGCGACCCGCATCGACATGCACGATGCCGGCCACATGATTCCGATGGAGCGTCCCAAGGCCTTTACCGGCGCCCTCGAGGAGTTCGGGCGAACCTTCGAGCACTGAGGCGATGCCCTTGGACGACACGATACGGTTGCGGCGCACCCGCTTCGCGCGTGACGGTCTGCGCCTGGCGAGCGTGCGGGCCATCGTGTTCATCGCGGAGCAACGCTGCCCGTTCGCCGAGGAGTTCGATGGGCTGGACGAAGACGCGGTCCATGTGCTGGGCGAGATTCGCGACGAACCCGTGGCCTGCGGGCGGCTTCGCCCGCTTGAGCCGGGCACCGTCAAGCTCGAGCGTCTGGCCGTGCTGGCCGAGCTGCGCGGGCGCGGGCATGGCCGGGCGCTGCTCGAATTCATGATGGCCACCGCGCGTACGATGGGCGCCCGCACGCTCACGCTGAATGCCCAGGTGCAGGTCGTCGGCCTGTACGAGGCGGCCGGGTTCGCCACGCAGGGCGCAGTCTTCGAGGAGGTGGGCATTGCCCATCTGAAGATGAGCCGCCCCGCCTGAGCCCCCGCAAGGCCGGGGATGCGCGGCTTGCCCACGCGCCGCAAACTCGTATCATCAGCGATCACCCGTATTCCCTGCCACGGTTCCCGACGAACCGGGTCACAGCGCGGGCCGCCATAACCTACAGACGGAGACTCCCATGACCGATCCAGGCGCCGGGCGCGAGGACTTTCGCGGCCGCATCGGCACCACCGTGTCCGATTCCGAGCCCTGGTGGGCGCCCAAGCCGGGTGCGCCCGGGAATGCCCCGAATGTGCTGGTCATGGTGCTCGATGATTGCGGCTTCGCACAACTCGGTTGCTTCGGCTCGGAGATCGACACCCCGAACATCGATGCGCTGGCCGCCGGCGGGCTGCGCTTCACGAACTTCCACACCACGGCGCTCTGCTCGCCCACGCGCGCCTGCCTGCTCAGCGGCCGCAACCACCACTCGGTTGGCATGCGCTATCTGAGCAATGTGGATACCGGCTATTCGAACTGCCGAGGCGTCATCACGCCGAAGGCGGCCACGATGGCCGAGGTGCTGCGCGAACATGGCTACAACACGTTTGCGCTCGGTAAATGGCATCTCGCCAACATGGAAGACTGCACGCCGGCCGGCCCGTTCGAGCACTGGCCACTGCAGCGTGGCTTCGATCGCTACTACGGTTTCCTGGGCGGCGCCACCGACCAGTTCTCGCCCGAGCTGACCGTGGACAATCATCCGATCGATCCGCCCAGCGATCCGGAATACCACCTGTCCGAGGATCTGGTCGATCAGGCGATCGCGATGCTCGCCGCGCAGCGCTCGACCAGCGAACGGCCGTTTTTCATGTATCTGGCCTTCGGCGCCACGCACTCGCCGCACCAGGCACCGCAGGCCTGGCTGGACAAATACCGGGGCCGCTTCGACGAAGGCTGGGATGTGGCGCGCGATCGCTGGTTCGCCCGCCAGAAGGCCATGGGTGTGGTGCCGGCCCATGCGAAGCTCTCCCCGCTGAATCCGCGCGTTGAACCGTGGGACTCCCTCGATCCGGATGCCAGGCGCCTGTATGCGCGCATGCAGGAGGCCTTCGCGGCCTTTCTCGATCACACCGATGCGCAGATCGGCCGGCTGGTCTCATTCCTGAAAGACGTCGGCGCGCTGGAGAACACGCTGATCGTACTGCTCTCGGACAACGGCGCGAGCCAGGAGGGCGGCAAGCACGGCTCCACCAACGAGCTGGCATTCTTCAATCGCCGTCATCAGGAAGTGGCCGATATGCTGGCCGATGTCGATCGCATCGGCGGGCCGCACCTCTACAACAACTATCCGCTGGGCTGGGCCCAGGCCGGCAACACCCCGCTGCGCTTCTTCAAGCAGAACACCTATGAGGGCGGGATTCGCGATCCGTTGATCGTGCACTGGCCCCAGGGCATCGCCGCACGGGGCGAACTGCGTGACCAGTACCATCATGTGATCGATGTCATGCCCACGATCCTGTCGGTGGTGGGTGTGCAGGCGCCCGCGACCTTTCGCGGCCACCCGCAGCTGCCGATCGAGGGCGTCGCGTTCGACTACTGCTTCGCCGACGCCGATGCGCAAGGCCGGCGCACCACCCAGTACTACGAAATGCTCGGGCACCGGGCCATCTGGCACAAGGGCTGGAAGGCGGTCACGCTGCACAAGCCGGGCGTGCCCTTCGATCAGGATGTCTGGTCGCTCTATGACACCACGACCGACTTCGCTGAATGCGATGACCTGGCCGACCGCGAACCCGAGCGCCTGGCCGAGATGATCCGCCTCTGGTGGGCCCAGGCCGGGCTCTACAACGTGCTGCCGCTGGATGACCGCGGCATCGAGTTGTTCAGCCTGCGCCGGCCGGTGCCGGGGGGACCGCCCAGGGCGCACCGGCTGCTGCCGAACACGCCCCACATCGATCGCTTCGCGGTCCCGGATCTGCGCAATCGCTCGTTCCGTATCCATGCCGCGATCGAACGCAGCAGCAGCACCGAGGCCGGTGTGCTGGTCGCGCTGGGCGCACGTACGGGCGGCTACACGCTCTATGTGCAGGGCAATCGTGCGGTCTACGAATACAACTTCCTGGGCCGTGCCACGCGGCTGAGCTCGGCCAGCGAACTGCCGGTCGGCGCGGCAACGGTCAGCGTGTCTTTTGCCAAGACGGGCGAACATCGCGGCCGGGCCACGCTACTGGTGAATGATGCGCCGGTGGGCGAGGCCGAGATCGAGCTGATGCCGTGGCGGCAGTCCTTGTTCGGGATGGATATCGGCCGCGATACCGGGTCCAGCGTGAGCACCGCCTATGCGGCGCCGAATGCCTTTACCGGCCGGCTGATCGATGTACGTTTCGAGATGGACGACGATCGCGATGATCTGGCACGGGCCGCGCGTGTCGAGGCGCGCAATGCGCTGACGGATCAGTAGCGGGCGAACGTAAAGATCCGTCAAGAGATCGAAAGTTTCTCCGCGCGCGCCAACCGGGCCGGGTGGCATGCGTTCTGAGGATGTCGATTCGGCCTGCGGCTGACGATCGATACACCACGGATCCGTATCGGAGAATATGATGAAGCTTGCCGCCCTCGCCGCCGCCCTGTTCATCTCCCACGCAGCCGTTGCGCCGGCCAAGGCCGAGGTCCAACTCGGGGTCTCGGTGCAACTGCCCGGCGCAAGCATCAACCTCGGCCTGCCGGCGCAGCCCGCGATGGCCCTGATACCCGGCCTGCCCGTCTATTACGCGCCTCATGTGCGGGCCAACTACTTCTTCTACGACGGTCTGTACTGGGTACTGCACGGGGATGACTGGTATTTCAGCAGCTGGTTCGGCGGCCCCTGGTACGCGGTCGACCCCTACGACGTGCCGGACTTCATCCTGCGCATTCCGGTCCGATACTTCCCGCTGCGGCCACACTACTTTCTTGGTTGGCATCCCGAATCGGCGCCACGCTGGGGCGACCATTGGGGCCATCACTGGAGTCACCGCCGCCGCGGCTGGGATCACTGGGACCGGCGACAACTGCCGGCGGTGGCCCCCTTACCCGAGTACCAGCGCCGCTTCCCCGCGTATCGCTACCCGGATACCGACCGTCAGCGACGCGCGATCCGAGGGGTGAACGAGCATTTCCACCCCCGGGAGGCGCGCACACGTGCAGCGATCGAGCGACAGCAGCGCTACCAGCAAGTGGTTCCGCAGCGCAGGGTCGAGCCGGCTCGTGAGCCACGAATCGGGCAGCACAGGGTCGAGCCGGCCCGTGAGCCAAGAATCGGGCAGCACACGTCGCGGCGGACGGAAAGGCGGGAACCGGGTCTCCAGCAGCGCCTACCCGATCGGCACGACAAGCGCGGCCAGGGCCGCGTGGGCGGCCACGGGAGCCCCCGCCCGGATGCCGAGCGCCGGGATCGCGGCCGCTGAGCTCAGTGTTGCTGTTCGAGTTCGAACGCGCTCACCAGGCGATCGAGGTCGTAGGCCAGCTTCTCGAGATGGCGCACCGATTCCACGGCTCCCTGCACTGCTTCCGCGGAATTGTTCATGGCACCGTCCATGCCGGCGACGGCGCTCTGCACTTCGCTGATGCTGCGCCCCTGATCCTGCGTCACCTCGGCCATGGAGCGCATCAGTTCAGTGGTCTGTTGAATCGAGCTGACCACGCCCTGCATGGCACCGCCGGCGTTGTCGACCAGTTCGGTGCCATCCGCGACCCGCGTCACCGATTCACTGATCAGCTCCTTGATTTCTCGGGCGGCAGTGGCGCTGCGCTGGGCCAAGGCGCGCACCTCGCTGGCCACGACCGCGAATCCCTTGCCATGATCACCGGCACGCGCGGCCTCGACGGCAGCATTGAGCGCAAGGATATTGGTCTGGAATGCAATGCCATCGATCACGGTGATGATCTCCGAAATCTTCTCGGAGGCGCGATTGATCTCCTGCATGGTTTCGACCACCCGGCCGACCACCTCACCGCATTCCAGCGCCACCCGCGAGGCGGACTGCGCATTCTCGCTCGCTTCCCGCGTCAGCACTTCACCTTGATGCACGGCACGGCTGAGGTCGCCCATCGTCTGCTTGACCTGGGCCAGCGACGCGCTTTGCGCATCATTGCCCGAGTGCATCGACTCATGTCCGGCGAGGATCTCTTCAGAGGACGAACTGATCGTGTGGCTTGCGCGCTGGATATCGAGCACCATGCTGCTCAAACGCTCGATGGTCCGATCACAATCGGTCTTCAGGCGGCCAAGGTCACCCGTGAGCACGCGCCTGACGCGCACCGTGAGATTGCCCTTTGAAATCGCATCGAGTACCTGACCGAACTCGCGCACTGCAGCACGGGTTCGTGCCTGCATCGAGAGCAGCACGATCACGATCGTGGCCACGGCGAGAATGAAACCACTCAGGATGGCGAAGGTGCGCCGCGCATCGGCACTGGCGCCGCGAATAACGGCTTCGGGCAGGTAGTAGCTGAGCGTCCAGGCGGCATCACCATGAACGCCGAGTTGCACATCGAAGCGGTTGCGGCCCGAAGTGGCCTGGGCCAGATCGGCCTCGAGGCCCGGGTTGCGGCGATCGCCGATGCGGATGTCGTACTGCTTGTTGACCAGCTGCAGCGCAGACGCCTCAGGCGGCATCGACCAGCCCTGAGCGCCTTGCTCGGCCTTGTCCTGTTCGGTGATCGGAATGAAGGGCACGCCAACCAGGGCTGCCTCGAGCGCGTTGGCCCGGATGATGCCTGAAATCAAGCCCCTGAAGCGACCGTCCGTGGAGGCGTAGAACGGCACCGAGTACAGCAGGCCGTAGGAATCCTTCACGTCGCCGCGACTCAGTGATTGATACTGCGTGTTGTCGCAGGTGCGCATCAGTGGCGACAGATACGCCGGGATGTCGTCTGGCCTGCGGAACTGGAAGCGGCCATGCGATTCGCGCGCACGGCTGAGCTGGATCGGGTAGTAGGCGTACTCGGCTGACTCGTCTTCCTCGGGAAAATCCGGATTCGGCGCGTCTTCCTTCGCCTGCTCCGCGGCACCGAAGACGAGTTCGTCATACATGAAGAACGGGATCTGGCCGGCCCCCGGGTCGAAACCATCGATCACCGCATAGATCTCGGACACGCTGACACTGTTGCGCAGGGTGTTGTAGAGCTGTTGGACCGTGGCCGCCGCTTCTGTCGACAGACGCCCGTTGGCGACGATGTCTTCGTCCTCGTTGGCCCGGTTGCCGCCCTCGATCGCCCGGACACTGGGCAACAGGGAGATCGTGCGCAGATTCCGGTACAGCGCATCGAACAGCGACTCGAGTTCGCGCTGCTTGGTATCGAGCACCGCGGTCTTTCGGGCCGCGATGAAATGCCCCTCGGCAACATCGCGTTCGCGTTCATACCAATAGGAAGCCGCGAGGATCAGCAGAGCGGCAACGGCGGCCACGAGGATCTGCGGCATCGACTTGAGGAATCGGGAGGGCATCTGGCACACGCGCGTCGAATGATTCAGGGCTGTTTCTGAGCCGACAGAAACGCCGGGTCGAAACAACGAGTCAGCGCAGCCCCGTGAACGCCGCGATTCGCGAGCGAAGATGAGTCACGCCATATCGGCCAGTATTCGCCCGGCTTGAGCGTGTGCAAGCGCCGAAAACACCGAACTGCACAGCGCAGATCTCCGCTTCGACGCGACAGCCACCAATTTTGGGGGCGTTTTGCTGCGTCGATCGGCACCTGAAGGGCTCCTGAGCGGCCTATTTCGGGCTTTCGCACCGACGCGATGCAGCGACCGCGTTTTCAGCAGCTACTCATTGCGGATACCAGGCGGCCGGCCGCCTTTCATGAAAGCTCGCGAAACCCTCCGCGGCCTCGTCGCTCTGGCGCCGCTGCGAGTGCTCGAGAATCAGTCTCTCGAATTCGTCATCGGCGATGATCGCGCCCGCACAGCGCATCGCACTGTGCTTGCTCAGGGCCAGGGCTTGCGGCGCGGCATTCAACAGCCCCTCGAGCATGGGCACCATCGCGGCATCCAGCATGCCCGCCTCGCAGACCTCGTGCACGAGGCCCAGGCTCTGCGCCTGCTGGGCGCTAAAACGCTCGCAGCTCTGGGCCAGGCGACGAACATGGCGTAGCCCGATCGCCTGATTGAGCTGCGGGAAGATCACCGTGGCCGCCACCCCCCAGCGCGCCTCCGAAATCGCGAACACCGCATCGCGCTCCGCGATCACGATGTCACAGGCCGCGATCACACCAGTGCCGCCACCGATGCAGGCTCCCTGCACCAGCGCGATGGTCGGTTTGGGAAACATGTCCAGACCGCGAACCGCCCCGGCGGTCAGGCGTGACGCGGCCAGATTGGCCGCGGGCGTGTCACGACTGACCGCCTGCAGCCAGCCAAGATCGGCGCCCGCCTGAAAGTTACGCCCGTTGGCACGCAGGACCAGCACCCGGACCGCGGCATCCGCGGCCAAGCGGCTCACCTGTTCGGTGAGCGCTTCGAGCATGGCACCGTTGTAGGCATTGTTCACATCGGGCCGGTTCAGGATGACGTTCGCGACTCCGCGGGCATCGATCTCGGTCAGGACGGTGGGTTCGGTCATGCGCAGGCTCCTCGGATGCTTGTGGTTCAGCCCGCAGTCCATCCGCCGTCGATCATCAGCGCGGTACCGGTGACCATCGCAGATGCATCACCGGCCAGATAGAGCACCGCGCCCATCACATCCTCGATCTCGCCCAGGCGATCGAGTTTGATCTTCGAGCGGATCCAGGCCACCCGCTCGGGATTGGCGAAGGTGGGCGCTGTCAACGGCGTGCGGATGAAGGTCGGGCAGACCGTGTTGATACGGATTGCGTGCGCACCCCACTCGATCGCCATCGCCTTGATCATGCCCTCCAGCCCGTGCTTGGTCGCGCAATAGACGGCACGATCGACCCCACCCACATGGCCCATCTGCGACGAAATATGAATGATCGAGCCCCCGTGGCCGGCGGCGATCATCCCGCGCGCGGCGGCCACCGACAAAAAGTAAGCCCCCTTGAGATTGACATCCATGACCCGCTGGAAGTCGTGCGGATCCGTGTCGAGCGCCGGGCCATGGCGTGCGACACCGGCGGAATTGACCACCACATCGAACGCGGCTTGACCGTCCAGCGCACGAGACAGGTCATCGAGGTCGGCGATGTCCAGAATCAGCGCCTCGGCGCTGGTGCCGGCAGCCTGCAGCGCCTGCACCAGCGCATCGAGCGGCTCGCGGCCACGCGCGGCGCAAACGACATGGGCACCGGCCCGTGCCAGCGCCACCGCGCAGCCCAGACCGATGCCGCCGGAGGCCCCGGTTACGAGTGCGCGTCGGCCATCGAGGCGAAACGATGGCGTGCTCGGCAACTCAGTCATGGCAGGACGTCCGCCCCAGCGCACGGATGCGGTTCATCAGGCGGCATCCGATGGCTCTACGGCCGTGCCATAGGGCACATCACGACCCCCGTATCTGCGCACGCGGATATTGCATTGTTCGGCATGGCCGACGAAGCCTTCGAGCATGCACAGGCGCGAGCCGTATTCACCGATCATCGTCGCCGCCTCGTCGGTGAGAATCTTCTGATACGAATGCGTCTTCAGATACTTGCCCACCCAGAGACCGCCGGTATAGCGACCGGCACGTCGCGTCGGCAAGGTGTGATTGGTGCCGATCACCTTGTCGCCATTGGACACATTGGTGCGCGGCCCGAGGAACAGCGCGCCGTAGGAATGCATGTGCTCGAGGAACCAGTCGTCGCGGTTCGTCATGACCTGCACATGTTCGAACGCGTAGTCATTGGCAACAGCCAGCATCTCCTCGTAGCTGTCGCAGAGAATCACCTCCCCATAGTTCTGCCAGCTCTTCGCCGCGGTGTTCGCGGTAGGCAGGATGGTCAGCAGCCGCTCCACCTCGGCCATCGTCTCGCGCGCCAGCTTTTCGGAATTGGTGATCAACACCGCCGGCGAATCGAAGCCATGTTCTGCCTGGCCCAGCAGATCGGTGGCACAGAGCTCGGCATCGACCGTGTCATCGGCGATCACCATGGTCTCGGTGGGGCCGGCAAACAGATCGATGCCCACGCGACCGAACAACTGTCGCTTGGCCTCGGCCACGAACGCATTTCCCGGCCCGATCAGCATATGCACGGCCTCGATCGTCTCGGTGCCCAGCGCCAGCGCACCAACGGCCTGAATGCCGCCCAGCACGTAGATCTCGTGGGCGCCACCAAGATGCATGGCCGCGATCACCGCCGGATTCGGCTCACCATGGAACGGCGGCGTGGCCGCTGCGATCCGCGGCACACCGGCGACACTGGCGGTGAGCACCGACATGTGTGCGGAGGCCACCATCGGAAACTTGCCCCCGGGGACATAGCAACCGACAGATCGAACCGGAATGTTGCGATGGCCGAGGATCACCCCCGGGTGGGTCTCGATCTCGATGTCGGTCATCGATGCTCGCTGCGCCTCGGCGAAGCGACGCACCTGGGCCTGCGCGAATCGAATGTCAGCCAGATCGCGATCGGAGACCTTGCGGATAAGCGCCTCGATGTCGGCCTCGGAGAGGCGGAAGGACGACGGCGAATAGCCATCGAACTTTGCCGAGAGTTCGCGCACGGCAGCATCGCCGCGGGCCTCGATGTCGGCCAAGGTGGCGGCCACGGTGGCACGCACCTTGGCATCGTCCTGGGCGCGCTCGGCCTGGGTGATCGCGGATTTCAAGGATTGCATGGCGGGAGTCCTGGCGGCCGTGTCGGGAGATGCCATCCGGGCATGGCCGGCAGGCCGAAAAGAGTGATCAGTGAGTTGGCTCGGTCAGTTTACCTGCGACCTGCCAGAGCAGCCGATTGTCGAGCCCGCGATCGAGGGAGAGCGCGAGCCGCTGCCGATAGTAAGGGCTGAGATCGAGCCCCACCCCGAGGCCGACGATGCGCAAACCATGGCGGCCGTCCCAGCGTTCCACCACCTCGGCCAGATGGCGATCGAGCGGATCGCCGGAGTTGCAGCGCAACGTGGCGCTTTCCATCGGTGAGCCGTCGGAGATCACGGCGATGATCCGCCGGCGCACCGGCTGCGCCATGGCCCGCTCGATCGCCCATTGCAGTCCCTCGCCATCCACACCCTCGCGAAACAGATCGGGCTTGAGCAGTGCGCCGAGCACCCGGCGGCGGCGACGCAACCGCTGATCGGCCGCCTTGAACACCAGATGCCGCAGTTCGGCCAGCCGCCCGGGTTCGGCCGGACGGCCCGCGCGCTGCCAGTCTCGTGCGGCCAGCCCACCGTTCCAGCTTCGCGTGGTGAAACCGAGCACCTCGGACTGCACGCCGGCCAGCTCGGCCGCGCGTACGAAAATCTCCACCAGCGTCCCGAGTTCGGGCGCGATGGCCCGCATCGAGCCGCTGCAATCGATCAGAAAGCTGATCAATGCCTGCGCGCGCGGCGGTTCATCGCGCAGGCGGAAAACCCGCCGCTCACCAGGCGAGCTGACGATTCTTGCCAGACGGCGGCCGTCGACATGCCCCTGCTCCTGCTCGGCAAGCCAGTCGTCATCTTCGGGCTCTGCCAGACGCGCATGAAGCATCCGTGCCAGCCGGGGCACGCTCACCGGCTGGGCCCGCAGACGCTCATCGAGCCGTTCGCGCAGCTCGGTCAGCTGGGCCGCACGCACGAGGCTGGCCGGATCGACCACCTCGTCATAGCGCGTGGTGAACACGCGATAACCGCCGCCGCCAGCGCCGCGCACGCCGCCGTCCGTGGCCGGTGCCGGCATCACATCGTCGCCACCCTCGTCGAAGTCCAGCCACAGTGCGAAATCGCCTGGCGCATCGGCCGCGGTATCGGTCTCTCGCCGCGCGGCATCGACCATGGTCACGCGCTCGGCGATCATCCGGGCGATTGCCACCGCGTGCATGCCATAGGCACGCTGGCTGTCGATCTGCCGGCGCAGGCCGGCGATCTCGTCCGCGAAAACCGGGCCGAGTTCGGCACGGATGGCCTCGGTGCGCCCGGAAAGGTGCTCGGGAATCGGTTCGCCGACCACCTGGGCGCGGCACATCAGCGCGATCGTCATGATCAACAGCCCGCCCTCGCTATCGAGCAGACCGGCGCGCTCGTAGGCATCGCGCCACGCCGCGAAGCGCCTCGAGATGTTGCCGCGCATGCCCGGCCACTGGCGCGGCACCCGGGCCTCGACGCGGAACTGTTCGAGCATCTCGAAAACCATGCGGTTGATCGCCGCGGCCGGCGCGAGCAGACGATGCACGGCCGGATCCGAGTCGCGCAACCGCTGCGCGAGCGCGTCCGTGAGGCCGCGATGACTGGCCAGGGATGCGTCTTCGGCATCCAGCACGAGGTGCGGCGCTCCGGCCGCCAGTGGCCGCAGACCGAGGTGCGGTCGCATGCCACGAAAGCGCAACTCGCGCCGGCCGCTGAGCGCGCGCGCGGCCGCGGCCGTGGTCTCCTCGACCCAGCTGCGAGCCGCCGGATCAGTCACCACGCACCTCGCCGCCCTCGAAACCGGCCAGAGGGCGGGCGAAACACCGCTGGAAGTATTCGGCCACGACCGGCTGCTCGGCCGGATCGCATTTGTTCAGGAAGGTCAGCCCGAATGCCCGATCGAGATCGGCGAAGATCGCCAGATTCTCGGCCCAGCTGATCACCGTGCGTGGCGACATGAGGGTGGAAAGATCACCGAGCTCGAAGCCCTTACGGGTGAGCCCGGCCAGCGCCACCATGGCCGCCACGGTCTCGCGGCCCTCGGCGTCGGCCAGATGCGGCGCGCGCGCGAGCACGATCTCGCACTCGCGCTCTGCCGGCAGATAGTTCAGCGCGGCGACGATGTTCCAGCGATCCAGTTGCGCATGGTTGAGCATCCGCGTGCCGTGATAGAGACCGGTGAGATTGCCCAGCCCCACAGTGTTGCTGGTCGCGAACAGCCTGAAAGCCGGGTGTGGATTCAACACCCGGTTCTGATCGAGCAGGGTCAGCCGGCCATCGCGCTCGAGCAGGCGCTGAATGACGAACATCACGTCCGGGCGGGCGGCATCGTACTCATCGAACACGAGCGCGATCGGACGGGTCACGGACCACGGCAGGATGCCGGGTACGAATTCGGTCACCTGGAGACCATCGCGTACCACGATCGCATCGCGGCCGATGAGATCCAGGCGGCTGATGTGGCCATCGAGATTGACCCGTACGCACGGCCAGTTCAGCCTGGCGGCCACCTGCTCGATGTGGGTGCTCTTGCCCGTGCCATGCATGCCCTGCACAAGCACCCGGCGATTGTTGGCAAAACCGGCCAGAATCGCGAGCGTGACATCGGGGACGAAGCTGTAGACAGGATCGATCTCGGGCACATGTTCGTCTGCCTCGCCGAACGCGGGCACCTGGAGGTCCGTGTCGATCCCGAACAAGGTCCGCACACTGACCAGGCAATCTGGGCCGGCGGGCACTTCGGAGGGGTCGGGGGTCATGGTTGGGTCGGAACGCGTCATAGGCCGAGACGATACCGGCAAGGCGGCGGGCCGACCGGCGAAACCGCGGCTTTTTCGGGATGAAACGTTCCGTTTTTCGGCTTATTTGATTGCCGCTGCGTCGGATATTCACTAGATTGCCGGATTCGGTCGTTCCGGCGCACAGTGCGCCAATGGCTGCCCGGCGCCTTCGCCACACGACATCGGCGGGTGCCCGGCGCCGCGCGCGAACACCCCCACCGACACCGCCCCGAGGCCGATCCGCGGCCTCGCAGACAACCGCTGGAGAGATCCCATGTCCGAATCCAAAGCCCGCAATGTCGTCAGCGGCGTTCAGAAAATGACGCCATCCGAAGCCTTCGTCGAAACCCTGGTCGCGAACGATGTCGACACGATGTTCGGCATCATGGGTTCGGCCTTCATGGATGCCATGGACATCTTCGCGCCGGCCGGCATCAACCTGATCCCGGTGGTGCATGAGCAGGGTGCGGCCCACATGGCCGACGGCTATTCGCGGGTCAGTGGCCGCCACGGCGTGGTGATCGGCCAGAACGGCCCGGGCATCAGCAACTGCGTGACCGCGATCGCCGCGGCCTACTGGGCACACAGCCCGGTGGTGATCATCACGCCGGAAACCGGCACCATGGGCCAGGGCCTGGGCGGTTTCCAGGAGGCCCACCAGTTGCCGATGTTCCAGGAGTTCACGAAGTACCAGGGCCATGTGAACAACCCGGCAAGAATGGCCGAGTTCACCGCCCGCTGCTTCGATCGCGCGATGTCCGAGATGGGCCCCACCCAGCTCAATATCCCGCGCGACTACTTCTACGGCGAGGTCGATTGCGAGATCCCGCGCCCGATGCGGCTGGACCGCGGCCCGGGCGGATCGGAGTCGCTGAACCGCGCGGCCGATCTGCTCGCGCAGGCCAAGTTCCCGGTGATCGTTTCCGGCGGCGGCGTTGTCATGGCAGATGGCATTGCCCAATGCCAGGAACTGGCCGAACGGCTGGGTGCCCCGGTGGTCAACAGCTACCTGCACAACGACTCGTTCCCGGCCAGCCATCCGCTCTGGTGCGGTCCGCTCGGCTACCAGGGCTCGAAGGCGGCGATGAAGCTGATCTCCCAGGCCGACGTGGTGATTGCGCTGGGCACCCGGCTGGGCCCGTTCGGCACCCTGCCCCAGCATGGCCTGGACTACTGGCCCAAGAACGCCAAGATCGTGCAGATCGATGCCGATCACAAGATGCTTGGCCTGGTGAAGAAGATCGACGTCGGCATCTGCGGGGATGCCAAGGCCGCGGCCCAGGCCCTGGTCGAGCGCCTGGCCAACCGCAAGCTCGCCTGCGATGCCACGAAGGCCGAACGCGCCGCGAGGATCGCCGACGAAAAAGCCACCTGGGAGAAAGAGCTCGACGAATGGACCCATGAAAAGGATCCGTTCAGCCTGGACATGATCGAGGAGGCCAAGCAGGAGCCGGGCAACTGGTTGCACCCGCGCCAGGTGCTGCGCGAACTCGAAAAGGCGATGCCGGCCGACGTCATGGTCTCGACCGACATCGGCAATATCAATTCGGTGGCCAACAGTTATCTGCGGTTCGAGCGCGGTCGTTCGATGCTCGCGCCGATGAGCTGGGGCAATTGCGGCTATGCTTTCCCGACCATCATCGGCGCCAAGGTGGCCGCGCCCGAGCGCCCGGCGATTTCCTATGCCGGCGACGGCGCCTGGGGCATGAGCTTTGGCGAGATCCTGACCTGCGTGCGTCACGACATCCCGGTCACGGCCGTGGTCTATCACAACCGTCAATGGGGCGCGGAGAAGAAGAATCAGGTGGATTTCTACAATCGTCGCTTCGTTGCCGGCGAACTGGAGGCCCGAGTTTCGCGGGCATCGCCAAGGCCATGGGCGCCGAAGGCATCGTGGTCGACCAACTCGACGATGTCGGGCCCGCTTTGAAGCGCGCGGTCGACATGCAGATGAACCAGCGCAAGACCTGCATCGTCGAGATCATGTGCACGCGCGAACTCGGCGATCCGTTCCGCCGCGACGCGCTGCGCAAGCCGGTTCGCCTGCTCGACAAGTACAAGGACTACGTCTGAGCGAGGCGCTTCGGATGTCGCGGCGCGCATGCTGCGACGGGCGGTCCCGATGGAATTGATCCTTGTGCGCCACGCACTGCCGCTGCGCAGCGACACCAGTGCCGACCCGGGCTTGTCCCGGGTCGGGCACGAGCAATCTGCCAGGCTGGCCCGCACTCTGGCCAGGCAGCGCTTCGATGCCCTCTATTCGAGCCCGATGCGTCGGGCGCTGGAAACCGCCGAGCCTCTGCGTGCGCTGCTGGCCACCCACACCACCGAAGACGAGCGGCTGTCCGAATTCAATCGCCATGACGGCGCCTATGTGCCGGTTGAAGAGCTGAAGCGCGCCGATCGCAAGGCCTGGGAGGCGCTGCGTGACGGCGCCGGCGTCGACATGGAGGCGTTTCGCGCCGACGTGGTCAGCGCGATCGACGCGATCATCGCGGCCCATCCCGGCGGATCGGTACTGGTGTTCTGCCACGGCGGGGTCATCAACAGCTGGGCCAGTCATGTGCTCGGCCTGCCTGCCAAGTTGTTCTTCGCACCCGATTACACGAGCGTGCACCGCTTTCAATGTTCGCGCGCCGGCCACCGCTCACTCGTGAGCCTCAATGACAGCGCTCACCTGCGCGACTAAGGCCGTGAGCATGAGGCGCGCATCGCACTGCTGCCTCGAAACGGCTGGCAGGTCGGGCGCCAAGGCCGGGAAGCGGGCCGGCGCAATTCGTTGACGTAAGATCTTCGGCTTCTGACCTCCTGCCGAGATTCCGATGCCTGCAGCCCCCGCCTCCGACAGCGAACAATCCCCTCTGACACCCATCGCCGTGGTCGGTGCAGGCGCGGTCGGCTGCTACTACGGTGGCATGTTGGCCCGCGCCGGCTTGCCGGTCACGCTGATAGCCAGGCCGGCCCATGCGGACGCGATCAACGCGCATGGCCTGCGCCTGCAGGCACAGAGCTTCGATGAGCACGTGCAGGTGCACGCCGACACCCGGCTGGAGGCGGCCCAGGATGCGCGCCTGGTGCTGTTCTGCGTGAAGACCCGCGACACCGAAACGACTGCCGCCGCCCTGGCCGGCATTCTCTCGCCAAAAGCCATCGTGCTCGACCTGCAGAACGGCGTCGACAACGTCCGTCGGATTCAGGCGCAGCTGGCCAATCCCGTGCTGGCCACCGTGGTTTATGTGGCCGCGTCGATGGCCGGCCCGGGTCATCTTCGTCACGCCGGGGGCGGCAGCCTGGTGGTGGGCGACAGCCGTCAGGCCGATGTGCGCCCGGCTGGCGTGGCCGAGGCGAGCCTGGCCGGAATCAAGGCGATGCTCGAATCGGCCGGCATCGCCTGCAAGCTGAGCGCGAACATCGATGGCGAACTCTGGAGCAAGTTCCTGATCAATTGCTCGTTCAATGCGGTATCTGCGCTGGGTCGCTCACGCTATGGCCGCATGGCCGCCAATGAGGCGATGATGGCGGTCATGAACCGCGCGGCGCAGGAAGTCGTGACCGTCGCCCGTGCACTCGGCATCGAGATGCCCGCCACCGATCCGCTGGAGATCGTCGAGCGCGCCGGCCAGTCGATGGCGCAGGCCACCTCCAGCACCGAGCAGGACATCTCCGCAGGTCGACCGACCGAAATCGACGACCTCAACGGCTACCTGGTCCGCAAGGGGCGCGAGCTTGGCGTGGACACACCCGTCAATCAAACCCTGCATGCGCTGGTGAAGTTGCGGGAATCCGTCCGCCTGGACGAAGGTCACTGACTCGGTCCCGGCCGCTGGTCGACATGCCTCGCGCGGCGGCACCGCGGCCCGCCTCGTGTGAAACTGCGACGTGCTGCCGGAAATCAGGGGGACATGCAGGCGAAGGTCACGCGGGCTTCGACCTCAACCGGCGGGCGCCCCTTCGTGGTTTTGTAGCGGCAATGCTTGGGTCGGTAGCTGAACCACTTGATCAGCTGGTTCTGCGAGTCGCGGCAGTGTCGCTCCGCCGATGAGCGCATGACCTCCACGTGGGCACGATGCGCATCGCGACACTCGATGACGTCGTAGACCGCTCCCAGTTCGAGCGTCTCGACCTCTTGCGCGTACACCGGCATCGCAAACACACAGATCATCAGGGCGGCGACGCGGACACGCGACCGCCCCACTCCACGATTTCGCACAAGCGCTCCGGGCATCCGTCCCGCCCGCATCATGGGCGGTGGTTTCTGGGTTCGCCGGCACCATCGGCGCAGCGTCGGGTGGCCACTGGCGCACCGCCGGCCCTGGCGACGATGCCGGCCATGTCTGTGCCGACATGATAACGTCCGCGACGGGCATGATGACCGCGCACGCGAGAGCTCGCCGCGCAACGCCACGGCACACGCGACCAACGGCGCCGTTATCATCGGACACCGAACCGAGCACCCGGAGTCTGTGGATGATTCGACATCGATCGCTGATGCTTCTGGCCATGATCGCCCTGCTGAGCGCCTGCAGCAGCTATGTGTGGAAGCACCCCTCGAAGGACCAGGCCGCGTTTCACGCCGACAAGCTGGATTGCGAGGCAAGGGCCTTGCAGCTGTATCCGGTGACGATCGTCCAGACACAGGCACAGGCGGCCTATGAGAAGCCGCCGTCGACCCGCTGCGAAACCCGCGACGGTGTCACCACCTGCGAATCCACGGCCGCAAGCTATGTTCCGGCCAAGGTGGAGACCCGCGACGTGAATGCCAACAATCGGGCGCGCGCCATCAATGACTGTCTCGGCGCGGCCGGTTGGTCGCGCGAACGCCAGTGACGATCAGCGCCAACTGACTACCGGCAGTCCCGCCCGGCCCATCGACACGGCCGCACATGCGCACCGTACCGATGGCCCGCCTTTTACTTGGCCGCGCATTCGAAGCGAACCTTGCCGACCGCATAGGTTGGTGGCTTGCCCTGAACCGAGAAGTCGCAGTTCGTCGGCCGGTAGTCGAATCGCTCGAGTTTGGTGCCGTGCTCTTTGCGGCAATGCTCTTCGGCCTCTTTTCTCAGCACGCTCGCCTGCGCCTTGTGCGCTTCCTTGCAGCCGGCAATGTCATAGCGGCGATTGACCTCGGCTTCGTGCGGATTGGGTCGTGCATGCGCGGCGCCGATCGTCAGCATGAGGATGCCCAGCGTGGCAACGGTCGTATGGCGAAACCTGTTCATGATTTTTGTGCTCCGGTTCTGCTGCAGGAAAAGGAAAACCGGCGACGGGCGCCGGTTTCCGTTGCCGCGTCGGGATCGCCCTGGTGTCCTGAATCAGCACACCAGTCACGACCCGCGGTCGCGATTACTGCATGTTGAAGACGTAGGTGTGGCCGTCGTTGCACACCTTGCGGTTCGTGAACTTCTTGGTCTTGTTGTTCAGCCAGCGACCGTTGGCGGCATCCCACTGGTCATACTTGACCGTTTGATAGTCGGGCGCCTTGCCGGAATCCAGCTTGTTCATGGTGCGCCCGTCGGTGGTGTACTTGTTGCCGGTCAGGATCTCTTTGTTGGCAATGTCCTCGGTCCAGGTGCCGTCATTGCCCTTGATCTCGACGCTCTTGACCTTGATCTTGGTACCCATGTTGTTGGTGAACTGGAACTTCACCTTCTTGCAGTCACCGGCCTGGGCGGCGCCCCCGGCGAGCAATGCAATGGCGGCGGCGGCGGCAATCGAAACGGTCTTAAGGGTGGATTTCATGGCATTCCTCTCTATCGGTTGTTGATCCCTGGTTCTGTCAGGGAACAGGTGCATTCTGGTGCCTCCGGCGCGCCGCGAAATCCCAGGAATCCGGTAGCCATTCCGTGTGATCCGGCGCCGGCAGGCCGCCCCGCCCGGCGCCAGACAGACGCACGACGCTCAGGGTTTGCCGATGTTCTCCGGCAGGATGCGGCTGCTCTGATGACGGCTGGCCAGTATCCAGCGGTTGATCGGCGTGGTGCTGGCACCGGAGCGGTAGTAGCGCAGCGTGTTGTAGTAGAGGAAGTACTTGTCGCCGACCTTCTCGGCGGTGGCCACCTGGAAGCTGTCCCAGTCGTACTTGGCGATCGTGACCACGCCGCCGCTGTACCAGGCACGCTCCTCCTGACGGGTCTGCTTATCTGAATTCACGACCATGTTTTCCCATTTGTAGCCGTATTTCTCTCCGGACAACACCTTGGCCGCGATATCGAGCAGTTCCTCGCTGGTGCTCGCGGCCTTGGGCATGCGGATCTCGGCCAGCATGGTTTCGTAGAGGCCGTTGATCTTGGCCTGCCAGTCGTCGAGCATGGCCAGGACCTTGGCGCCATCGGCCGATTCGGGCTGCCCGAGCGCGGCATCGATGACGCGACCATTCTCAATGGCCTGGCGGGCCTCGCGCAGCGAGGCCATGTGCTTGTCATAGTCGCCTTCGCCGAGCAGGTTGTTGCGGATCTTGTCCTTGTCGGCCGGCGTGAGTTTGGATAGAAACTCGAGCGAACTTCCCTGCAGCTGGCGCACCGGCTGATAGATGTCGTTACGGGTCTGCTCGATCGATTGCCGGATCGCATTGTTGGCCGTGTGGCCGATCCAGCCGTTGAGTGCATCCTTGGTCGCGCGCTCGTGCATGTCGGTGGTTGCGCGCACATGGGTCAGCCATTCGTGGTCCTTCTGCGCGATGCCGGCAAACGCGCGAATGTATTCGGCCCAGGCCTTCGCGCGCTCGGCGTCATAGGGCGGATCCAACGGCTTGGGCAACTGTTCACGCGTGTAGCGGGCCTTGAGCGCCTGAAGCTGGGCGGGAATGTCGCCCAGGGCTTCGTACGTGGCGATGGCATCGGCTTCCAGCTTGTCGTAGTGCGCCACCATCTTCGGCAACTGCTCGATCAGGGGCGCCACCTGCGGATCATCCGCGAAGGGCTCGAACTTCACCAGATTGTTGCTCAGGCCGTCGAAGCGCTGGCGCCAGTTGCGCCGCTCCTGCTCGAAATGCAGGCTCTTCGGATCGACCTTGTCCAGATTGGCCTGCACGCTGGCAAACGAGCGCTGCAGTTTGCTCAGCTGCAGCTTGTGATGGGAACTCATCTCGGGCGCCGCCGCAGCGGCCGGCGCCACCTGGCGGGCAGCCTGGGTGACCCCGGACGAGGTAGCGGTTCGGCTCGTCGCCGGTGCCGGCGATGTGGACGCGCGAGCGGGAGCCGGCGATGTGGACGCACTGGCCGGCGCGGCGGCCGGCGCAGGGTTGGTCAACGACGCGAGATGCGCCCGATACTCGGCGATCCGCTTCTGCGCGGCGAGAAAGCTTTCGTGTTGTTGATTCGGCGACTGCATCAGGCGTTGCTCGGCCATGCTCAGGCTGCGCTCGATCCGCGTGATATTCGCTCTGCGCGAAGGGGTCAGGCCGGGCAACTGCGGGGCGATCCGATCGAGGTCGTAGACCGCGGCCGCGATAGCGCGATCGGCCGGCTCCGCCGCCGATGCCGGCATCGAATGCAGGACGCCCGTCACGGCCAGCGCCATCAACCGCGCGGGCCAGGTGCTTGCAAGCGGGCGCTCGATCGTAGGCATCACGGCCTTTGGGCCGGGTGCGTCGCTCCGTGACTTCGTCATGACTTTCTCCATGGGCAACACCCACATCGAGGTGGGTGCATATCGTGATGTCGGCCGGCCACCCTGGGCGGTGGTCGACCGTGATGTTGACCAGCGGACTCGCGGCCCGGTCAGCTGCCGGCGGCAGCCAGGGTCAGCGAGCGCCAGTCACTGCGTGCCAGCTCCCGGCCCGACGCATCAACGGCCGTGACACGCCATCGTAACGGTTCGTCCGCATGCTCGGCACGCAGCCACGGCGGCGCCAGATAGCTGCCATCGCCCTGCTTCACCCAGGCCTGCAGCAACACCTCGTCGGCCGACGCCACCTCGAGCTTGTAGAGCGCCCCATTTGCGACATCGACCCACTGGAAGGACAGCGGCGCATCGGCCTTGGCGGTCGCGCCGTCCGGGGGAAGGAACTGCTGGACGCTGCCGATCGCGGCCTCGGCAATCCGGTTGACATCCTCGTGAGTGCCCACGTAGTAGCGCAGGACGGGCATCGGGAAACCGGCCACGCCACCGGCGAATACCGTGCGCCCGCCACCGGTATTCGAATTCGCCTCCTTTTCGTTGCTGGCCTCGATGCGCAGCAACACCTTGTACGGCCCGTCGACACTGGTGCGCAACTTCTCCGGGTCAGGGCCGGGAATCGTGATCTGGCCGGTGGGTGGCAGGAACAGCGAGAACCGCTCGATCAGGGTGTAGCGCCGTTGCAGAGCACGACGCTCGACAGGTAGCGATGCCTCGGTCAGCAGATCTTCGGTCGTCGGCTCGACATCACCCGGCATGACCAACTCCCAGCGACCACGCAGGGTCCCCGTGCCGTTGTAGTAGACATCGGCGGAGAATCGCGGCAAGGTGGAATCGCGCACCACACCCAGCACGGAACCGCGCTGCGCGCCATCGTCGAAGTTCAGGCGCACATCGATCAGCCCCAGCGGTGCGCGGGCCCCCCCGCCTCCCATGCGACAGGTCACGATCACATATTGGTCGCCGCCGGCGGCGCCGCTGAAACGGCGCACATAGAAGAAGCTCGAGTTCTTGCCTGCGATCGCATCCTGGTAGGCACGTCGGGCGACCGAGGCCGGGATCGACATGATGTCGGTCAGGTTGCGGAAGGTGCCGCTGGTGGACACGCGCGAGCGATCCAGCCGCACCGGCAGTCTCCCGAAGATCGTGCCCGGCTGGCAGGGATTGGCGTTCTGAACGGCGAAAGGTGCCTGCAGTGTGGGATTGGTGTTCGCCACCTCGGGGCGAAGCTCGCCGCACCAGAACGCCTCTGCGGCGGTCTGACCGGCATCGAGGTTTTGAAAGGTCAGGAACACGGTCGACGGCCCGGCGCTGCGGACATTGACGCCAAAGGGATTGACGCCGGAGACCGCGAACGCCAGTGAACTCCAGAACAGCGTCGCGAGAAAAAGCAGAGCTTTCATGGGGTCGACTCCTCAGAACAGGCTCAGCGAGATGCCGACATCGACATACCAGTGCCGCTGCGCATCGCGAAGATCGAAGATCGTGTCGGTATTGAGCGCATCCTGACGGCTGTAGCGCACGAAGATCTGGCCCGGCATCTTACGCAGGCCGTCGGCAATCTCGAACCGATATCCCAGTTGCGCATTGCCGCCCGTATTGCGCGCGCTGGCCGCGTTGTTCGAATCGGAGTTCAAGGTCTTGTCGATGTTGAATGCGAACTGCCAGTCCTGCGCGAATGACCAGTCGGCTCCGATCGAGCCATGCGTTGCATAAGTGGTGAGATTGTTCTCGAGACTGGTATTGCGCGTCCGTCCCAGACCCGAAGTCAGACTGAGCGCATCGCTGACTGTCCAGCTGGCCGACAACTCGTGGCCAAGATCCTTGAAATCGGCGTTCTGGCGACCAATCTGGCGATTGTCCTGGTGGGTGGCATTGATGCCGTAAGTCAGCGTCACAGGCTCGAAGACCCAGGACATATCGAGCCGATGGGTGCGGTTCAACTGATCGGGAAGATGGGAGGCGGCAAAGCCAGAGTCCTCCGTGACAGGTACGTTCAAGGCGATCTGATGCACCCAGTCGTAGCTGTAGTTCAGTGTCGGCCAGTAGCGGGAACGCGCCTTCTCTTCACCAAGCCAGTCTGGCAAGGGCAGCGTCATGCTGAATCTTCGCGTGTCTGATCTCGTGGTCAGCAGCGTGGCGATGTCATCGAGATTGTCGCGCTTGCGGCTGATCAGTGCCTGCATCTGCAGGCCGCGATAGCCAAAGTCCAGAGTAGCGCGATTGAGCAGCTGATCGGTTGCAAAAAACGACCCGATGCTCTTATACAAGGGTGCGATCCGGTCATGATGCAGCGACAACTTCAGCCCGGCCCCGTGCTCGTCCGAGAACACCTTGGCATCATCGAGCAGTTTGAAGCCGAGCTCGATGATCCGACCATTCGAGCGCGATTCATTCACCGGCTGCAGATCCTCCCCCTGGGCAAGCAGTGGATCGAACGGATTCACATAGACCGAATGTGCCCAGGCCAGGTCGGCAGTCATCCGGCCGCCCGAGGTTTCGCCCAGCAATCTGACGCCATACCCCCGACTGCGCTCGGCATCGCCGATCTGACCGGCATTGAAATCGGTCTTTGATTGAATCGAGGCATTCATCAGCGAGATCTCGGCGCGCAGGCCGCCCGGCCGATCCGCAATCAGTTCGTAGCCAGCGGTCAGACCATGCACCCGATGATCGCTCTCGCGCAGCCCGAGGAAGTTCTGGTAGCCGACAATCTCGGTACCGTTCATCACGTTCAGCGACAGATCGAAGCGATCGCTCGGCCGCCCGGTGAACACAAAACCGCGGCTAGACATGCTGTCGAGCAGCAACGGATGGTTCCCGTAGCTGATGTGACCGGCGCGCACGCCGAAACTCGTGTTGCGTACCTCGATCGCATATTCCGCCAGATCGAGCTTGGGCGCCTCCTGTTCGAGTTCACCATAGCGCAAGGCCTCCGGCCGATAGCTGGTGCCACTGAGGCTGGCCGATGCACTGATCGATGTGCCGGCACGCTCGCCCGAGAATGAGAAGCCCAGGCTGCTGACACTGTCCAGGTAACGGGTGCGCTCCGACTCATCCGCCGGCTGCAGGCGCTGGTCGACCGCGCGGCCCTTGAGCTGCAGTTCCACTTTCGGATCGAAATCCAATGACTGGAAGCCTCCCGCGGCGAGCACCTTGACCGGCGTGCGCGCGACCTCGCTCCAGTTGCCTCCGTCTACCTTCCAGAGAATGATCTCGCTCTCGCCGGCCGGCAGCGGCGCGAGCCGGGGGTCGATGATCAACTCGCCCGGCCCGCCCCCGCGAACCAGTGCGCTGATGTCGGTCTTGCCGACGAAGACCCTGAGATTGGACCGGTCGGCCCACAGCTGCTGCCCAAGGCGAAGCCGCAACGACTCGCTGCGCTCGACCCAGCGCTCGCCGAAGTCGGTCTCGATCGTCTCTGCACGCAGCGTTCCCGCCATCAACGCGCACGCGACCCCGATCCACAGGCCGGTCATGCGTGGCCGCGCGCATGAACATGAGTGCCGAATCTGCATCGTGTCTTCCTCTGGAGCATTTCCCGGCGCGCATGGCCGGCTGGTGAGGCGCCCGCACGGATGGGATGGGACATCCGCCCGCGCCCGGCAACCATCAATGTGATCGCGCCGGCAGCACGCGCCCATCCCAGGTATATGGGAGCGCGAAGTTCACCGCTTTCTCGCCGGACACACCCCTTCGACCAAGCGGAATCGGCCGAGCACCTCGAAATCGATCTGCCCGGTAGGTTCGTGATACCAACGGACCACCACCGGCTTGCAACGGTCACACAGGGGCTTGGGCGCATTGACGATCTCGGCGTCGCCGAAGCGGCGCTTGCGCATATGGACTTCGGCCGCCACGAACAATGGCGATCGACTACCGCATCGCGGCGCAGCCTGGGCAACATCCACCGATAGCTCGCCCTTGTTGCCAACCTTGCGCGAAGACTGCTGATGGGCCAGCACGCGCTTGCTGTATTCGATGCCGATCCTCGCCGCCACCGGTGCGCTGTCGCCCGAGGTGGTCTTGATACGCAGCCTGGCCTGCTCGCCGGCATTCACATCCGGCAGCCGCGCCGATCGAGGTGTCACGCCAGTCATCGATCAGCAGCGCCAGGCGCAGACCGCCCGCGTACTCGGCCAGCACCTCACAGCGATTGCAGGCCTTGCCGAAGTCGCGTCCTTCGATGATCACCCGGTCACCACTCTCCGCGCGAATCGTCGAGATGCGCGGCGCCGCCAGGGCCTGCGAGGATGCCAGCAGGCCCAACGCGGTGAGCGTCAACACAAGCAGAGTTGTGGCGATTCGCATCACCGCTGACTCCAGTTCTCAGTGTCTTTGATCGAACTTGGGCCCGGGCATGGGCATGGGCATCGTTCGGTCTATGGTCGAACACTAGGGGAGTCTGTTCGGCCCGCCCATACCATGTACATGGGATCGAGCCGATTTGCGGCCGGGAACGCGCGCGCTGTCGCATTCAACGCCGGCTTGACGCTCGTTATGCGCAGGCCTGGCTCGGAATGCGCAACATCACACAGGTGCCTGGCTCGGCGGGCATGATCTGCAATTCGGCACCGATCCCCCGCGCGCGTCGCCGCATGTTGCCCAGCCCGCGCCCGCCACTGCGTGTGCCATGGGGCAGACCCACGCCGTCATCGATGACGGCCACCCACACCGAGCGTTCATCCGCCGCCTCGTCGGTATCGAAGGCATCCTGCGCGACGGCATCGGAGAGCCCGGCTTCGGCGCCAACGGTCAGGCGCTGGGCGTGCATGGCGGCCGCCGCCAGCCGACGGATCGGCTGGTTTCCAGGTGGGGCCAGCCCCTCATGCAGGACGATCCTCAGGCGGCTGGCCTGCGCATGCTTGAGCACATTGTTGATCGCTTCCTGCACGATTCGCATCACCTGCAAAACGCCGGTCGAACCGAGCCAGGCGGGTGTCGTGACATCCTGCACCGCCCACTCGATACTCATGCCCGCGGCGCGCAACTTCGGTTCGAGGCGGGTTCGCATGTTGGCCAGAACATTACCGAGATCGCCATCGACCGGATCGAGCGAATCGATCATCAGGCGCAGATCACCGATCGCCTCGCGCAGGGACTCGGCCAGCAGTTCGGGATTCGTCTGGCCCGCCTGCACCATGGCCAGCGTCGAGATGAGCGTGCCGCCCAGGCCGTCATGCATGTCGCTCATCAGGCGGGCACGTTCGGCCAGAAGCGTCTTCTCGGTCTCCAGACGCAGCAGATGCGCATGCTTGATGGCGAGTTCCTGTTCGCGGGCACGCACACGCTGCTCGAGCTCGCCATTGAGTGCCTCGATCGCCCCCATCATGCGGCCGAATCTCAGCGTGAGGTGCCCCCCGAAGACCAGCATGACAAGCACCGAGCCATAAGGCATCAGATAGCCATGACTGGGTGCCCAGATATCGGTGACCACCAGCCAATCATGTGCGCCCAACACCAGAGGAAAGAATCCGGCCGCAACCATGCCCGCGTGCAGAGGTTTGGGCTCGCGCAGCAGGCTGCGCCCGATCAACAGGAACGGATAGCAGGAAATGAGCAAGGTGGCCGTGTCGGAGATCGGCGCCGCCCAGTCGTGGAACAGATCAAGACGCAGCAAGGCGATAGGCAGCGTCAGCGCCGGCATCAGGATCGCCCAGATCGCCAGCCTCCTCTCGAACCCGGGATCGCCGCGACCGATGAAGCAGAAGACGAACTTGGCCACCATGAAGATGAACCACACCAATGACGCGTGCCACAGCCATTCGATGAGGGGGTTGGCCCGCGCCGGCAGGGCCAGCATCGGATGGATATCGTGCACCACCCACATGAACATCATCAGCGCGAACCATCCGAACACCGCCTCCTGGCGGCGCCAGAGCCACAACAGACCGAGCAGGCTCCCGACCACCAGCATCATCGCGGTGATCGTGCGCAGGCTGTCCACACGGATCAGATCGGCCCACTCATGGGCATCGAGCAGCACGGAATACGGGCCGATGCGCACGGGATCCAGGCAGCCGTTGCCGGGCCAGTCAGCCCCGCCACCTGGATCGCGATCCCGGTTCGCTGAGCCGAAGGCAGGCCGAAGGCGCGACGCAGCACCGAGCATTCTGATTGCGATGTTCGACATCGACTTCGAGACCGCCCGCAAGCGCACTGCCGTTCACATACACGCGTGCGTCATGCGCAAGCCTCGGCAGCCAGACGCCCCAGGCCCGATCGGTGCCACCGTCATCGAAGGTCGAACAGACCTGGCCGCGATCGCGCCGGCTCAATCAGCTCGGCAGGCTTACTGCCATGCACGCAGCGGCGGCCCGGCCGACGGCTCGAGCGCGGGCGTATCGAGGGCGGCCGCCTGCGGGATGAACATCGCGCTGTCCAGGGTGATCCAGCGCTCGTCATCGCCGATCGCGACCATGCGCCAGAGCGCCCATGCCAGCAAGACCGGCGTGACCAGGCTGAGCAGCGCCCAGGTCACATATCGCCGACGCGACTGACCGCGCGCGGGGCGACGGATCACGAGGCGATCAAGCATGCGGCTCGACCCGGATCAGGCCCAGTTGCATGGCCTCGAACACCGCTACGCCGCGCGAGCGCACCGCCAGCTTGCGATAGATGTTCTTGATGTGGGTGGTGACGGTATGCACCGAGATACCGAGCGCGCCGGCAATCTCATCGCCGGAAAACCGCCCAGCGTCTGCTGCAGGACGTCGGTCTCACGTTCCGTGAGCGGCGACTTCTCACCGGCGACGGTTCCGGTTCGCGTACGCTGGCGCCTGCTGTGACCGCCCCTCGGGGTTCCAGGCGGCGAGGACGTGCCGCGCGATTGCCGGACTGATCGGTGGCCCCGGTCTGCCGATACCGGACATCGCCGCCAGGACGTCTTCGCCATCCTGAGCAGATATCCGGTGGCCGGCGCTCGATCGCTCGCAACACGTGGCCTCGTCGGCGAACACCGTCATGACCGCGATCTCTCGATACCCGGAATCCGGGCCGACAGCTCCGGCGATCATCTCGATCCCCGAGCCGTCGGGCAAACCCAGGTCGGTCAACAACACATCCAGGCGCTGGTCCCGGACCGCCTGCCTCACGGGCCTCGGTAGGGAACCGGCTTTGCGGCCAGCAAGCTCGAAGTCATCGGCGCCATCGATGATCGTCGCCGGGCGGTTTCGGGTCGCCCGGCTCGTCCTCGAGCACCAATACGCGTCTGACCGACATGGCCTGGGCCTCCTCGTCTCGTGTGGAACCGGCTGCCAGCTCCTGGGTTCGCGCTCTGCCTCGAATGGGTCACGGCGAGCATTTCACAAATACTCATTTGTCGCGAATCACGACCACCGGTTTAATCGGATAGGTGCCAGGGAATTCACCTGCTGCCGACCGGGGAAGTTTCCCGGTTGGTATAGTCAGACGATGTAGCCCACGCCCGCCAGGGCGGTGTGCCCGGCCTGGCCGGAGGCTCAGTCCCGGGCGCCCAGGCCGCTGGGCGCCGTGGCGGCGCCCAGACCGCGGGCAAGGTGGCGGTTCCAGGCGGGGCTTACTACGATTTCGTTGAGGCAGACATGTGGCGCGGTCGTGGCGACATGCGCAATCGTGCGCGCCAGATCTTCCGGCTGCAGCATGCGCGCGCGGTCGGCCGCCGGCACCGGTACCGGTCGCTGGTCGAGGATCGCGGTCGCCACTTCGCCGGGGCAGATCACCGTGGATCGGATGCCATGCACGAACTCTTCCAGATTCAGACTGTATGACATGGCGACGACGGCAGCATGTGCTTTGACCTGGTGTACGACCCAGCCCCCAATGTGCCCGACGAAACGCCCCGCCACGAAGGCAGCAATGAATCAGCAGGCCGCCCCCTGACGACGCATGAGCGGCAGCGCTGCGATGACGCAGTAGAACGCCCACCGAACGTGGCTCGACCTGGTCGACAGACTCCGGGGCGAGCTTGGCCCAGGCGCGCTCGAGCGGTGATGCCGGCGTTGTTGACGGCGATGTCCAGGCGCCCGTAGCGCATCGATCGCCGCCACGATCCGTTTAGTAGCCGCGGCTGGAGATCGCCAGCCTGCACCCAGGCTGCCCACCCTCGGCCTCGATCGCGGCCGCGACGACTGCAACGCCGGCTTGCGCCGCCCGGTAAGCCACCGTGGCGCCCAGGCGGGCCAGTTGTGCGCAGCCTGCAGCTTCACCGATTCCCGAACCCGCACCCGAGAAGCCCAGGCCACCTGTCCCTGCAATGTCGACATCAAGTTCATCTCCTCTTTAACGCGACGCAGACATCGACACGCCATTAACCGGGATCATCACGCTGCGCGCACTGCACATGATCCATGATCACCGGGCGAAACGTTTCGATATGATCGCTGTCGATGAAGAAGTCGATCGTGACCCCCTGCCTGGTGTGCCGTTCCCGACCGCAGACCGGCCGCGCCTGCAAGCATAGCAACTCGCGAGCGCGCGCCTGGCGGCCGCCGGCCGGCCGTGGCGCCGGCTGGCTGCTGTGCTTTTGCCTGCTGCTTGCGGGATTCATCATGCCCGGGACCCCGCGGGCCGCGGAACCCGGCACCGGCTCCGCCACGCTGACGGTACAGGTTCGCGAGGTGCGCCCGTTCGCCTATCGAGACGGCGGGCACTGGCGCGGCATCGCAATCGACCTGTGGAACCAGATTGCCGCCGACCTCGGCTATGGCAGCGAATTCATCGTGAGCGGTCTGGAGCCGCTACTCGATGGCCTGGCCAACGGGGAGATCGGAGTCGGCCTGGGCGCCCTGTCGGTCACCGCCGAGCGTGAATCGCGCTTCGATTTCTCTCATCCCTTCTATCGGGCGAGCCTCGGAGTTGCGGTGCCTGATCAACGCATCGACGGCTGGGAGCGGTTCATGCGTGCGATCAGCTCACCCACGTTCCTGGGCGCGGTTACCGCTCTGCTGACCCTGCTGGCCACCGTGGGCGCCTTGGTCTGGATGGCCGAGCGCCGGCACAACAGCCAGTTTCCGCGCGATCTTCCGCACGGGGTTGGCGCAGGTATCTGGTGGTCCAGCGTCACGATGACCACAGTCGGCTACGGCGACAAGTCGCCGATCACCTTTACCGGGCGCCTGATCGCGATGGTCTGGATGTTCATGAGCCTGATCATCGTCTCGACCGTGACCGCCAGCCTGACCGCCTCGTTCACGCTCGATGCACTGAACACGGACATCGCCAGCGAGGCCGAACTCGCCTCCCTGCGCACCGGCACGGTCGCCGGGTCCACCAGCGAGACCCGCCTCGGCGCACGCGGTATTCGTCCCCGGCTGTATCCCGACATCGAACGGGCCCTGGCGGCGCTGGCCGCGGGCGACATCGAGGCCGTGGTGTACGACCGCCCGCTGCTGCGCTATGCCGTGGCACAAGACTACGTCGGGCGCTTGAGAGTCCTGGGCCTGGAGTTTGCTCCGCAGGACTATGCGTTTGCGTTCAAGAGCGAGAGCCCGCTGCGCGAGCAGGTCAACAGACGCTTGCTGGTTCATGGCCGGGGCGTCGAATGGGATCGTCTGGTCACCCGCTACCTCGGTGACGATCGCTGAAGCCTGCCCGCGCCCCGGGCGCGGGCCAGGGCATCAACCCGGTGCGTCGGCCTCGTCCCAGGCACCGATCAGGATGCCGCGCCGATACGAGCGGCCGATCGTGGCCGCCATGGTCTCGTCGGTCATCGCGGTGCGATTGCGCAGGCCTGCCGACCAGTCGAGCATGCGGTCCTTCATCTCGTCGATGACGGCGCGCCGGCCCGGATCACGGCCAAGATCGCGGAACTCGTCGGGATCTTCCTGCAGATCGAACAGCATCGGCGGGAAGCCCAGACAGTGCACGAATTTGTAGCGGCCATCGAACGCCATGGTCAGGCGGGCATCGCCAAAGCCACGCTCGAGCAGGCGCCGCACCGGCATACGGACATAGTCGCATTCGCTGAAGATGGTCTCGCGCCAGCCAGGTGTCGACTGCGCCTCGAGCAAAGGCATCAAGGATGCTCCCTCGAGCCGGTGGGCGGGTGGCTGGCCGCCAAAGGCTTCGATGAACGTCGGCAGCAGATCGATGGTGCCGACCAGTCGGTCTTCGACCGCCCCGCGAGTGCCGTCCGCGCCGGGCCGGGGGTCGACGATGATCAGGGGCACCTTCGACGATTGATCATGGAACAGATCCTTCTCGCCGAGCCAGTGATCGCCCAGGTAGTCCCCGTGGTCGGCGGTGATCGCGATCAAGGTCTCGTCCAGCATGCCCTTGGCGCGAAGGTGCCCGATCAGGCGTCCGATCTCGTCATCGAGCTGGCGCACGAGCCCCATGTAGGCCGGGATCACCGTCTCTCGCGCCCCCTCGCGCCGCCATACCTGGCCCCAGCGCATCTGCGCGAAGGCCCGATACACCGGGTGATCATCCTGATCCTGGCCCGGTGACCGGCGCGCGGCCAGAACATCCTCCGGACCATAGCGGTTGTGATACGGCGCCGGCGCGATATAGGGCCAATGCGGCTTGATATAGGAAAGATGCAGGCACCAGCGCGAATCGCCGGCCTGCTCGATGAAGTCGATCGCGCGATCGGTCATGTAGGCCGATTCCGAGAACTCGGCCGGAATCCTGGCCGGACGGTTCGCATGGCGCATGAAGAAACCGTTCAAGACCTCGCCGTTCTCGCCCTCGGCCGAGTTGGCCCAGTCCAGCCAGGGATTCCCGCCACCGAAGCCCTTCTCACGCAGGTAGTGGTTGTAACGTGGCTCGACCGGGTTGTAGCGGCCGTCCGGACCGCTCGGATGCAAACCGTCGTCGCGCTCCCCGTTCTCGAAGCCGGTGGCGGCCAGGTGCCGTCCGAGTTCGGACTCCGGGTCGATGCCCAGACGTTGCAGGCCGTTCAGATCGGCACGCATATGGGTCTTGCCAAGCAGCGTTGTCTGCACGCCGAGCGGCGCCAGATAGTCGGCCAAGGTCCATTGATTGAGCTCGAACGGAATGTCGTTCCAGGTGGCACCGTGCGAGCGCGGATACCGGCCCGTGTAGATGGATGCCCGCGAGTTTCCGCAGCTTGTTCCCTGGGTGTAGGCACGGCTGAAGCGCACACCGCGCGCGGCCAGCGCGTCCAGGTTCGGTGTCTGCAGCGATGGATGCCCGTAGCAGGACAGGTAGTCCCACCGTAGCTGGTCCATCATGATGAACAGGATGCGCTTGATCATGCGGGGTCTCGGTCGGCTCGGCTCGGATGGAAACATCGGGCGGCCCCACGGGCCGCCCGTCCCGCTCATTCTATCGAGTGTCCCGAGTCCGAACGTCGATTCAACCCGCTGACCCGGCGGATCCGACACCGGTGCCGCTGCACAGCCGGCGCGGGCCCGCGGCCGCAGGCCCGGCGCGCGCCGGCCCGCAGGCCATCAGCTTTTCATCTCCCGGTATTCGCGGGCCAGCCCCATCATGACGCTCACACACATCAGCAGGAGCACGATCGCGAAGGGCAGGCCCGTGGTTACCGCGGCAGCCTGCAGCGCCGATAGCCCGCCGGCCACCAGGAGCACGATCGCCACCAGCCCTTCGAACACCGCCCAGAACACCCGCTGGGCGACCGGCGCATCCACCTTGCCTCCGGCGGTGATCGTGTCGATCACCAGGGAACCCGAGTCGGAAGAGGTCACGAAGAACACGATGACCAGCAACACCGCGATCAGCGAAGTCACGGAAGACAGCGGGAGCCTTTCCAGCATCAGGAACAATTTCAACGGCAGATCGGCCTCGCTCACGGCCAGATAGCCATCGTTGATGATCTGACCGATCGCGGTTCCGCCGAACGCAGTCATCCACAGAACACAGACCAGCGATGGGATCAGCAGCACGCAGATCATGAACTCACGAATCGTGCGCCCGCGCGAGACGCGCGCGATGAACATTCCCACGAACGGCGACCAGGAAATCCACCAAGCCCAATAGAACGCGGTCCAACCGTCGTAGAAGTTCTCGTCGGTGCGGCCGATGAAGTTCGACAGCGCCGGCAGCTCGGAGACATAGGCAAGCAGATTCGCGCCGAAACCGGTCAGCACCGCGACCGTGGGGCCGACGATGATCACGAACAGCAAGAGCACCAGCGCCAGCACCATGTTGATCTCTGACAGGCGCTTGACGCCGGCTTCGAGCCCCGCGACCACGGAGATCAAGGCCAGACCCGTGATCCCTACGATCAGCAGGATCTTGTTGCCATCCGTGATTTCGATTCCGAACACATGATTCAGACCGGCCAGGGCCTGTTCGGCACCAAAGCCGAGCGAGGTGGCCAGCCCGAACAGGGTCGCGAACACAGCCAGCGTATCGATGATGTGACCCGCCCAGCCCCAGACCCGGTCACCCAGCAACGGATAGAAGGCCGAACGGATCGTCAGCGGCAGGCCCCGGTTATAGGTGAAGAAGGCCAGCGCCAGCGCGACGACCGCATAGATCGCCCACGGATGCAGTCCCCAGTGAAAGATGGTCGCGGCCATGCCCAGGCGACGCGCCGCTTCGGGATCTCCCGGAGCTCCGGCCAGGGGTGCCCAGCTCTCTGCGCTGCCGGCGGTCTGTGCGACCGACGAGCTGTAATGCGAGATCGGTTCGGAAACGCCGAAGAACATCAGGCCGATACCCATGCCGGCCGCGAACAACATGGCGAACCAGCCGGTGTAGGAGAAATCCGGTCGGGCATCGCGCCCGCCCAGGCGAATCCTGCCGTAGGGCGAGACGATCAGAAACAGGCAGAACAACACGAACAGGTTGCAGGCAATGACCAATAACCAGTCGAATGTGGAGGTCACCGTGGGCCGCAGCCAGCCGAAGAACTCGTTGGCCCCCGCCTGGAAGACGGATGTGAGCACCACGAACAGCACGATCAACAGTGCGGAAATGATGAACACCGGGTTGTGAATGTCCAGGCCGATCACCTGGATGTTGTCCTGACCGACTTCGTAGTCGATGTCTTCGGATGTCGTCGACATACCTTCTCCTCTGGCTTGGTTTGCGTGATCTGCAGACGCCTCGCCGGGCGACCTCGTCGAGCCACACGATGCATGACCCTGTGCGGGCAAGGCATTGCGCCAGCCCAGAAACGAGAAAAGCGCCCTACGGTGTGTGACCGTGGGCGCTTCCTGATCGAACGATGACCTATTATGCATGCTATTCGGATTCGCCCGATTCCGAGACGCCCAGCTGATTCACTTCACCGTCAACACCATGCCCGCGGGCACCTCACGATCTCCTGCCATGCCAACCCTAGACTACGAAGCCCTTGCCGCGGAACTCGACCAAGCGGAGCAGACACGCACGCAGGTCACGCATTTTTCGAAACGTTTTCCAGACATCACGATCGAAGACGGCTACGCGATTCAGCATGCCTGGGTTCAACGCAAACTCGCCCGCGGACGACGGATCATCGGCCACAAGATCGGCCTGACCTCGCGTGCCATGCAGATGGCGTCGAATGTGACCGAGCCTGACTACGGCGCCCTGCTGGACGACATGTTGTTCGCCGAGGGCGGCGACATCCCGCTCGAGCGATTCATCGTGCCGCGGGTCGAGGTGGAGTTGGCGTTCATGTTGGCGCGTCCGCTGCGCGGCCCGGGCCTGAGCACCACGGATGTGCTTGCGGCCACCGAATACGTCGTGCCCGCGATCGAGATCATCGATGCCCGCATCATGCAAAAGGATCCGCAGACCGGCGACACCCGCAAGGTGTTCGACACCATCGCCGACAATGCGGCCAACGCCGGCGTCGTGCCGGGCGGCCGTCCGGTGCGCCCGGATTCGGTCGATCTGCGTTGGGTAGGCACACTGCTTTACAAGAACGGCGTGATCGAGGAGACGGGCCTGGCTGCCAGCGTGCTGAATCATCCGGCCACTGGCGTGGCCTGGCTGGCCAACCGGCTGGCCAAATACGACCAGGGCCTGGAAGCCGGCGAACTCGTGCTTGCCGGCTCCTTCACGCGGCCGGTCTTCGCCGCGCCGGGCGACACCTTCCTCGCCGACTACGGCCCGCTGGGCAACATCGCGTTCCGATTCGTCTGAAGGTCGCCCGGGGCCGCGCGGGCCGCAACGGTTGCCGGCGCGCTTCGAAGTGAGACCGGCAGCGAACTGGCAGGAGAGTGCCCATAAAAGGAAAGCCCCGCATCGGCGGGGCTTTCGGAGTGCTCTGGAACCGGTTCAGCTCTGGTCGCGCGCCTCGTTTTGCTGCAGGAGCGTGCTTCCCGTGCTGCTTGCCTGTTCCCCCTTGCCGGGGCATGCCAAAACAACGACCGGTGTGCTCAGGGCAAGCGCTGCGAGCACGACAACGAGATGTTTCATGGATCACCTCCTTTCAAGAGTTAGGCAGCAGCCTCAGCGTACCACCCTCCCTCGCTGAGGTCCACTGATACCCCTTCCGCTGCCGCCCCCTGGGTGGCCCGGATCAGCGCGGCCCCAGAGGCGGTATGTCACCGCGGAAGCGGATCTCACGCTGCGGCACCGGCACCTCGATCCCGTGGCGGCGCAACGCCTTGCGGATCTCCCAGTGGTACGCGGCAAAAACCGCGTCCGGTCGCTTGACCGCATCGGGCATCAGCCAGACGATCAGCTCGAACTCGAGCCCGTTCTCACCGTAGTTGACCAGCCACACGCTGGGCTCGCGGCCCAGCACGCCGGTCAGCGTGGAGGACAGGCGGGAGGCGGCATCGAGCCCGGCCTCCACGACCTTGTCCTCATCGGATTCATAGGCCACCCGGAATGGCACATGGATGCGCCGGAACGGGTCGAGCAGTGTCCAGTTGATGACCTTACGCTCGATGAACTCCGAGTTCGGAACCACGACGTCGACGTTGTCATTGGTATTGACCACAGTGCCGCGCACATTGATCGCGCGCACCTCGCCCCGCTGGCCGTTATCGAGCTGTACGAAATCGCCCACCTTGATCGAGCGCTCGAAGAACAGGATCAGGCCGGACAGGAAGTTGTTGACGATCGATTGCAGTCCGAAACCCAGACCGAGCGCAAGAGCGCCGGCGACCAGCGCGAAGTTGGTCAGATTCAGGCCGATCGATGACAAACCGGCAATGAAACCGATCGCCATGATCATGTAGTGGGCCAGGCGACTGATGACGAACATCAGCCCCATGTTCTCCTTCGGGAAGCGGCGCGCGATGTTGGTCAACATCCGGCGCAGCACCCACGACGTGAGCCAGGCGAAAAGCACGAACAACAGCAGACGTCCGATGCCGCTCAGGGTGATCGGTGTCTCGCCAAGCTTGAACAGGCTGCGGTCCGTGATCGTGCCGACGAAATCCCGCGCGTCGGCCGCGCTCTCGTCCAACAGGCCCAGGGCCCGGGCGATAAATCCCTGCCGCTCATGAATGGCCTGGTTGGTCCAGCGCACCAGATAGCTGGAGCGCAGGAAAGCCTCGTCGAGCACGCGCAGGCCGCTCAGGGTCTGCTGGGCCAGGCGGACACGGTCCTGGTTGATCAATGCCGCCGCATCGACCTGATTGGCATCGCGGTTCTCGGCCGCGCGCTCGCCCGCGCGCTCACGCTCGCGCTCGCTGGCCACGCGCCAGTCCCCGGCTTCGGCGCGCAGATCTGCGGTTTTCTCACGAACCTTGTCGATAGCGGTGCGCGCCTTGGCGAGGTCGGGCGCCGGCTCGGTCAGGATATCCACCAGAGCCCGCTGGGCCTGCAGATTCAGGCGGCTCATCTCGAGCCCGGCCAGCTCCACCTCGGCCAGCACCAGCCGCTGCTGGCGATAGCGGGCCGCGAACTGGTCCGCCGGCTCGGCGCCGGTGGGCTCGAGCGTTCGTCGGGTGGCGCTGAGCACCTGCTGCTGCGCTCCCATCAGCGCCGGTTGCAGCGACACCAGCTGTTGATCGAGCCGGGCGAGCTCGACCTCATCGCCGCGAAGATGCTCTTCGGCAAACCGTTCGACCTCGGAGAGCTCGCGCATCTGCGCCTGCCGCTGCTCGAGGAGAGAGCGCCGCACGCGCAGCTGCTCGGCGGTAACCGCGGCCAGGGTGCGCTCCGACATGATGTCGAATCCGGCCAGCAGGCGTTGTGGCGTGCCCGGCTCCGACGGAAGATAGGCGGCCATCGCCCGGTCGACCTGCTGCAAGGTCGACTCCAGGGCAGCCTGGGTTCCGGCGACCTCGGAGTTCTCCAGCTCCAGTTCGAGCCGGGTCTTGCGCAGCGCGCTCACCAGTTCGAGCGCTTCCGCCGGCGTATAGCGCTGAGCCAGGGGTGGCGCCGCCGACACCTGTGGGGCGCGCAATGCGCTGGCGGCCACGAAGGCATCCAACTGCCCGACGATGCGCTGTACCTTCTCCTGGATCTCGGCGGCCGGCAGGCCGTCCGGATCGCCGGCGTACCGACGCACGAGCAGATCCTGCGCCGCCTTGACCCGCTCCGCCAGCTTGTCGCGATCGACCTTGAAGTACAGCCACCAATCGGCACGCAGCTGTGCCGGATCGGGAATCGTGTCGACCGTGTGCTCTTCCTGCTGGCCGGCGGCGCGCAACAGCTGCGGCAAGGCCGGCCCCGCAGACCATGCGATCTGCGTTCCAAGAGCGAACAAGAGGATGCCGATCGCGAGCCGACGCTTCATGCCAAAATGCTATCAAACCGTCCGTTCCACACCGGTCGAAGGAGGCTGTTCGCCCGACGAGCGGTCATCTCTTGACGCTTCTGACCACAGGGCCGCCTGCCGTGACTCCCGCATTGTTCATTGCACTGACCGGGCTGGGCGCGGTCATCGGTGTGCTCGCCGGTCTGCTGGGTGTGGGCGGAGGCATGATGATGGTGCCGTTCATGGTGGTGGCGCTGCAAAGTGCCGGCTTCCCGCCGGAAACCCTGATCAAGATTGCGATCGCCACATCGTTGAGCACCATCCTGTTCACCTCGGTGTCCAGCGTGCGCGCCCATCACCGCCGCGGCGGAGTGCTCTGGCGGGTGGTCGCCGGGCTTTCGCCGGGTATCGTGGTCGGCACCCTTCTCACCACGCAGTTCGTGCATCGGGCCGATTCTCGGTGGCTGACCATGGGCTTCGCATTGTTTATGAGCTGGTCGGCACTGCGCATGCTGCGCCCGGCTCCCAAGGCGACTGTGGATCAGCAGGCGACGCTACCCGGCCCGACCGGGCTGTTCGGCGCCGGTGCCCTGATCGGTGCGGCATCGGCTGTGCTCGGCGCTGGCGGGGGCTTTCTGACGATCCCGTTTCTGAGCCGCCGGGGCGTGAAGATGCAGCAGGCGATCGGCAGCAGCGCGGCGGCCGGATTCCCCATCGCCGCCGGTGGGGCCCTGGGCTATGCGATCGCCCAGCCCGGCCAGGATGTCCCGGGCACGATGCTCGGCTATATCTGGGTGCCGGCCCTGCTGGCGATCTCGCTGGCCAGCGTCAGCACGGCGCCGATCGGCGCGGCGCTGGCCCACCGCCTGCCCGTAGCAACGCTGCGCCGGATTTTCGCGCTGCTCTTACTGGTGCTGGCCGGCTACATGATGTGGCGCGCGTTTCGCTGACCAGGCCACCAACAGCACACCGCTCAAGAACATCGGCAGGCTCAACCACTGCCCCATCGTGAGGTTCAAGGCCAGCGTGCCCAGGAATGCGTCGGGTTCGCGGGCGAATTCGGCCAGAAAACGGAACGTCGCATAGACGATCAGGAACGCGCCCGAGGTCATCCCCGCCGGCCGTGGCCTGGACGAGAACCACCAGAGCAGCGCGAACGCGGCCAGGCCCTCGCCGGCAAACTGATAGAGCTGCGACGGATGCCTGGCCACACCGTCGCCGGCCTGGGGAAAGATCATCGCCCAGGGCAGGTCGCTCGGCCGGCCCCACAGCTCCCCGTTGATGAAGTTGCCGAGCCTGCCGGCAGCCAATCCGATCGGCACCAGAGGCGCCACGAAATCCATCACCCGCCAGTAGTCCAACTGTCGGCGTCGGCAATAAAGCCACAGTGCCACGATGACCCCGATCAGGCCACCGTGGAAGGACATTCCACCGCGCCAAACCGCAAGGATTTCAAGGGGTTGCGAAAAATACTCGAGCGGCTTGTAGAACAGGATGTAGCCCAGCCGTCCGCCGATTACCACCCCTAAAGCCCCCCAGAACAAGAGATCTTCGAGCATCACCGGAGATAGGCCGGATTGCTTTAAAAACAAGGGCTTACGTAGCCTCGCACGCCCCAAAAAGAAGAAAAGCGCAAAGGCAGCCAGGTACATCAGGCCATACCAGCGAACGGCTATCGGCCCAAATTCGACGGCTATCGGGTTGAAGTTCGGGTGCACCAGCATGGTTTCTAGGATCAAAAGCGTACGAGAGCGGCTTATCCGCCAAGACCAGCCATGTGGAAGTGTAAATCCCGATCGGGGACCGGCTCGCCGGTCCTTCGCGATCCAGACATCAGAGTGTGCACGAGGTCACGAGCCTCGCGGCCCTTGCGGCGGCGCGCGGTGGCGCTGGCCATCACCGCGGCACTCGCCAGCCTGTCCGCCCCGGTCGCCGCGCAAGAGCAGGCGCCGGCCGCAGACAGACCTGCCGGCAGCGCGCCGGTCAGCCTGGCGTCACAGTGGCGTGTTGCACTGCATTATGGCGCCGATGCGCCGCTGGAGCAGCTGCGCGCATTCGACGTCGTGGTGGTCGAGCCCAGCCATGGCCAGGATCCGCTGGCCTACATCAAGGACAGCGCCGGTCACTCCCAGCTCTATGCCTATGTGTCGGTCGGCGAGGTTCGTGACAGCACGCCTGGCGACTCGCCGATCCCCGCATCGATGCTCGTGGGAACCAACCGGGTCTGGCATTCGAAAGTCATTGACACCGCTCACCCCGACTGGCCGTCGGCGCTGCTCGATCGGCTGATCGCGCCGCTCTGGGCACGTGGTTTCCGCGGCTTCTTCCTCGACACCCTGGATGCCTGGCAGACACTGCCCGGCGATGACTCGATTCGCGAGCAACGACGCCAGGGTCTGATACGCGCTATCCGCCTGATCAAGCAGCGGTATCCGGGAGCGCAGCTGATCGCCAATCGGGGCTTCGAGATCCTCGACGAGGTCGCCCCGATGCTGGAAGCGGTGGCCGCCGAGTCGATGTACGGTCGCTGGAACCAGACCAGTGGTCGCTACGAACGGGTGCCCGATCAGGACCGTCAGTGGCTGTTGGCGCGCTTCGCGCATGTGCGAAGCCTCGGGCTGAGAACACTGGCGATCGACTACGCGCCTGAAACCGACCGGGCCGGCCAGCGGGAGATCGCCGAGCGAATCCTCGCGCACGGCATCACGCCCTACGTCAGCAATGGCGCACTGAACACGATCGGCACGGGCGTAGTGCAACTGCAGCCACGCACCGTGTTGCTGGTGCATGACCGCCCCGCCGGCGTTCAGGACCAACAGCTTGTGGCGCATCGGCTGGTGACGATGCCATTGCAGTACCTGGGCTACCAGGTGCAACGGCTGGACATGACGGCGCATCCGGCCCTGCCGGCAAGCCTGCGTGACCGCTATGCCGGCATCGTGGCCGTGTTTCAAGAGTCTTTGCCGGCGCAGGCAGCCCAATCCTGGCTCGAACTGTTGGGACGCGCCCGCGCCGACGGCCTGCCAATCGCAGTGCTGAATGACCTCGGTACGCCCGCGGGCCGGGGCATCGCCGAAATCCTCGATCTCAAGCGCCCTGCCCGCCCGGTGGGTTCACCCCTGGCACTGGCCGCAGGCGCATCGTCGCTGAAGGGATTCGAAACCGAGGTGCTGCCCGCACGGCCCCCGACGACGATCACCGCAGGCGAAGGCGCGCAGACCGGCATACGCATGCGCGACCGCCTCGGCCAGTTCATCGATACGGTGGCCTGGACCGACTGGGGCGGCTTCGCGCTGGCGCCACATGCCTGGCGCGCCTATGACATGGGAGAGAACTGGGTCATCGACCCGATCGCATTTCTCGCCAGGGCGCTTTCGGCGGGTGGATTGCCATTCGCTCCCGATGTCACGACCGAGAACGGCCGAAGGCTGTTGCTCGTGCATGTCGACGGTGATGGCTTCGCCTCGCGTGCCGAACTGCCAGGTGCACCGTTCGCCGCGGGCGTGATGCTGGATGAATTCATCAACCGCTACCGGGTTCCCCATACGGTGTCGGTGATCGAAGGCGAAATCGGGCCATCGGGCCTGTATCCGGAACTGAGTCCCGCACTCGAGGGGATCGCGCGCAGCATCTTCGCGCTCGATCACGTCGAGATCGCCACCCATTCGTACTCCCATCCGTTCTTCTGGCGTGCGGCAGCGCATATCTCCGCGAACGGCAACGAACCGCCCGCACCTGGAATGACCACCGATGCCTATGACCGCAAGGCGCCGCATCTGCCGATTCCCGGGTACCGCTTCTCTCTCGCGCGCGAAATTACCGGATCGGCCGACTACATCAACCGGCGGCTGGCTCCCGAGGGCAAGCGCGTACGCATGATGCTCTGGACCGGCGACTGCAATCCGCCGGCCGAAGCAGTCGCGCTCGCTGATCAGGCGGGCCTGCTGAACATGAATGGTGGCGACACCACGATCACGCAGCGAGCGCCCAGCCTGGGCCGGGTGGCGCCGATCTCGATCCGCCGAGGCGGGCGGCTGCAGGTGTTGGCGCCGAATCAGAACGAAAACGTCTACACGAATGACTGGACCGGCCCGTTCTACGGCTATGAACGCGTGATCGAGACGTTCGAGTTGACCGAGCGTCCGCGCCGTCTCAAGCCGATCAATGTCTACTTTCACACCTATTCGGCAACCCGACCTGCGTCGATCGCAGCGCTGCATCGCGTCTATCGCTATGCGCTGGCACAACCGACGTTTCCCGTGTTCGGGTCGGACTACGCCGCCAAGGTGCGTGACTTCGAATCGATGACCGTCGGCCGTGTACTCGCCGCAGATGGCGAGCCGCCCGACGCAATTACCTGGGAGATCCGCGGCAATGGCCAGCTACGAACGCTGCGCATCGCGAACGATCTACTCGCGCGCATCGACTGGCAGGCCAGCCCCGGTATCGCCGGCTACTGGAGAGGCTCCGATGGCACCTATCTGCATCTCGGCGGCAGCCAGGCGCGGCTGCGCCTGTTGTCCAAGGCCAATCAGGCACAGGCACCGCCGCTGCTCGCCTGGTCCGACGCGCGCATCGACTCGCTGCAACGCGATCCGCGCTCATTGCAGTTCCGCCTGAAAGCCGGGAACAAGGCCCACATCGCACTGCGTCATCAAGCGCACTGCCAGGTGGCCATCGGCGGCAAGGCCATTCTCGCCCGACGTCAGGCCACCGACGACGGGCCCTCGCAAGTCCCGATTTACACGTACGGAATCCCTCGCGATGCTGCTCGCTCAGGAACCCTGGTATCTGTCCACTGCTGACCGCGGTCGGCGCCGCCTGTTCCCCCGCGGGATCGTGGCGCTGTTCGCCTTCGTCATGACACTGGTCGGATGGTTGGCGCTGCCATCGCAGTCATTGCAGGAGCGGTTGGCCAACGCCAGCGAGTCGGACTCGCTGACCGTCACGTATCTGCACGCATGGCTCAATGCGGCGCCAGGCAACTGGCAACTGCGCATGACGCTGGCCCGCCATGAGGTCTTGCTCGGTCACGATGACGCCGCGCTGCGCACCCTGGCCATGATCCGCGCCAAGGGCCCGCACCGGCTCCATCACGATGTCGAGCATCTGCGGGTGTCGGTATTGGAGCGCATGGCCTTTCGCGAAGCCGAGGGCAGCCCGCGACGGGCGCAACTGTTGGCCACCCTGGCAGACCTGATCTCCAGGCTGGCCCGGCAGTCCGAGGATCCGATTCAGCTCGAGGCCTACTATCACCGCGCCCAGGCGATCCGCGCTCCCTGGCTGGCGGCTCAGATCCTGACCCAACTCAGCGGTCTGGGCATCGCGCCCGGGCGGCTCGAGCAGGTCACGGATCCCGACCGGGTCGTCGAATATGCGCGCGCCGCGATCGGGCTAGGTGACTTCGGCCTGGCAGCGCGCTTGTACTGGCGCGCCTTCGACGCCAGTTCATCGCCGGCGCTTCGTCTGCGCTTTCTCGATCTGGTAGCCAGCAGCGAAACCTCTGGCGCCCGCCTGCCGGAATTCTTTGTCGAGTTGGAGCCCCGCCTGCCACGGATCGAGCGCGATGTCGCGCTCAACAGGCGTCTGGCCAGGCTCGCCCTGTCGGCCAACCGGCCCGACCTGGCGCAGCGCTTCGCCCGCGAGATGCTCAAGTTCTCGGGTGGGCTGAGCGCGTATCTGGTGGCCAGCCTCGATCGCATGCGCCATCAGGCCTGGGTCGGCCTGGGTGAGCTGGCCAGCGCGCTCTCGCCGATCCGTGCCGCCCACGCGGGAATGCTCTATGAGGACGATGCTGTCCGAGCGGTCGACCAGAGCCCTGCGATGATCCCCGCGCCTTTCGCGCATGCAATCGAGCCCGCCGCCCCATCCGCGCCCGCCTCGGTGCCTGCGTCTGCTGCCGCGAATGTCGCCTCGTCCCCGGCGCCTTCCCGGCTCTCCCCGTCCTTTCCAACGGAGGGCGAGGTCGGCGAACCCGAGGTGGCCGCGAGCGCGCCCGCCTCCGATCCCGATCCCCTGGCAGGCCTGCTGCAACGGCTCGGCGAGTGGCAGCCGGATGGTGCGCTCGCACACAAGCTGCTGGCCGCAAGGTCGCATCCTGCCGCCGGGCCCTCGGACGAACCGACGATCGCCGAGGCGGCGCCCGCGCCCTCGCTGGCGCCGGTCGCGACGACCGTCGAGACAGCGTCCGAGCCAGCCCTGGCGCAACGGGCTCAGGCCGGCGACGAGCAATCGATGGGAGAACCGGTCCGGCCCGCCGTTGAACAGACCGTGACCGAAAGCGTCCGGGTCGCGGTGGAACCGACGCTGTCCGCACCGCATCAGACCACCAGCATGGCGGGCACGCAACAAGCCGCACCGTCTGCCACCTCCCTTGCGTCCGTGGCTGGCGGCGACGGAGAGCTCGGTCGCGGCGTCGGTCCGGCCGATGACCCGATCGCCGCGCTGATCGAGAACCTGAACCGCAGCGCCGAGCGCGACGCGATCGCCCGGCGGGACACGGAACTGGCACGGCGAGCCCTGCAGATGCCCACGCTGGCCTTCGATGATGAGGCATACCGCCTGGCGTTCGAGATCTTCGTGGCCAATGGCAACCTCGACGATGCCTACGCGGTTGCCCTCAGCGCCACCGAGCAGGTGCCCCAGAGCTGGGTCTGGCATATCCGCGTGGCCGAGGTCGCCGAATGGTCTCAGCGCCCGATCGAGGCCCCGTCCAGCTGGCACCATCTGGCTCAGGCAACCGGCGAGAGCCGCTTCTGGAATCACGTCGAACGCCTGGCGGTCGGCCTGCGCGACCTGGGCAAACTCAATGAGTTCCTGAACTGGCGCCTGGCGCATGCGCCAGGTGACCTGCAGGCGCTGCTGCGCCTGGCCGAGAACTACGAGGCTCAGGGGCGCGCCCATGAATCCGTGGCATTGATCCGCGAGCGACCGAACGCCGCCGCCGACAGCCAGACGGATTTCAAACTGCGCACCGCCCTGGCCGATGTCGCCGACCGCAGTGGCGATACCGAGCTGCTGCTGCTCACCTTGCGCGAGATGGATGTTCGCTTCGGGCCGGATCCCACCCGTTCGGCCAGGCAGGCGCGCGTCCTCGAGCAGGCCGGTCGCCAGACCGAGGCGTTCGATGCGATGCTGGCCGCGCTGAGCGTGGCACGCATGCCCGATCGGCATGGTGCCGAGCAGGAACGCAGTGGCCGCTACTGGCAGACACTCGCCCGGCTCGCGCAAGGCCGCCAGCGCACCGCCCTGGCCCTGGAATGCTATGTGCGGATTCTGCGTCTGGATGCCTATGATCCGACCAGTCTTCGCGACCTCGCCGATCTGCTTCGACCGACCCTGCCGGCGCGGGCGGCCGAGGCCTATGCCCACGGCTTTCACAAGTTTCGCGATGTCGGCATGGCCTATGCCGCGATCGGTAGCTGGTTCGAGGCCGGCCGTCCGTCCGACGTCCAAGACTTTCTGGCGTCATTGCCCAGTGGGCTGAGCGAGCATATCGTCCGCGACGTCGGCTATCTGAAGCAGCGTGGTGCCTACCACCAGTCCGCGAACCGCCTGGACGAGGCCTTTGCAGACTTCACCGAGGTCTACCGGCTCAACCCGGCCGACATGGAAAATCGCGCCGGCATGCTTTGGACACTGCTCGCCCAGCGCGATGACCGCAGGCTGCGCGCCACTCTCGACGCCTGGTCGGGCGAGGCACGCAAGCAGCCGGCGCTCTGGGGCCCGTATGGCGCCGCACTACTGGCGCTGGACGAGCCGACCAATGCCCTGCCGTATTTCGTGTGGCAGGCCCGTGAAAGCGATGACTACCTTTGGTGGCTTGCCTACGCGGATGCCCTGGAAATGGCAGGGCGCAGCGATGCGGCCTGGCAGCTGCGCCGCCGCGCCTGGACCGAACTGCGTAACCGGCCGGAGCCCGAACGCCCCATCGATCCGATGATCCGCTCCCGAGTGGTGGCGCTCGCCATGCGCTTCAGCCCGGCCGACGAGGCACGCGGCCTGCTGCGCACGCTGATTCGCGAGGTCGCCGGCATGACGGAGTCTGCGCAGCGCAATGAACAGGCCGGCAGCCTGGCTTTGATTCCCGAGAAGATCGTCGGCGCGCGCGGATCCAGCGACGAGGCACAAACGCTTGCCGCCCGCCTGAACAATGAGATCGATCGCATCGAGACCCTGCCCCTGCATGTCGGCAACCTTCTGGGCCCCTCCGGCAAGAGCGATCTGCATACCTTGCGCATCGCGGCAAGCGAACTGGCGGTGTCGTACCTGATCACGCAGGAAAGCAACGACGCGGCGCGCGCCTGGCTGCTGTCGCGCTATGCCAAGGACCTCGCGCGGCCGGCGTGGGCGGATCTGGCCATGGCTCTGACCCAACGCGACGACCACACGCTGGACCATCTGTTGGCCACCGTATCGGACTGGCTGCCCAAGCTCGATCGGATCGAGGCCGAACGGCGCCTCGGTCGTTATGCCTCGGCGCAGACCCTTGCCTTCGAGACCGCAAGCGCACGTCCGGACAGCGACACAGCCCATGCGAAACTGGTCGATACGATGATGTCTGATGCGCCATCGGCCGGGCTGTCGGTGAGCAGCGAGCATCAGGGTGCGCTCGCCCGCACCGTCATACAGAGCGATGCGGCGCTCAGCCTGAACCAGCATTCGAAGCTCTATGGGTTCGCCCGGCGGACCCGCCAACGATCCTCCGACCCGGCCCTGCTCGGCGATGTCCCCGATCAGATCCGAGACCTCGGCATGGGTCTTGTGTACAAACGTCCGCAGACCGAACTGCGGCTCGAGCTCGGCCAACGCGATGCGGGACAGCGCTCGGGCATGGCGCGCGCGATCGTCCGCCACAACGTCGACGCGCGGCTGGACCTGGAAGCATCGGCCGGACGCGGGCTGGCCGCCACCGAGTCGGCGGCGCTGGCAGCGATCGGTGAACGCGACCACCTGCAGTTCGGTGGCCGCTGGAACATGAGCACCCGCGACTACCTCAAAGCCAGTCTCGAGGGCGGGCGCTGGCGCTCACAGCTTGGCGGCGATCTGGGCAAGTACGGCCGGGCAAGCCTGGAGTACGGTCATCGCTTTCGGATCGACTACCCGGACCTGACGCTGCGCACCGTGCTCAGCCATCTGCAGATCGATGCCGGCGGCCCGGCCGACGCGCTGGTGCGCGGGGCGGTCCCGGCGGGCGTGGCCGCGCCGCTCGACGCGGTCCTGCCCGCATCCGGCGCGCAACTCGATGTCTATGCGACGGCCGGTGCCACGAACAGCTCCGGCTACACCCGGGGGGCCCGTCCATTTGCAGAACTCGGTCTGCATATGAACGAGGTTTCCGGCTCGAGCATCAGTGCCAGTGCGGGCATCAACAGCTCGGTCCTCGGCACCGACCAACTCACCTTGTTTGCGGCGTACAGCCGGGATGCCACCGGTGCGGGCCGGGGCACCCATGAGCTGGGCGTCGCCTACCGCTTCTTCTATTGATGCCTCGTCACATGGCAGATCCACCAAGCATGGCCATACCGCCGCCACCAAGGCGCTCATTGCTGCTCGCCGGCATGGCGGGGGCGATCATGCTGGCGGCCGGTTGCTCGACCATGCATGTCCAGACCCAGACACCGCCCTTGCAGGCCGATGCCGGCTGGGCGCTGCTGCCGATCATCAACTATACGCAGACCCCGCAGGCCGGTCTGCGCGCGGAGGCGATTCTCGAGAGCCTGGTGCGCACCCGTGGACGACACAATCTGCGCCGCTACCCGGCGCGCATGAACTCGGAATCGCTGTTCGAACCCGCGGAGCGTGACGTCCTCGAGCGCACAGTGGGCTGGGCGCGATCTGCAGGGCTGCGCTATGGCCTGACCGGCAGCGTGGACGAGTGGCGCTACAAAGTGGGTGTCGATGGTGAGCCGGCGGTCGGTGTCACGCTGCAGTTGCTGGATCTCGCAGACGGCTCGGTGCTGTGGAGCGCCACGGGCAGCAAGACAGGCTGGAGCCGCGAGGCCTTGTCCGCCGTGGCCCAGAAGCTGCTCGAGGAACTGAGCCGCCCGCTGGCCGCACCGACGACGCCCGCCCGTTGATTCAGGCCCAGCGATGAGTTCCGCGACGAATTCGATCGCCGACCGGGTGTTCTCGCCGGTGAGCCGGGATTGGGAGCGCTCGAGCGCGCTTTTGCGCATCATGCTCGAGAGCCTGACCGTGGTCGGTGTCGCCTTGTTGCTCGCACATTGGCTCAGCCCCGATGATCCGTTTGGGATCGAGGCCCAGTTTCCCTGGATCTGGCTCGCACCGATGCTGCTGGCGATGCGCTATGGCACGATCGACGGCGTGCTCGCGACCGCCCTGCTGCTGGCCGCCTGGTTGCTGCCGGCACCGTGGGGCATGACAGGAATCGCGAACTCATCCGGCTTTCCGCAGCAGTACTTTCTCGGCGGGCTGCTACAAGTGCTGCTGGCCGGCCAGTTCGCGGATGCCTGGAACGGCCGTCTGAGCAGGGTTCGCGCGGCCAATGCCTACCTCGAGGAGCGGCTGACCTCACTGACCCGGGCGCACTATCTGCTGCGCCTGTCGCACCAGCGGCTCGAGCATGAACTGCTCGTGCGTCCGGTCACCCTCAGCGACCTGATCCTGGAACTGCGTCCGAACACGCCGGTCGACATCGGCCAGCTGGAGAAGGCCGAAAACCTGCTGCGCATGCTCGCCGGCAGCTGCGACGTCGAGGCCGGCGCGATTCATGCGATCCGCGAGGGGCGTCTCGATCCGCAGCCAGCCGCCACCTTCGGCGAGATCCAAGCGCTGGCGCCTGGCGACCCTCTGATCACGATGGCTCTGGATGCAGGGCGTCTGGTTCATGTGCGTGCCAGCGACGCCACGCTCTACCACAGCCGCTATCTGGTCGCCTGCCCGTTGACGGCCAGCGCCGGTGAGGCGATCGGCATGCTGCTGGTGCGCTCGATGCCCTTCTATGCGTTGAACGAGGAAAACCTGCAGTTTATGGCTGTGCTCTCGGGCTACTTCGCCGATGGTCTGATGCGGGCCAGCGCGATTCATCCGGTGCGCCTGCTACGTCCGAATGTCCCCCCGGACTTCGCCCTGGAACTGGTGCGGATGAAGCGCCTGCACGACACGGCACAGGTCGACTCCACCTTGCTTGCCCTGGGGTTCGCGCAAGGCGACGAGGGTCGGCAGGCCTTCGAGCATGTGCGTCGTACGCGTCGCAGCACGGACATCTGCTGGGAGCTGGAGACGGCCAGGCACAACGTGATGCTGATGCTGCTGCCAATGTCCGGACCCGAAGACGTCGAAGGCCTGCTGATGCGCATGGAGGCGTCACTGCGGCAACAGATGAACAAGGGCTTCGCCGAACTATCGATGTTCGTCAAGAGCGCGGGCGTCAGCGCGGCCGAACCCGAATGGCTGCTCGATGACATGCTCAACCGCTGCGGCCTGCGTGCGGACATCACGCTACCTGCGCTCTCCGGCGAGCCAGCATCATGATGCTCGAGAACAAGCTGATCACGCTGGCCGTGGCACTCGAGTCGACCGCGCTGGCCATGCTTGATCGTCAGCCCATGTCGCAGGCCGGCATCCTGGTTCTGCTGGCAACCCACGCGATGGCCAGCGCATTGCTTGCCTGGGCCTTGCTCATCACCCTGCCCGCGGCGATGCGCACCCCGGCCCCGGCGATCTATGCCCTGCTCTTCGTGCAGAACCTGTTCGTGCCCGGCCTGGCACCGATGCTGCGCATGGCCCAGGCGATCGGCGCACGCTTTCGACACTTGCTCGAAAACGCGCCGGTCGAGATCGTCGGCGAACCGGAGTATGCGGTCTACCGCGAAGACCAACGTACGCAGTCGCGCGACGGGCGCATCCGCACCCGGCTGACCGATCAGGCGGTGCCGGCCAATGACCGTCTGACAGCCCTGCTGGCGCTGCAGGAAACCCCGGCTCGCGCCAGTGCCGACCTGTTGCGACAGCTGCTGGCCGACCCGATCGAGGACATCCGATTGCTGGCCTACGGCATGCTCGACGGCAAAGAAAAGAAGCTGAGCTCGCGCATCATGGCCGAGGAGGGCCTGCTCGAGCGCGCCACCCGCGATGAAGAGCGGTTCGGCTGCCACAAGCGCCTGGCCGAGCTGTTCTGGGAACTGGCATATCAGCGGCTGGTGGAGGGCGATATGAAACGCTACGCCTGCCAACAGGCGGCAGAACATGCGCGCAGCGCCATCGGGCACGATGCTGGCGACGCCGGACTCTGGTACCTGCTGTTGCGCGTGGCCGTCGAGATCGGCGACATCGATCAGGCGGGCGAAGCGCTGAAGCAGGCACGGGCGCTGGGCTTTCCCGAGGAGCAGCTCACCCCCTACGAAGCGGAACTCGCCTTCCTCGGGCGCGATCTGCCAGCCATCGCCCGCTGCATGACCCGCATCGGTGACCTGTCCCTGCCCGCGCATCTGGCGCGGGTACGGCAATTCTGGACGCAAACCCCATGAGCCATCTGCCCAAGGCCGACGCCGTCGATGTGATGCTGTTGCTCGAGGGAACGTTCCCGTATGTTTCCGGCGGCGTCTCGAGCTGGGTCAACCAGATCATGCGCGGCTTCCCTGAGCTGACCTTTGGCGCCGTCTTTCTCGGCAGTCGTCCCGACGACTACGGCGACATGCGCTACGAGCTGCCCGAAAATCTGATTCATCTCGAGGTGCACCACATGCACCAGAGCGGCGCACCGCCGGCGGTGGCCGCGGCAGCTGGCAAGCGTAGTGCGTTCGAGGTGAATGCGCAGTTGCACGAAGCCTTGCGCGACAGCCGCCTCGGTGATGATCCGGTCAGGCGACGCGCCGCGCGGGCGAGTTGCTGGCTTCAGTGATCCCGATGCTCAGCGATGACGGCGATTTGTCCGAGGACGCATTTCTGTACTCGCGACGTTCTTGGGAGATGATCACCGAGAACTACCGCAGCCGCTGCACCGACCCATCCTTCGTCGACTATTTCTGGTCGGTTCGCATCATGCATGCGCCGATCTGGCGCTTGATGCGCATTGCCAACCAACTGATTCCCGCCCACTGCTATCACACGATCTCCACCGGCTACGCAGGCTTTCTGGGCGCCCTGTTGCGTCACAAGACCGGCAAGCCTCTGCTGCTTTCGGAACACGGCATCTACACCAAGGAGCGCAAGATCGATCTGTTCCAGTCGACCTGATCCGGGACAACCGCGGTCTGTTCGAGAAAGACCCGGGCCAGCTCGCCTACTTCCGGGACATGTGGATCCGCTTCTTCGAGGCCATGGGCCGCATGTGCTACGACGCCTCCGATCGCATCGTCGCGCTCTATGAGAACAACCGGCTGCGCCAGGTACGCGACGGCGCGCCCGACGAGCGCACGATGAATATCGCCAACGGCATCAACCTGCCGCGCCTGGCCGCATTGCGCGACAAGCGTGTGAGCGGCGCCGATGGCAGCCCGCCCCGCACGCTCTGCCTGATCGGACGCGTGGTGCCGATCAAGGACATCAAGACCTTCATCCGGGCAATGAAGACCGTCTGCGACGCCCTGCCCGATGCCGAGGGCTGGATCGCCGGCCCCGAAGACGAAGACCCGGCCTATGCGCTCGAATGCCGCTCGATCGCGATCTCCCTGGGTCTCGAGGAGAAGGTGAAATTCCTCGGCTTTCAGAAGATCGACGAGCTTCTGCCCAAGGTCGGCATCGGCGTGCTCAGCTCGATCAGCGAGGCGCTGCCGCTGGTGCTGCTGGAGGGCTTTGCGGCCGGTGTTCCGCCGTGGCCACCGATGTGGGCTCGTGCCGTCAGTTGATCCACGGTCTGGGCGAGGAGGACGAGGCACTCGGTTCGGCGGGCGATGTCGTGCGGATCGCCGATCCCGAAGCGCTCGCTCAGGCCTGTATCCGGCTGTTGGCGGATCCGGAGAACTGGCGCCGCGCCCAGGCGGCCGGCATCCGGCGGGTCGAGCGCTACTACACCCAGGAGATGATGTTCGGCCGTTACCGGGAACTGTACGACTGGGCCACACAGACCGGCAAGGCTGTTGCCGCACGTGAGCCTCGAGCGCGGCGCGGCCTGCGCCGCTGCCCGGTCCACGCCTGAGCCAGAGAGCCAGCAGACCATGGCCGGCATCGGATACGAGCTTCGCAAGCTGCTGCAACGCGATTCACTGCTTTCGGTGATGCGCGCCTATCTGTACGCCGGTGTGATCAGCTCCGGGCCCTGGGTGCTTTCGATCGTCGGAATGCTGGCGATCGGCATGCTCACGGTGTCGCTGGGCGAGAATGATCATTTCGTCACGCAGTTCCAGGTCACGATCACCTACCTGATCGCAGCCAGCCTCATGCTGACCGGCTTCGGTCAGCTCGCCTTCACGCGTTTCGTCGCCGATCGTCTTTTCGAGCACCGGGCGGACATCGTGGTCGCCAACTTCAATGCTGTGCAAGGGCTCACGATCACGGTCTCCGGGCTGTTTGCGAGCATCCTGGCGATCAGCCTCTTCCCCGAGCAATCACTGCTCTACAAGGTTCTGGGTATCGCCACGTTCGTGACGCTGTCCTGCATCTGGATGGGTACCGTCTTCCTGTCGGGCATCAAACAGTATCGGGCGATCGTCCTGTTGTTCCTGATCGGCTACGGGATCAGCGTCTCGGCGGCCGTGTCGCTGCGCCCGTACGGGCTGGAGGGGCTGCTCGGAGGCTATCTGCTTGGCCAGATCTGCCTGGTCACCGGGATCCATGGCCTGATCATCCGCAATTTCACGACGCCTCACGGCATGCGCTTCGAGGTCTTCGACAAACGTCTTCGCTATCCGACATTGATGTGGATCGGCCTGCTCTACAACGTCGGTGCCTGGATCGACAAGGTGATCTTCTGGTACTACCCGTCCACCTCGCAGGCGGTGATCGGGCCGTTGCGTGCCTCGGTCATCTACGACCTGCCGGTGTTCCTGGCGTATTTGTCGATCATTCCCGGCATGGCGATCTTTCTGGTGCGTATCGAGACCGACTTCGTCGACCACTACGACAGCTTCTATTCGGCGGTGCGCGAGGGCGGTTCGCTCGAGCGTATCGAGGCCCATCGCAACGGTATGGTCAATACGGTGCGCAACGGCATCTTCGAGATCATCAAGATCCAGTCGATTGCGATCCTGCTCTTGTTCGTGTTGGGCGATCGCCTGTTCGCCTGGCTGCGCTTCTCCGACCTCTATCTTCCGCTGCTGTATGTGCAGACCATCGCCGCCGGCCTGCAGGTTCTCTTCTTGTCGATCCTCACGGTCTATTTCTACCTGGACAAGCGCGTGGTGGTGTTGATGCTCTGCGGCTGCTTCGTGCTGGGTAACGCCCTGCTCACCGGGCTGTCGCTGGCACTGGGGCCGGTCTACTACGGCTACGGTTTCGCCCTGGCCCTGCTGATCTGCGTGCTGCTCGGCTTCAAGTCTCTCGAGCGCAGCTTCGGACGGCTGGAGTACTCCACCTTCATGCTGCAGTAGTCGCGCCCCCTGAGGTTAGAATGCCGGGCTATTCAGCGTTCGCAGCGCCTGGCCGCGCCGCGAGCCCGTCATCGCACCTGGGGGAGAACCATGGCGGCCAATCGTCGTTCACAGAATATTACGCAGGGCGTGGCACGCGCGCCGAACCGCTCCATGTACTACGCCATGGGCTATGAGAAGTCCGACTTCGACAAGCCCATGATCGGCATCGCCAACGGGCACAGCACCATCACCCCCTGCAATTCGGGTCTGCAGACGCTGGCCGACGCCGCGATCGACGCGATTCATGCCGCCGGTGGCAATCCGCAGGTCTTCGGCACGCCGACGATCTCCGACGGCATGGCCATGGGCACCGAGGGCATGAAGTACTCGCTGATCAGCCGCAAGGTGATCGCCGACTGCATCGAGACGGCGGTCCAGGGGCAGTGGATGGACGGCGTCCTGGTGATCGGCGGCTGCGACAAGAACATGCCGGGCGGCATGATGGGAATCATGCGCGCCAATGTGCCGGCCATCTATGTCTATGGCGGCACCATCAAACCCGGCCAGTGGAAGGGCCAGGATCTGAACATCGTCTCCGTGTTCGAGGCGGTCGGCCAGTACTCTGCCGGCAAGATGAGCGACGAAGACTTCGAAGGTATCGAGCGTCACGCCATCCCCGGCACCGGGTCCTGTGGCGGCATGTACACGGCGAACACCATGTCCTCGTCGTTCGAAGCCCTGGGCATGAGCCTGCTGGGTTCGTCCACAATGGCCAATCCCGACGGTGAGAAGCGCGCCTCGGCGATTGAGTCGGCGCGGGTGCTGGTCGAGGCGGTGCGGGCGGATCGCAAGCCGCGCGACATCGTCACGCGCAAATCCCTGGAAAACGCGGTCAGCCTGATCATGGCCACCGGCGGCTCCACCAACGCGGTGTTGCACTTCCTGGCCATCGCCCATGCCGCAGGCATCGACTGGACGATCGATGACTTCGAGCGCATCCGCCAGCGCGTGCCGGTGTTCTGCGATCTGAAACCCTCGGGCACCTATCTGGCCACCGATCTGCATCAGGCCGGCGGCATCCCGCAGGTCCTCAAGATGCTGCTCAACGCCGATCTTCTCCACGGCGATGCCATGACGATCACCGGCCAGACCATGGAGCAGGCGCTGGCCGATGTGCCGAACGAGCCACGCGGCGACCAGACCGTCATCCGCCCGATCGAGAAGCCGCTCTATAAGCAGGGGCACCTGGCCATCCTCAAGGGCAATCTGTCACCCGAGGGCTGCGTGGCCAAGATCACCGGCCTGAAGAACCCGGTGATCACCGGGCCGGCACGCGTGTTCGACGATGAGCAATCGGCGCTGGCCGCCATCCTGGCGGGCAAGATCGTCGCCGGTGACGTCATGGTGCTGCGTTATCTGGGCCCCAAAGGCGCCCCGGGCATGCCGGAGATGCTGGCCCCGACCGGTGCGCTGATCGGCGCCGGTCTGGGCGAGTCGGTCGGTCTGATCACCGACGGCCGCTTCTCGGGCGGCACCTGGGGCATGGTGGTCGGCCATGTCGCGCCCGAGGCCGCGGTCGGGGGCCCGATCGCGCTGATCCACGAGGGGGATTCGGTCACCATCGATGCTCACCAGCGGATCCTGAACCTGAACATCGATGATGCCGAGTTCGCCAGGCGCAAGGCGGCCTGGCAACCGCCGGCACCGCGTTACACGCGGGGTGTCCTGGCCGAGTTCACCAAGCTGGCCAGCTCGGCCAGCCGGGGCGCTGTGACCGACGGCGATTGACAACAGGCCCGGCATACCCGGGTGCCACGAGGCCCCGGGTCCTGATCGCGCCGGTACTCAACTCATCGACAAGCCTCACCGTCGACGCCTCCGCCTGCAGCGGTTCGCCCGATGGCACCTTCGTGCCGCCTGATACGTTGCGCTCAACGCACCCGGCCGGGCGTGTTCTTTTCAAAGAACTGCCGCCGGATGCGCTCCTGACGCGCCTGTTCCGCGTCGGCCTTCTTGCGCAGGGTGCGCTTGTCCCATCCGGACGCACCCTCGCCCCATTCGAACCAGAGCAATGCGAGCGCGAACGGCGTGATAACATCGATCCAGACCGCGGTCCAGAAGCCGCTCATGTCGGCGAAAAAGCCCAACTCGAAGTACCAGGCCGCGAGTACTGCCAGCCCAAAATACACCAGCCACATAGCTCGACCCCGCAATGGTTTTTTTGGCGCCCGAAGTGTGGCCCCGAACCGTACATCTCCCATCGCCGGAGCGCCTTGCGGGCCCGAAGGGGAGACGAGCGGCGCCCCCATCGATTGAAGGCTGCGCGGGCCGGATCGTGATGTCGGCTCCTCCCGTCAACCGGCATGCGGGCGCTACGTTACAATTGACAGCGTTTCTCTTCATTCCCAGCCATCGAACTCGGAGTCATTGTCACCGAACGCTCGCGCGCTGATTCAACGCGTCCTTTGCCGCCCTCGGCCGCGACGGCTGCCCTGGCCACCACCGGTGTCGCCCATGCCGACCTGAAGCTGGCCCAGCAGAATTGCACGGCCTGCCACGCGGTGGATAAGAAACTGATCGGCCCGTCCTTCGGGCTGAGCCGCCGCCAAGCAAGGATGCCGCCTGGCGCGGCGGCCAAACTGCGACCAAGGTTCGTGCCGGGGTTCGGGTGTCTGGGGCCAGATTCCGATGCCCGCCAATCCCCAGGTCAACGAGGCCGAGGCCGCGACGCTGGTGAATTGGATCATGTCGCAGTGAACCTCTTTCTTGAGCCAGCGCCCGCGTTGCGGGCGCGCTGGGTGATCGAGCATGCGATCGCACTTTTTTGGCTTTGCGGCTGCGAAAAAACCGGACCTGCCGCCGCGCTCATCGAAGGCCATCGGGGCCGTTCGAGCCGTTGGTCCGGACGGGCATACCGCCAATCCGCGTGCACCACCAATTCGAACCATGTGGGGATAAATTGCGGCCTGTCGAAAGCGCGTGAGTGTTTTCGAGTAAGTCTCCTCCTCCAGCCAATGGAAAACAGTTTCCTCCCTGGCTGGTTTGCCCCGGTTCGCCCGGGGCCTTTTTTTTGTCAGACGCGATTTGCGAACGATCGTTCGCACACCACGAGAGCGCCAGTTAACACGGCGTCATATCGCTGTCACAAAACTGTCATCAAGCCTCGCTAGGAGTCGCTGCGTTGCAGCAATCCAGATCGACGAATCGTCGCTGCGACACCGCCCGACCCTCACGACGCGGGCGGTCACTGTTTTCTGCAAAGACAAACTCCGAGGCTTACTCTCATGTCACGAATCAAGGCTCTGACGCTGGCGCTCGCGCTCGCGGCCACCGCCGGCACCGCTGCTGCCCAATCGCGCGATCAGATCAGCATCGTCGGCTCGTCGACGGTTTATCCGTTCGCCACCGTCGTCGCCGAGCAGTTCGGCAAGACCACCTCGTTCAAGACGCCGAAGATCGAATCCACCGGTTCGGGCGGCGGCCTGAAGTTGTTCTGTGCCGGTGTCGGCGTCGAGCATCCGGATATCACCAATGCATCGCGCGCGATCAAGAAGTCCGAGATCGAGACCTGTGCCAAGAACGGCGTGAAGGAAGTCGTGGAGATCAAGATCGGCTACGACGGCATCACGCTGGCGCACGCGAAATCCGCACCCGATTTCAATCTGACCCGCCGCCAGATCTATTGGGCCCTGGCCAAGATGGTTCCCAATGCGGATGACACTGCGCTGATTCCGAACCCGTACAAGACCTGGAAGGACATCGATCCGAGCCTGCCGGCCACCAAGATCGAAGTGCTCGGCCCGCCCCCGACCTCCGGCACGCGTGACGCGTTCCTGGAGTTGGTCATGGACGAGGGCTGCCACGGCTACAAATCGATCAAGGCCCTGGGCAAGAAGGGCGGCAAGGCGGCCTGCCAGGAGCTTCGTGAAGACGGCGCGTTCATCGAAGCCGGCGAGAACGACAATCTGATCGTGCAAAAGCTCGCGGCCAATCCCGATGCCCTGGGCATCTTCGGCTACAGCTATCTCGAGCAGAACTCGGACAAGATCAAGGGGATCGGCGTCGAAGGCGTCACGCCGATGTTCGAGTCCATCGCCGACGGTTCCTACAAGGTCTCCCGCCCACTGTTCTTCTATGTGAAGAAGGCCCACGTCGGCGTGATTCCCGGCCTGAAGGAGTATCTGGCCGAGTTCACCAGCGACAAGCGCCTGGGGTGAGGAAGGTTATCTGGCCGACCGCGGCCTGATACCGATGCCCAAGGCGGAGCGCAGCGAGTTCGCCAAGGCCGCCATGACCCTGAAGTCGATCTCCGCCCAGTAAGGCAGTCAGACGGGGTGGCGCACGAGCGGCGCCCCGTTAAAGACCAAGGCGCGCCGTTCCATAACCTGGACGCGCGCCGCAGGCATCTCGCCCACGTCGTTCACACGAGACGGAATCCGCAAACAGCTCTCCAGACGCCGCCCGCTTGCGCCGCCTGCCGAGCACCACCAGGGAGCCGCCGATGTCGGCCATGACTGTACTGCTCGTACTGCTCGTGATCGTCGTGTCCGGCTATATCTTCGGCCGCCGGCATGTGATCGGTCTGGTTGACGGTGAGATCCGCCGCCTGCAAAGCATGCCCGCCTACTATGGCCTCTATGTGGCGCTCTGGTGCGGCCTGCCGGCGGTGATTCTGTTTGGGCTCTGGCGCGCCCTGGAAACCACGATCATCACCAAGATCGTCGTGGCAGATCTTCCCAGACACTATCTGGCCGAGGGGCCGGATCGGCTGAATCTGCTGATCAACGACATTCGCAATCATGTGGTGGGCAACATCACATCGACCCGGTTCGGGCCCGATCTGCTTGCCGCCACCGAACAGTACGGGCGACTGCAGACGATCAGTGGCTGGCTGATGGCGGTCTGCGTGTTGTCCGCCGCGATCGGTCTGCTGGTGTGGGTGCTGCGCCGCCTGCATGCGGGCCAACATGCCCGCACCCACGTCGAAGGCGCGATCGAGTGGCTGCTGATCCTGTGTTCCAGCGTGGCCATCCTCACCACCATCGGCATCGTGCTGTCGGTGCTGTTCGAGTCGCTACGATTCTTCGACAAGGTACCTCTCTCCGACTTCTTGTTCGGTCTGGAGTGGAGCCCGCAGATTGCGCTGCGCGCCGACCAGGTGGGCTCGTCCGGCGCGTTCGGGGCGGTGCCACTGTTTGTCGGCACGATGCTGATCTCGCTGATCGCCATGCTGGTCGCGGTGCCCATCGGCCTGATGGCCGCGGTCTACCTGGCCGAATACGCACCGCGCCGGGTGCGCAGCTGGACCAAGCCCTGCTTGAGATTCTGGCCGGCGTGCCCACGGTGGTCTACGGCTTCTTTGCCGCGCTCACCGTCGCCCCCTGGCTGCGCGGTCTGGGAGCGAGCATTGGCTTGGACGTGGCCAGCGAGCGCGCTGGCCGCCGGCGTGGTCATGGGCATCATGATCATTCCGTTCGTCTCTTCATTGTCCGATGATGTCATCAATGCGGTGCCACAGGCGCTGCGCGATGGCGCGCTGGGCATGGGCGCCACCCACTCCGAAACCGTCAAGCGGGTCATCCTGCCGGCCGCCCTGCCCGGCATCGTCGGTAGCATCCTGCTGGCCCTTTCGCGCGCCATCGGCGAGACCATGATCGTCGTGATGGCCGCGGGCCTGGCCGCCAATCTGACGCTCAACCCGCTCGAAGCCGTCACCACGGTCACCGTGCAGATCGTCACGCTTCTGGTCGGCGACCAGGAGTTCGACAGCGCCAAGACACTGGCGGCATTCGCGCTCGGTCTGATGTTGTTCGTGGTGACCCTGGCGTTGAATGTCATCGCTCTGCACATCGTGCGCAAGTATCGGGAACAATATGAGTGAGCTGACCATGCCCACCGCCGGCGCACGCCCCAGAACCATCGACTCGGTGCGCGCTGGCCTGCCTGCCCGCCATGCAGCCGAACGGCGGTTTCGCCGCTACGGCCAGATCGCGATCGCGCTTGCCTTGCTGTTTCTCGTGATCCTGATCGGCTCGATCACGCTCAAGGGATACTCTGCCTTCCTGCAAACGCGAATCACGCTCGATGTCGCTCTGGATGCGCAGACCATCGACCCGCAAGGCGAGCGCTCTGCGCAGGCTCTCTCACGCGCCGACTATGCCGCCCTGGTCAAAGCCGCGCTCAAGGCACGCTTTCCGGAGGTACGCGCGCGTCGGGAACTGCGCGAGCTCTATGGCCTGGTCAGCAATGGCGCTCAATACGAGCTTCGGGACCGGGTAATGGCCAACCCGGAACTGATCGGTTCGACGATCACGGTCAGCCTGCCGGCGGCGAGTGACGTCGACATGCTGATCAAGGGCCATATCGACCGCGCGCTGCCCGAATCCGAACGGCTGGTGAAGGATCATCAGCTCGCCTGGATCGACACCCTGCAACGCGAGGGCAAGCTCGATACCGTCTTCAATGCCGGCTTCTTCACCGCCGGCGACTCACGTGATCCCGAGCAGGCGGGCATCTGGGGCGCGGTGGTGGGCTCGTTCTTCACCCTCACTGTCACGCTCTTGCTGTCGTTCCCGCTCGGAGTGGCAGCCGCGGTCTATCTCGAGGAGTTCGCGCCGCGCAATCTTGCGACCGACCTGATCGAGGTCAACATCAACAATCTGGCCGCGGTGCCGTCGATCGTATTCGGATTGCTGGGCCTGGCCGTGTTCATCAATTTCTTCGGCCTGCCACGATCGGCACCGCTGGTGGGTGGCCTCGTCCTGACGCTGATGACCCTGCCCACGATCATCATCGCGGCGCGCGCATCGCTGAAATCGGTTCCACCGTCGATTCGCGATGCGGCACTGGGCATTGGTGCATCGAAGATGCAGACGATCCTCTACCACGTGCTGCCGCTGGCGATGCCGGGCATGCTGACCGGCACGATCATCGGCATGGCCCAGGCACTCGGCGAAACTGCGCCACTGTTGATGATCGGCATGGTCGCCTTCATCGTCGACATTCCACAGGGAATCACGGACTCGGCCACAGCGCTTCCCGTGCAGATCTATCTCTGGGCCGACAGCCCGGAGAGAGGCTTCGTCGAGAAGACCTCCGGCGCCATTCTCGTCTTGCTCGCTTTTCTCATCCTGATGAATCTTGCCGCGGTGTTGGTGCGCCGCAGGTTCGAACGTCGTTGGTAATCGGTTTTTCGGTTGGGGGCGACACACCGGCCTCCCCGCTTTCGGAGAGTCATCCATGCAAGCACATCCTGCCCCACGATCCACGGCGGCTGGTCAGCCGTTCATGCCGCCGCCGGCCGGCGTCGCCACGCCCGACAAGGCGGCGCACAGCGTGGAGATGATGCGTCACACTGCCACCGTTGCGCGCGATATTCGCGCCACGGTCGGCGATCCGCGGGTTGCCGACCCCTGCATACGGGCCACCCAGATCAACGTCTTCTATGGCGACGCACATGCGATCAAGGGCGTGGACCTCGACATCGGCAAGAATGAGATCCTGGCCATGATCGGGCCCTCGGGGTGCGGCAAGACCACCTTCCTGCGCTGTCTGAACCGCATGAACGACACCATCGACGGCTGCCGGGTCACCGGCGAAATCAGGCTCGATGGTGAGAACATCAATGCACGCGATATCGACGTGGTGCCCTTGCGGGCGCGCGTGGGCATGGTGTTTCAGAAACCCAATCCGTTCCCGAAATCGATCTGGGAGAACGTCGCCTTCGGCCCGCGCATCCACCGCCTGGCCACCAGCAAGTCCGAGCTGGACGATATCGTTCAAGACAGCCTGAAGCGCGCCGGGCTCTGGGATGAAGTCAAGAACCGGCTGCAACTTCCTGGCACCGGTCTGTCGGGCGGTCAGCAGCAGCGTCTCTGTATTGCGCGCGCAATTGCCGTGCAACCCGAGGTGCTGCTGATGGACGAGCCATGCTCGGCGCTGGATCCGATCTCCACCGCGCGCATCGAAGAACTGATGCTCGAGCTGCGCCAGTCGCTGTCGATCGCCATCGTCACACACTCCATGCAACAGGCCGCACGTGTGTCGAATCGCACTGCCTTCTTTCACCTGGGCGATCTGATCGAGATCGGTGAAACCAAACAGGTGTTCAGCGCACCGCGCCACCAGCTGACCGAGGACTATGTCACCGGTGTGTTCGGGTGAAGCGGTGAACCCGGCCGTTCAACGCGCGATCGGGCGACCGGCATCGCGCCAGGCCTGCAGTCCGCCGCGGTACCAGAACACCGACGTGTAGCCGGCGGCGATCGCCCGCAGCGCCGCGTTGTATGACATCCAGCACTCGATGCCCGCACAGTAGAACGCGAGCCGCATCGCCCGATCGCCGCGCGTGACATTGGCGAGATAATCGGCAAAGGCCTGCTGGTTGGCGTCATTGAAGTTGCCCGGCTCCGATGCGGCAGCGGCCGCCAGCGCACCGGGAATGTGCTCATTGCCGCCCAGCACATGGAAGACAAGCAAGGGCCGGCCGTCTGCCATCGCTGCGGCCAATTCCGAGGTGACGATGGTGCGCCCCCGGGAATCTGGTTCGGGGTGGGCCCGTGCAGATTGGCCGCGAGCAAGCGAGTGGCCGGCACCCCGAAATCGATCAGTTCACGCGCGCGCTCGGCCGCCGACGCATCAGCGTAGGGCTGGCCGGGGGCAGTCGCCGGCCCCATGGTCGGTCGCCCGCGCGAGGCATCGACTCCCACGCCTGGCTGCACCGGCCCCCAGCCCGGAGCGCCCGGGCCGGACCCGCCCGTTGCGGGCGCCATCTGCCCGCCGCGGACCACACCGTCGGGCCCGATACTGCCGCGCATCCCGGGCGCGGGAAGCGATCCTGCCCATGACAGAGTGAGGCCGCAGTCAGCAGACTGGCAAACACCGCGAGCCGCGTGCCACAACGCCGGCATCCGGCACCGGCAGAAGACTCGGGCGCGCTCATTGCACACGCTCCAGTCGCCGGCCATTCAGGCCAAATTCCCCGGGCTGCCAGTTCGGATCATCAGTCACCACGAATGAGCCGTCATCGAGCCGCCATGCATGATCTGACTGCGGGAGTTCTCGCGCAAGCTCGTCGACCGGATCGCGCCAGGTCTCGACGCCGCGAATCATTTCGCTCGTCTCCCGGCGTCCCCGCTCGAAGGCGTCGTTCGAGGATTTCCGCCCCTTGGCCAGGATGGCATTGATATCCTCGGCACTGCGCCGGTTTATTTCGCTGATGTTGCGCGCGGTGCGCAGATTATCAGCCGCGATCTTGCGGTGAAAATCGGCGATTCGCGCCGCCCAGGCCGGGTCGTCGCGAAGACTGCCGAAGACGGTTTCCGCGTGCACGAAATCCAGTTGGCCCGCCGGCGCGCGCATCGTCAGGATCCGTGAACTGTCCCCGCTACCGATCGTGATCCAGCCGCTGACGGACTGCGCACTCTGTTCGGTCAGTATCACCATCGTGAGAATCGTCTCGCGCACCGCCTGCCCGTTGATGCCATACCCGACCAGAATCTCACCAGCCTCGACCCGGGTTCGCCGCACGAACGCCCCGCATTCATCGTGCCGCCTATTCCAGCGGCTCTCGCCTTGCCTTCGATATCCGGCCGCGGCGGTAATCGAGCACTTGCGCATTCGGCCGGTAATTCCGAACCCAGGCATGCAATAGTGAACGCACCGAATCCAGCGGCAGCACCGGGCAGACGGTGCCCGGCACCGCCGGCGTGTCGGCCCGTATCCAGGCAATCGGTGGCCGGACCTCGACGGCCCAGAGGCGATCCGCGGATTCCGCCATCCAGTCGATCACAGGCCCGCTCGGGCAGGCATTGGCCTGCGTTCGCCAGACCACGCCGCCACGCGGCTGCAAGCCGCTCGGCACCCAAAGATGGACGGCGTTCATCGCGCGCTCGAAGCCCGATGGGTCGACGATCGTGGCACGCTGAACGCGCAAGGCCCCGCCATTGCGCGCCGCGACAGGATTGATCGCAGGTCTCTGCATCTGCCCGTTCCACTGGGCCGTCATGACAGGAGCGAGCACCCCCGGAGCCATCCCGACCGGCGCAGGCGGCCCGGACGCGGCGTGAGCATCCCACGCGCCAAGCAGCAGGCCGGAAACCAGCAGCGCAGCCGATCTGTGCAAGATCATGATTCCTCCCGGCACGCGCCCGAGCTCTCGACGGCCAACCCTAACCCGAAAATCCCCGCAGTGGCAACCGCTGCAAGATGGCGAACGGCTCCTCCTGGCGCGCCTGCACGCAAACGCAGACCGATTGCACATAAACGGGGCGTGCGAGCGCGCCAGCGAAATGCATACGGGCACGGTCGAGCAATCGCGCTCGTGCCCGCGCGTCGATGCCGGCCGGCGCCGGTCCGCTGAGCGTCATATGAAACCGCCAGGCATCGAACACCGCCGGGTATCCCCAACGCCGCAGATTGCGCGCCTGAACGGCGCTCAGCCGCGCGGGATCGCGCCGGGCAATCTCATGCGCATCGAGCTCGGCCCGCCACGGTTCGAGCACCGCCACCCATTCATCAGCAAGGCAGCGTAGCGGGGAATCCGCCGGTGGATCACCGTCGCGCGGTCGCAGCGCGAGGAACTCACCGAACCACTGCGGCTCCAATGCGGGCAGCTCGAAGGCATCCATCAAAGCGGCACGTTGCATCGCCCAGTCCGCCAGATCATTGGCGGTGGCGCCCTCGATCAACCTGAACGGAGCCTTGAGCGTGGCATGAAATCCGTAGCGCGCGGGCGAGGCCAGCCATCCGGGCCAGGGATCATGATCGAGCACCTGCCCCGCGAGCCAGCCAGCGCCTGCCCGCGCGAGCGCCTCGTCGGCCTCGGGCTGATAATAAAGCGCAAAGCGGCTCGCACCGGTGCCGCCGCGGCCCTCGTTGGCACCGTGATCGCTCATGACCGTAGTGCCTCGTGGTCGACTGTCAGTTGTACCGCATCGGCCGCGAAAACCGTGCTGCCGGCCTCGACCCCCCTGCCGTCACCGTCGACATTCTCGAATTCGACCACCATCACCGGCAGGCTGGCCGGCCGCGACAGGCGATTGGCCTCTTCGTCGGAGGGCAGGCGGCAAGACACGACGCTGCGTCTGCGGTGGTAGTCGCGCACACCGTACAGCGCCACGGCATCCGCGATTGATCGAAGCGACTGGAAGTGCTCGGCGATGCCGGCAAAGCGCGGCAGCGGAAAGGCTGCCCGCGACAGCGCGATGGGCTTGCCACGAACCAGCGAGCGTGTGCACAACACCTGAACCTCGGTCTTGGCGGCAACACCCAGCGCGCGTGCGAAACGGCCTGCGGATTCGATCGGCGCATCGATCAGCTCACGACGCGCGGATTCGCCGTTCTCAGCCAGATTCTGGCTCAGCCGGGTACGCCTGCGCAGCGCATAGTCGAGCACCAACTGACGTGCATACACGCCGGCGCCGGCGCGGATCTGCACAAAACCGGAATCGGCCAGATGGCGCGTGGCGCGGCGCAAGGTATGGCGATTCACCCCGAAGCGCTCGGCCAACTGCTGCTCACTGGGCAGGCGCTCACCGGCCGCAGGAATGCCCGCGGACAACTCCCCCGCCAGCACATCGGCAATCTGCAGCCAGACCGGGCGAGACAGCTGCTCCTCGATCAGTTTCTCGGTCATGTCATCGATTCTTCATTTCTGAATGAGATAAATAGTGTAGCCTGTATAGACAGGTTGAGATACCGCCGAGGAAGCGAAGATGCGTGAGTTCGATGTCGAAAAGCGGGCCGACTGGCTCGGTCTGCTGGCGCTCGCCGACGCCGCGCTGCTTGCCGAGCTGGCCGATGCAAACCTGCGCGACGAAACATTCGAGGTTTTGCGTGGTCCCGAAACCGGTCTGATGATGGCCAACGCGCGGCTTGACGGAGGCGGCAACCGCTTCAATCTTGCCGAGATCCCCGTTTCGCGCTGCACCGTGCGCAGCCGGCACGGCACCGCCGGCGTTGCCTACCGGATCGGCCGCTGCCCGCGAATCGTCTCGCAAATCGCACGTCTGGACGCCCTGCTGCAGCTGCCCTCGCATCACGAACGACTGCGCCGCGAGGTGCTTGCACCGCTATTGGTACAGCTGCGACGCACCTGGCAGCAGGAAAGTCAGGACAGCGCGAGCAGCCGTGTGCGCTTCGATACGCTCACGCCGGAGACATTGTCATGACCAGCGTCGCGCGCTCGAACATGCCGATGGATCTCGCCCGCATCCTGCCCGGTCTGGTCAGTCCGGTGGCCGATTCCCAGCGGGCGTTTCGCGCCACATTGCAGGCCATGTCCTACCCTGGCCGAATCGTCACACCGGTGGCGCACCAGCTGCCATGGCCAGAGCAGATACCGGGCGCCGCGGTTGCGATCCTGCTGGCGCTTTGCGATGCCGATACAAGACTCTGGTGCGGGCAGCGCTGGCGCGCGGACAACCGGATGATCGATTCTTTGCGCTTTCACACGGGCACGACGATCGTCGAGGCAGCGGCCGAGGCCGATTTCGCGCTCCACGATGGCGACCAGGACGCACCGCTCACCGCCTTCTCAGCGGGCGATGACCTCGACCCCCAGTTCGGCGCCACCCTGATCCTGGTGGTCGATGCGCTCGATCGCGGTCGGCCGATCCGCCTCTCGGGCCCGGGCCTGGCATCACCGAGTCAGATCCGGGTGTCGGGCCCCTCTGATGCCTTCTGGCGCTCGCGCATTGCACTCGAACCCCTGTTCCCACGTGGCATCGACCTCCTCCTGGTGCAAGCCAATGCCGTGATGGCCATTCCCCGTACCACCCATCTGGAGCTCGCCTGATGTACATCGCAGTCAAGGGCGGTGAAGAGGCGATCGACGCCTCCCGCGAACTCCTGGCCCGCTATCGCCGTGGCGACACCGGCGTTGCAGCGCTCAGCGTCGCGCAGATCCGCCAGCAACTCGCCCTGCTGGTGAGCCGGGTCATGGCCGAAGCATCGGTCATCGATCCCGAGCTCGCTGCATTGGCCATCAAGCAGGCGTGCGGCGATTCGATCGAGGCGGCCTTTCTGCTGCGCGCCTACCGAACCACGCTGCCGCGCATCGGCAACACCTGCCCGCTGAACACCGACCGCATGCGCGTGCGGCGCCGCGTGTCTGCCATCTTCAAGGATCTGCCGGGCGGCCAGGTGCTCGGGCCAACGTTCGACTATACGCAGCGCCTGCTCGATTTCAGCCTTCTGGAGCAAGACGAGCCGCCTTGCCAGTCAGAACGGTCGACGCATTCGAGCCGGCACGGCGCGCTGGATACAGACGCCGAACGGTCGATTGACGATTTCGGCCTGTGCCCCGACGCACTGGCAACGCTTCAGGCACAGGGCCTGGTCGAGCCGGTGGCACCGGATCCGGACGACCCGCCCCCGCCGGATATCACGCGTCATCCGCCCCGCTTCCCCATGAATCGGTCGGCACGGCTGCAGATGATGGCGCGCGCCGACGAAGGCTGGCTGCTTGGCATGGGCTACTCCACGCAACGCGGTTATGCCCACACCCATCCGTTTGGCGGCGAGATCCGCCACGGTGCCGTGCCGGTGAGCATCGTGCCCGACGAACTCGGCTTCGAGATCATGATCGGTGAGATCGAACTCACAGAGTGCAAGATGATCAATCAGTTCACGGGGGGCGCTGGCCAGCCGCCGACATTCACGCGCGGCTACGGTCTGGTGGCCGGCCACAATGAGCGCAAGGCGATGGCGATGTCGCTGGTCGATCGTGCGATGCGTCACGAAGAGTTCGACGAGCCCGCCAACGCCCCGGTACAGGATCAGGAGTTCGCCCTGGCCCATGGTGACAGCGTCGAGGCCAGTGGCTTCGTCCAGCATCTGAAGCTGCCGCACTATGTGACCTTCGAGTCCGAGCTACATCTGATTCGCCGCCTGCGCGCCGAACATGCCGGCCAGGCAGAGGATCCTGCTCACGCCCCAAGCACGGGCACTGGCACCGACCCATCCGACACCCGGCATGCCACGATGGCCACGGAGTTCGACGATGAACGCTGACATACCCGCCGCGACCCACGAACCGGCACCTCTGGCCGGCTATAACTTTGCCTATCTGGACGAGAACACCAAGCGCATGATCCGGCGCACGATTCTGAAGGCCGTGGCCATACCCGGTCATCAGGTGCCCTTCGGATCTCGCGAGATGCCCCTGGCCTACGGTTGGGGCACGGGTGGCATCCAGGTGAGCGCGGCGATCATCGGCGCGACCGACGTGCTCAAAGTGATCGACCAGGGCTCTGACGACACCACGAATGCGGTCAACATCCGCAACTTCTTCCAACGGGTGACCGGCGTTCAGACCACGACACGCACTCGCCGGGCAACGATCATCCAGACGCGCCATCGGATTCCGGAGAATCCGTTGACCGAAGACCAGATCCTGGTCTACCAGGTACCCCAACCCGACCCGCTCTACCGGCTCGAACCGCATCGCGCCGAACTGCGCAAGCTCCATGGCTATCGGGAATACGGCCTGATGGGAGTCAAGCTGTTCGAGGACATCGCGCGATGGGGGCACATCGAGACCACCTACGACTATCCGGTGCTGGTCAATGGTCGCTACGTGATGGCGCCGTCGCCGATACCCAAGTTCGACAATCCGAAAATGCACCAGATGCCGGCACTACAGCTGTTTGGCGCAGGCCGCGAGAAGCGTATCTATGCCATTGCGCCATACACGGATGTCCGCAGCCTGGATTTCGAAGATCATCCGTTCCAGCCCACCCGTGCCCCGCACCGCTGCGCGCGCTGCGGCGCCGATGATTCCTATCTCGACGAACTGCCGCTGGCCAATGGCGACACGATCTGGACATGTTCGGATACCGACTATTGCAGTGAGCGTCTCGATATGCAGGAGACGGCATCCGCCCCGCAGGAGTCACGCCGATGATGTCCGAACATGTCACGATCGGTGAGACCGACCGACGCCACGACCCGATCCCGGACCCGGCATTCGACGCAGGCGGCGACGGGTATGTCGCGACACCCGATCCCGTGCTGCGCGTGTCTGGGCTCTCGCACCGCTTTGGTGAGCGCCTGGCCCTGAACGATGTCTCTCTCGAACTGCATCCGGCCGAAGTCGTGGCAGTCGTCGGGGAATCCGGCTCCGGCAAGAGCACCCTGCTCAATGTATTGGCCGGTGCGCTGCCGATCCAGGCGGGACGGGTCGACTATCTCGCCAGAGACGGTGCGCTACTCGATCTGACCACCTTGCCCGAGACCAGCCGGCGCGCGCTCAATCGCACCGAATGGGGCTTCGTGCGCCAGAATCCGGATGACGGGCTGCGCATGTCGGTGAGCGCCGGTGCGAACGTCTGTGAGCGCCTGATGGATCTCGGCTGGCGCCACTTCGGTCGCCTGAACGAGGCCGCGCTCGACTGGATGCGTCGGGTGGAACTCGATACCGCCCGTCTGAACGACCCACCGCGCCAGTTTTCCGGTGGCATGAAGCAGCGTCTGCAGATCGCGCGCAACCTGGTCAGCTCGCCACGGCTGCTGCTGATGGATGAGCCCACCTCTGGCCTGGATGTCTCGGTGCAGGCACGCCTGCTGGACCTCCTGCGGGTGCTGGTCAGCCGTCTCGGCGTATCGGTGATCGTGGTCACCCATGATCTCGGCGTTGCGCGCCTGCTCGCCCATCGAACCATCGTCATGCGCGCCGGCCGGATCGTCGAAGCCGGCCTGACCGACCGGGTTCTCGATGATCCCGAGCATCCCTACACCCAACTGCTGGTCTCTTCGGTGCTCCAAGGATGATGCCACTCGACCCCGCCCGCCCGATCACGCTGGACATTCGCCAGCTGCGCAAGCGATTCACCCTGCACCTGCGGGATTCCCGGGTGCTCGATGTCCTGAGCCAGTTCTCGATGCGCGTCGAACCCGGTCGCTGCGCCGCACTGACCGGTGCGTCCGGCCGTGGCAAATCCACCATCCTCAAGTGTCTGTCCGGCAACTACCGGATCGACGGCGGCGAAATCCTTCTCGAGCAGGATGGCACAACGCGTCTGGATCTGGCCGCTGCCGGCGACCAGACCCTGCTTCGCCTGCGCCGCTCGGTGATCAGCACGGTCAGCCAGTTTCTGCGTGTGGTGCCACGGGTGCCCGCTCTCGATGTGGTTGCCGAACGCTGTCTCGAGGGTCTGCCGCCGATGAGCGACGACGAACACGAACGGCGGCTGGCGAACGCCCGCGAGCGCGCGGCGGCGCTGCTCGAGCGGCTACGCATCCCGAGTGCACTATGGGCGCTGCCGCCAGCCACCTTTTCTGGCGGCGAACAGCAGCGGGTCAACATCGCCCGCGGCTTCGTACGCCCCACCCCGCTGCTGTTGCTGGATGAACCCACGGCATCGCTGGACAATGCCAATCGCGATATCGTGATCGCGATGATCGAAGAAGCCAAGGCCGCGGGTTGCACAGTGGTCGGCATCTTCCACGATGAAGCGGTTCGCACCACAGTGGCCGATCAACTCGTCACACTCTGAATCCCGATGCCCAGCGCCCACCCCGACCTGATTCTGACCAACGCCCGGATCGTCCTGGCCGACACCGTGGTACACGGAAGCCTGCACATCCGTGACGGGCGCATCAGCGCGATCGAGTCCGGCGCAAGCATGTTGCCCGGTGCCATCGACCTGGCCAATGACTGGCTGCTGCCCGGCCTGGTAGAGATCCATACCGATAACCTGGAGCGGCACCTGATGCCGCGCCCCAAGACGCACTTCCCCGCCCAGCCGGCACTGCTTGCGCATGATGCCGAGGTCACCTCGGCCGGCATCACCACCGTGTTCGACGCACTCGGCGTCGGCGACCCCTATGGCGAAAGCTTCAGGTCGCAAAACCATGCCGACCTGATCGAGCTCCTCGACCGCCTCGAAGCGGCCGAGATGCTGCGCGCCCGGCACCTGTTGCATGTCCGCTGCGAGCTGCCTGCGTCCAATACCCGTGAACTCTTCGAGGCCTACGCCAACTGCCCACGGTTGCGCATGCTTTCGCTGATGGACCACACGCCGGGCCAGCGGCAATGGACCGACATCGAACACGCGCGTACCTACTTCACCGGCAAGAAGGGCTGGACCCACGAACAGTTCGACCACGAAGTCATGCATGCGCCCGAACGCCAGGAACGCTACTCGGCACCGAACCGGCAGTTTTGCGGCGTTCGCGCGCGAGCGCCGCATCGCGCTGGCCACGCACGACGACACCACCGAGGCCCACGTGGCCGAGGCGGTGCGCGACGGCGCCTCGATCAGCGAGTTTCCCACCACCGCACTGGCTGCCCGCCAGGCACGCGAGCATGGTCTGTCGACAGTTGCCGGCGCGCCCAATGTCGTTCGCGGCGGCTCTCATTCGGGCAATGTCGCCGCGATCGATCTCGCCCGCGACGGCCTGCTCGATGCCTTGTCTTCCGATTACGTGCCGGCCAGCCTGATTGCCGCCGCCTGGCGCCTGCACCACGAGGCCGGCCTCGCGCTGCCAGAAGCCCTGGCCACCGTCAGCCGCAATCCGGCACGGGCAGCCGGCCTCGACGATCGCGGCGAAATCGCCATCGGCCTGCTAGGCGACCTGATCCGGGTTAGGGAGTTCGACAGCCTGCCAGTCGTGCGTGATGTCTGGGTTGGCGGGCGCCGGGTTCACTGATATCCGAACCCAGGCGGCCCAGGACTTGAGATCGCGCTGGTACGCAATCAGGCCGGCGAATTCCCGACCTGCCCAAGCCGCACGCATCGCTCAGCGAACACACCCGAGCAGAGCCAGGAAATGCTCTAGCGGAGGCGTCGCCCGACCGGGCGTCTTGGCGAGATCGTCCCAGCGCCGCAGGCGCAGGCCGTCCTCGGCGTAGGCCTCGCCCTTGTACCGCTCGATCTCCGCGCCGCTCATCGGCCCTCCCTGAAGACTGAGAGAGTGCACCGATGCGGGTGAAAGACCCGCCATATAGGCCGGGTCTACCGCGCAGAGATAGCGCTTGGCGGCCACGTGCAGACGAACCGGCTCGGTGACCGATGGCGGCAGCTCCCGAGACAGCATCCTGGCCCCGATCAGCTCATGCAGGTCATCGACGTCATCGCGGATGCTCTCGCTACGCCGGGTCATGTGCCCGATGTCATGCAGCAGCGCGGCCAGGATCAAGCCTGCCGATGCGCCGTCTTGCTGTGCCAGGGTGGCGCATTGCAGCGAATGCTCGAGCGCGGTCACCGCCTCGGCCCGCTCTCCGCTGTAGTGCCGCATGCCGTGCATTGCAAAAAGCGTGACAATGCCATTCTTGTCCATCATCGCCTCTGCCGGACCACCAAATCAGATCAATCGTCTGCGGATCGTCGACGATAGCAGATCGACCACCGAGACCGTCACGATCAGCATGATCAGCACCGCAGCGGTCTGACCGTATTGAAAGCCTCGAATCACGTCCCAGAGCACCATGCCGATGCCGCCGGCACCAACCATGCCGACCACCGACGCCGACCGGATATTGGCTTCGAATCGATACAACGAGAACGAGATCCATAGTGGCGTCACCTGGGGAATCACGCCGAAAGCGATTTCTTCGAGCAGATTGGCACCCGTGGCGCGAATGCCCTCGACGGGCTGTGGGTCGATCGCCTCCACCGCCTCGGAGAACAGCTTGGCCAGGGTGCCTGTCGTGTGCACCCAAAGGGCAAGTACGCCCGCGAAGGGGCCGAGCCCGACAGCCACCACGAACAGCAGCGCGAAGACCATCTCATTGATCGCCCGGCAGGAATCCATCAGCCGTCGCACGGGCTGATGGACCCAGGGCGGCGCGATATTGCTCGCGCTGAGCAGGCCGAATGGTATGGCGGACAAGACCGCCAGCGCACTCCCCCAGATCGCGATCTGGATCGTGATGATGAGTTCCTGCGCATAGAAACGCCACTCGGTGAAATCGGGCGGGAAGAATCCGCTCAGGTACTCGGTCATATTGGCCGAGTCGCCGAACAGATCTGCCGGGCGCATATCGGCCCCCCGCCACGAGCCGGCCAGCAGCGCGAGTGCCAGTGCCCACAGGCCAAGGCTGACCCACGACACGCGTGGCGGCATCGCCGCAGCAGGCACCGGCATTGTCGGCACCCGCTCGTGAATCGGTCTTGCTGTCGACATCTCAGGTCACTCCGCTGCTGGCCGGGCTCGGTCAGTCCTTGATGGATCGCTTGGCCAGCTCGGCAAGCTGCTTGTCGATCTCGGCAATGCGCGTGGCCTTGTCGGCCTCGGCAACCTTGTCGTTGTTGAGCAGCTTGGTCTTTTCCTTGACCAAGGAGATCTGACGAACCGGAATCAGCTGATCATCATTGGACGGTTTGAAGCCGGCGAAGCCGATGTTGAGCAGGACCTGCTTCTCGCGGGCATCCGTCTTGCCGTAGGCCAACAGGAAATCACTCATCTTCGCCTTGATCTTCGGATCGAGGTCGACGCGCCAGACGAGCGGATCGCTCGGAATCAGGGGCGATTTCCAGACCTGACGAAGCTGCGCGATCTTCTCCGGATGCGTCTTCTCGAAACGGCCCCAGTTCTCGGTGTTGTTGGTCGCCACATCGACCTGCTTGGTGGAAACCGCGAGCAGGTTGGTTTCGTGATTGGCACGCACCATGCGCTTGAAATCCTTGGCCGGATCGACATTGTTCAGCGCGAACGCGTAGTAGCCGGGAACCAGGGTGCCGCTGGTGGAGTTCGGATCGCCAAAGCCCAGTTGCAGCTTGGCCTTGTTGGCCAGAACGTCATCCAGGCTATTGATCGGGCTGTCTTTATGGACGACCAGCAATGAATAATAGCCATTGCTGCCGTCCGGCGCGATCGTCTGCGCGAAGATCTCGCCGTTGGCGCGATCCACGGCCTCCATCGCCGACTTGTTGCCGTACCAGGCAACCTGCACCTTGTTAAAGCGCATGCCCTCGATGATGCCGGCATAGTCGGGCGCGAAGAATGCCTTGATCTCCAGGCCTGTGCCCTTGCGCATATCGGCCAGGAACGGCTCCCAGGCCTGCTTGAGATTGGCGGTCGATTCGGTCGAGATGATGCCGAAGTTGATGCTCTCGGCAGCAAAGGTCTGCGTGCTGGCCAGGCCGGCCAGGAGCGCGGCGGCAATCAGGGTCTTGCTCATGAGATTCCTCGTGGTGGTTGAGAGTGCGGCGGGGGTTAAAGGTAGGTAGGAGGCCCGGTCGACGGTCGGCCGGATGTCAGGCGACGCGCGCTTTGAGCGCGATGCGAGGCGCGATGACCACCGGTGACGAAGAGGCCGGGGTGTCATCCCACCCGGACTCGACATCGGCGCCGTAGAGCGCGCTCAGGCGTGCACGGGTCAGTTCTGCAGAGCTGCCGTCGAAGACCACGCGCCCCTCGCGCAATGCGACGATGCGCGGGCAGAAGCGCCGTGCGAACTGCACCTGATGCAGCGACACGACCACTGTGATGCCGAGCTGCTGATTGAGTTCGCGCAGCAGGTGCATGACCTGCTGCGCGCTGTTGGGGTCCAACGAGGCGATCGGCTCGTCCGCGAGGATCACCCGCGCGCCCTGCACGATGGCGCGCGAAATGGCGGCGCGCTGTTGCTGCCCCCCCGATAGCGTCGACGCGCGCTGCCAGGCGCGCTCGCTGATTCCCACCCGCTCCAGTGCCTGCCAGGCGCGGCCATACTCGGCACGTGGAAAGCGACGCAGCAAGGTGCGCCATAGCGGCAGGCGATGAACCGCACCGGCCAGTACATTGGTCATCACCGGCAGGCGATCGACCAGATTGAACTGCTGGAAGATCGTGGCGATCTGCGCGCGCTGTTCGCGAATGCCCGGCGAGACCTTGCCGGCATCCTGAATGGTGCGGCCGGCGACGACGATCTTTCCGGACCCGGGGTCCGCCGCCAGCAGACCATTGATGTGACGCAACAGCGTCGATTTGCCAGAGCCGGAAGCACCCAGCAGCGCGACCATTTCGCCGGCTGCGATACGCAGCGACACATCACGTAGCGCCTGCGTCGTTCCAAAGGACTTGGAGACGCCTGCGATGGCGATATCCGCGGACATCGGACCCTCCCGTTCGTTCGATGGGCGAAAGATACGGGGGGTTTATGACAGTTTCGTGGCCACCTTTGATCGGTCGCTCAGGTCGGGCCCGACGCACGCTTGAGCAAAACCTGCCTTGGTCAGCGCTTACCCAGTTTCGTCAGAGGCGGCGATTGTCGGTGCGCGCGACTGACCCGCCGATGCGGATCACGCCAGCACCCGGTAGCCGCGCCGGCCGGCCAGCGACCAGCCATAGCGGCCGGCCAGCCGAGTGGCCAGCAGGGCCGCCAGATCCTGCCGGTCGGCGCGCAAGGCGCAGTCGGCGGCGAGCTGGCCGAACAGGTCCTGCTGGGCGTGACTGCCACCGAGCCGGAACGCGCCCCCAAGCGCCGCACGCAGATGATCGCAGGCCGAGTCAAAATCACCGCGATCACGATCGAGGATCGCCTCGCAGACAGGCACCAGTGCCTCGCGAGCAGACTGGCGCTGATCGGCACCCACCCGGTCCGCCCCGGCCCCCCCCCCTTCCGCGAATGCGCGCACCGCCTCGGCCATCGCTCCCGCCTCGGTCTTGCGCCCGGTGGCCAGCAAGGCCAGCAGATAGTGCGGCACCGAGAACAGATTCGTGCAATCGCCTATGCGGGCGAGCGCCAGTTCGCCCAGCTCGTGCCAGCGATCACCGACATCGATGCCCTGCAACTCGAGCCGCACCAGCATCGACACCGCGTTCTGCTGGTCGATGTACAGATCGGGCACGGCCTGGGTCAGCGGCGAGCCGCGATCGCGAAAGCCCCGGTCATAGAGTTCGAGCACTCGCGCATCGTCACCCAGCTCGAAGTGATAGAGCGCCAGATGCCACCACAGGTGGTGGCGCAGGTTGTTGCGGTCATGCCAGTTCGCACTCAGCGAATCCAGCCAGACGATGCCCTCGTGATGACGCTGCTGCATCTCGATCACATGGGCCACTGCATGGGCGCCCCAGGGCTCACCGGGATCGAGTTCGACGGCGCGCCGGCCGTAGTTCTCGGCCGCCAGGAACAGACCGCACTCCTCGTGGGCAAAGGCCTGACACGCGAGCAGGGGACCGTAGACCGGCCACTCGTGGCGCCAGTGTGGCAGTGATTGCCGGGCAAGCGCGAGCATGGCCTCCGGGCGCCCCAGCCAGAACGCGACGAAGTGATGAAAGCGATACGCGAACACATCGGTCGGCCAGTGCGCACAGATGTCCGCCCACCGACGCACGGCCAGCAGCGGATCACCGCCGGCATAGGCTTGCACGGCAGCCAGATGGGCACGTTCGCGTTCATTGCCGGCACAGGCCAGCGCACGGGCCTTTTGGAGAGCCTCGGCCACGACCGGCGCATCCGCCTGTCGCGACCCGGCAAGCGTGAATGCCGCACGCAGCGTATGAGCAAAACCGTAGTCGGGATCGGTGTCGATGAGCGCCTTCAGCCTGACCGGCAACTCGATGCCGTTGCGCACATAGGCATGGCAGAGCGCATCGAGCGCGCCCGCCACGCCGGGCTGACGGCTGGACAGTGACAATCCGGTGAGATCATGCTGCATCGGGGTCTCCTTGGCAGTCGCCGGCCCGTGACGTGCGGCGCGCTCGAGGCCGGTGGCATCGACACGCGACGCGCCCGGAACGGCACCCTAGGATACGCCGACCGACCGCACGAGCAGCCTACGGTCAGACCAGCCCGTAGGCCCGCGCACGCGCCAGCAGCCGTCGCGCCCGCTCGACCACCGGCGCATCGATCATCCGGCCATCCAGTTGCACGGCGCCCTGGCCGGCGGCGGCGGCGGCTTCGTACGCGGCAGCGACCCGGCCGGCATCCTCGATCTGCGCCGCCGAGGGCGAGAACACCTCGTGCACCACCGCGACCTGCGCCGGATGGATGCACAACATGCCGTCGCTGCCCAGGGACTTGCCGGCCCGCAGGATCTCGCGCCAGGCATCGAGATCGCGGAACTCGGAAATCGTGCCCGGACAGGCATAGACCTGACGACCATAGGCGCGTGCGGCCAGCAGCACCCGCTCGCAGGAGGCACGCATGCCGGCCGCATCCGCCCGGCAGCCGAGTGACACCGAGAGGTCTTCCGGGCCGAGCGCCACGGCCTGCAGATACTCGCCACCGTCGGCGCAGATCGCCTCGGCCCGGATCACCCCGAGCGCGGTCTCGATCTGCGCCATCAGCGGACGCTGCCAGCCGGCGAGATCGCTGGCCGCCTCGATCTTGGGCAGCACGAAACCGGTCAGCGCGGGTATTGCGGCCAGAGCACGCACATCGTGTGGACAATCGGTGGCCGAGGGCACCCGCACCCAGACCATCGGCCCGGCGGCGCCCGCCGGGCGCGAGCGCAGCCAGTCGGCGACGGCCACTGTCGCGGCCGCACGCGCCTCGGGAACCACCGCATCCTCGAGATCGAGAATGATCGCATCGGCACCGGTGGCGGCCGCTTTGTCGAATCGCTCGGGCCGGTTGCCGGGGACGAACAACCAGGATCGCGGCGCAATGCTCATGCTCTGTTCCTCTGAGTAAACCGGGCCCGCCAGATGCGCCGCGCTCAGGCCGCGGCATCGGCCTCGGTGGTAAACGAATCGGCGAAGAAGGCCTCTGGCGGCAATGCGCACTGTTCGACGAACTCGCGCTCTGCCGATGCGACCACGATCGGGGCGCCACAGACATACACCTCGTGGCCGGCCATGTGCGGATGATCGGCGATCGCAGCCTTGTGCACGAAACCATCGCGCCCCTGCCAGTCATCCTGCGGCAGGGCATCGGAGATCACCGGCACGTAGGTGAACCAAGCCAGTTCATCCGCCCATTGCCGGCACAAGGCATCCATGTACAGATCATGCGGACGGCGTCCGCCCCAGTACAGGGTCACCGGCCGGCTCATGCCCTCGTGACGCATGTGCTCGATGATCGCCTTGATCGGCGCAAAGCCCGTGCCGCTGGCCACCATGATGATCGGCTTGTCGCTGTCTTCGCGCAGGAAGAAGGTGCCCATCGGCCCCTCGAGGCGCAGGATCGCCTTCTCCTTCACCGCCGGCGTGGCGCCGAAAATGGTGTCGGTGAATTTTCCTCCGGGCATGTGGCGGATGTGCAGTTCGAGCAGCTCGACATCGTGCGGCGCGCAACCCAGGGAATACTGCCGCCGTGAGCCATCCCGCAGGATGACCTCGATGTACTGGCCGGCCAGGAACTGCAGCGGACCCCCCGCGGGCGGAAGCTGCAGTTTCAGCACCGCGACATCGGGCGCCACCATCTCGACCGACATCACGCGCGAGGGCATCTTGCGCAGCGGAATGTTGGCCACACCCTCGATCACGCGCGCCTGCACGACCAGATCCGAGCGCGCAAACGCGCAGCACAGGAGCGCATAGCCCTCGGCCTTCTCGGTGTCACGCAACGCGCCAGGCGAGTGCGTGCCGTGCTCGACCGTGCCCTCGAGGATGCGCGCCTTGCACGATCCGCAGGCGCCATCGCGGCAGCCATAGGGCAGCACGACATTGTGCTCGAGCCCCGCCGCCAGCACGCTCTGATCGGCGTGGGCCTCGAAACGTACGTCGCTGGGCTTGATGGTGACCTGATAGCCTTCGCTGGACATTCAGTGCTCCGGTTGGCCCGGCCGACCCGCTGGCCCGGGGCGCATCGAACGCCCCGTGCGCAGCACCGACGCCCGGGCAAAAGCCCGTATTATCGCCTGATGCGATCAAACGGTCATGGCCATTCACGGCGCCGGGCATTGCCGCGTCGGCTGCGCCGCGGCCGGCTGCTGATTCTCGGCTGCGGCGACGTCGGCCTGCGTCTCTGTCGAGCGCTGGCAGGCCGCCTGACCGTGCTGGCCAGCAGCCGGCGCCCCGAGCAGCGGGCCCGCATTCGGGCGCTGGGTGCGCGCGCGGTTTCACCCGGTTCCGGGCGTGATCTGGCCGCGCTGGCGCACTGGCAGATCTACCTGGTTCCGCCGCCGCCCGAAGGCGATGATGATCCTTCTCTCGTGCGCTACCTGGCCGGCGCCCTGCGCGCGGCCGCGCGCTCGTCCAGGCGGATCCGCCTGGCCTATAGCAGCACGACCGGCGTGTTCGGCGACGCCCGTGGTGCACGCCTGAGCGAAACCTCGCCCGCATATCCCACCTCCGGCCGCGCGCGACGCCGGCTGGCTGCCGAGCAGGCGCTGCGCGCGGCCAGCCGGCCACGCGGCTGGCCCGGGCTGCGCGCCTCGATCCTGCGCGTGCCCGGCATCTATGGGCATGATCGCCTGCCGCTCGAGCGTCTGCGCAAACGCCTGCCCTGCCTGACCGAGGCCGAGGACGGCTACAGCAACCACATCCACGGCGATGACCTGGCGCGTGCCCTGTGGCTGGCAAACTTGCGCGCACCGGCCGCGCGGCTGTATATCGCCAGCGACGGACAGGACATGAAGATGGGCGATTATTTCGAGCGCGTGGCGCGGGCCGCCGGCCTGCCGCCGCCGCCACGCCTGTCCGCAAGCGAAATCCGCGAGCAGGTCTCACCGATGATGTGGTCGTTCATGCGCGAGTCACGCCGTCTGGACAATGCCCGCCTGCTGCGCGAGCTTGGTCTGCGCCTGCAATATCCTTCGGTCGATCACACCCTCGCCCGCCTGACTGCAGGCGAAGGCACCCCGCGCGGGTGACACCGCTTCTGCCGACACCACGCCGCCGAAACCGCCGCCGACACCACCGTCCCGAAATCGCCATGACAGAAACCGCCACCGTTCAGCCATCCCGCGCCTATCCGCCACCCGATCCCGTTCTCACGCATGATGCCCAGACGCTATCGCGCATGATCCATACGCGTGCGCTGGGCTGCGAGGAGCTCATGCGTATCACGCTGGCCCGTATCGACACGGTCAATGGTCTCGCCAATGCGGTCGTCGCCTTGCAGCCGGCCGATGCGCTGCTCGCACAGGCACGTGCAGCAGACCAGGAGTTGGCCGCCGGCCAGTCGCGCGGCTGGTTGCACGGCATACCGCAGGCGCCGAAAGATCTGTCCGAGGCGCGGGGCATCGTCTTTTCCAAGGGCTCGCCGATCTTCGCGAACCATGTGCCGGACGAAGACTCGCTTCATGTCGGGCGCTCGCGCGGCGCGGGCGCGATCATGATCGGCAAGACCAATGTGCCGGAATTCGGCCTGGGCTCGCAGTCGTACAACACCGTGTATGGTGCGACCACCAATGCCCATGCTCCCACGCTCTGTGCCGGCGGCTCCAGCGGTGGTGCCGCGGTTGCCCTGGCTCTGAACATCCTGGCCGTGGCCGACGGCAGCGACATGATGGGTTCGCTGCGCAATCCTGCCGGCTTCAATGGCATCTATGGTTTCCGGCCCTCGTTCGGCCGCATTCCCCGTTACCCGGTGCCCGAGCAGTTCGTTCAGCAACTCGGGGTGGATGGCCCGATGGGCCGCTCCCCGCGCGACTGCGCCCGCCTGCTGGCCACCCAGGCCGGTTTCGACCCGCGCGACCCGCTGTCGCTCAGCGGTGACGGCAGTGAGTTCGCCACGCTGGCGCAGGCCGCCCCGATGCTGGCGCCAGGCCGCTGGCCGGTGTTCGCATCGGTTGGCTGGCCGACCATGACGGCTATCTGGCGATGGAAGACGGCATCCTCGGACAGGCTGCGCGCGCATTGCACAGGCTCGAGAGCCTGGGCGCGATCATCGAGCCGATGCGCCTTCCGTACCCGGTCGAGAAGCTCTGGCAGACCTGGCTGGTGCTGCGCCAAGGTCTGCAGGGGGGCGCACTGTCCGTGCACTACAACAATCCGGCGCGCCGCCCGCTGCTCAAACCGGAAGCGGTCTGGGAGATCGAGAGTGCGATGTCGGCCAGCGCGGTCGATTTCTATCAGGCCAGCGTGGCGCGCACGGAGTTCTTCCACGCGATGCGCACGGCCTTCGATGGGGTCGACCTTTTCGCGCTGCCCACGGCCCAGGTCTTCCCGTTTGATGTCGGCACGCACTGGCCCGCCCAGATCGCGGGGCGCCAGATGGACACCTATCATCGCTGGATGGAGGTGGTTCTGCCGGCCACGGTGGCCGGCCTGCCGGCGATCAGCGTGCCGGTGCCGATGTCGGCCGACGAGCGCGCGGCCGGCCGCATCAGCGGCCTGCAACTGATCGGCCCGCCGCGCGCTGATGCCGCCGTGCTGGCCGCGGCCATCGCCTATGACGAAGCCTAGCGAAGCGCCGCCCAAGCTCTTTTCGCGCGCTGCATGCGGGTGCATACGGCAATGCCGGGCCCCACGCCGGCATCACGCAAGGAACCTGCCATGAAGGTCGTGCCACTCACGCCCGCCCTGGGGGCGGAAGTACACGGCCTGGATCTGCGCGAGCCGCTGAGCGAGACCCGGCTGGCCGAACTGCGCAGCCTGTGGCTGGACCGGGCGGTTCTGGTGTTCAAGAATCAGCAACTGCAGCCGGCGCAGCAAATGGCCTTCGCGCGGCGCTGGGGCGAGCCTGATCGTTACCCGTTTCTAACCGGGCTGGATGGCTTTCCGGAGATCACCGAGGTCCTCAAGCTCGAGCACGAGACAGTGAATTTCGGCGGCCTCTGGCATGCCGACACCACCTATCAGCGTTGCCCGCCAATGGCCACGATGCTCTATGCGCTCGAGCTGCCGCCGGTGGGCGGCGACACCTTGTTCGCGGATCAGCGGCTGGCCTTCGATGCCCTCTCCGAGGGCCTGTGGCACACGCTCATGGGCCTGCGCGCGATCTCCAGCGCGGCGCAGCCCGCGGTATCGGCAACCCGAAGCGCGCGCCTGGCCGATCACGGCACGCAGGAATCGGTCGATGCCTGGAGCGCGGTTCATCCGGTGGTTCGCCGCCACCCCGAGACCGGCCGCCCATCACTGTTCATCAATCCGGCCCACACCACCGGCTTCGAGCGCTGGACCGACGCCGAGAGCCAGCCACTGTTGCAGATGCTGTTTCGCCACCAGGTGAGCGAGGCATTCACCTGCCGCCTGCGCTGGCAGCCCAATGACCTCGCGCTCTGGGACAACCGGGCCGTGCTGCACTACCCCCTGAACGACTATCATGGCCATCGCCGCCGCCTGCACCGGATCACGCTCAAGGGCGACGAACCGGCGGCCATGTCCTAGTGTGGCCAGTGTGCGCTTCGCATGATTTTGTTGGCTGGCAACGGCGTTCGCGCCAGCGCCCGGCGTCACGCATCACGCTCTGATAAACTCTTGCCTCCGTCGCGTACGGTGTACGAAGTACGGGTTTGCTGGTGTAGCTCAGTTGGTAGAGCAACTGATTCGTAATCAGTAGGTCGGAGGTTCGACTCCTCTCACCAGCACCAATGGCCGTCCGGCCCTGCTTCACAGCGGGCCGGCCCCCGGTGCGGCGCCCCGGCCGCCGGGCTCGATCGCAACCCCGCATGGCCGATCTCGATCCCCCCTTCTGGCTGGCGGTCATTGCTGCAGCGGCCGCGCTCGCGCTGCTGGTCGATGCCGTCCTTCGCGCGGACTGGGCGCGCGCCTCATTGACCGACCACCTCGGCTGGGCCCTGATGACCGCCGTGGTCTTCCTGGGTCATCAGATGCACGTGCCGGCCGGCGCGCGCATCGAACTGCACTATCTCGGCGCACCCGCGCTCTGTCTGATGCTCGGCTATCCGCGCGCGATGATCGCCATGGCCGTGGTCCTGCTCGCAGACCATCTGCTGGCGCCCGGCGGCTCGCTGGGTCTGCGCTTTCTGCTGTCCGCGGCATTGCCGATCTGGGTGATCTACCGCCTGCTACGGTTCAGCCAGCGCTGCTTGCCGGCGAACCTGTTCGTGTTTCTGCTTGGCGTGGGTTTCATCGGACTATTCGTCACCTATGCGCTGCAACTGCTGGCGGCGGCGGCCATGCACGCCTGGCTGGGTAGCTGGTCACACGACGGCTGGCAGCAGACGCTCCCCTTCGCTCTCCTGCTGGCCTCCGGCGAAACCGTGATGGAGGGCATGCTGATCACGCTGTTCGTGGTCTACGCCCCGCGCTGGGTCAGGCTGTTCGACGACCGCTTCTATCTGCGCCGGCCTAGACATCATGGTCGCCAGCGGACTGCCCGTCGGTCGGCCCAGACGCAGCGTCCAAGCGTCGCTCCGCCTGGCGGTGCCACCCGCCCGCCTATGCTGGCAACTACCCGGAACGAGTCCTCGTTTTCGGCTCAACCGAGCCGGCCTGACACAACGACAATCGAAGCATTCTCGACGAGATTTCCGCCGCAGTCGTGACCATCGTCGTGCGAGCCAGGGCGTGGCGATGGTGATCCGCAGCCCCGACCGACGAACGAGAGCGACCGCGCATGGTGGATGCCCTCGCCACCACTGTACGTTGTTCATGAACAAACTGACCAAGCTTGATGTCGCCGGCCTACGCATCGGCGACCATGTGCGAAAGATCGAAGGGCCGTGGCTGCAACACGGCTTCTGGCGCCGCAGTTTCCGTATCCGCGACCAGCAGACGCTCGATGAATTGCGCGCTTCGGGTGTGCAGTATGTGTGGATCGACCCTGAGCGCGACGCCGATTCGCAACCCGCCGACAGCGACGATCGAGCGCAGGATGTCACGCTCGGGGATGCGGCCCCGACGAACCCCGATGTGGTCCCGGCCAGCGGCCAGCCGGAGTCGATGAGTGCCGCCAGCGATGCAGAGGCGTCAGCCCCGGCCGAGGCCGTCGACGAGGCCATGGTCTTCGAGATCTCGAAGGGGCCGCAGCCCGAGCCGCCGTGCGACGCGGGCGCTGCCCCTGAACCCGCGGCCCAGCCCCGTATCCAGGCGGTCAACGATTCGCCCGCCACATCAGAGCCGCTCGCCGAGCAGCCGTCGGCCAGACCACCGAAGCCTGCGCCACCCGGTCGGATGGACCCGCACGCGCTGCCGTCGCGCCAGGGGCAGAGCAGGCTGCATCGCAAAGACCGGCCGTCACCGCCCAGCGAACGCGACTGGCAACGTGCGCAACGGATCTGCTCCATGGCCAAGCGGGTCGTGACCCGGATCTTCGATGACGCCTGCAACGGGCGCCAGGTGGATACGGAGTCGGTCATGCCGGTGGTGGATTCGGTGATCGAATCGGTGGCCGACCAGCCGGGCACGTTGACCTCGCTGGCGCGGCTCAAGCAACAGGACCAGTACACCTTCATGCATTCGGTGGCTGTCTGCGGGCTGATGACCACGCTCGGGTTCGAACTGGGCCTCGATGACGCGGCCGTCCGCGAGGCGGCCACCGCGGGGCTGGTGCACGACATCGGCAAGATGCTGGTACCGATGGACATCCTGAACAAGCCTGGCCGTCTGAGCGCCGAGGAGTTCGCCAGCATCTAGCTGCACACCACGCTGGGTCATCAACTCGTGGAGCGCCTCGGGACGCTGGGCCCGGTGGCCGCCGATGTGGTCCGCCATCATCATGAGCGGCTCGACGGCAACGGCTATCCGGATGGCCTGGCCGGCGATCAGATTTCGTTGTTCGCGCGCATGGGCACGGTCTGCGATGTGTATGACGCAATCACCTCGGACCGCCCCTACAAGAAGGCCTGGGAACCCACGATCGCGTTGCAACAGATGCGCAAATGGGCGCCGGGCTCCTACGACCCGGTCGTGTTCCAGGCGTTCGTGAAAAGCATCGGCGTGTTTCCGAATGGGTCACTGGTGCGTCTGAGTTCGGGCCGGCTGGCCGTGGTCATCGATCAGAATCCGGCCAATCTGGCCGCACCCATGGTCAAGGTGTTCTACTCCACCAAGTCGCGTCAGCCGGTGACCCGCGAGCTCATCGAGCTTGGCGCGGCGGGCTGCCGAGAACGGATCGAAGGCATCGAGGACCCTGCCCGTTGGGGCCTCAAAAATCTCAATGAGCTCTGGATGCCGGTCGATCTCTCGAAGATCTGACCTCACCCGATCTCAGCTTCCGACCTTCAGCGTGGAGACCAGACCCCGCAGACAGGCCACCGCACTGAGTGCCGTGATCCGTCCGGTCGCCGGGTTTTCGGCCGTGGGGATACCTTCGATCTCGAGTGTGAAGCGAGCACTATCAGCCTCAACCTGGATCCGATGCTGATTGCGATCGACTCCCGGGTCGGCCCAGATCTGCAAACGGGTGCGATCCGGCCCGATGCCCGCCAGGCTCAGCGCGGCAATGACATTCACATTGGCTGGAAAGCCGCGGGCCGCCTCGCGCGCATTGCCCTCGAAGACCAGCTTTGGCGCCTCGAGCCCGGCGAGATCGATGCCGTGCTCCACCAGATACGGAGCGCCCTGCAGCCCGCGCGGCGGCTTGCGCGTGACCGCGGTCACCGAATGAATCGTGCCCTCGGCCGCGGCCCGAACGGCATCAAGACCGAGCAAGGCGCCAGTGGGAACGATGATCCTGGCACCGCTCAGTTGCGCGCGCTCGATCAGATCCATGCGCTCGAGCAAGGCGCCGACACTGAGCGGCATGAATATGCGGCCGGCCTCGATCGTGGCGCTGGCGATCTCGGCAAAGACCGAAGCGGGCGCGCTCTCCAGCACCACGTCGCTGGCGGCGGCCAGCGCCGCAGCATCGAGCACCGGCAGCTGCACACCGAGCCGGGTCAAGGTGCGGCGCGCCTTGTCATGATCTCGCGCGGCAACGGCGACCAGTCGCAGGCCATCGATGCCGGCGCAAAGCCTCGCCGCGACCTCGGCACCGATGGTACCCAGGCCGAACAGGCCGACTTTCAGGGGATGAGGATGCATGGCCATGGGTGGATACACCAAGCGGGAACCCGATGATCATAGCCCGCCGACGGCCGCTGGCGGCGGATCGGCAGTCAGACGATCAGCGACAGACCCGCGCCGCCCAGGCTCGCGCTCAGGGTGTCATCCAGCAAATCGACCCCGGTTCGGACGCGGCGTCGCGGGGCCGATGGTGCACCAGACATGGCCGCATGCCCGGAAACGCCGGTCAGCGCGTTGCTCGCACTGTGAATCGCACGGCCGGCGATCGCGTGCGCGGCATCGCGGGCCAGGGCCAGGGATGGCGCACAGGGAACCTCTTCAGCCAGGGTCGTCGCCGCATCTGCGCGTGCCGCCGCATCGCCGACCTCGCCGCCCTGACTCTCGCGCTCGGCCCAGACACAGATCGATCGATGGCCCTGGATCGCCCGTTGCAGGGCGAGGTTCGCGCGCGCGAGCAGAACCTCGACCGGTGGATCATCGTGATTGGCCGCAACGCCCATACAGACGCCGAGCTGGGCATGATTCTGCGAGAAGCTGTCGAGCAGCCGCTCGTGCAAAGTGGCGGCGACCACGGCGGCCATGTCGCCCTCCTTCGCGTCCCCACTAACCTCGGCCAGCAGAATCGCAAAGCGCGAGCCACCGATGCGTGCGATCTCGTCCCCGGCTCGCAGGCTGGCGCGCATATCGACCACGATGGAGGCCAGCAGGCGCCCCGCTTCAGCGGCACCCTGTCGAGCCGAGAAGACATCGAAGTGGCGCAGTTCGAAGACCGCCACCACCAGCTGACGCGCATGACGGCGCGCGCGCGACAGCTCCAACGCGACACGCTCGGCAAAGCTCTCACCGTTGCAGGCGCCGGTCAGCGCGTCGGTTCGCCGGCTGCTGGCCAACTCGCGCTGCAGGCGCAGCAATTCGCTGACATCGGTCAACGCACACTTCACATTCACCGGCCAGCCCTGTGCATTGAACTCGACGCTGGCCGACATCAGAACATCCACCTCGCGTCCGTCGTTGGCGACGAACTTGCACGGATAGTCCCTGCAACCGCCATTGCGCCACATCGTCTCGCGTACCCTTGCAAATTCGCGGCGGGTCTGCTCGGCCATGAAATGACGCGCGTTTCGCCCGAGAACGTCCTCGCGCGCATAGCCGAAGTGCTGCAGGAACATTTCGGTGACCGCCACCACAGCCCCCGAACCGTCGAGCAGATAGCCGAGCGTGGGTGAGGCCAGATAGACTGCCGCCAGCCTGCGCGTGTCCGACATATGACGCAGATGGGCGGCCAGCATATTGCGCGCGACGCGGATCGCCGAACGCAGTCGATCGGACATCTCCCTGGGCGCCTCGCCGCGGATCACCAGTGCGATCTCGCCATGGATCGGCGCGCCCCGCGGCGCGATCGAATGGCGCCAGAGCGTGGTCGTGTCCTCGCCGTGCAATCGTTGGCTGACCGGCTGGCCCACGATGAGCGAGCGCATCGAGGCGATTTCGACCGCCGAGAAGATCGACCCGTATTCGTCGGGGGTGCCGCTGCTACACCAGTCGACGCAGATCATGCCACCCATCATGTCGCGCAGGCTCAGCCTGGCGCAGATCACCTTGCCGACGCCGGCTCCCATGGCCAATAGCTCGGCCATCGTTTGTCGAAGCGACGGATCCAGCCGCTCGAACTCGCCGACCGCGACCTGATAGTCGAGATCGGCATATTCTGGATCCTGGGCGATATCGGTTAGAAGCATCCGCGACGGGCTCGGAAAATCCGGACGAAGATCGTCCACAGGCTATGTACGGCCAGACCGGCCCGACCTGAAAGCCCGCTGAGACCGATGGCATCACACGCGGGACACCCGGTGTGCGCCATCGATTTTCGTAACCAAAACAAGGGACTATGGCTGGGAAGAACCCGCAGTCGGTACGGGCATCGCCCCGCTCTGGCGACGCGTCCCGTGCGGCCTTGGCTCAGGCCGGCGACAGGCGGCTGGCGGGCGTGACGAGCTCCCGGCGTCTGTGCCGCCGGCCTCGGACATTGCCACCAGGCCGCAGGGTTCGGTCCTCACGCGGCGTCTGTGCGCCGCGCCAGACGCACCTGTATCCCGGGGATGGGCACGCCCGTCACGGCATACATCCATCCCCGCGAGAACTCGAACGAACGTCAAGATACCGACGGGACACGACTCTAGTCAGCGGCCCGCGCCGATTTGTCGGACAACCCCCTGGGCAAGGGGAAAGTCATCTGCTCGTGGATCCCATCGAGTGCCTGTACGGATTTCACCCCCAGGGCCTTGAGGCGATCGACCAATGCCGAAACCAGCACTTCAGGCGCCGAGGCCCCGGCGGTGATCCCGATACGGCGCTTGCCCTCGATCCAGCTCGGGTTCAATTCGCCCGCATCGCGAATCATGCGGGCCTCACAGCCAAGCTTCTCGGCGACCTCGCGCAAGCGACTCGAGTTCGAGCTGCTCGGCGAACCGATGACGAGCACGAGATCGCAGCGCGGCGCCATGAACTTGACCGCATCCTGCCGGTTCTGGGTCGCGTAACAGATATCCTGCTTCTTCGGCTCCACGACGTGCGGGAAACGAAGCTTGAGCGCATCGATGATCGCCCGGCAGTCGTCGACAGACAAGGTGGTCTGGGTGACGAAGGCGAGCCGGGCGGGGTCCTTGATCTGCAGGCGGGCCACGTCATCGACGGTCTCGACAAGATGTATCCCGGAATCCGCCTGCCCCATGGTGCCCTCGACCTCCGGGTGACCGGCATGGCCGATCATGACCACCTCCAAGCCCTCGCGGCGCACCTTGGCCACCTCGACATGAACCTTGGTGACCAACGGACAGGTGGCATCGAAGACATTGAAGCCGCGCCGCGTGGCCTCGTCTCGCACGGCTCTCGAGACGCCGTGCGCCGAGAACACCACGGTCGCGCCAGCGGGCACCTGATCGAGTTCATCGACGAAGACCGCGCCCTTTTCGCGCAGCGAATTCACCACATACTCGTTGTGCACGATTTCGTGGCGCACATAGATCGGCGGGCCGAAACGTTCGATTGCCCGTTCGACGATGGCGATCGCGCGATCGACGCCGGCGCAGACTCCGCGCGGTTGAGCCAGAAATGCTTCCATGTCATGCCTCTCGAGGGCCACCGGCGCGCTCTTCGTCCCGCGCGCCCCGGCCAGCCCGGGATGTTCCAGAATCAGATGTTCAGGCGGCCAGCACGCCCAGCAGGCGTACATCGAAGACGATTGCCCGCCCGGCCAGCGGATGATTGAAATCCATGACGACCCGCTGCCCATCGATCGACTTGATCACCCCGGCCACCTGCTCGCCGCCCTCGCCGCGAATGCGCACGATATCGCCCGGCAGATAGTCAGAACCCGGTTCCTGTTCGGCGTGGGCATCGAAGAACTGCCGTGAGAAGGACTGCAGCAGATCCGGGTGGCGCTGACCAAAGGCCTCGCCCTCGCCAATCTCGAAACTGCGCTCCTCGCCCTCGCACAAGCCAATCAGACGCTGCTCGAGCGCCTCGGCCAGCTGACCGCAGCCAAGCTGCAGCGTGGCCGGCCGGCCACCAAAGGTACTAATGATTTCGGCCCCACCGTCAGCAAGCGCCACCCGGTAGTGCAATGTCAAATGGGCATGGGGCCCGACGGTCGTCGGCAACGCGTTCATTCACTGATTTTACGGGATGCCCGCAACTTCAGGCTGCACAAGAGGTCAACCATGCCCGAGACATCACGAAGCCCCGGCGCAGCCCGGGGCCAGAGGACGCACCGTGCCGATCCGCGACTGGCCTGATCCCCTTCGCCCGCGCGAGAAGTTACTCGCGCAAGGCCCGGCCGCCCTCTCGGACGCCGAGCTTCTCGCCATCTTCCTGCGCACCGGCACGCGCAACCAGTCTGCAATCGGCCTGGCGCAGGATCTCCTGGTGGCCTTCGGCGACATCTTCGGCCTGCTGCATGCGGAGCAACGGTCGGCCTGTGAACTGACGGGCCTGGGCCCCGCCAAATGGGCCACGCTGCAGGCCGCCGCCGAGCTCACCCGGCGCAGCCTGATGGCCGATCTGCGCCGCGGCCAGGTGCTGGACAAACCCGCCGCGGTACGGGACTTCCTTCGCCTGTGGCTGCGCCGACGCCCCTCGGAAAGCTTCGTTGCCCTGTTTCTGGACAACCAGAACCGGCTGCTTTCGGCCGACGAACTGTTCCGCGGCTCGCTCTCACAGACCGCGGTCTATCCGCGCGAAATCGTGCGCCGGGCCATCGAGTTGAATGCCGGCGCGATCATCTTCGCGCACAATCATCCATCGGGGCTGGCCGAGCCCAGCCACGCTGACCGGCTGCTGACCGAAGCCCTGCAAAGTGCGCTGGCGCACCTGGAAATCCGGGTGCTCGACCACCTGATCGTCGCCGGCAACCGCACCATGTCGTTCGCCGAGCGCGGTCTGCTATAGCGGCAGAGAAACGGCGGCGACGACGGCTTTCCCGACGGAAGCTCGCGACCGCCCCCTTGACCTGCCCGCCCATGGTTTGACCCGGCGCCCTCCCGACGCCCGTCCGCGCGCCACCTGCCCTTCGCCTGCCCTTCGCCTGCCCTTCGCCTGCCCTTCGCCTGGCCCTTCGCCTGGCCCTTCGCCTGGCCGGCATGGTGTTCGACAGCAGCGCGCGATTCGTGTTATAGTCATTGGCTAACTATTTGAATTCGTTGAATCGGAGCAGCAACATGTCCCGCGTATGCCAGGTGACCGGTAAAGGTCCGATGGTTGGCAATAATGTTTCGCACGCCAACAACAAGACCAAGCGGCGCTTCCTGCCCAATCTGCAGTACCGCCGTTTCTGGGTCGAAACAGAAAACCGTTGGGTCCGGCTGCGCCTGAGCAATGCCGGCCTGCGCCTCATCGACAAGAAAGGTATCGATACCGTGGTCGCCGATCTGCGCGCCCGCGGCGTGTCGGTTTGAACTAGGAGCGAACCATGCGTGAGAAGATCAAACTCGAAAGCACCGCTGGCACCGGTCACTTCTACACCACCACGAAGAACAAGCGCACGATGCCTGAAAAAATGGAGATCAAGAAGTACGATCCCGTCGCGCGCAAGCATGTCACATACAAAGAAGCCAAGATCAAGTGATCTTGACGCCCTGACCGCCACCACTGGCGGTTAGCAAACAAAAAGGCCGCTCGATGAGCGGCCTTTTTGTTTGCCGGTTGTTTGCCGGCTAACTGCCTGCCGGCGGCAATCGCCAGGCGCCCGTACCACGGACGCCCGGCGTCGGGCTCAGCTGACCGGGGCGAAACGACGCATGTTCTGCGCCATGTCGCGCAGCGCGGCAACGCCACTGGCCTCGGCGCGCTCACACCAGTCCTGCAGACGGCCGACCAGATGCTCGGTCGAATGATGCGAACGCTCCCAGAGCGAGGCCAGTTCCTGGCGCATCTCGACCAGGAACTTGAGCCGCGAACTGGCCGCAAACACCTGCTTGAGCTTGGCCTGCTGTTCGCCGCTCCATTTGGCGGAATCACGCGGGATCCAGCCGCGAGCCGCATCGAGCAGCTTGAACTCGGGGCTTTTCAGCGACTTGAGCCGGGCGGCCTCTTCGGTGCAGGCATTGCGCAGTGCGCGCGCGAAGTCGGCCATCAGCTCATAGCGCAACGCGATGACCGCCTGCAGGGTTTCGGAATCGGCTGCCGATTTGGCCGCCGCCGGGCCGAGCAGACGCGGCTTCGGCGCCACCTTGCGCACTTTGGCCAGGCCAAGGGCCGACATGATCCGGATGTACATCCAGCCGATATCGAACTCGAACCACCGCGAGGAAAGCTTCGCGGACGTGGCATAGGCGTGATGGTTGTTGTGTAGTTCCTCGCCGCCGATGATGATGCCCCAGGGAATCAGGTTCGTGCTGGTGTCGGCGATGTCGAAGTTGCGATAGCCCTTGGCGTGGCCCAGGCCATTGATGATGCCCGCCGCGGTGACCGGACTCCAGAGCATCTGCACGCCCCAGACAGCCAGGCCGGCAAAGCCGAACAGCAGCACGTCCAGCAGCAGCATGACCACGATCCCATAGGCCGAATAGCGCGAGTAGACATTGCGCTCCAGCCAGTCGTTGGGCGTACCGTGCCCGTACTTCTCCACAGTTTCCTGATTAGCGGCCTCGATGCGGTACAACTCGGCACCTTGCAGCAGGACCTTGCGAAGACCAAACACCACCGGGCTGTGCGGATCGCCCTCGCGCTCGCACTTGGCGTGGTGCTTACGGTGCACCGCGGCCCATTCCTTGGTGACCATGCCGGTGGTCAGCCACAGCCAGAGACGGAAGAAATGCGACGATATCGGGTGCAGATCCAATGCGCGATGCGCCTGGCAGCGATGCAGGAAAATCGTGACCCCGGCGATGGTCACATGGGTGAGCGCCAGCGTGACGAGCACGATCTGCCAACCGCTGAGGTCGAGCAGGCCCTGGTCAAGGAACGTGAGAACCGCGTCCATGTATTTATGTAACTCCTATGTCGAAGTGCGCAGACATTTTACCCCGCGCAATGTCGGGCGAGTTGTCTAACTTGCTGATTATTTGACGATCCTGAAACAGGATGACGCTCTGAACGGCAGATCAGCACGATGGACGGGTCATCACGGCGGCAGTCGGCTGGCGACCATGATGTCTAGGCTGCAACAGGCTTTCGTCGCCAGGCAGCGGCAAAGAAGCCGTCGCAATCATGTAGGTGGGGCCATAGTCGCAAAAAGGAAGCCCCGGCGTCGGAACCACCGCCAGCTTGCCGGCCCTCCCGGTCGGCCCCGGCAGCCCCGTCAGGCCCGGCAGCCTGCGCCACCGGCGGTGGATCGGCGGCGACCAACGGCTCCTGCGTAGTCTGGGCCGGCGCGAGGCGCTGCCCGCCAGAGGCCGGGGCACCCGTGTGATCGGTACCGATACCGATATCCAGCCGCTCGAAGCCCGCGCCTGCCTGCCGCCAGGCTTGTTCGGCATCCAGGGCCACGGCCTCGTTCTCCTCGAACAACAGGCTGCAGGTAGCGTAGACCAGGCGCCCGCCCGGCGCTACCAACTCGGCCGCCGCCGCCAGGATCGACCGCTGTTGCGCGGCCAGCCGTTGCAGGTCTGCCTCGTTGTAGCGCCACTTCAGATCCGGATTGCGGCGCAGCGTGCCGGTGCCGGCGCAGGGGGCATCCACCAGCACGAGATCGGCCCGCCCACGCAGGCGCTTGAGGCGGGCATCGTGTTCGTCGTCGATCCGCATCGGCTGAATGTTCGTCGCCCCGCTACGCGCCAGCCTCGGGCGCATGGCCTGCAGGCGCCGGGCCGAGATGTCGCAGGCGTAGATCTGCCCGCTCGAGCGCATCTGCGCGGCCAGGGCAAGCGTCTTGCCGCCGGCGCCGGCGCAGAGATCGACCACCGTCTGCCCACGGCGCGGCGCACACGCGCGAACGATCCATTGACTGCCGGCATCCTGCACTTCGAACCAGCCTTGTTCGAATGCCGGCAAGGCCGAAAGATTGGGCCGCCCGGCAACCCTGATCAAGGTATCGAGCCCGGCCAGCCCTGGCGCGAGCGTATCCATGGTGCGGATTCCGGCGGCCTGCAAGGCCTCGCGAACCTGGGCCGGCTGGGCCTTGATCAGGTTGACCCGGAGGTCGAGACCCGCCGGAGTCAGCATGACATCGCCCAGCGCCTGGCGAACCGATGCTTCAGGACACTGGCGCTGCAACCTCTCGGCCAGCCAGTCGGGCAGGCTGGCGCGCACGGCCCATGGCAGCGAGGCGCGCTCGACGTGGGCCAGCCTGGCCAGCCAAGCCTGCTCGGCCTCATTCGGCTTGAGCCAGGCCGGCACCGCCCCGCTCGCCTCGGCCAGCAGCGCCAGGCGCCGCTCGAGGGGGCCGGGCCCGGTAGCGGCCAGATGGGCAAAGAGACGCCGCTCGCGCAGCACCGCATAGGCATGGTCGGCCAGCCGCTGACGGTCGCGACGGCCGGCCGAGGTATGCACACGAAAAAAGCCGTGCATCGCCCGATCGGCCGGTTGATCGAAGCGCAGCAACAGACGGAGCAACTCGACCAGGATCTGGTCGAGCGCGAGCGCCGGCGCCCTGGCATCGCGCCGTGACCTGGCGCCGCCGCGCGAGCGCTGGCGATCGGCGGCCGGCTTGCCCGGGCGCCGGTCAGGCTGTGACCGGGCCATCGTCCAAGCCGAAGAGCGCCTGCGTTCCGGGTGCCAGACTCACCCTGTCACCTTCGAGCGTGACCGCGCCCGTGACGATTGCCCGCACCGCGGCCGGAAACAGGCGATGCTCGGCCGCCTGAACACGGGCCTGCAGGCTCGCCGCCGAATCATCGCCGAGCACCGGCACCACTGCCTGCGCGATGATCGGCCCGGCGTCGAGCTCCGGGGTGACGAAATGAACGGTAGCGCCATGCACCCGCACCCCGGCCTGGAGCGCGCGCGCATGGGTGTGCAGGCCAGGAAACGACGGCAGCAAAGATGGATGGATGTTGATCAGGCGCCCGGCGAAGTGTTCGACGAACTGCGGCCCCAGCACGCGCATGAAGCCTGCGAGCACGACCAGATCGGGACGATGGGCATCGATCCGATCGGCCAGTGCCCGATCGAAGTCGGCGCGCGCATCGAAGGCCTTGTGCGAAACGACCTCGGTGGCGATGCCCATCCCGGCCGCCGCCGCCAGCCCGCCGGCGCCAGGGTCGTTGCTGACAACGGCCGCGACCCGCGCCGGCCAGCGCTCATCCTGGCAGGCCCTGGCGATCGCCACCATGTTGGAGCCACGCCCCGAAATCAAGATCACCAAGGACTTCATCGGCCGCGAGTGTAGCAGCGTGGCGGCCCAAGGCCGGCCGCGCGGAATATCGACGGATCGGCCAGACCCGGGCGGGGCCGAAGTGGCAAAGGCCGATATAATGGCAAGTTTTGCCGCGGCCCAAGCAGATGGAGGTTTTGCGCACCTTGCCCGATGTCACCGAGCGCCAGCCATGCGGGCTGACGATCGGCAATTTCGATGGCGTACACCTTGGCCACCAGGCGATGCTGGCCAGATTGCGCAGGCATTGCGACCAGGCCGGCCTGCCGATGGCGGTGCTCACCTTCGAGCCGCATCCGCGCGAGTATTTCGCCCGATTGCACGGCCGTGAAGCGCCGGCCCGAATCAGCGTCGAGGCCGACAAACTGGCGGCGCTGGCCCACGCCGGCGTGAACCGTGTCTGTGTGCTGCCGTTCGACAGGCAACTGGCCGAAACCGAGGCTGCGACCTTCGTCCAGCGAATCCTGATCGATGGCCTGGCAGTACGCGAGTTGCTGATCGGCGACGACTTCCGCTTCGGTGCCCGGCGTGCGGGCGATTTTGCGCTGCTGAGCCAACTGGCCGAAGGCCGTTTCCAGCTCTCGCGGATGCCAACGATCGATGACGGCGACGGCCACCGCGTTTCGAGTTCGCTGGTGCGAGATGCGCTGGCCCGGGGCGATTTCGGTCGCGTGCGTGAATTGTTGGGTCGCCCCTACGAGATCAGCGGTCCGGTCGCGCATGGCCGCAAACTCGGGCGTACCCTGGGCTTTCCCACGCTCAACATCCGCTTTGGCGATGCCAAGCCGGCCCTGGCCGGGATCTTCGTGGTGCAGGTGCATGGGCTTGGCGAGCGCCCCTGGCCCGCGGTGGCCAGCCTGGGTACGCGCCCGGCCGTCGAAGCCGATGGCGAGCCGTTGCTCGAGGTACACCTGTTCGATTTCTCCCGGGAGATCTATGGCATGCCCGTGCGGGTCGAATTCCTTCAGAAGCTGCGCGATGAGCGCGGCTTCGACTCTCTCGAAGCGCTGCGCCAGCAGATCGATGCCGATGCGGCTCAGGCGCGCGCGTACTTTGCATCACCACAGGATTCCGATGGCCAAGCCTGACAAACCGACTGCCGCGCAGACCAACCAGGGCGGCTACCGTGCCACCCTGAACCTGCCCGACACCCCCTTTCCGATGCGGGGCGACCTCGCCAAGCGCGAGCCCGGGTGGGTCGAGCAGTGGCAGCGCGACGATGTCTACGGCCGCATCCGGCAGGCCTCCGCCGGCCGCCCGCGCTGGATTCTTCATGACGGCCCGCCGTATGCGAACGGCGCTATCCACATGGGTCACGCCGTCAACAAGATCCTCAAAGACATCATCGTCAAGAGCCGCAACATGGCCGGCTTCGATGCGCACTATGTTCCGGGCTGGGACTGCCACGGCATGCCGATCGAGATCCAGATCGAAAAACAGCATGGCCGCAATCTGCCCACCGATCAGGTGCAGGCACTGTCGCGCGCCTATGCCACCGCGCAGATCGACATCCAGCGCCGGGACTTCATTCGCCTGGGCGTGCTCGGCACCTGGAATGATCCGTACCTGACGATGAATTTCCAGAACGAGGCAGACGAGATCCGCGCGCTCGCCCGCATCATGGAAAAGGGCTATGTGTTCCGCGGCCTGAAGCCCGTGAACTGGTGTTTCGACTGCGGTTCCGCGCTCGCCGAGGCCGAGGTCGAATATGCCGACAAGACCGATACCTCGGTGGATGTCGCGTTCCCCTTCCCGGACGATCAGCGCGGCGCGCTGGCCAAGGCCTTCGGGCTGACCGAACTGCCTGCGCGGCCTGGTTATGCGGTGATCTGGACGACCACGCCCTGGACGCTGCCGTCCAACCAGGCGCTGAATATGCACCCGGAGCTCGAGTACGCCCTGGTCGAGACCCGCTGGCAGGACGAACCCTGCCTGCTGCTGCTGGCCGCCGAGCGGGTCGAGGCTGCCTGCAGAGTTATGGGCTCCAGGGCAAGGTGCTGGCCAGGGCCGCGGGCCAGGCGCTCGAGCGCATCGAGTTCTCGCATCCGTTCTACGAGCGCCGCTCGCCGGTCTTTCTTGGCGAGTACGTCACGATCGACACCGGCACCGGGATCGTGCATTCGTCGCCTGCCTATGGCGTCGAAGACTTCGAATCCTGCAAGCGCTACGGGATGACCGATGACCAGATCCTGCAGCCCGTGCTGGGCGACGGCAGCTATGCCGAGGATCTGCCGCTGTTCGGCGGCCAGAACATCTGGCAGGCCAACGAAAAGATCGTTGCGCTGATGCGCGAGCGGGGTGTGTTGCTGCATGCGCAGAAGTACACCCACAGCTACATGCACTGCTGGCGACACAAGACCCCGGTCATCTATCGCGCCTCCTCGCAGTGGTTCGCCGGCATGGACGTCGAACCCAACGACGGCTCGCCCACCCTGCGTGAGACCGCGTTGCGTGGCGTCGAGGCCACCTCCTTCTATCCGGGCTGGGGCCAGGCTCGCCTGCACGCCATGATCGCCAACCGCCCTGACTGGACGCTGTCACGGCAACGCCAGTGGGGCGTGCCGATGGCCTTCCTGGTCGATCGCCAGAGCGGTGAGCTGCATCCGCGCTATGCCGAGATCCTCGAGCGGGTCGCCCTGCGCGTGGAAAAGGAAGGCATCGAGGCCTGGCAACGGGTCGAGGCCGATGAACTGCTGGCCGAGATCGGCGAGACGAACGACGGCCGCTGGATCAAGAACCGCGACACGCTCGATGTCTGGTTCGATTCGGGCACCACCCACCAGACCGTGCTGCGCGGCTCGCACGAGGCGCAGTCGATGTTCCCGGCCGACATGTACCTCGAGGGCAGCGATCAGCACCGCGGCTGGTTCCACTCGTCGCTGCTGACCTCGTCGATGCTCAACGGTGTGGCGCCTTACCGCGCGCTGCTCACGCATGGCTTCCTGGTCGACGGCCAGGGGCGCAAGATGTCCAAGTCGCTCGGCAACGGCATCGATCCACAGGATGTCTATGCCAAGCTCGGTGCCGAGATCCTGCGCCTCTGGGTGGCCAGCTCCGATTATTCGGGCGAGATCAGCCTGTCGGACGAGATCCTCAAGCGCGTGGTAGAGGCCTATCGCCGCATCCGCAACACGTTGCGCTTCCTGCTGGCCAATGTGTCCGACTTCGACCCGGCCACCGATACCGTGCCGCTCGAGCAGATGCTCGAGATCGATCGTTACGCGCTCGCCATGACCGAACGCTGGCAACAGACGGCCGAGGCCGATTTCGCGCGCTTCGAGTTTCACCCGGTGGTGGCCCGCATGCAGATCTTCTGCTCGGAAGACCTCGGCGCGTTCTATCTGGACATCCTCAAAGACCGGCTCTACACCACCGGGCCCAAGAGCCCGGCCCGGCGCTCGGCGCAAACCGCCCTGCACGCCATCACCGACAGCCTGTTGCGCATCATGGCCCCGATGCTGTCGTTCACGGCCGAAGAGGCCTGGGCGGTCTTCGCGCCGGCACGTCTGGCCGAGACCGGCACCATCTTCGCCGAAACCTATCTTCGCTTCGCCGATGATCCCCGGCGCGACGAACTTCTGGCCCGCTGGGACAGGCTGCGCGAGATCCGCGCCGGTGTCCTCAAGGAGATCGAGATCTTGCGAGAGCGCGGCGAACTCGGTTCGAGCCTGCAGGCCGAGATCACGATCGCGGCCGACGGCGACGACTACGCGCTGCTCGAGAGCCTGGGCGATGATCTTCGCTTCGTGATGATTACCTCCGCCGCTCGGGTCGAACGCGCGGCGCAGGCTGGCGTGCGCGTGCAGGTCAGCGGCGCCACCAAATGCGAGCGCTGCTGGCACTACCGCGATGATGTCCGCACCGAGGGCGAGCATGCCGGCATCTGCGGGCGCTGCGTGAGCAACCTCACCGGCGACGGTGAGTCGCGCTCGCATGCCTGAGGCCGGCCCCCGTCCGCTTTCGCGCTGGGTGCTGGCACTGGCGGTGATCGTTCTCGACCAGATCAGCAAGATCTGGGTGGTGCAGACGTTCACGCTGCATGAGCGCAGGCCGGTCATCGACGGCCTTTTCGACCTGACGCTCTATTACAACCCGGGTGCCGCGTTCAGTTTCCTGGCCAGCCACGATGGCTGGCAGCGCTGGTTCTTCACGGCGATCGGGGTGGCGGCATCGCTGTTCATCATCCAACTGATACGCCGGACCCACGGTCAGCCCATGTTCACAGGCGCGCTGGCCCTGATTCTGGGCGGCGCGATCGGCAATGTGATCGACCGGCTGATTCACGGTGAGGTGGTGGACTTCCTGCTCTTTTACCAGCATCCCTGGTATTTTCCGGCGTTCAACCTGGCCGATAGCGCGATCACGCTCGGTGCCATCCTGCTGATCCTGGATGAGATTCTGCGCTGGCGCCGGCAACGGGCGGTACAACCACACAGCGGCTCCTGAGCCCGTTCGGGTGGCATCGGCCGACACTTCGTCGAACAAGGGCATGCACTCATGATTCTGGCCACTCGTCGCATCCTGCTCGGAGTCACAGGCGGGGTCGCCGCCTACAAGGCCGCGGAGTTGGTTCGCCGGCTGCAGGATCTCGGCGCGACCATCGACGTCGTCATGACGCAAGCCGCCACCCGCTTCGTGGGCACGGCCACCTTCCAGGCGCTCTCCGGCCGCCCGGTCTACACGGACGCCTGGGATACCCGTATCGAGAACGGCATGGCCCATATCGAACTCGGGCGCGCGGCCGACCTGATTCTGATCGCGCCCTGCTCGGCAGATTTCCTCGCGAAGCTGGCTCATGGCCATGCCGATGATCTGCTGGCCACCTTGTGCATCGCGCGCAACCGGCCACTGGCGGTGGCGCCGGCCATGAATCGCGAGATGTGGGCCAACCCGGCCACCCAGCGCAATGTCGCCATGCTTCGCGGTGACGGCCTGAGCTTCATCGGGCCCGCCGCCGGCGATCAGGCCTGCGGCGAAACCGGCGACGGCCGTATGAGCGAACCGGCGGACATCGTCGAAGCGGTGGTGGCCCACTTCACGCCTGGCCACCTGGCCGGACGCCGGGTGCTGATCACCGCCGGCCCCACCTACGAACCGATCGATCCGGTGCGCGGCATCACGAATAAATCCAGCGGCAAGATGGGCTTCGCGATCGCCCGGGCCTGCGCGCACGCCGGTGCCGAGGTCGAACTCGTGGCCGGCCCCTGCGGCCTGCCAACACCGGCCGGGGTGCTACGCCACGATGTGATCACTGCCCGCGAGATGCACGCCAAGGTGATCGCGCGCTGCGACGCCTGGTCACCCGAGGTCTTCATCGCCGTGGCCGCAGTCGCGGATTGGCGCATCGCCAACCCGGCCGAACACAAGCTGAAGAAAGACGATGCCGGCAGCGTGCCCGAACTCCGTTTTGCGCCCAATCCGGACATCCTGGCCGAAGTCGCCGGCCGTGAGCGAGCGCCCTACTGCGTCGGTTTCGCAGCCGAGAGCGAAAACCTGCTCGAGCACGGTCAGGCCAAACGCGCTCGCAAGGGCGTGCCGCTACTGGTGGCCAACATCGGTCCGGACACCTTCGGACGCGACGAGAACGAACTACTACTGATCGATGCCCAGGGCAGCATGAGCCTGCCACGAGCGAGCAAGTCCGAGTTGGCAACGGAACTGGTCGCCGAGATCGGCCGCCGCATCTGAATAGCGGCGCCCGATTCCTGACCCCGGGGTTTCGAATCGCTGCGTCGGGACCGGCCCTCGTGCCCATTGCAGCGCGAATCCGAATCAGTTCACACTGACAGCCTGCCCGATAGCGGATACCGACATGACCGACAACGTCCTGTTCCCGAACATCGAACCCCCGAACGGCGATTTCATCGCCTATCTCGAGAAACTGATCGGGCCCGGGCCTGACCATGATGTCGAGGCGATGGCGCGCGTGGTGGCCGAGCGGCTCGCTCAGAGCCCCCCGCCCGCGGCGAGCGTGGATGATCTGCTCGCGCGACAAACGGCCCGCGACAACGCGGCAGGCCGCTCGTCGATGCACCTCGACAGCCCCGGACGCGTTACTGGTGCGGCCGGCCAGGCGCAAGCCGCACCTCTCGCGCCGCCGCGGCCGGCGTCACCGGCAGGCATGCCCGGGGCAAGCGGGCGCCAGTCCGGCCCTCCGGAACTGATCGAGGTGTTCGCCCGGGTGGCCGACCAACTCAAGGCAGGAAGCGGGGCGCGCGTGGCACGGGCCGGGCTGGCCGGTATCGGGCGTCTGATACTGTTCGCCGGTATCGCACTGATGGCGGCAGCGGTCATCCTGGGCGACCAGATTCCCGAACTGTCGGTTGCGCCCGGGGTCATGCTGGCCGTGATCGGCACGATCCTGCGCAATATCGCAGGCGGCCCCACAGGTGCGACAAAGGTCGCACGGAAATCGACGAGACACCCTTGAGAAATCGCATTGAAAACCTACTTGGCACGCGCCAGAGCGCGAGCGGCAAGATCTCGCTTGAAGCAATCGGCACGGTGCTGCTGTTGATCGGCTTGGTCACGCTAATCGTGCCCAGCCTGCTGATCGACAACAATGACTTCAGATATCCGGCGTTAGGATCCGTAACCGGCGCCCTGGGAATCTATCTGATCAATCGCTCCCGGGGTGCGAAGAAGCGGTGACACCCAAGGCGCTCATTGCACTACCGCCGCGCTGAAATTCGAGCCCGCCCCACCGCAACAGACACATGCAAATCGACCTGAAAATCCTCGACCCGCGCGTGGCCGATGCGCTGCCCGCTTACGCCACCGCAGGCAGCGCCGGCCTTGACCTGCGCGCCTGCCTCGATACCCCGCTGACCGTGGCCGCCGGCCAGGCCGTGCTGATCGGCACCGGTATGGCGATTCATGTTGCCGACCCCGGCTATGCTGCACTGATCCTGCCGCGCTCGGGCCTGGGTCACAAGAGCGGCATCGTCCTCGGCAATCTGGTTGGGCTGATCGATTCCGATTATCAGGGCGAGCTGAAAATCTCCTGCTGGAACCGCAGCGAGGCCGCCTTCATGGTCGAACCGATGGCGCGCATCGCGCAACTGGTGATCGTGCCGGTCGTGCAGGCGCGCTTCAATTTGGTTGATTCGTTCGAGCACAGCGCACGCGGCTCGGGCGGCTTCGGCAGTACCGGCCGTCGCTGACCCCGCATCGGCAGCGACGCGCATCGGCTGACAGGGTAGTTCGCCTGGCGCCCGCCCGCAGGGACCTGTCTCGATCAGAGGGTCGCTTCGGGGTTCGCCTGTCACCTCGATCGGCCGATACGTCAGAACTTCGGCCACCTCAGTCGGTCGTCGCCCCGATTTTCCAGTCGCCTCTGCGCGCCGATCAGCGTGCCTGGGCGATGAGCTCGTCCAGCCGGCGCGCATCGGCCACGAACAGACGAATGCCCTCGGCCAGTTTCTCGGTGGCCATCGCATCCTCGTTGAGCGCGAAGCGAAAGCCGGCTTCGTCCGTGGGCACGCGTACCAGAGGCTCGCCATCACGGGCATCGGGCGAGAGGCGACGCGGCAGCGCTTCTTCGGATTCGGCAAGCTTGCCAAGCAGATCCGGGCTGATCGTGAGCAGGTCGCAACCCGCCAGCGCCTTGATCTGGCCCAGATTGCGAAAACTCGCGCCCATGACCTCGGTCTGATAACCGAAGCCCTTGTAGTAGCGATAGATGCGCTGAACCGAGAGCACGCCCGGATCATCCTCGCCCGTGTAATCACGTGCCTCGCGCGCCTTGTACCAGTCGTAGATACGCCCCACGAAGGGCGAGATCAGCGTGATGCCGGCCTCGGCGCAGGCCGCTGCCTGCGCCAGCGAGAACATCAGCGTGAGATTGCAGTGGATACCCTCGCGCTCGAGCTGCTCGGCGGCGCGAATACCTTCCCAGGTGGCTGCGATCTTGATGAGCACGCGCTCGCGCGCGATTCCGGCGGCCTCGTACAGCGCGATCAGCCCGCGGGCCTTGGCCAGCGTGCGCTGCGTGTCGAACGACAGCCTGGCATCGACCTCGGTCGAGACCCGGCCTGGAATGATCGACAGGATCTCAAGCCCGAACCGAACCAGCACCTGATCCGCGACCGCATCGATGTCACCGGTGGCCGCCGTCGCGACAACCTCGGTCAGCAAGGGCTGATAACGCGGTTGCTGAAGCGCTTTGACGATCAGCGTGGGATTGGTGGTCGCGTCGGCGGGCCGATACTCGCGCATCGCATGGAAGTCACCGGTATCGGCGACCACCCTGGTCACCTGCTTGAGCGCATCGAGTGTATTCATGTTGCCCGCATTCCGTGATTGGGATGGCCCGCTCAATCCTGATTGCGCGTCGCGGCCACGGCCAGACACACGATCAAGGTGATGAACATCGCCGCCCCCCAGAGCGCGAATGGCACGCCCATCCAGGGAACGTTCGCCTCGTGACACATGGCCTGCGCCTGGAACACATCCGGCCAGCGCGCATCCAGCCCCAGCGCGCCGATGATCTTGTCGGCCAGCGTCATGTCGCAGGACAGATCCTTGGACGCGCTGAAGTGCTGGAACAGCGCCGAGCCCAGGCCACTGATCGCCACCAGCACCCCGAGCCAGGCCATCGCGCGGCCCACGATCGCCGGCAACACGATCGCCATGATTGCCAGCGCGACCACGATCAGCCCCTGCAAGCGCTGCAGGACACACCAGGAACACGGCAGCAGGTCGGACCTGTGCTGCAGCCAGAGCGCCATGCCGACCGAGCCCAGGCCGACGATGATCGCCAGCAGCGCCCAGGCCCTGCGCCCGGAAAGGAAACGCGGGCCTGCGGCCCGCGTGTCGGAGTTACTCATGAGGCCCCTCGACAGACCAGAGAATCACCGGTTCAGGCCGATTCGATTTCCTGCTCGGTCTCGTCTTCGTCACCCGGGCTCGGCGGATCGTTGAGCTCGTCGTAGGTCAGCGAGACCTCCTCCGACTCCGACAGATCCACGGTCACCTTGCCACCGTGCACGAGCTTGCCAAACAACAGTTCGTCAGCCAGCGCCTTGCGGATGGTGTCCTGGATGAGCCGCTGCATCGGCCGCGCGCCCATCAGCGGATCGAAACCCTTGACGGCCAGATGCTTGCGCAAGGCATCGGTGAAGATCGCCTCGACCTTCTTCTCGTGCAACTGCTCCTCGAGCTGCATCAGGAACTTATCGACCACGCGCAGGATGATCTGCTCATCGAGCATGCCGAAGCTGATGATCGCATCGAGGCGGTTACGGAACTCAGGCGTGAACAGCCGCTTGATGTCTTGCAGTTCGTCGCCGGCCTGCTTCGAATCGGCAAAGCCGATCGAGCGCTTCTGCAGGCTGTCAGCGCCCGCGTTCGTGGTCATGATGATGATCACGTTGCGGAAATCCGCCTTGCGGCCGTTGTTGTCGGTCAGCGAACCGTGATCCATGACCTGCAACAGGATGTTGAAGATCTCCGGGTGCGCCTTTTCGATTTCGTCGAGCAGGAGGACCGCGTGCGGCTTCTTGGTCACCGCCTCGGTCAGCAGACCGCCCTGGTCGAAGCCCACATAGCCCGGGGGCGCACCGATCAGGCGCGACACCGCATGGCGCTCCATGTACTCGGACATGTCGAAGCGGATCAGTTCGATGCCAAGCGTGAACGCCAGCTGGCGCGCAACCTCGGTCTTGCCCACGCCCGTGGGGCCGGAGAACAGAAACGAACCGATCGGCTTGTCGGGCTTGCCCAGACCGGAACGGGACATCTTGATCGCGGCCGCAAGGGCCTGGATCGCCCGATCCTGACCGAACACCGTGTTCATGAGATCGCGCTCGAGATGCTGGAGCTTGCTGCGATCGTCGCTGGACACCGACGCCGGAGGGATGCGTGCGATCTTCGAGACGATGGCCTCGATCTCGCCACGGCCGATGATCTTCTTCTGCGCTTCCTTGGGCAGGATGCGCTGGGCGGCCCCGGCCTCGTCGATCACGTCGATCGCCTTGTCGGGCAGATGACGGTCATTGATGTACTTGGACGAGAGCTCGGCGGCGCTGGTCAGCGCCGAGGCCGAATACTTGACCCCGTGATGCTCCTCGAAGCGGGACTTCAGGCCGCGCAGGATCTGCACGGTCTGCTCCACACTGGGCTCGACCACATCGATCTTCTGGAAGCGGCGGCTCAACGCATGGTCTTTCTCGAAGATGCCACGGTACTCGGTAAACGTGGTGGCACCGATGCACTTGAGCTGCCCCGACGACAGGGCCGGCTTGAGCAGGTTGGACGCATCGAGCGTGCCGCCAGAGGCCGAGCCGGCACCGATGATGGTGTGGATCTCGTCGATGAACAGGATCGCGTGCGGCGCGTTGCGCAATGCCTTGAGCACGGCCTTCAGACGCTGCTCGAAATCACCCCGATACTTGGTGCCTGCCAGCAGCGCGCCCATATCGAGCGAGTAGACCACGGCATCGTTGAGCACCTCGGGCACATCATTTTCGGTGATGCGCCAGGCCAGTCCTTCGGCGATCGCGGTCTTGCCCACCCCCGCCTCGCCAACCAGCAGCGGGTTGTTCTTGCGGCGGCGGCACAACACCTGGATCACGCGCTCGACCTCATGCTCACGGCCGATCAGCGGGTCGATCCGACCCTCCTTGGCCGAGACATTCAGATTCTGGGTGTACTGCTCGAGCGCACTCTGCTGATTGGACGCACCGCCCTCGCCTTCCTGCTCGGCCGATTCTTCTTTTGGCTGATCCTTGGGCTGCGGGGTCTTGGTGATGCCGTGCGAGATGTAGTTGACCACATCGAGCCGGGTGATGCCCTGCTGGTGCAGGTAGTAGACCGCGTGCGAATCCTTCTCGCCGAAGATCGCCACGAGCACATTCGCGCCGGTGACTTCCTTCTTGCCGTTGCTGGTCGACTGCACATGCATGATCGCGCGCTGGATGACGCGCTGGAATCCGAGCGTGGGCTGGGTGTCGATTTCCTCGGTGCCGGGCACGACAGGCGTGTTGTCCTTGATGAACCCGGTCAGGTTCTTGCGCAGGTCATCCATGTTGGCCGCGCAAGCGCGCAAGACCTCCGCGGCCGACGGGTTATCCAGCAGGGCCAGCAACAAGTGCTCGACCGTGATGAACTCGTGACGCTGCTGCCTGGCCTCAACAAAGGCCATGTGCAGGCTCACTTCAAGTTCTTGAGCGATCATGTTTCCTCCATCACGCACTGCAATGGGTGCTGGTGCTGCCTAGAAAAACCAGTCACCTGGTCCACCTTGGTCGCTGCGACATCCATGGGATATACACCACAGACTCCCCTCCCCTCGCGGTGGACGGTCAGCATCACATGGGTTGCCTTCTCACGCCCCATGCCGAAGAACTTCTGTAATACGGTAACCACGAACTCCATCGGCGTGTAGTCGTCGTTCAGTAGCAGCACCTGGTACATCGGTGGCGGCTTGACCTCGGATTCCTGTCGCTCGACGACGGGTGAGGAGTCTGGTCGGGATGCCATGTCGGCCATTCTATAGAGACAAAAATAACGCGCAACAACCGCCGAGCGGAAAGAAAAACCGCTCATATCATCAACGCTTCGAATTCCAACCGTCAAAGGCTCCGAGAATTGCTTGACGGCACCGCCCGATTGCCAAAGAATGCACGATGGGACGAGGAACTTTTTCCGAAATGACTGTACCCGATTTGTTGCCGTTTGTTGTCACGCATCCGAAACAGCGTGCATGCATGTTCGCATCAGTTCATTCGTTCCGTGGAGTAAGCCGTTCACACTGACGGTCTTTGACCGGAAAGGCGGCGGCTCACGCGTTTCAGAAGCATCAGTGGTTCATGAAGGAATTAGTCTAAATGGCAACCGGTACCGTCAAGTGGTTCAATGACGCCAAGGGCTTCGGGTTCATCACGCCCGACGAAGGCGGCGAAGATGTTTTTGCTCATTTTTCATCCATTGAAATGAGCGGATTCAAGTCGCTCAAAGAAGGCCAGCGCGTTCAGTTCGACATCGTGCAGGGCCCGAAGGGCAAGCAGGCAGCCAAGATTCAGGCCGCCAACTGAGTCTGCACCCCGGTTCGCGGGGCCGTCAGATCAAAAAACGGGGCCTTCGGCCCCGTTTTTTGTTGTGGCCCGCCTGACTCAGGCGGGCCTGCAGGCGGTTGATCAGCCCATCTGCTGGATCATGACCTCGCCAAAACCGGAGCAGGACACCTGCTCTGCACCTTCCATCAGGCGCGCGAAGTCATAGGTGACCTTTTTGCTGGCGATCGCTTTCTCCATGGACTCGATGATCAGATCGGCGGCCTCGGTCCAGCCCATGTGGCGCAGCATCATCTCGGCCGAGAGGATCTCCGAACCGGGGTTGACGTAGTCCTTGCCCGCGTATTTCGGGGCGGTGCCGTGGGTGGCTTCGAACATGGCCACGGTATCGGACAGGTTCGCGCCCGGTGCAATGCCGATCCCGCCGACCTGCGCGGCCAGCGCATCCGAGATGTAATCGCCGTTCAGGTTCAGCGTTGAGATGACGTCGTACTCGGCCGGACGCAGCAGGATCTGCTGCAGGAAGGCGTCCGCGATCACGTCCTTGATCACGATTTCCTTGCCGGTCTTGGGATTCTTGAAGCTGCACCACGGCCCGCCGTCGATCGGCTTGGCGCCGAACTCACGCTTGGCCAGGTCATAGCCCCAGTCGGCGAACGCGCCTTCGGTGAACTTCTGGATGTTGCCCTTGTGCACAATGGTCATCGAGGGGCGGTCGTTGTCGATCGTGTACTGGATGGCCTTGCGCACCAGGCGCTCGGTGCCCTCGCGCGAGACCGGCTTGATGCCGACGCCCGACGTGTTCGGGAAGCGGATCTTGGTGACGCCCATCTCGTTGATCAGGAAGTTGATCAGTTTCTTGGCGCCGTCGCTCTCGGCCGGCCACTCGATGCCGGCGTAGATGTCTTCGGAGTTCTCACGGAAGATCACCATATCGACCAGGTCCGGGCGCTTCAGCGGCGAGGGCACACCGGTGAACCAGCGCACCGGCCGCAGGCAGACATAAAGGTCCAGCTGCTGGCGCAAGGCGACGTTCAGCGACCGGATTCCACCGCCCACCGGCGTCGTCAACGGTCCCTTGATAGATACGACGTATTCTTTGACGGCATCCAGCGTCTCTTCGGGCAGCCAGACGTCAGGCGGCAGACCTTGGTGGATTTCTCGCCGGCGTAGACCTCCATCCAGGCGATCTTTGCGCTTTGCCACCATAGCTCTTGGCGACTGCGGCATCGACGACCTTGATCATCACGGGGGTGATGTCCAGACCGGTGCCGTCGCCTTCGATGTAGGGGATGATCGGCCGATCAGGGACATTCAGCGACATGTCGCTGTTGACCGTGATTTTCTCGCCGTCTGACGGGACCTTGATGTGTTTGTACATGGCGAAAAGCTCTTTTAGCGGGTGAATTGCCGGATTATGCCTGACTCGGGCCGCCCGGCACCACTATGCGTCGCACCTTCGTATCCACCCCGACGGCCGTTTCGCCGGTGACCAGATCCTCGTTCCTCACGGAGCAGAAAATGACCAATCCGTTCGCCCCGCCCTGCTATTCTCAGTTCCAGTGGCGGCCGCTATTTGCTTTTTCGGCCCAGACCGATGAAGCACCGTTCAACAATGCACTCGAAGAGGAGCGCATGGGTCGCCCGGCTCCCTATGATGGTCGAGGCGATCTGGCAAAGCAGACCCTGGATGCAAGCTGATGGCGGCTCACGAACAGACGGTGGCGATCAGGCACGGGAGCACAGAACAAACGCTGACGCGGCACTTGCGCGGCCCGCGACACGGCGGGCTGCCGGGCCGGCTGCCTGGCGCATGCGGATATCCTCCTTGCCGGCGCACCTGATGCCGGCGATTGCCGCGTTCACGCTGGCGGTAACGCTGCCGCCGGCGGCCTGGGCCAGCCCCGACGAGGCCCAACCCCGATTGCCCGAGACGAAGCTGCGTGCGGGCATGCATGTGATCATCGCCGAGGTCGCCGACACGCCGTCGTCGCGCGCGATGGGCCTGATGCATCGCGCCGGCCTGGAACTCAATCGTGGGATGCTCTTCGTGTTCGAGCGCTCGGAGGTCCATTGCTTCTGGATGAAGAACACGCCAACGCCGCTATCTATCGCATTTATAGATCAATCTGGCGTAATAATTGACATTCAAGACATGCAGGCCCTGAGTGAGGACACGCACTGTCCACCCGGCAAGGTGCGTTATGCGCTCGAAATGGCTCAGGGCTGGTTTGCCGGCAGAGGCATAGCTACCGGCGCCCGTCTGACCCATCCAACATTGTTTCAGCCGTAGACGCAAGCCCATGGGCGGGCGGCGGCGTGCTGCTGCTGCGGTTTCGCCAGGGGTGATCGCGCACTGCGCGCAAAGAAAAAGGGCCTCTTCGGAAAGAGGCCCTTTCGCCCGTGCCGCCGTAGTTCACGGCAGCCATTTGGGTCAGCTCTTGGGCTTGTTCAGCATGCCCCAGACGAACAGCACGATGATCAGCGCCAGCGATGGAGCCAATCCAGCCCGCACCCTGGCCGGCCGCATAGATGCCCCAGGCCTGGCCACCATAGGATGCCACCAGCGAGCCGACGACGCCGAGCAACATCGTGACGATGATCCCGCCCCCTGTTTGCCCGGCATCAGCAGCTTGGCGATCGCACCAACGATCCAGGCGACCACCAATGTACCGATAATGCCCATGTCGCTTCCCTCCCGGTGACATAATCGACTTACTTCATGTTGCCGGCGGCAAAGTCCCGATTGACCAGCTTCAGAACGCGCCCAGGTAGTTGGGGCGGCTGTTGCGATAGTCGATGTAATAGGCGTGTTCCCAGACGTCGCAGGTCAGCAGGGGTGTGGCGTTGCCGGTCAGCGGCGTGGCCGCATTGCTGGTGTTGACGATATCGAGGCTGCCGTCAGCGTTTACCAACCAGGTCCAGCCCGAACCGAAATTGCCGGCGGCGGACTTGTCGAAGGCTCCTTGAAGGCGTCGACCGAGCCCCGCTTGGCATTGATCGCGTCGGCAAGCTTGCTGAGGCGCGCCGCCGCCGTTGGGCGACGAGGCCGTTCCAGTAAAACGTGTAGTTTCCAGACCTGCGACGGCATTGTTGAACAGGCCACCCTCGGCCTTGCGGATGATGTCCTCGAGGGACATCTCGGCGAACTCGGTGCCCTTGATCAGATTGTTCAGATTGGTGACGTAGGTTTGATGATGCTTGCCATAGTGAAACTCGAGGGTTTCCTTCGAGATATGCGGGGCCAGTGCATCCATGGCATACGGCAGTGCTGGCAGTTTGTGCTCCATGCGAATGTCCTTTCTTTGGTCTTGTGATTTGATCGGGTTCCGGCAAGCGGCCGGCCGACGTGGCCCGGCCGCGGCAGCCGGTGCGCGCTGCGCGACCGGCCATCGCTCGGATTGTACGGGCTCGCCGATGCGGCCGCGCAAAGCACACAACGAATGCGGGGATCGCGCCCGCGCCCGGGGCGGCGGCAAATCTGCTTCGCCATCGCGCAGACGCAGCGGCGCCGATCAGCGCTCATCGGGACGGCGCTGCGTGATTGTCGCCGCCAGCCTGCCATCGGCAAGCTGCGCCTCGATAGTGTCCCCGGTCGCGGTCTGTTCGACCGAGGTCAACACCTTGCCCCCAGGATCGGTGAGCACCGCGTAGCCGCGTCGCAAGACGGCGCGCGGACTGATCGCCTGCAACTTGCCGGCGAGCTCGCGCTCGCGGCCGGCCGCTCGCTCGATCCCGATCCGCATCGATCCGTTCAGACGTCGCGCGGCATGCGTGAGCCGCAGCGCCCGCGCGCCCAGGTCGGGCAGTCGCAGTTCGCTCTCCAGCCGTGCCAGCCGGGCGTCGGCAAGGGCCTGGGTCTGGCGCCCGCTGCGGGCGAGCGCAGCGGCGGCCCGGGCCAGCCGGTCGCGGCGTGCGCGCCATTGATGCCATGGGGTGGGCAGGCCGCGCAAGGCCAGATCGAGCCGCTGCATCCGGCGCTCGAGCAGACGCCTCCAGGCGCGCGACAAGCGCCCCGCCTGATGCTCGAGCCGCGCCAGTAGTTCGCGCCTGTCTTCGACCACCGCGGCGGCGCTGGCCGTTGGCGTGGCTGCGCGTCGATCGGCAGCGAAGTCCGCGATGGTGACATCGGATTCGTGCCCGACACCGGCAACCACCGGAATGGGCGATGCGCGAATCGCGCGCGCCAGCCCTTCGTCATTGAAGGCCCACAGGTCTTCCAGCGACCCACCGCCACGCACCAATAGCAAGACGTCGGCAAGCGCGTGCGCGCCAGCCCGGCGCAAGGCCTCGACCAGCGCCGCCGGCGCCTCGGCGCCTTGCACCGCAGATGGATAGATGACGACCGCGACCTGTGGCGCACGCGCCGCCAGCGTGGCCAGCACATCGCGCAAGGCCGCCGCCTGCAGCGAGGTCACCACACCGATCGTGCGCACCCGTGCGGGCAACGCCCGCTTGGCCGATTCATCGAACAAGCCTTCGGCCTGCAACCGGTCCCGCAAAGCAATGAAGGCCTGATGCAGATCGCCGGCACCGGCCGGACGCACCGACTCGATGTTGAGCTGGAAATCACCCCGTGCCTCGTACAGGGACACCGCCGCCAGGGCCTCGATGCGCTGTCCGTTGCGCAACAATTGTCCGGCCGCCCGGGCGCGCGACCGGAACATGACCGCGCGTACCTGCGCCTGCGCATCCTTCAGGGAGAAATAGCAATGACCGCTGGCGGCCCGCGTCAGGTTCGAGACCTCGCCGACCACCCAGACCAACGGAAAGCTACGCTCGAGCAGTCTCGCGACCTGCCGGTTCAATGCGGCCACGGGCAGGACGACCCGGCGCTCGCCGGCGGCCTCGTCTGGGCCGGAAAGGGGTTCTGGATTCACGGCTCGGATTCTGGCAGATCCCGCAAATGCGCCCGGTCAGGCGGGGCGTACCGTCACCCGCGACCGCCGTCTGGTTCGTCTTACGGCTTGTGTCGTGCCGCCAAAAAGCCGGACAATCGGGAATCAACGAAAATCGTCGAAAATGAACGCGCACGTTCGAAGTCAGTCGATGCGCGCCGATAACTGATGCTTACGGAGAATGCCCGTTGTTTTCCCTGATCAAGGCCGCGGGGTGGCCCGTCTGGTTTCTGGTGCTCGCATCCATCATCGCGGTCGCACTGGTCGTTGAACGTTTCATCTCGCTGCGCCGGGCTCAGATACTGCCCTCCGGCCTCGTGGATGAAGTCCTGCTGCTGATCAAGAATCGGCAGATCACGGGCGAGATCGTCGCCAAGCTCGAGCGCTCCTCGCCGCTGGGCAAGGTGCTGGCGGCCGGTATTTCGCATGCCGGGCAGTCACGCGCGGTCATCAAGGAAGCGATGGAGGAGGCGGGTCGCGCGGTCAATCATGAGCTTGGCCGCTATCTGTCCGCGCTCGGCACCGTCGCCACGACGGCCCCGTTGCTCGGCCTGTTCGGAACGGTTGTCGGGATGATCGAGATCTTCGGATCGCAATCACCTTCCGGCCTGGAGCCCGAGCGCCTTGCCTACGGCATTTCGGTGGCGCTGTACAACACCGCATTCGGAATTCTGATCGCCATTCCGGCGCTGATCTTCTACCGGCACTTCCGCGCCCGGGTCGATCAGTACATGACCGACATGGAACAGTATGCGGTCCGACTCACCGATGCCCTGGTACGCCTGCAGAGCGAGCGGCGATGAACTTCCGACCGAACCGGATCCCGGAGGAGCCGGAGATCAATTTCGTCCCATTGATAGACCTCCTGCTGGTCATCCTGATCTTCGTGATGGTCACGATGACATTCAGCCGCTACACCCAGTTGAAGGTCGATCTGCCCTCGGCTTCGGCCACGGCCACGGCAGAGGAAGCGCGTGACATCGTGGTCGCGGTGTCGGCGGACGGTCAGTACCGGCTCGCGGATCGCGACCCGGAGCCGCTGGCGCCAGGCGCGCTGGTGGCCGCGCTTCGCGACGAGGCGGCCAAGCGGGAGAACCGCATGGTGGTGATCTATGCCGATGCCGGCGCCACCCATCAGGCCGTGGTCGGCGTGCTCGACGCGGCCCGCCAGGCGGGCCTGGAACGTGTCACCTTCGCGGCCCAGGGTGAGCCCGCGCCACGCTGACCCGCGCGGGCGCACCGACCCGAGTTCACCATCGTGAGCCTGCGCCCGCGACTCGAGCGCAGACTCATTGCGCTCTGGTTCGACCGCCCCACCCCACCATGGTGGGCATGGCCGCTATGCCTGCTGTCCGTCGCGACCCGATCGGTCGCGAAGCGTCGCCGCGACCGGATCGCGCAGGCCAGGCAGGCGCGCCACGCCCACGCAAAGAGACCGAGGATCGTCGTCGTGGGCAATCTGATCGTCGGCGGCAGCGGCAAGACGCCGATCTGCATGGCACTGGCGCAGGGGCTGCGTGATCGCGGCTGGCGGGCCTGATTGCTGGCCCGCGGAGATGGCGCGCACGCGCCGATCGACCCGCCTCGCAGGATCGATCCGGCCAGACCGGACGCACATCGGGATGGCGACGAGGCCACCTTGCTGGCCCTGCGCTCGGGCCTGCCGGTCTATGCCGGCCGACGCCGAGGCGAAGCCCTGCGTATGTTGCTGCAGGACCATCCGGGCGTCTCGGTCGTGATCAGCGACGACGGCCTGCAGCATGAGGCGCTACCGCGCGACATCGAGCTGGCCGTGTTCGATCGCCGTGGCCTGGGCAACGGCTGTCTGCTGCCGGCCGGCCCCTTGCGCGAGCCGGCGGCGGCGGCGGCATCGTTCGATGCTCTGATCCTGAATCTGGGGATGGACGAAAGCACCGCCCCACCCCCACTTGCGCATCACCGCTGGTTCTCGAGCCGGCTGAGGCCGTCCGCAATCCAATCCCTGGCAAGCTGGCGGCGCACGCGGGAACACGAGCGGCCCGAGCCGGGCTCCCGGCACCGCGGCGGCGCGTCCCTCATCGCGGCAGACCCGGCGCAAGGCCCAGAGGCGGACCGCATGCATGCGATTGGCGCCGCAGCGGCCGAACTTCGATCCCGGCTCGGCGACCGCCCGTGTGCGGCAGTTGCCGGCATCGCCCAGCCCGAGGCCTTCTTCGCACTGCTGCGCGGCCTGGGACTGTCGGTCGCTGGCTTGCGCCCTGGAGACCACGGCGCACCGGGCCCGGCCTGGTGGGCGGCCATCGATGCGCCGATCATCATGATGACCGAGAAGGACGCCGTAAAATGCCCGCTGGAAGACGATGGACGACTGTTCGTCGTCAGCGTGCGAGCGCTGCCCGACCCGGCCCTGCTCGACTGGCTCGAAGAGGAACTGCGTGGACCGACACCTGCTTGATATTCTCGTCTGCCCGATCTGCAAGGGGCCGCTGCGCGTCGAGCGCGATGATCCGCTGCGCCCCCCGGATGTGGGCTTCGAACTGATCTGCAAGCGCGATGCGCTGGCCTTTCCGGTACGCGATGACATTCCGATCATGCTGGTCGACGACGCCCGCCAGATTCACGGCGATCAACGCTGACACGCGCATCGGCTCATGCAAGGCCTCACTCGTTGAACATCCTGATTCCGGCCCGTATGGCCTCCACCCGCCTGCCGGGCAAACCCCTGGCCGACCTGGCCGGCAAGCCGATGATCGTCCGGGTGGCGGAAGCCGCGGCCCGTGCCAACCCCGACCGGCTGGCCGTCGCCACCGATGACCAGCGGATCGCCGACGCGGTGCGCGCCGCCGGCTTCGAGGCGGTTCTGACCCGCGCCGACCACGCCTCGGGCACGGACCGGCTGGCCGAAGCAGCACAGGCCATGGGCCTGGATGATGCGCAGATCGTGGTCAATCTGCAGGGTGACGAACCCTTTATGCCGCCGACGATCCTGCAGCAGGTGGCCGATGCGCTCGAAGCGCACCGGGAATGTGCGATGTCCACCGCGGCCCACCCGATCCATGACCAGGCCGAGTTCCTGAATCCCAATGTGGTCAAGGTGGTTTGCCGCCAAGACGGCCGCGCCCTGTATTTTTCGCGCGCGCCGATTCCGCTGGCACGGGATCGCGCGAATGGCTGGCCGGGAGCAGACAGCGACCAGGTCTTGCGGCACATCGGCCTGTACGGCTACCGGGTCGGATTCCTGCGCCGGTTCCCGATGCTGCCAGCGGCGCCGATCGAAGCGCTCGAGTCGCTCGAGCAGATACGTGCGCTCTGGCACGGACACGAGATCATGGTGGTGCGGCTCGATGCCGACCCGGGAGCAGGGATCGACACCCCCGATGATCTCGTTCGCGCCCGCGCCCGTCTGGCCTGAACCGGGTATGCGGCCCGACGGTCAGGCTCGTGAAAGCGGATGGCGGGCACAATGCACGGATCGGGCCATCGCACCGGCCATCGAGCGTGCGGCCAACGGTACACTGCTCGTCATCCGTGAGCCTGGCGGGCAGCGCCGGCCGGCGGCCGGCGCGAGAACCAGGTGCAAAGCCGGCGACAGCAGCCCGTTCGATCAATCAATCACTATAACTACCCATCTCGTTTAGGAGCACGCCCCAATGCGTTTGATTCTCCTGGGACCACCAGGTGCCGGCAAAGGTACGCAGGCCGCGTTCATCTGCAAGGCATTCTCGATTCCGCAGATCTCGACCGGCGACATGCTGCGTGCGGCGGTGAAGGCCGGTACCGAACTCGGCCTGGCGGCCAAGCAGGTGATGGACAGTGGCGGGCTGGTGTCCGATGACCTCATCATCGGCTTGGTCAAGGATCGGCTCGCCCAGCCGGATTGCGCCGACGGCTATCTGTTCGATGGCTTCCCGCGCACGATCCCGCAGGCCGATGCGCTGCGCGACGCCGGTGTGGCCCTCGATTACGTGCTCGAGATCAGCGTGCCGGACGAAGCCATCATCGAACGCATGAGCGGCAGGCGGGTCCATCCCGGCAGCGGGCGCACCTACCACGTGAGCTTCAATCCGCCACGCCAGGCCGGGCTCGACGACGAAACCGGCGAACCGCTGGTCCAACGTGACGATGACCGCGAAGACACCGTGCGCAAGCGCCTGCAGGTCTATCACGAGCAGACCAGCCCGCTGGTGGACTACTACCGTCGCTGGGCAGCCTCGGGTGATGACGCGGCACCGACTTACCGCGATATCTCGGGCATGGGTTCGGTCGACGAAATCACCAAGCGGGCACTGGACGCGCTCGGTCGCTGATCCCGGGCGCCTTGCCAGCGATCAGGATTCGGCGCACTTGACACCGCGAAAGCCATCGCGCGTACCCGGACCCTTCCATCCTGCCGGAATCGCCCGGCAAAAGTGGGATCGGCCGGGCAGCGGGATGGGTCGCGAAGCGGTAAACGAACGGTTCTCGCGGGCAGCCTGGCAGGCTGCCGATGCGATTCACGGTCACGCAATGTTTCGACAATCACGACGATCATGCGCAGGCCGTAGAATGCGCGGATAGCGCGAACACGCTAAGAAATTTCCTTGGAGGGTTAAATGAGCGGCGCAGCGACATTCGGCCTGTGGCTGGCGATCATCTGCGGTATCGCAGCGGTCGTGTACGGCTTCTGGCGAAGGAACTGGATCTTCGGGCTCGATGCAGGTAACGCGCGCATGCGCGAAATCGCCGATGCCATCGAAACGGGGGCCAAGGCATATCTTGATCGGCAGTATCGAACGATCGCGATGGTGGGAGGTGTGCTGTTCCTGCTGATCTGGATCTTCCTCGATTTCGCCACCGCGTTTGGCTTCGCGCTCGGCGCGACGCTGTCCGGTGCGGCCGGCTATCTCGGCATGAACACGTCGGTGCGCGCCAATGTGCGCACCACGCAGGCGGCCACGCGTGGCCTGGACGAGGCGCTTTCGGTGGCCTTCCAGGGCGGCGCGATCACCGGCATGCTGGTGGTCGGCCTGGGTCTGCTCGGTGTGTCGCTGTATTTCAGCGTGCTCTGGCTGTCCGCCGGCGATCTGGGCAGCGATGTCTCGCACAGCCTGCATGAGATCCTCAAGCCCCTGATCGGTCTGGCGTTCGGCTCGTCGCTGATCTCCATCTTCGCGCGACTCGGCGGCGGCATCTTCACCAAGGGTGCGGACGTCGGCGCCGACCTCGTCGGTAAGGTCGAGGCAGGCATTCCCGAAGACGACCCCCGCAACCCGGCCGTGATCGCGGACAACGTCGGCGACAATGTCGGTGACTGCGCCGGCATGGCCGCAGACTTGTTCGAGACCTATGCGGTCACCCTGATCGCCACGATGCTGCTCGGTGCCCTGATGGTCACCGGGGCCGAGGTCCAGGCGGTCATCTATCCGCTGGCGCTCGGCGCGGTCTCGATCATCGCCTCGATCATCGGTGCCACCCGCGTCAAGGCAGAGCCGAACATGACCAATGTCATGCCGGCGCTGTACCGCGGCCTGGCCTGGGCCGGCGGCGTCGGTACGCTGCTCGCCTGGCCCATGACCTACATCGTGTTCAGCGGCACCGACCTGAGTGGCCTCGGCTATGGCCCCGGCTCGCTGTGGTGGTGCGTTGTGGTCGGCATGGTCCTCACCGGTGCGATCGTCTATATCACCGAGTACTACACCGGTACCCAGTTCAAGCCCGTGAAGTACGTGGCGGCGGCCTCCACCACCGGCCATGCGACCAACATCATCGCCGGTATCGCGGTGTCCATGAAGTCCACCGCCTGGCCGGTGATCATGGTCTGCCTGGCGATCATGAGCTCCTACGGCCTGGCCGGCCTGTACGGCATCGCCGTGGCCGCCATGTCGATGCTGTCGATGGCCGGCATCATCGTGGCGCTCGACGCCTACGGCCCGATCACCGACAACGCCGGTGGCATTGCCGAGATGGCCGAACTGCCCGAAGAGGTGCGCAACATCACCGACCCGCTCGACGCGGTCGGCAATACGACCAAGGCCGTCACCAAGGGCTACGCGATCGGCTCGGCCGGTCTGGCTGCTCTGGTGCTGTTCGCCGACTACACCCATGCGCTCGAGAGCATCGGTCTGAAGGACATCCGGTTCGACCTTTCCAATCCGGATGTCGTCATCGGCCTGCTGATCGGCGGCCTGATCCCGTTCCTGTTCGCCGCCATGGCAATGGAAGCGGTCGGCCGCGCCGCGGGCTCGGTGGTTGAAGAGGTCCGGCGCCAGTTCCGCGAGATCCCGGGCATCATGGAAGGCACTTCCAAGCCCGATTACTCGCGCGCCGTCGATCTCCTGACCAGCTCGGCGATCAAGGAAATGATCATTCCTTCGATCCTGCCGGTGGTGGTGCCGGTCCTGGTGGCGCTGTTCCTCGGCCCGGTCGCGCTTGGCGGCCTGTTGATGGGCACGATCGTGACCGGCCTGTTCGTGGCGATCTCGATGTGCACCGGCGGTGGTGCCTGGGACAACGCGAAAAAGTACATCGAAGAGGGCAATCACGGTGGCAAGGGCAGCGAAGCCCACAAGGCCGCCGTGACTGGTGATACGGTTGGCGATCCGTACAAGGACACGGCCGGTCCGGCGGTGAACCCGCTGATCAAGATCATCAATATCGTCGCGCTGCTGATGGTGCCGGCGATGGCCCCGGGCGATCAGGCCAAGGCGCCTGCTCCGCAAAGCGCAGCGCCGGCGGCGGTGGTCGCCCAGGCCGAACCGGCCAAGGCGCCGGCCGCCAGCGAGACGGCCACACCCGCGGCTGCGGCTCCGGCCGCGATCGCGGCCAGTGCCGGTGCTGCTGTGTCTGCGCTCGCCAAGAACTTCAGGGGCGGTTCGTTTCAATCGGCCGCTTCGGCGGCTGAAACGGCCGCTCAGGCGGCCCTGGCCGCTGCCGATGCAGCCAAGGCGGCGGCGGCTTCGGCCGCCGAGGCCGCCAAGGCCGCCGGCGAGGCCGCGGCCATGGCGGCCACCCAGGTGGCGCAGGCGACCGAAACCGCGATCCAGCGCGTCAACCAGGCGGCCGATGCCGCCGGCAAGGCTTCGAAACGGTCAGCAATGCCGTTGCCCAGGCCGGCAATGTCAGCGAACAGATCGACAAGGCCAATGCCTCGATCAACGCCAGCGTCGCCAAGGTCGATACGCTGGCCGCCAACATCGATCAGGCCAATCAGGCCGCCGAGGCCATTGCCGGGCGCGCCACCGAGGCCGCCGGCAAGACCAGCGATGTCATCGCCGCCGTCGATCAGTCCCTCGCCACGCTCTCCCAGAAGGTCGATGAGCAAGGCACGAAGTTCGGCGAGACCGTTGCCGGCCTGAGCTCCAAGATTCAAAGCTCGAGCGACTCCATCCTGGGCTCGTTCGAGTCCGCCAGCGACCATGCGAAGACCGCCTCCGAGAAGGCCGGTGAGGTCGTGGCGCAAATGTCGACCGCGATCGCAATGGCCGACAAGGTGACGGACAGCGCAATCAATGCCGCTGGAGCAGCCAAAGACGCGGCCACTGCCGCGCTGGCAGCCGCGGGCACCGCGTCCACCATGGCTACGTCGACCGCTGCCGCCGCCAGGAAGGTCACCGAGATGAGCGACAACGCGCTCGCCGTGGTAGCGGGCGCGCCCAAGGCCGCCGTGGCCGAGGCTCCGGCAGCACCGGCGCCATCGAGCGCACCGGTCGGGCTGATGGCCGCGCACGATACCGGCACCCTGACCGCCACGGTCGAGCAGGCGGTTGCCGCGGCTCGGGAGGCGGCGCAGTCGGCCGGCTCTGCGGCCCAGGCCGCGCGCGATGCAGCGGCTTCGGCCACTCAGGTCGCATCGTCGCTGGACGCGGCCACCGGCAAGGCTGACGACGCCGCCAGCGCGCTCGGCCAGGCCGCGCAAGCGGCAGCCACGCAGATCGGTCAGGCTGCCGACGGCGCTGCGGCCCGTATCGGGGAAGCGAGCAGCGCCGCCGCCACACAGTCCGGCGATGCCGGCAATGCCGCGGCCGCGCGGGTCGCCGAGGCTGGCGACATGGTCGCGACCAAGGCGAGCGAAGCCGCCCAGGCGGCCGCCGCCAGCATCGGTGAGGCCAGCCAGAATGCCGCCGCCAAAGTCGGCGAGGCAGGTGATGCTGCCGTAGCGAAGGTCGGCCAGGCCAGTGAAGCCGCGGCCGAGAAGGTCGGTCAGGCAGGCAATGCTGCCGCCGAGAAAGTCGGTCAGGCCAGCGACGCTGCCGCCGCGAAGCTTGGCGAAGCCAGTGGCGCGGCCGCGGCCAAGATGGGCGAAGCTGCCGAGGCGGCGGCCAGTCGCGTCGGCGAAGCCAGCTCTGGCGCCAGCCAGGCGATCGGTGAGGCTGCCGGCAAGGCAGCCGAGGCGATCGGCACAGCAGGCGCCGCCGCGGCCGAGAAGCGCGCTGCCGAGGCGGATCGCGCCTCGGCCGCCCAGGCCGGCGCGCAGCAGGTGAATGAAGCGGCCGCTGGCTCGGCCAATGCCGCGGCCTCGGCCGCGGTAGAGGCGGCCAAGACCGCCTCTGAAGCCGCCAAGACCGCCGGCGAAGCCGCCGCTGCCGCGCGCGAGGCCGCGGCAGCCGTGCAGGCCGCCAGTGAGAAGATGGCGCAAAACAGTCAGGCCCTGGAGGCCGCCAATTCGCGCCTGACCGAGTCGGTCGGCGCTACCGAGGCTCGCATCGGCGAGGCCGCAAATTCCATCGGCAGCGCTGGCGAGAAAGCCGCGCAGGCCGTCAGCCTGGCAGCCACCGCTGCCACCGAAGCCGCCGCGAGCGCCAGGCAGAGCATCACCTCCGCGAGTACCGAGGCCGTTGGCCTGATCGGCTCGAGCACCGAACAATCGAAGGCGCAGGCGAGCACCCTGGCCGAGCGCATGACCGGCGAACTCTCCGCCGCGGTTGCCACTGCGGTCGGCTCCGTGAAGTCGGCTGCCGAATCTGCCCAGACTGCAGCCAACTTCGCGCAGAAAGCGGCCGGTGCGGCCGACAATGCCGCCGAGCGCACGACGCAGGCAGCCAGCCAGTTGGGCGAGGCGGCCACCGCCGCGCAGGCAAGTGCCCGACAGATCACCGAAGCCGGTGCCACGATCGGCGCCGCCAATGAATCCATTGCCTCGGCTGCCCAGCAGCTTGGTCAGTCTGCCACGCAGGCCACGCAGGCAGCACAGACCATGAACAGCGCCGCCTCGGGTGCGGCCGATGTCGTTGCCAAGGTGTCTCAGTCGGCCGAGGCCGCGACCGGTGCCGCCCAGACTTTGGCGGGCACCTCCGAAACCCTGGCCGGCACCAGCGACAAGCTGGCCGCGGCCGCGACCACGGTCGGTCAGAGCACGGAACAGCTCAACGCTGCCTCGGGTGCGGTATCGGAGGCCACAGGCAAACTCACCGAGGCTGCCTCCGGCGCAACCGTCGCACTGGCCGATGCAGCCAGTGCGGTGAATGGTGCGGCCGGCAAACTCACGGATGCCGCCTCGGGCGCCACCGCAGCACTGGCCGACGCCACGGCCACGGTTGCAGGTGCCACCGAGAAGCTTTCCGCTGCTTCCGGCTCGGTGACCCAGGCCGGCGAGAGCCTTGGCAACACATTGGCCGCGGCCACGCAGGCTGTGACCGGCGCAACCGAGAAGCTCGGCCAGGCGGCAAGTGCTGCAGGCAGCGCCGCCGAGACCATGACCTCGGCGGCATCTGACGCGACCAGCGTCGTCACCAGAGTCGGCCAGTCGGCCGAGGTTGCCGCAGGTGCTGCCGAGACGCTCAGCGGGACGTCCACCAGGCTCGCTTCGGCCGCCGATGCGGTGACCGCCGCCACTGACAAGCTGGTCGCCGCCTCCGGTTCGGTCGACACCGCAACCAGCAGTCTCACCAGCCGGATCTCTAGCGCGGGCGAGTCGGTGTCGGGCGCGACCAGCAGCCTGACCAGCGCAGCGCAATCGGTTGGCGAGGCCGCCAGCAAGGCAAGCACAGCGATCACCAGCGCCTCGGAGCAGGTCACCGCGGCCGCCGGTGGGCTGGAAAGCGCACGTGAGGCCGCCGCCAAGGCAACCGCCGGCCTGAACGCGGCCGCCGAGTCGGCCTCCCAGGCTTCTGGTGCGCTGGCCGCAACTTCGGAAGCGGCCAAGGCCGCCAGTGCGGGGCTCGGTTCGGGCGCCGACGCCGCCGGCAAGGCCACCAGTGCGCTTGGCTCGGCCGCGGAATCCGCCAATGCTGCGGCTAACGGCCTGAGCGACGCCGGAGAGGCGGCCAAGACGGCAACTTCCGGACTGGGCGCGGCCACCGAATCGGCCAGATCGAGTACCGCGAGCCTCAGTGCGGCAGCTGATTCGGCCAGTAAGTCGAGCGCCGGTCTGTCGGCCGTCGCAGATGCTGCGGCCAAGACGCTGGACACGCTGAACTCGGCGTCCGACGCTGCCGGTCAGACCGTCTCAGGCCTTAGTGCGGCTTCCAAGACCGCTAATGAGGCGGCGGGTCAGCTGGCCTCGGCCAGCGATACCGCCCGCCAGGTTGCGGGCTCGCTCGGCTCTGCCGGTGCCGCCGCCCAGGCCGCCTCACAGGCCGCCGAGAAGGCCACGGCTGCCTTGAACTCTGCGGCCGAGAAGGCACAGCAGGCAGGCAGCAAGCTGAGTTCGAGCACCCAGCCGGTGATGGCACTTGCCGCGCCGGTGGCCGAACCGAAAGTGGAATCCCCTGCCCCGGCATCGGCAAGCACTGCGCCGGCCACCGCTCCGGCGGCCGAACCCGCGGCGCCGGCCGCGGCCGTGCAACCGGCCGCCCCGGCCACGCAAGCGGCTTCGGCAGCCGAAGCACCCGTACCGGCTGCCCAGAGCGAGACACCCGCGAACGGTCCCCGGATGCTGCGCGGAGATCAGGTTCAGGCAGTTTCCGGCGCCGACATCCCCGAGGTGAAGAGTGCCTACTTCCGAATCTCTAGTGCCACGGTGCTGAGTCGGGCGGCGAGCGATCTGGCTGCGCTTGCCGAATGGGCCAAGGCCGGCCAGGATCGCCGCCTCGGCCTGACCGGTTTCACGGATGGCACCGGCAATGCGGAGACCAATGCGCGCCTGTCGCAGGCACGTGCCGAAAATGTCCGTGCCCTGTTGGTTGATCTCGGTGTCCCCGCTGCGCAGATCCAGATGATCGAACCGCAGCAGATCGAAGCGGCTCCGGGCCAGTCCTGGCAGGCACGCCGTGTCGACGTGACGCCGATCCGTTGATGACATCCCCTGGCTGCCATGCGGCCAGGGGCATTCAGCGGGGGCCGTGATGTATGCAGGGTAACGACGGCGCGGGTCTGCGTCGCGCCCCTGCTCTGAACAAACGTCGGCGGAGACCCCAGGTCTCCGTTTTTTTTTCTCGGGAGTGAAGCATGCAGTTCAAAGACAATGTCACCATCGTCACTGGTGGAGCCTCCGGCCTCGGCGCGGCCACCACGAGGTTGATTGCAGCGGCTGGCGGGAAGGTGTTGATCGCCGACCTCAATGAAAAGCTTGGCAACGAACTGGCCGCCGAGCTGGGTGGCGGCGTTGGCTTCGTTCGCTGCAATGTCGCCGACGAGACCGATGCCAAGGCCGCCGTGGATGCGGCAAGCGCCATGGGCACGTTGGTCGGCCTGGTGAATTGCGCCGGGATCGGTACGCCGGGCAAGACGATCGGGCGCGACGGCCCGCTCCCGCTGGAGAACTTCACCCGGGTGATTCAGGTCAATCTGATCGGCACGTTCAACATGATCCGCCTGGCCGCCGCTGCCATGGCAGCCCACGACGCCAATGCCGAGGGCGAACGCGGGGTCATCGTCAACACTGCTTCGGTGGCTGCATTCGACGGCCAGATCGGTCAGGCCGCCTACTCGGCCTCCAAGGGCGGAATCGTTGGCATGACCCTGCCGATCGCGCGCGACCTCGCCCGTGACGGTATCCGCGTGGTCACGATTGCGCCGGGGCTGTTCCTGACGCCGTTACTGCAGGGCCTGCCCGAAGCCGCCCAGGAGTCGCTGGGCAAACAAGTGCCGTTCCCGCCTCGCCTTGGCCGCCCCGAGGAGTATGCGAACTTCGTCGGACAGATCTTCGCCAATACCATGCTCAATGGCGAGACCGTCCGACTGGACGGCGCGATCCGCATGGCGCCGAAGTAATGTCGATGCGCCGCCTGCACGGCGGCCGCCTGCGCGCGGCCGACTATGACGAGCGAACCCGGGTGCTCGAAATCGAGTTCGTCGATCGCCAGGTCAAGCGCTTCAAGAACGTACCGCCCGATGTCTGGCAGCGCCTGCTCAGCGCGCCGAATCCGGCCAGCTTCTACGAGGACCGGATAGAAGAGGAATATGCGCTGGAGCCCGGCGAGCGGCAGGTCGACACCGACTCCGCGCGCAGGCGTCTCGATGACCTCTTCGGTGACTGACGCCGGCGTTGCAGTCGGTGGCCGGACACGTGGCTGAATCAGCGAGCTTGCGTGGCTGCGTCAGCGGCGGCGGATCTGATCCGCCGCCCATAAAGATCGACCTGCTCTGCCAGGTGATCGACAATTTCGGCGATGCCGGCATCTGCTGGCGCCTGGCACGACAACTGGACGCCGAGATTGGTGCCCGGGTCACCCTCTGGATCGACCAGACCGAGATACTTCGCCCCTGGCTGCATCAGGCGCCTGCCGTGCGGGTGGTCGATAGCGCGCGGCTGCGCGACGAGCGCCCCGAAGGCGATCTGCTGATCGCCGCCATCGGGGCGGAACTGCCGCCGCTGTTACGGCGGCACGTGGGCGAGCACCGCCTGCCCTGGATCCGCTACGAGTATCTGACAGCCGAACCCTGGGTGGACGGTTGTCATGCCCTGCCCTCGATCAAGCCCACGGACGGCGCGATCGAGTGGTACTTCACCCCGGGCTTCACGCCGGCCAGCGGCGGCCTGCTCCGGGAACGCGACCTGTTCACGCGCCAGGCGGCATTCGGCGCCCGGGCGGCGGCACAATGGCGGCTGCAACACGGGCTGCAGGGGCGGCCGGGAAGCTTGCGCGTCTGTCTGTTCGGCTACGCAGGCAAGCCGCTGGCGCACCTGATCGAGGGCTTCGGCAGGCTCGCGCAGCCCGTCGATGTGTTCATCGCCCGGTCTCTGCATCAAGCCCTCGGAAGCCCGGCCGGCCAGGACCAGATGCGCGTGTGGCCGCACGACTGGCTCGACCAGGACGATTTCGATCGTCTGCTCTGGAGTTCGGATGTCAATCTGGTGCGCGGTGAGGAATCCTGGGTACGCGCTCAATGGGCCGGACACCCAATGATCTGGCAGCCCTATCAACAGGCCGATGACGCCCATCACGTGAAACTCCAGGCCTTTCTCGATCGGCTCCTGGAAAACGCCGCTCCCGATGACGCCGACGTGGTTCGCCGCATGATGTGGTCGATGAGCGGCCGGGGCGACTGTGCGCAGATTCTGCCGTCGTTCGTATCGCGCCTGCCGTGGCTGCGCCCGCTCTACACCCGCTGGCGTGGCCATCTGGCCGGCCAGACTTCGTTGATGAATCGTCTAAGCGCGTTTATGCGCGATCAATTACAATTTAGGGTTTAGTTTCTCGCGGCAAGCACCGATGAAAACAGCTCAGGAACTTCGCACCGGCAACGTGATCATGATTGGCAACGACCCCATGGTCGTGCAACGTGCCGAATACAACAAATCCGGCCGCAATGCGGCGGTCGTCAAGATGAAGCTCAAGAACCTCTTGAGCGGGTCCGGTACCGAAACCGTGTACAAGGCCGACGAAAAGTTCGAGGTGCAGGTTCTCGAGCGCAAGGAGGTCTCCTACTCCTACTTCGCCGACCCGATGTACGTGTTCATGGATGATGAATACAACCAGTACGAGGTCGAAGGCGACTCCATGAGGCGATGCGCTCAACTACCTCGACGACGGCATGACCTGCGAGGTCGTGTTCTACGACGGCAAGGCCATCTCGGTTGAAATGCCGAATTCGGTCGTGCGCGAGGTGGAATACACCGAGCCGGCCGTCAAGGGCGACACCAGTGGCAAGGTGATGAAGCCGGCCGCCTGGCGCCCACGGGCTTCGAGATCCAGGTACCGGCCTTCGTGAATATCGGCGACAAGGTCGAGGTGGACACCCGCACCAACGAGTACAAGAACCGCGTCAAGGCCTGATCCGGCGGATTCACGGAAGGGGTGGCGGCGCCGGCAGCGGCGAACCGGGCAACGGTAATGAGAAATGGCCGAGGTCGAAACCTCGGCCATTTTGCCTCCGCAGCGCCCTGCCCGCCCCGCCCAGCCTGCCCAGCCTGCCCAGCCTGCCCAGCCTGCCACGCCTGCCACGCCTGCCAGCGCAGGGATGGACGCCTGGCTCCGGACAGGAATGGCCGCACACGAGTCAGCGGTCGGCACAAGGCTGACGAGAGACGTCCGACGAGAGACGCACGACCAGAGACGCACGACCAGAGACGCACGACCAGAGACGTCCGACGAGAGACGTCCAGCGAGAAACGCCCGACGCGAAACATCCAACGAGAAACGTCCGTCGCGAGACGATTCACGGAACTCGCACGATGCCAGAGCCAAGAGCCGCGGCCGCCGCCGGCACGGCGGCGGCCGTGCGCGATCAGGTCACCCCGAGCAGGGCCTCGCTGGCTGCGCTGCGCGGGCCGATCCGTTGCAGCTGGCGATGCACGGTATCGCGCAGCGACTGCAGCGAGACCGGCTTGACCAGATAACTGCTGCAACCGGCCAGTGCGCCTCGGGCCAGATCGAAGGGGGACGAGCGACTGGTGAGAATGATCACCGGCACCTTTGAGCGACTGCGTGCGCTTGATCTCACGCGTGAGCTGGTAGCCGTCCTGACCGGGCATCACCACGTCGGCGAAGACGAGGTCATACGCATCACGGCGCAAGGTGTCCAGGGCCTCACTGGCCGAGCCGACCGATTCGCTGATCATGCCCATCTGATGCAGGGCTGCGGCCAGCTGGCGACGCACGGTCGGGCTGTCATCGACGATCAGCGCACGTGGCTTGAGCGGGCGAACCGGACGCGAGGACACCGCGGCACCATCGGCCGCCGCCGGCAGGCCGAGGTGATTCTCGACGAAGGTATTCAGCGCACCCAGCACTTCACGCGCGAACGACTTGTCGACCACGTCATCGCGACCACGGCTACTGTCACAGCGGCGGCCGACGCGCACCACCGGGCGCCCGTTGAGCATGCGCTGCAGGGTCTGGGCGAGTTCAGGCCCGCCATCCGCGGTCATGTCCACCACCGCGATGTCGAACGCATGCGCACTGCGGTTGTCGGCCAGCCGGTAGCGATACGGATTGTGCCGGGCATGGCGGGTGACCACCTCGAGCACATGCTGAAAGCGCGACTGCAGCCCAAACAATGCGACCCGGAATTCGGGACGGCGGTCTTCACGCGCATCTTCGATGGGCGTGCTGGATTCGAGACTCATCAAACGTGATTCCTCTGGTCGCACGATCGGCTCATGGGCCGGTGCGTTATGGGTCGGCGGCCGTCCTCAGACGAGGATCAACTCACCTTTGCCGCGATTGTAGCGAACAGAAGTGCAAATCCAAAATAGGGGCGCTGGAAAATTGCAACGTTTACCGCAGCTTACGGCGAAGAGTTCGCCTAGTGCGTCAACGGCTCTGCGGCACGGGGCGATTGCCCCACCGCGCGCGGACCCGTGGAGGCCTCGATGACGAGGTGATTGTCACGCGCGAAGTTCTCGAGAAAGCGAAACGCCATCGGTTCGAGCGCATAGAGCGCGGCATCGACGAACACGGCCTTGGCGCCGTCGCGATGGCCGGGCATGACGAACGGAGAGTAGGTCAGATGGGAGCCGGCGCGCAGCCTGGGACGATATTGCGACATCACGCCGCACAGCCGCTCGGCCCAATCGCTCGGACGAAACGTCTGGCCCGCCTGCGTGCGGCCAACGATCACAAACGAGACGGGGGTTTCTGAGTTCGGCATGGTGGCCGATTATAGGCGGTCAACCAGGATTGCGATCGTTGGAATAGCGCCGACCATCGCCTACAATCGCCGTTTGGACGATGGTTGCCCAATTTTCACAGGGCAGTCCGCCCGGCAGGCAGTCAGAAGGCGCTGGGTCGCCGATCGAACCGACAATCTGCGGGCTGAGCAGCGCGCTTTGCAGATCGACCGATCATCGGGCAATAGGACCCGCCAACCCTTCGACACCGCCGGCTTGGGGCTGCATCCCCGGCGCCCGTCGGCGACCGTCGTTCGCTCTCGCGGCCTGCCCGTCGTCAGCATACCGGCGGGCGCCGCAAGAACGGATCGGCCTTGCCGGGCCGGGCCCTGATCCACCACAGGCTTTCTTCCTCTTCCACCACCTCGTCGGAGTCTCGCCACCATGGCAGCGTCTTCCCCGTTGATGAATACCTATGGCGAGCGCACGCTCGCGTTCTCGCATGGCGAGGGGCCATGGTTGTTCGATGTCGATGGCAGGCGTTATCTGGACTGCCTGTCCGGCATCGCCGTCAACACCCTTGGCCATGCGCATCCGGTGCTGGTGGCCGCATTGCGCGAGCAGGTCGGGCGTCTGATTCACAGCTCGAACCTGTACAACATTCCTCTGCAGGCGCAGCTCGCGCAGATGCTGGTCGATCGCTCCGGCATGGAAAAGGCCTTCTTCTGCAATTCGGGTCTCGAAGCCAACGAAGCGGCGATCAAGATCGCCCGCCTGGCCGGCCACAACCGCGGCATCGACCTGCCGGAGATCGTGGTCTATGAGAACGCGTTTCATGGTCGTTCGCTGGCGACCTTGTCGGCCACCGGCAACGCCAAGGTGCAAAAGGGCTTCGAACCGCTGGTACCCGGTTTCGTGCGCACCCGGCTGAACGATATCGACGACCTGCGCCGGATCGCCACCGAGCGGCCCAATGTGGTCGCGGTCTTCCTCGAAACCATCCAGGGCGAAGGCGGTATCGTGCCGGCACGTGCCGAGTATCTTCGCCAGGTTCGCCAGCTCTGTGATGAGCGCGGCTGGCTGCTGATGATCGACGAGGTGCAGTGCGGCACCGGCCGTACCGGGCGTTGGTATGCCTATCAGTGGGCAGACATCCTGCCCGACGTCGTGCCCTTCGCCAAGGGCCTTGGCTCCGGCGTGCCGATCGGCGGTGTGCTCGCCCGGGGCATCGCCGCGAACACCTTCCAGCCGGGCAATCATGGCACCACCTTCGGCGGCAATCCGCTCGCGATGCGGGCGGCGATCACCACGCTCGAGGTGATCGAATCCGAAGGCCTGATGACGCGGGCCATGGAGGTCGGCGATCACATCATGGCGTCACTGCGCAGCGCCCTGGATGGCTTGGCGGGGGTGCAGGAGGTGCGTGGTCAGGGCCTGATGATCGGCATCCAGATGGCTGCGCCCTGCCCCGACTTCGTTGCCAAGGCGGCTAAGGCGGGCTTGTTGCTCAATGTCACCGCGGCCAGCGTGATCCGGTGCTGCCGCCGTTGATCTTCGAGCGCTCGCATGCCGATACCATGCTCGAGCGGCTTGTTCCGCTGATCCGAGAACAGGCCGGCGCCTGATCTGCCACCCGCCGTCACCACAAGGTTTGCCATGGAACTGCGCCACTTCCTGCAATTCAACGATCTGAGTGCGGAAGAACTCGCCTACCTGTTCGAGCGCACCCGCCTGATCAAGACGCGCTACAAGCGCTACGAGGTCTATCAGCCTCTGGCCGACCGCTCTCTGGTGATGATCTTCGAGAAGGCCAGCACCCGTACCGGCTGTCATTCGAGGCGGGCATGGCCCAACTCGGCGGGCAAGCCATCTTCATGAGCACCCGTGACTCCCAGCTGGGCCGCGGCGAACCGGTCGAGGACTCTGCACGCGTGGTATCCCGGATGTGCGATCTGGTCATGATCCGCACATTCGAGCAATCGGTGGTGGAGCGCTTTGCCGAGTACTCGAATGTGCCGGTCATCAACGGCCTGACCAATCAACACCATCCATGTCAGATCCTGGCCGACATCTACACCTTCATCGAGCATCGCGGCCCGATCCAGGGGCGTACCGTGGCCTGGATAGGCGACGGCAACAACATGGCCAACTCCTGGCTGCAGGCGGCCGAGCAACTGGACTTCCATGTCAACATCTCGACCCCGCCGGGCTACGAGGTCGACTTCGATTCGCTCAACCTTCGTGGCCGCGACCATGTGACGGTCTTCGAGGACCCGATGCAGGCCTGCCGGGGCGCCCACCTAGTTACCAGCGATGTCTGGACCAGCATGGGCTTCGAGGATGAGAACGCCTCACGCCGGGCGGCATTTGCAAACTGGTGTGTCGATTCTCGCCTGATGGCCCAGGCGGACCCCGACGCGGTCTATATGCATTGCCTGCCCGCACATCGTGGCGAGGAGGTGACCGCCGAGGTCATCGACGGACCGCAGTCCGTGGTCTGGGACGAGGCCGAGAACCGCCTCCATGCCCAGAAGGCCCTGATGGAATTCTTGCTGCTGGGCCGCGTCGACTGAGCGGCCGCCGGCCCGGCGCGCCAAAGCGCGCGAGCCGGGCCGGCGGGACTCAGTTCAGATGCCCCTGAACCTGCAAGGCCAGGCGCTTGCGCGCCCGATGCAGCCGCACCCAGCAGTTGCTTTCGGAGATGCCGAGCGCATCGCAGACCTCTTCGGTGCTCTGTCCTTCGAGAATCTGCCGCTTGAACACCTCGCCCAGGGTCGGCGGCAGGGCCTCGATCGCCTCACCCAGCGCCTCGCCGAGCCGCCAGCGGGCAACCTCGATCGCGGGATCCATGCCGCCGCGTGCATCCGGCTCATCATGAGCCTGAGACAGCGCATCGAGAATGTCGTCACCGCCGCCATCCATCCCGGGATGCACATAGCGGGATTCGCGACGAAACGCATCCTGAATCTTGTGATTGAGGATGCCGATCAGCCAGGTGCGCAGCGCCGACTGCCCCTCGAAGCTGTCGAACGAGGTCAAGGCACTGGCGAGCGCCTCCTGGACAGCATCCTCGGCCAGCGCATCGTCGCGCACCCGACGCCGGGCGAATCTCAGCATCGCGGCCCGATGTTCGGCCAGATCGGTCGCGGCGATCCGGCCAAAGCCGGCACCTGGCGCGGTGGCCACGGAGGTCTCGATCACTGGGGTGTACGACATGGTGGCTCCGAAGGAATCTCTGATGGAATCGATTCTCGGTAGCCGCTCTATCGTGCCGATGGACGCCAGATCACGATTTGATAACAAATGGTCGTGATTGGATGGACTCCGCTCAGCGGTTCACCATGGCATCGCGCGCATTGCTATGCTGCACGCATGGATAAACATGTACTCGTGGTCGAAGACCAGAAAGACATTGCCGACCTGATCGCCATGCACGTCAGTGATCTTGGCCTGAAGGTCGATTGCGTCGGCGATGGCAACCAGGGGCTGGATCGTGCCGGCAGTGGCGACTATGACCTGGTCATTCTCGATGTCATGCTGCCAGGGCGCGACGGTATGGACATCGTGCGCAATCTGCGCATGGACCGCAACGCGGTTCCGGTGCTCATGCTGACCGCCCGTTCCGGTGAGATCGACCGGGTGCTGGGTCTCGAACTCGGCGCCGACGACTACCTGGCCAAGCCGTTCTCGGTTCCCGAGCTGCAGGCGCGGGTGAAGGCGTTGCTGCGCCGCAGCGAACTGTCGCAGACACCGGTCAGCGTGGACTCGGAAGCGCTGCGCTTCGACGAACTGGTGATCGATCCGGTATCGCGCGAGGTGCAGTTGCGCGGACAGCCGGTGGCGTTGACCGCCAAGGAGTTCGAGCTGCTCTATCACTTCGCGCGCCACCCTGGGCGGGCATTCACGCGCATGCAACTGCTCGACGCTGTCTGGGGCACCACCTTCGAAGGCTATGAGCACAACGTCAACACGCACATCAACCGGCTGCGCAGCAAGATAGAAGCCGATCCGGCGCACCCGCGCTACGTACTTACCGTACGCGGCGTCGGCTATCGGTTCACCGACCGGCGTTGATCCATGACCTCGCTGCGCGCACGCATCCTTTTTCTCGTGGCCGCTTTCGGCCTGACGGTGGCCGGCGTGCTCGCCGTAGTCTTGTATTCGGCGGTCCGCAACTACTACACCGATCTGCAGTACGAGCGCTCGCTGCGTTTCGCAGACCGTCTGCTGGGCATGTATCCGGACATGTGGGCCACCTACCAGCGGCAGCCTGCAGCCTTTGGCGAGAATCTGCGCCAGTACACCCTCTATGATCCTTCGGTCGGTCTGTATCTGGTCGACACCAACGGTCGCGTGCTCGCCTCCTCAGGCGAGAACCGCTTGTTCTGGAGTTCTTACCGGGTGGATCTCGCCCCGGTTCGGGCAGCGCTGACCAGTGATGCCGGCGATCCGGTGTTTGGCGATGATCCTGATCTCATCGGCTCCAAGTGCGTCGTTGCGGCAAGGCCGCTGGTCGTCGGCGGTGAGCGTCGCGGCTGGCTCTACGTGGTGGCCCGCAATGCGGACACCGACACCCAGCCCTTGCGGGTGCTCAAGAACTACGCGATCGCCGGTGCGATCAAGTTTTCGCTGATCACACTCGCGGTGGGCGCGATGCTGACCATGGCCGTGATTGCGATGTTCACGCGACCGCTGGTGGCGCTGACCCGGGTGGCCGAGCGCATCAAGCGCGCCGGCTTCGCCGACGCCTTCGAGATCTCAACCGACGCGATCCCGCACTGCAGTCGCAATGACGAGGTTGGCCGCCTCGGACGGGCCTTTCGCGACATGCTCGATCGGCTGCGCGCCGAAATGGAGCGGGTGACCCAGGTCGACACCATGCGGCGCGAGATGGTCGCCAGCGTCTCACACGATCTGCGCACGCCGCTGACCGCCCTGACCGCACAGCTCGAAACCATCCGCCTCAAGGGCGAGGCCCTGGACCTCGAACAAAAGACCCATCTGAACGAACGCGCGCTGCAGAATGCCCGCCACCTGAAAGAGTTGATCGATGCGCTGGCCGAGGTGGCCCGCCTGGACAATCCGGAGTTCAAGGCCGAACGCGAGCCGATGTCGCTCGGCGAACTGGCCGATGATGTCGTGTTGCGCTTCAGCACGCGGGCCGAAGCCGCCAACATTCAGCTGCGGCTCGACTATCCGGACGGTCTTCCGCTGGCGCCCATCGACGCCGGTCTGATCGAACGTGCGCTATCGAACCTGATCGACAATGCCCTGCGGGTGACGCCACCCGGGGGCGAGGTGACGGTCCTGGTCAAGCCCGACGCGGCCGACATCCGGGTCGAGGTGATAGATACCGGTCCCGGTATCGCCGCCGAGGAGCAGCAACGCGTGTTCGACGCCTTCTATCAGGCGAGTAAGCATCGGGCCACACGTGGCAGCTCGGGGCTCGGTCTGGCGATCGTGCGCCGGGTCGCGGAGCTTCATGGTGGGCAGGCCGGTTTGAAGAGCGCACCTGGCCGGGGTTCGACCTTCTTCATCATGCTGCCTCGCGACATGGATGCCGGCGCGGCCGCCGGCTAGGCTGCGGTTGCGCCTGTACCCTGCATGCGGATAGTCACGCGGGCAGCTTGCTGCAATACCTCCCGGGCCCGATCAGGCGGTCTGCCTGCCGTCTTCTGCCGATGCCTCGCGCTGTGCAAAACGGCCGGTGCGCGGTCGCCGGTTCGGTATCATCGCGGGTCACCTCTTGGAGACCCATGTGAGAACGTTGAGACTGTCGGAACGCGCCCATAGCCTGGGCACTGAGAATGCCTTCGTCGTGCTCGCCGAGGTCGGTGAACTGGCCGCCAAGGGCAAGGACATCATCTCGTTCTGCATCGGCCAGCCCGATTTCCCCGCGCCGCGCCATGTTCAGGAGGCCGGCATCGAGGCGATCCGCGGCGGCAAACACGGCTATACCCCGAGCGCGGGAATTCCGGAGCTGCGCACCGCGGCTGCCCGCTACATGGGCCAGATGCGCGGGCTGGAGATCGATCCGGACGATGTCGTCGTGGGCGGCGGCGCCAAGCCCTTCATCGGCTACGTGGTGCTCTCGACCACCGACTTCGGCAAGGGCGACGAGGTCATCTACCCGGTGCCCGGCTTCCCGATCTATGAATCGCAGATACGCGCAGCCGGTGCGGTGCCGGTGCCGCTCTACCTGCGGGAATCCCGCCGCTTCGCCTTCGATCCCGCCGAACTCGAGGCCAAGATCACCGAGCGCACCCGGCTGCTGATCCTGAATTCACCGCAGAATCCGACCGGCGGCATCCTGACCGCGGACGATCTCGCGGCCATCGCCGACATCCTGCGCCGCCATCCGCAGATCTGGATCTACGCGGACGAGATCTATTCGCGGCTGGTCTTCGACGGCGAGTTTCAATCGCTGGCATCGCTGCCGGACATGCTCGAGCGCACCATCATCTCGGATGGCTGCTCCAAAACCTGGGCCATGACCGGCTGGCGCATCGGCTTCACCGCCAGCCGGGCGATGGCGCCGGCTCTTACCCGTTGGGTCACGAACACCGATTCCTGCGCCTCTCACATCTCGCAGTGGGCCGCCGTGGCTGCGATCGAGGGGCCTCAGGATGATGCCGAGCATATGCGTGCACGCTTTCTCGAGCGGCGCGATCTGATCGTCGCCGCGCTCAACCGGATCGAGGGCATCGAGTGCCAGGCCTCGGGCGGCGCGTTCTATGCGTGGCCCAACGTGACCGAGCTCTGCAAGATGACCGGCTGCGTGGATTCCGAAGAGCTTCGCAAGCGCCTGCTCTACGAGGCCGGCGTGGCCGTGCTTGCCGACATCCACTTCGGCCATCGGGTGCCCGATGACGGCCAGCACATCCGCTTCAGCTATGCGACATCGAATCAGAACATCGAGAACGGCGTTGCGCGGATCGCGGACTGGGCGCGCAAGGCCCGCCGCTGAAGCGCGCCCCGCCCGGCGCCTGACGGCGCCCCGAGGTGGCCAAGGGGCCTGCGCTCGCGGGCCCCTTCGCGTTTCTGATCGCGAATGCGGTTTTCGCCGGCAACGCTCAGAGCGGCCGCCCGAAGAACGGATACTGCGGATCGTGATAACCGGGCGTGGATGCATGGCCCGGCACCACCTGCCGATCCACCGCAGCCTCATCAGCAGGGCCCCACTCCAGCGTCAGGGCGCCCGCATAGGATTGCCACTGGGCCAGCGTACGCGGCCCGGCGATCACCGCACTGACGATCGGATTCGCGAGCACCCAGGCGACCGAGAACTCCAGCAGCGAGACACCCCGGGCTTCGGCGTGCTCGGCCAGGCGTTCGGCGATCAACAGTGATTCCTCACGCCATTCCGTCTGCATCATGCGCGCATCCTTGCGCGCCGCGCGTGTGCCCGCCTCGGGCGCCTGCCCGGCCCGATACTTGCCGGTAAGCACGCCACGCGCGATCGGGCTGTATGGCACCACGCCCAGACCATAATGACGGCAGGCCGGCAGGATCTCGACCTCGGGCATCCGGTTGAGCAGGTTGTAGTACGGCTGACAGACTGTCGGACGCGGCACACCGAGGTTGTCGGCCAAGCGCGCGGCCTCGGCGACCCGCCAGCCGCGGAAGTTGGACAGGCCCCAGTAACGGATCTTGCCGTCACGAATCAGATCGCCCATCGTGCGCACCGCTTCCTCGAGTGAGTCATGCTCATGGTCGCGATGCAGGTAGAGGATGTCGAGATAGTCGGTTTCCAGGCGCTGCAGGCTGTTCTCGACCGCGCGAATCATCCAGCGCCGTGAGTAGCCGATGTCATTGGGGGAGTCCGACATCCGGTTGGCGAGCTTGGTGGCCACCACCCACCAGTCGCGCCCGGCCTTGATCAGCGGCGCCAGCATGCGCTCGGAGGCACCGCGCGTGTAGACATCCGCGGTATCGACGAAGTTCACGCCCTGTTCTCGGGCCGCGGCCATGATCGAGGCGGCCTCTGGCGCCTCGGTCTGATCGCCGAACATCATCGTGCCCAGGCAGAGGCGGGAGACGCGCAGATTGCTGGCGCCCAGACGGCGGTAGATCATGGTCATGATGGGGTTCTCCTTGGCGGTGACGGATTCGGGCATCGCTTGCATGCAGGCGGCGCGCGCCGCCCCCCACGGGGAACCAGCGCAGACAGGCCCGGCCCGGTGGCCCGGACCCCGAAGCCTATCAGGCCGTGGCAAGCCGGCGCGCGACACGCGCCAGCCCTGCGCCGGACGCCGGCATCTCAGCGCCTTGACGCTTCCGGGGCCTTGACGATTCCGGGGCCCTGACGCTTCCGAGGCCCTGACGCTTCCGAGGCCTTGGCCCCCGCGCTTCGGTGTCTCAGTGCCTTTGCGGATTCGCGGCGTCTTCGCCGGCCACCAGGCGCTCGCGGCGCAGCAACTGGGGGAACCAACGCATCCAGAGCCCCGCCACCGCCAGCGTGCCGAAGCCGCCAACGATGGTCGCGGGAACCGCGCCCCACCAGGAAGCGGTCAGCCCGGATTCGAATTCGCCGAGCCGGATCGAGGCACCGATCGCAACCACGTTGACCGAGGCCACCCGGCCGCGCATCTCGTCGGGGGTGTCCAACTGCACGATCGACTGGCGGATCACGACGTTGATCATGTCGGCCGCGCCGAGAATGGCCAGCGCAGCCAGCGCGAACCAGAGATTCGAAGACAAGCCGAATGCGATCGTGGCCAGACCGTACACGGCACAGGCGAGGAACATCCGCCGCCCCACCCGCCGCTCCATCGGGTGGCGCATCAGCCAGAGCGCCATCAGCACCGATCCCAGTCCGGGCGCCGCGCGCATCAGGCCCAGCCCCGATGGCCCTACCTGCAGAATCTCGCTGGCGAACACCGGCATCAGCGCGGTCGCGCCGCCAAGCAACACCATGAATAGATCGAGCGAGAGTGCACCCAGCACGACGGGCCGGTCGCGAATGAAACGAAAGCCGGCCAGCAAGGTCTCGCGGCTGACCGGTTCGCGCAGACGCTTGGGCCGCGCGATCTGCACCCGCATCACGAACACCGCGGCCAGCAACTGGATCAGGGCACCGACCGCGAACACCACCCAGCCGCCGGCGAGGATCAGAAAGCCGCCGAGCATGGGACCGACGATCACCGAGCCGCGGAAACCCATCGATGACAGGGCAATCGCCCGGGCCAGCAGGGCCGGCGGCACCAGCGTGGGCGTGACCGCCTGCGCGGTGGGCATGTGAAACGACTGCACGACACCAATCCAGAAGACGAAGGCGAGCAGCAGCGCTGGACCGCCGCGACCGCTGAACATCGCCCATGACAGCAGTGCCGCGGCCAGGCCCATGGCCAGGCGCGCCACCAGCACGATGATCCGCCGGTCGAAGCGATCGGCCACCTGGCCGACCACGAGCACCAACAGCACACTGGGGATGAACTGCACCAGCCCGACCAGGCCGAGATCGAGCGGATCGCCGGTGAGCTCGAACATCAGCCAGCCCACCGCCACGGTCTGCATGTGATAGCCGACATTGCTTATCACGCGCAAGGACAGAAACAGCAGGAAGTCGCGATGCGCGAAGAGTGAGGCCTGAGGTTCGGACAAGAGCTGAACGGGCGCCTCGCGGACGCCAACGGCGAACCGACCGATGTGGCCCGGGATGGGCACACCGACCGAGGTTTCGGGTGGATTGAGCGCCGCAAGAAACCGGCGCGAACCCTATGATCTCAGGTTTTTCCGAACATCTGCCAAGTCGATGGTCGCCACCAGGATGACTCGCTTTTCAACACCGCGATCGCCGGCTTCGACGACGACGGTGGTGCCTTTGACCTGGCCGATGCGGGTGGCTTCATCGAGCGCGATGCGCTGCGCCCCAGACTGGACGCTCATCGGTCCGCTACCTGCCGACCTCGGCATCACCGGATGCCGCGCAGCATCGCACTCGCCTGCGCGAGCGCGAGTGGCAGATCCTCCACGTCGGCAATGATCCGGTAGGCGTGCGCGGGCAGCATCCGGCTCAGATAGTCATGCCCGGCCGGGTCGACGGTCAGGCAGACCGCGCGCACCCCCTGCGAAGCAGCCTCCGCCAGCGCATGCGCCGTGTCTTCCAGGCCGTATCGCTCGTCGCGGCGGTCAGGGCCGTAGTCGCTGTCCTGCGGATAGCCGTCCGAGACGATCAGCAGCGCGCGGCGTGCCGCCGGCTCACGCCGAAGTCGCCAGCAGGCATGACGGATCGCCGCGCCCATGCGCGTGTACTGGCGCGGTTGCATCGCATCGATGGCGGCCCAATGACGGGCATCGGCGCGCGCACCGAAGGGCTTGGCGACGTAGAAATCGACCCGCATCCGGCCCGAGCCGGAGAACCCGTAGATCGCGAAAGGGTCGCCGAGTTCGGCCAGTGCCGCGCCGCAGAGCACCAGAGCATCCTTGGCAACATCGATCACGCGACGTGGCGTCGGACGGGCCGCGATCTCGGCATGCAGCCCTCCCCAGGCGAGCGGGAAGTCATCCTCGTCCGCCGCCGGCGTTGCGGCCGGCCGGACCTGCGTGCTCGCACCTGGCACCGGGCAGTCGGTCGACGCGCTCATGTCGAGTAGCAGCGCGATCGCCAGATCACGTCGCCCGGGCACCCGCCGTCGATAGACACGATTGTCACCGGGGCGACCGAGTCGGGCCGCGATCACGGCCTCGCGCGCCGCATCGATGTCCAGCCAGTCGCCGTCGGCTTCGGGCAAACCCACACTGCGACCGAACGACGGCGCCTGCAAGAACGCGCGGCGCACCGCCGCCAGCAGACCGGGTCGCCGCGCGCGCAGCCGCGCCAGGGTGTGCAGATCCGTGCCGACCAGCCTGCGCTCGTGCAACAGACAGTGCGCGGGCAGGCGGCGGCCCTCGAGATAGCTCCATTCGTCGACCGGATACCGCGACACGCCGGGCTCGGCAGTGCCGGTGGCGCGCAACCCTGCGCCCTTGCCTTCGCCGCGACCGGGGCGTGCGGCCTGGGCCGTGCCCGCGGCCGCGTCAGCGCCCTGCCCCGGGCCGCCGGCATCGGCGTCCGCGGCGGACCTGCCTGCCCCGGCATCCCGTGTGCGGCCCGTTCCACTGGCACGCGACGGCCCCGGCGGCAGGCCCGCCGACGGACTGCCCGCCGAGCCGGCGAGAATGTCGTCGATCGCCAACGTCGGCCCGAACGGCCACTCGGGCGCGACCAATCCATGGTGGGCCAGCAGGCGCCAGGCGATGCGGGTGGCGCGTAGCAGCGGTGACTGCACGGCACGGCCATGCGCACGCGCCTGCAGGTGTCCGAAGGCCAGCGGCTCGCGCCGTGCCGTGTGCACCAGCCAGGCAGCAACCCGGTCCAGTCGCACCCGAAGCGGATCGTCCGTGCCGGCATCGGGCGGCGTCGTGTGCGAGGATCGCCGGGGCGCACGAGAGCCGGCCAGCCAGCGATCGGCGAGTCCGAAGATATGGCGGTATGCACATGCGCCGTCCCGCCCTGCGGGACCGGCGCCATCGTGTCGCATGGCCAGACGCCGTTGCAGACGCCGCCAGCGATCGAGATCGGCAATCGCACCCGGAAACGCCGTGGCGACATGCGCGTCCAGATCAATGGCCGCCATCGTGCGCACCAGGATCATCGCGATTGCCGTCTGGCCGATGCCCGGATCCGCAGGCGCGTGCCGCTGCAGCGCGCCCGACCACGGCGAGGACCGCACAATGGGCCCGCGAGATTTGTCGTCATTCGCAGCACATCCGACGGCGCCGGGGCCGCCGCCCGGGCCGTGGGCGCGAAACGGCCCGTGGGTCAGCGCACTGGCCCAGGGGTCCCGATGACGCCCGAGCGCGATCATGCGCAGACGATGCCAGCGACGCGATGCCGAGTGGCTCCGGTACGGGCCGTGGCGCGGCCAGGGCACGGGCAGCGAGGTCGCCGCGCCCTCGCCCGCCTGGTCACGGGCCTGGTCCGACTCGCGCCGGGCCGGCTCATCGCCGGCTGGCCAGCTCGCCGGCCACCACCAGTGCACCGGACGGCCGGCCAGCACCTGGGCGAACCGCCGCAGGGCCTCGTCGGCATCGCGCACGATCACGGCAGCATGGTCTCGACCAGATCGCGCAACAGTTGGCGCATGCTGTCGTCATCGCCGATCGTGCGCACCAGAGCCGCCTCGCAAGCCCGGCGCGGCTCGATCCCACGCACGATCAACTGCCCCGCATGCACCAGCAGGCGGGTGCTCACCGGGGGTTGCTCCGGGCCCTGGTCGAGCCGCCTGGCGGCGGCCCCGAGCCGGGCGAGCGCCTGCGCGAAACGTTCCTCCACGCCCGATTCATGCGCGATGATCAGCGCCTCGTGGCCGGCATCGGGATAGTCGAACGCCAGGGTCATGAAGCGCTGGCGCGTCGAGGGCTTCATGTCCTTGAGCACGCTCTGGTATCCAGGGTTATAGGAGACCACGAGCAGGAAGTCACCATGCGCGCGCAGCAACTCACCGGTTCGCTCGATCGGCAACAGGCGTCGATGGTCGGTCAGCGCATGAATCACGACGATCGTGTCGCGCCGCGCTTCCACCACCTCGTCGAGATAGCAGATCGCGCCGCTGCGTACCGCGCGGGTCAGCGGTCCATCCACCCAGACCGTGTGCCCGTCCTCGAGCAGATGCCTTCCGACCAGATCGGCAGCACCCAGGTCGTCGTGACAGGCGATCGTGATCAGACCCGGCTGCGCGGCGCGCTCGCCGCCTGCGCCAGCGAGCCGCCAGGCCATGTGTTCGACGAAACGGGTCTTGCCGCAGCCCGTGGGGCCGACCAGCATGACCGGCATTCGTGCCGCATAGGCCGCCTCGAACAGCTCGACCTCATCGGCCTGCGGCTGATACCAGGGCGCGGTGATGTCGTTCATGTCCTCACCTCAGGGCTTTCGGTGCGGATCCGCCATGGCCCGAGCCAGAGGGCCGCCGCGACGAATACGCCGTAACTGGTCATCGCGACCGCGATCCAGATCAACGAAGGGCCGGCCTCGCCGGCCGCGCCCAGGCCGGCCGCGAACGCGACCGCAACGATTACGAAACGGAGCACCGCGCCGAGCACAGGCCAGATCAGCGTGTTCAGGCCCTGGCTCGCGAAATACAGGCACAGCCCGAGTCCGAACCAGCCGTAGAACGGCCCCAGGGTTCGCAGTGCCTGCGCGCAGGTTTCGGCCACCGCCGGCCCGCTACTGACCGGCGCGCACCAGAGTTGCGGCCATCCGGCCAGCACGAGACCGATCAGACTGAGCAAGGCCATCGTCAGCCAGGCACCGCGCCAGGCCAGGGCCACCGCCTGCGCACGCTGCCCCGCCCCGACGCGTGCACCGACGAGAGCGATCAGCGAGCCACCAATCCCGAAGATCACCGGAACCAGCAGCAACTCGAGCCGAACTGCAACGCCATAGCCGGCCAGCCACGCCTTGCCCAGGGTGGCCATCAACGCGGTCGCCGTCAGGGAGTAGGCGACTGTGAACACGGTCTGTGTGCCGGCGATCAGCCCCTGGCGAAGCACGCGGATCGCGACCTCGATGTCGCTTGCGCGCGGTACACGAAGCCGCACCACCTGGCCGCGTCGCAGCAGCATCAGCACGACCGCAACGACGCCGACCGAGTAGGCAACCAGCAATGCCACTGCGTCGGCGCGCAGCGCGGCCACCGGTTCGGCGGTGGGATCGAACGCGACGGACATCCAGGCGAGATAGCTGAGCAGCACGAACAACATGGCCAGCGCCGGCCCGGTCATGTTGCCCGTGCCGCGCAGCACACTGCCCAGCATATTGAACAGCCAGACCAGCAATGCGCCCGCGAAGAAGATCTGCGCATAGGCAATCGCACCTCCAGAGCCAGACCGCGGGCGCCCGCCCAGGCAAAGAAAGTGGCGCCAAACAGATGCACCAGTGCGCCGAACACGATCCAGAACAACACCGCCATGCCGATTGCCGACGACAGCACGGCGCTGGCCCGGTCATGGTCGCGCGCGCCGATCGCGCGTGCGGTGGCGCCTGCCACCGCACCGCCGACCGCGCCTGCCGACAACATCATGGTCAGCATGACCAACGGAAAGGCCACCGCAACACCGGCCAGTGCGTCGGCCCCGATCCGCGCCAGGTAGCCGGCCTCGGCGAAGAACATGGCCGACTGCACCAGCGATCCGAGCATCGCGGGAATCGCCAGACGCAACAGCATGGGCAACCAGCCACGAGGAACCACGGCTGTCGAGTTCATCAGATCTCCTGGGACACGACGGTGCCATGTGCGCCTCGCCAGGCCACGCCGTCGTGCTCCGATTGTGCCCGCTTCGCGACCGCGGGCGAATCGGCAGCGCGTCGACCCGGCCACTATACTGAGCCGCATGAAAATCACGCGCCTGGCGCTCGAGGACGACTCCCATCGCGCCGCCCTGCTCAGATTGCTCGATGACTATGCCCGCTCACCGGAAGGAGGCGGGGAGCCGCTGCATGCAGAAGTGCTGCAAGCCCTGCCGGCCCAACTCGCCGCCTGCCCGACCTACATCGGGCTGCTCGCCTGGGAGGGTCGGGAACCCGCCGGGCTGCTCAATGCGTTCTGGAGCCTGTCGACATTCAAGGCACGCCGCCTGATCAACATTCACGATCTCGCGGTCGCGTCGGCCTACAGACGCCGTGGCATCGGTCGCGCATTGATCGGCCGGATAACCGAAACCGCTCGCGAACTCGAATGCTGCAAGCTCACACTCGAAGTGCTCGCCGGCAACCACGGCGCGCAGGCACTGTATCGAGACTGCGGCTTCGAACACTATGCGCTCGATCCGGCCATGGGTGATGCGCGCTTCATGCAGTGCTGGCTCGATTCCCGCTAGCCATCCATGAAGTGCGTACAAGCAACACTCGTTCATGAGATGACGCGCGGTCGATGCGCGTCCTGCGGACCGATGCAGCGCTGGCGGGTTCTGTTGATGGCGGCACTGCTGGCGATGCTGGCCGCCTGCGGCGCGGGAGATCAGGCACCGGTCGTAAACCGTGATCAGGCGGCGCGCGCCGATGCAACGACCGACGACGCGAGCGCCGACGCCACCGACCAGACCTCGGCAGCAGGCATGACGGACGACGGCACGCAGCTCGAGCAGGAGCGGCCGGCCGTCCCGGTGTTTGCGCCCGATCCCGAGACCGGCGCCGGCCAGTCATTCGCCCTCGGTGCGGGCCAGTGGCTTGGCCTGGACAAAATCGCCGGCGACAGCGATGCCCCGCTGCTGATCGCGCTCCATGATCTGGGTGCCAGCAGCGCCCAATGGCGCCCCCTCATCGCGCAGTCGCCGCAGTCCTGGCGCTGGCTCAATGTCGATCTGCGCGGCCACGGCAATGCCAGCGAACCCGCCGCGGCTTTGGATGGCGACGGCCATCTGCAGGATCTGGAGCAGCTGATCGCCACGCTGGACGACTCACGCTTCGTGATGGTCGGCAGCGGACTGGGCGCGCGCCTGGCGCTACGCCTGGCGCAACGGCATGCATCGCGGATTAGCCATCTGGTGTTGATCGCGGCCGACGATGGCAGGCGGCCGCCCGAGGCCTTGACGAAGCTTCGCGCCCGGGTTGCCGCGCTGCCGCCCGGCGCACCGGCTCCCGATGATTTCATTGCCGAGTGGCAGCAGGCCGCGGGGATCGACGGGTCGCCGGGCGGCATCGAGCGGCGTGTGCACGCGGGCACCTGGCATGCGGGCATCGCATCCTTGTCGCGCCCCCTTCTCGACGCACAGTCTGCCCCGCCCCCCATGCAGTTTCCCACCTTGCGGCTATTGGGCGGGCGCGACCAACTGCTCGACAAGGCCAGCGCCGATGCCTTGGGCGAGGACCTGCCCGCCGATGTGCTGCTCCTGCACGCCGACAGCGGTCGCCGGCCGGAACACGATGACAGCACACGAACCGCCGAGCGCATCGCACGATTCCTGTCGCCACGCGGCGCGCTGCACGCGGCCTCGCCGGTGCGCACGGTGGGCATCGCTCAGACCAACGCGCTTACGGCCAGCGGCATCGAGCGCCTGCTTGCGCGCGACATCACTGGCGAGGCCTTGTGCGACGTACGCATCGTCGAACTCGAGTATCAGAGCACCGGCGCCAATGGCGAGTCCACCAATGCCAGCGCCATGATCGGTCTGCCCGATGGCGGCCATCCGCAATGCCAGGGGCCGCGCCCACTGCTGCTCTATGCCCATGGCACCTCGGCCGATCGTGACTATGACTTCGCCACCAGCAGCGAAGGCTTCGGCGGCATCGCCCTGGCCATGTTCGCGGCGCGCGGTTACATCGTCCTCGGGCCGCAGTACGCGGGCTACGGCCGCTCCTGGCTGGACTATCACCCCTATCTGAAGGCGGACGCCCAAAGCGCCGACATGATCGATGCCCTACGCGCGGCCGAGCAATGGCTGGCGGCACAGGCGCGTCCGTGGCGCGAGCTGTTCGTGGCCGGATACTCGCAGGGTGGCCATGTGGCGATGGCCACCCATCGCGCGCTCGAGCGCGATCATGCCGGGCGTTTCACCGTCAATGGCAGCTTTCCGATGTCCGGGCCGTATGCGCTCGAGCGAAGCTTCGAACAGATTCTGTCTGGCAGGCCTGTCCAGGGTGCTGCACCCCTGGCCGCATTCGCGCTCTCCGCGCGGCTGCGCAGCAATCCCGGCAGCGGGCCGCCAGCACGCCTGTTCGAAAGCCCCTACGACGCCCGCGTACCCGGCCTGTTCCCCGGCGGGAGCGGCGCCGACGAGGCGCTCGCCCGCGATCTGATACCGGCAAATCTGCTCGCCTCTGGCGGCAGCCCATACCTGCTGCGGCCCGGATTCGTCGCCGACTATCTCGCCAATGCCGACGAGCCGATGCGCGCCGCCTTTGCCGAGGATGTGGTCATCGACTGGACCCCGGTGGCGCCGCTGGGGCTGTGCGGTGGCAGCAAGGACCCGGTGGTGTTTTTCGACAACAGCCAGCAGGCACGCGACGCCTTCGCTCGCAGGGGCGTGGTCGTTCCCTTGTTCGACCTGGACAATAGTGACACCTTGCCCGGTGGCCGCCTCGATAGCATGTATCTTCGTCTGCGCCTGCTGTTCGCATTCACCGACGATCTGTCGGGCTACCATGCGGCGCTGGCCCCATTCTGCGCGCACTATGCGCGCGATTTTTTCGAGGCCCTGCGCCGATGAACGCCGGGCGGGCGGAAGATGCCGTGCCGCGAATCCACGCGATCGGCCAGAGGCGCCATACCTGAACCGGAGAAACCGATGCCCTCATTCGATATCGTCTGCGAAGCAGACATGGTGGAACTGCGTAACGCGGTCGAACAGGCCAATAAGGAAATCACCAATCGCTTCGACTTCAAGGGCTCGGATGCCCGCATCGAACACAACGACCTGGAACTGGTTCAGTATGCCGACGATGATTTCAAGATCGGCCAGGTTCGCGATGTGTTGTTGAACAAGTGCGCCAAACGCAATCTCGATGTCCGCTTCCTGGACTTCGGCGACATCCAGAAAATCGGCGGCGACAAGGCCAAACAGGTGGTCACTGTGCGCAAGGGCGTGGCCACCGAAGAAGCGAAGAAGATCGTGCGCCTGATCAAGGACAGCAAGCTGAAGGTTCAGGCGAGCATCCAGGGCGACTCGGTCCGGGTCAGCGGCGCCAAGCGCGATGTGCTGCAGGAAACCATCGCGCTGATCAAGAAGGAAGTCACCCACCTGCCGCTGGACTTCGAGAACTTCCGCGACTGACGGGCGAAGCGACCCCCGGCGCGACAGGCCCGCATCTGGCGGGACCGGCCATGATGCGGCGCTTTGGTTTTCCGCCGGCGGGTATGGCCCACCCCGCCCCTGCGGACCGACCCGCCTGACCCGACCGACCCGGGTGATCGCCGGAGCGCCAGCGATCAGCGGATCAGCGGATCAGCGGATCAGCGGATCAGCGGATCAGCGATCAGCGATCAGCGATCAGCGGATCGTGGCCTCGAAGCCGCCATCCTCAATGGCCGCGATCAAGGCCTGCGGCCCGGTGCTGCGCTCATCGAAGGTGACCACGGCATGGTGTTGAGCCAGGTCGACCTCGGCCTTGTCGACACCGGCCACACCCTTGAGCAGGCGCTGCACAGAGGCCACGCAGCCGCCGCAGGTCATGCCCTGGACATCGAGTTCGATCGTTTGCATCTCAGTTCTCCGAAAACGAGATCACGATGATGCCATGAGCGGGCACCGTCAAGGCGCCCTCCAGGCGCCGATCGGCTCCCGCGAAGACTTCGCGCTCAGCGGCTCGTGGAGACCAGGCGCGGGCGCGTGCCGATGTCGCCAGGATCATCGATGAAGCGCTCACGGATCGCCCGCTCGATTCCGGCCGCGTCCAGACCGATCTCGGCACGCAGCGCATTCTGCTCGCCATGATCGATGTTGCGATCGGGCAGACCGAGTTGCAGCAGCTGACGCACGATCGCCTGCGCGGCCAGCGACTCGGCCACCGCGCTGCCCGCCCCGCCCATCACGACATGCTCCTCGACCGTGACGAAGGCCTCGTGCACGCCCGCCAGCTCGGCCAGCAACCCGGCATCGATCGGTTTCACGAATCGCATGTTGACCACGGTGGCATCGAGCGTCTCGCCGGCCGCCAGCGCTGCATCCAGAACGGTGCCGAACGCCAGGATTGCGATGCGCCGGCCGCGCCGGCGCACCTCGCCGCGCCCCCAGGGCAGCTGCACCAGATCCTTCTTGACCGGCACACCGCAACCGGCACCCCGCGGATAACGCACGGCCGCGGGGCCGTCATGTTGAAACGCCGTGTACAACATCTGCCGGCATTCGTTCTCGTCGGCAGGAGCGAGCACCGCCACGTTCGGCAGACAACGCATGAAAGCGTAGTCGTAGGCGCCGATGTGGGTGGCGCCATCGGCGCCTACGATCCCGGCGCGATCAAGCGCGAAAAGTACCGGCAGATTCTGTAGGGCGACGTCATGTACCGCCTGGTCGTAGCCGCGCTGCAGGAAGGTGCTGTAGATCGCCACGACCGGCTTGAGGCCCTCGCAGGCCAGACCGGCGGCGAATGTCACCGCATGCTGCTCGGCAATACCGACATCGAAATAGCGATCCGGAAAACGCTTCTCGAACTCCACCAGGCCCGACCCCTCGCGCATCGCCGGTGTGATCCCGACCAGGCGATCGTCGAGCGCGGCCATGTCGCAGATCCAGTCAGAAAAAACCTTTGTGAACGTGGGCTTGGCCGAGCCACCCGAAGGCTGGATGCCACTGGCCGGATCGAACTTGCCGGGGCCGTGATAGAGCACGGGATCGGCCTCCGCATGCTCGTAGCCCTGCCCCTTGCGGGTGACGATGTGCAGAAACTGAGGCCCTTTCAGTTCGCGCAGGTTTTGCAGCGTGGGGATCAGCATATCGAGGTCATGACCATCGATCGGGCCCACATAATTGAAGCCGAGCTCCTCGAACAAGGTGCTCGGCGCGACCATTCCCTTGGCATGCTCCTCGAGCTTGCGCGCCAGTTCGAACACCTGCGGCACCCGACTGAGCATCGCCCGGCCCATGTCCTTGACCTGCGAATAGAAGCGGCCGGACAACAGGCGCACCAGATAGTTGTTCAGTGCACCGACCGCCGGCGAGATCGACATCTCGTTATCGTTGAGCACCACGAGCAGATCGATGTCACTGGTGACGCCGGCATTGTTCATGGCCTCGAAGGCCATCCCCGCGCTCATCGCACCATCGCCGATCACCGCCACATGGCGGCGCCGGTCACGGCCCTGGTTCTCGCCTTTTTGCCGCGAGGCAACTGCCATGCCCAGCGCAGCGGAAATCGACGTCGACGAATGCGCGGTGCCGAAGGTGTCGTACGCGGATTCCTCGCGACGCGGAAAGCCGCTGATGCCATGGCGCTGGCGCAGACCGGGCATCTGGTCGCGGCGTCCGGTCAGGATCTTGTGCGAGTAACTCTGATGCCCGACATCCCAGATCAGGCGGTCACGCGGCGTGTCGAACACGGAATGCAGCGCGACCGTCAGTTCGACGGTTCCCAGGTTGCTCGACAGATGGCCGCCGGTTCGCGACACCGAACTCAGCAGATACTCGCGCAATTCATCGGCCAGCCGCTTGAGATCTGCGCGCGAGAGCTGGCGCAGGATCGCCGGCTCGTTGATCTGCGGCAACAAGGGGGCCGCGATATCGATGCCACCGATGGCCGGCTCGTCGGGCGGCATGGACTCTTTGGAGGCGGTCATGAGGATTCTCCGTCAGTGCGTGCGGCGCACGATCAGATCGGCCAGACCGCGCAGCCTGCCCGCCGACGATCCGAATGAGGCCAGCGCGGCATCGGCGCGCTCGCCGAGCTCGCGGGCGAGCGAGCGCGCCGGCTCCAGGCCGAGCACGGACACGTAAGTGGGCTTGTCCTGCTCGGCATCCTTGCCGGCCGTCTTGCCCAGGGTCGCCGTATCGGCTTCCACATCGAGGATGTCATCCACCACCTGAAAGGCCAGACCGATCGCCTCGGCGTAGTCGGTCAGTGCCGCCGGCGGCGGTTCGCCCCGGTGCCCGACCACCCAGCCGAGCGCCACCGAGGCCTGCAGCAGGGCGCCTGTCTTGAGCCGGTGCATCTGCTCGAGTTCGGCCGCGCCGAGGCGCCGGCCGACCGCCGAGAGATCGATCGCCTGCCCGCCGACCATCCCCTGCGAGCCGGCGGCCGCGGCCAGGATCCTCACCGCGGACGGCAGTGAATGCGCATCCAGTTCGCCCAGGGCGATGAAGGCCTGCGCCTGCAGGCCGTCGCCGACCAGCATCGCCGTGGCTTCGTCATAACGGACATGAACCGTGGGCCGCCCGCGGCGCAGATCATCGTCATCCATGCACGGCAGATCGTCGTGCACCAGGGAATAGGCATGAACACACTCGACCGCGCAGGCGGCCGCATCGAGCGCCGCCGCCGAGGCCTGACCGCCCAGATCACCCGCCGCGTAGACCAGCAGCGGACGCACACGCTTGCCGCCCCCGAGCGCGGCGTAACGCATGGCTTCATGCAGACGCTGCGGCACGACGTCGGCGTTGGGCAGGCGTGCGGCAAGCGCCTTCTCGAGCCGTAGGGCACTCGCCTGACACCAGGCTTCGAACGTCAATTCGCTGACTTCAGCGGCCATCAGTCGTCATCCTCATCGGAATCAGCTTCGAACGGACGCAACAGGCCATCTTCGAACACCTTCACCTGTTGCCGCGCCTGCTCGAGCGCGCCGCGGCAATGCGCAACCAGCGCGGCACCGCGCTCATAGGCCTCGAGTGACGCCTGCAACGGCAACTCACCGGATTCCATGCGGGCGACGATCTCTTCGAGGGAATCGATCGCCTGCTCGAAACTCAGCGCGCGGATGTCGTCCGAGAGCGCAGCGGCGGCCGGCTCGGCGGCGGATTCGGAGGTGGACTTTCTGGGCATCAGCGATCTCTGGCGAGGGACCGGACCAGGCCCTGCTCATCGCAATGTGGCGAGCCTGCCCGAACACAGATTTTAAGGGAGAACGGACTTGGCACCCCAATTCATGCCGCGAGCGTCGCCTGGGCACCAAGCCGTTTCAATGGCCACCCTTTTGACGGGTCACGATCAGCCCTAGGAGTGAGCAATCGGGGTATCCTCCGCCCTTTGTCCGTTTGCGGCATGCCACGGGCCATGAATTCACGCGAGCTGCTGTCTCGCGTCGTGCCCGCCCGCATGACGCCCGCCCACTTGCGGAGGTTCTATGTCGGATCCGGGTCGCCGCGAGGCTGTCACCCGACCGCGCACCCAGCTGCCGGTCACTGCCTACTTCGACACCCAACTGCTGGCCCAGGAACGCGAACTGCTGTTCGATCGTGGCCCGCGCTATGTCGGACATCGCCTGATGGTGCCCGAGCCCGGTGACTATGCCGCGCTCCAGGGCGAGGATGAAGGCCGTGTGCTGGTGCATGGCCAGGACGGCATTCGCCTGCTCTCCAATGTCTGCCGGCACCGCCAGGCGATCATGTTGCGCGGCCGCGGCCAGACCGAGAACATCGTCTGCCCGCTGCATCGCTGGACCTATGACCTGAAGGGCGAGCTACTCGGCGCGCCACATTTCGGCGAACAGCCCAGCGTGTCGCTCGAACAAACCCTGTTGCAAGACTGGCGTGGCCTGCTGTTCGAGGGCCCGCGCAATGTCGCGGCCGATCTCGCCGATGTCGGCTTCGAGCGCTATTTCGATTTCTCGGACTATGTTCTCGACCACATCGAACTGCACCGCTGCAATTACAACTGGAAGTCCTTCATCGAGGTTTATCTCGAGGACTATCACGTCGGGCCGTTTCATCCCGGGCTCGGTCAGTTCGTCAGCTGTGACGACCTGCAATGGCATTTCGGCGATTGGTACTCGATCCAGACCGTCGGTATTCATCACAGCCTGAAAAAGCCCGGCACCGCGGCCTACGGCCGCTGGCACGACCAGGTCTTGCAGCGCTACGGTGGCGAACTCCCGCCCTACGGCGCGATCTGGGCGCTCTACTACCCGAATGTCATGATCGAGTGGTACCCGAGCGTACTGGTCGTATCGACCCTGATCCCGCAGGGCCCGCAGTCGACACTGAATGTGGTGGAGTTCTATTACCCGGAGGAAATCGCCCTGTTCGAGCGCGAGTATGTCGAGGCCGAGCGCGGCGCCTATATGGAAACCGCGGTCGAGGACGATGAAATCGCGCTGCGTATGGATGCCGGGCGGCGCGCGCTGATGAATCGCGGGCGCAACGAGACCGGTCCGTACCAGAGCCCGATGGAAGACGGTATGCAACACTTCCACGAGTTCCTGCGCCGCCACCTGCCGGGCCTCTGAGGCCCGCGCGGGGGCAGACGGCGCCGGCCGATCAGCGCGTTCAGCACACGGGCAGCCGGCAGTGCGCTCCGATGTCCGCGTACAGGCTGCCGGGGACGCACGCTTTCACTGACCATTCGTTGCGAGACCATCATGCCCCACTGGACCATCCTGGTTGATGCCCAGGAACTTGCCGCAGCGCTCGATGACTGCATCGTCATCGACTGCCGCCACGACCTGCTCGACGCGCAGGCCGGTCGCCGCGCCTATGCCGAAGGGCACATCCCAGGGGCATTCTTTCTGCACCAGGATGAAGATCTCGCCGGGCCGATGACCGGCACCAATGGTCGCCACCCACTGCCCGATCGCGACCGGCTTGCCGAGCGCCTGGCGGCGCTCGGACTGACCGCCGACACCCAGCTGGTCGCCTATGACGCCCAGGGCTGCGCGCTGGCCGGCCGGCTCTGGTGGCTGGCACGCTGGATCGGCCACCGGCGTGTGGCGGTGCTCGATGGCGGTCTGCCCGCCTGGAAGGCGGCCGGCCTGCCGGTATCGACCGAGGTTCCGACGCCGCGTGCCGGCGGCCAACTGCAGGCATCGGGCGAGCCCGGAATGCCACTGCGCACCGCCGGGCAGATCCTGGCCAACATCGACACGGCAGCGGAACTCGTGGTGGATGCCCGCGCCGCCGAAAGATTCCGTGGCGAGGCCGAACCGATCGATCCCGTCGCCGGCCACATTCCAGGGTCGATCAACCGGCCGCTGCAAAGGAACCTGCGTGAAGACGGGCGCTACAAGCCCGCGCCGGTCTTGCGCCAGGAATTCGCCGAACTGCTCGGCGGCCGCGATCCTGCCACGATCGTTCATAGCTGCGGCTCGGGCGTGAGCGCCCTGCAGAACATGCTGGCCATGGAACACGCGGGGCTCACGGGCTCGGCGCTGTACGCCGGCAGCTGGAGCGAATGGTGCAGCGATCCGGCGCGTCCCGTCGGCAAGGGCGGCTGAAGCGCTCAGGCAAGTACCACCGATACCCGCATGGAGAACGCAATGAGCGATGATGGCTCGAACCTGTTGAAAGCCCTGGATGCCCGCCTGGCCAGTGCGCTCGCCGCCGCGCCGTCGATGCAGGTGTCGCCGATGAGCATCCATATCGGCGCCGAGATCGGCGGCGTCGATCTCGCCGCAGGCCTGACAGCCGCCGAGGTGGCCGCGGTGCGTGCCGCGCTGCTGCGCTGGAAGGTGGTGTTCTTTCGCAATCAACGCCTGAATCACACCACCCATGTGGCGGCGGCAAGCCACTTCGGCGAGCCGACTCCGGGTCACGTGGTGTTCGGCGGTGTCGACGATCATCCCGCGGTCTATTCGATCGCCAAGTTCCGCCGGGCCAACAGCAAACGGCGCGCCGGCCTGCGGATCTGGAGCGGCTGGCATGCCGATGTCACGGCTGCGATCAATCCTCCCTCGTTGTCGATGCTGCGCGGCGAGACCGTTCCGCCCTACGGCGGAGATACCCAGTGGACCAATCTCGCCGTCGCCTATCAGGCCCTTTCACCCGAGCTGCAACGCTGGGTAGACACCCTGCACGGCATGCATCAATACGACCCGCCGAGCGCCTCCAGCGAGGCCGCGGCCTATGACGAAGTGGTGCAGCGCCGGCGCATGGTCAGCCGCCACCCGCTGGTGACCGTACATCCGGAGACCGGCGAAAAGGTGCTCTATGTCAGCCCGGGTTTCCTGCGCCGGATCGATGGTCTGGCCTCGAACGAGGGCCAGGCCCTGCTGCAGATGCTCTGGGAGCATGCGGTGTTGCCCGAGTTTACGGTGCGCTTTCGCTGGGCGCCCGGCAGCGTGGCGATGTGGGACAACCGGGCCACCGCGCACCTGGCGCCGCGCGACATCTACGACAGTGACTTCGACCGCCAGTTCTATCGGGTCACGCTCATGGGCCAGGTACCAAGCGGCATCGACGGCCGGCCGTCGCAATCGATCGAAGGCGAGCCGATCGAGTCGCTCGGGCAATTGCTAAGCGCCTGACAGCTTGTCGAAAGCCTCACCGGCGTTTCGCCTTTTTTGTGCCACTCGCTACACTGCGTCGTGACCGAAACCCACGGAGACACCGATGCAGCTCGGCTTTTTCACGATGCCGATCCACCCGCTGAACAAGGATTGGCGGCAGTCCCTGCGCGAGGATCAACAGGCCTTCATCCTGGCCGATGAGCTCGGTTTTACCGAGGGATATGTCGGCGAGCATGTCACCGATCAGGCCGAGAACATCACCTCTTGCGCGATGTTCATCGCCACGCTGGCCAACCAGACCCGGCGCATCAGGCTCGGCACCGGCACGGTCAACATGCCCAACAATCATCCCGCAGCCGTGGCCGGTCAGGTCGCGATGCTCGACCATCTCCTGGACGGGCGCTTTCTGTTCGGGATCAGCCCGGGCGGCCTGGCCTCCGACGCCGAAGCCTTCGGCAATCTCGATGCGGATCGCAACGCGATGTTCCTCGAGGCCATCGATATGGTGCTCGAGATCTGGCGCCGCGATGCGCCCTATGATCTCGAGGGCAAGTACTGGAAGATCAGCACCTCGCGCACCCAGATGACCGACATCGGCCAGGGCATCATGCCCAAGCCGCTGCAACGCCCTCATCCGCCGATCATCGTCACCGCGGTGGCGCCCTATTCCAAGGGCGTGACCGAAGCCGCCGCACGCGGCTGGGATCCGATCTCGGCCAACTTTCTGCTCCCGCAATGGGTGGCCACCCACTGGCCGAAATATGCCGAGGGCTGCGAACGCGTTGGCCGCCCGGCCGATCCGGCCAACTGGCGGGTGGCCAAGAGCATCTTCGTCGCCGACGACATGGCCACCGCCGAGCGCTATGCCAAGGGGCCGGACAGCCCCTATCGCTTCTATTACAGCCAGCTCGTCACGAAGATGCGCAAGCACAACCGCATGAACCTGTTCAAGCCCGACCAGAACATGCCCGATGATGCGGTTACGCTCGACGATGTCTGCGATCAATTGATCATCTGGGGCACGCCGGACAAGGTGGCCGATGATCTGCTCGCATTTCGGGAACAGGTGGGCGATTTCGGCACGCTGCTCTACGCGGGCAAGGACTGGGCCGACCCGGATCTCGCGCGCCGCTCGATGATCCTTCTGGCCGAGCAGGTGCTGCCCAGGTTGAACTAACGTGCCGTTTCGCATGCCGCTTGCATTTCGCCCGCCATCGCGCACCAGCGTCTGAATCCCGCACTCGACCTGCGGGGCCGCGGCCGGCGCCAGTCACCGCGCCGGCATCGCTGATCCTCACCGCCCACAGCCACGGAGGCTGTCATGAGCCAACGAGTCGCCGTCAACGGCACCGAATTGAACACCCTGATCGAAGGCCCCGCCGATGCACCCTGGCTGGTGCTGTCGAACAGCCTGGGCTCCAATCTGCATATGTGGGATGCGCAGATTCCCTGGCTGACCCGGCACTTCCGTGTGCTGCGCTATGACACGCGCGGCCACGGCGCCAGCGCGACCCCGCCCGGGCCATACCGATTCGAGGATCTGGTCGCGGACGTCATCGCTCTGATGGATCTGAACCGGATCGACAAGGCGCACTTCATGGGGCTGTCGATGGGCGGCATGACAGCACTCGGACTGGCCCTGGCCCATGCCGAACGCTTCAAGGGGCTGATCTGCTGCGCGGCGCGCGCCGACGGCCCGCCGGGTTTCGCGGCGATGTGGGACGAGCGCATCGCCCAGGTGCGGGCGCAGGGCATGGGCGGCCTGGTTCAGGGCACGCTCGAGCGCTGGCTCACCGAAGGCTTTCGTCAGCGCCAGCCGGCGCAGACCGAGCGCATCGGCCAGATGATCCGCAACACCGATCCGGCCGGCTACGTCGGATGCGCGCAGGCGATCCAGCAGCTCGACTATCTGCGTCACCTGGAAAAAGTGTCGGTGCCCATGCTGTACGTCGGTGGCGAGGTCGACGCCGGCGCGATGCCCGATGTCATGCAGGCCATGGCCGATCGCACCCCGGGGGGCATCTACCGCATGATTCCCGATGCCGCCCACATCGTGAACATCGACAACCAGGACGCCTTCGATGCAGCGATCGCGCCGTTCCTGGGCATCGATCGATGAACCCGCTCTGGAGCACCGGGATCCGTCACCTCGAGGCCTATCAGCCGGGCGAACAGCCGCAGATCCCCGGCCTGATCAAGCTCAACACCAACGAGAATCCCTACCCGCCCTCGCCCGCCGCGCTGGCCGCCCTGCGGGCCGCGGCCAACGACGATCTGCGGCTCTATCCGGATCCGGCGGCCACCGGCCTGCGCGAACGGATCGCGGCCGCAGCCGGGCTCGGTATCGAGAATGTGTTCGTCGGCAATGGCTCGGACGAGGTGCTCGCGCATCTGTTTCGGGCGCTGTTCGAGCATGAGCTGCCGATCCTGTTCCCGGACATCACCTACAGCTTCTATCCGGTCTACTGCGGCCTGTTCGGCATCCGGTTCGAGACCGTGCCGCTCGATGCATCCTTCGCCATCGACATCGATCACTATCGGCGCCCCAATGGCGGGATCATCATCGCGAACCCGAACGCGCCGACCGGGCTCGCGCTCGGGCTCGATGCCATCCGGGCACTGCTTGCGAACAATCCGGATTCCGCCGTGGTGATCGACGAAGCCTATGTCGATTTCGGTGCCGACAGCGCGATCGGACTGATCAGCGACCATCCGAACCTGCTCGTGGTGCAGACCTTGTCCAAGTCCCGCTCGCTGGCCGGTCTGCGCGTGGGCTTTGCAATCGCCCAACCCGGATTGATCCAGGCGCTCGATCTGGTCAAGAACTGCTTTAACTCATACCCGGTCGGGCGCGTGGCGCTGGCGGGCGCCACCGCGGCCATCGACGATCGGCCCTATTTCGAGGCCACCCGGCGCAAGATCATGGCCACGCGCGAGCGCCTGAGCATTCAGCTCTCGGCCCTGGGTTTCGAGGTGTTGCCATCGATGGCCAATTTCGTGTTCGCGCGCCACACATCGACGCCGGCGGCGCAGATTCAGCAGGCGTTGCGCGAACGGCGCATCCTGGTGCGCCGCTTCGACAAACCGCGGATCAGCGAATTCCTGCGGATCACGATCGGCAGCGATGAGCACTGCGATGCGTTGGTTAGCGCGCTTGGCGAGATCATCGGCTAGCGTCCGCAGGACGAACCGCCCGCCGTCTCGCCGGCTTCAGGCCGCGGTTCCCAGGTAATAGCTCTTGACCAGCTCGTTCTCTTTCAGGCTTTCAACATCGCCGGCGAACACGATCTCGCCATGCACGATGATGTAGCCGGTATCGGCGATGCGCGTTGCCTGCTTGAAATTCTGCTCGGCCATGAGAACCGTGAGCCCGTAGCGCTCCTTGAGCTCCTGGATGCGCGACACCGTCTGAGATACCAGCAGCGGCGACAGCCCCACCGAGGGTTCGTCCACCAGCAGCAGCCGCGGCGAGGACATCAGCGCCCGGCCGATGGCCAGCATCTGCTGCTGGCCACCCGACATCGACCCCGCCAGCTGGCGGCGGCGTTGCTGCAAGACCGGGAATGCTTCGTAGCAGAAGGCCAGGTTTTCCGCGATCTTCTCGCGTGCCAGCGGCCGGAAGGCGCCCAGATACAGGTTCTCCTCGACCGTCAGCTTCGGAAACAGGCGCCTGCCCTCGGGCACCAGCGCGACGCCGAGATTGACGATCTGCTCGGTGGACAACCGGGTGAGGTCATGGACCTGATCATCGATGGTGAGCCTGATGGTGCCCGCGCTGGGCCTCACCATGCCCATCACGCATTTCATCAGCGTGCTCTTGCCATTGCCATTGGTGCCGAGCAGGGCCACAGTCTGACCATCGTCGATGTTCAGACTCACGCCCATCAGGGCACGCACAGCGCCGTAGCTCGCGTGCACGTCTTCGATGTCGAGCTTAATCCCCAAGGTAGGCTCTCTGTACTTGCGGGTTGCTGACCACTTCCTGCGGCTCACCCTCGCAGATGATCTCGCCCGTGTCGAGACACACGACCCGCTGCGAGAACTTCATGACCGCATGCATGATGTGCTCGATCATGATGATCGTGATGCCGCTCTCATTGAGCGCGAAGAGAATGTCCAGGACTTCATCGACCTCGGCACCCGCGAGCCCGGCCATCGCCTCGTCCGAGACCAGCAGCTGAGGTTTCGCGGCCATGGCACGTGCCAGTTCCATCTTGCGCAGCTCAACCTGCGAGAGCTGGTTCGAGGCGACATCGGCCTTGTCGGCCAGGCCCATGCCGCGCAGGATCTCCAGCGCTTCCTCGCGGGCATGGCTGTCATGGTGACCACACACCCAGGCCAGCGGCACGAGCAGGTTCTCGAGCACGGTCATGCTGGTGAACGGACGCGGAATCTGGAAACTGCGCGCGATGCCCAGGCGTGTGCGCTGATGCGCCTTGAGGCGGGAAATCTCGCGGCCTTGAAAGCGGATGCTGCCGGCGTCGTTGAGCAACGCGCCCGAGATGCAGTTGATCAGGGTCGTCTTGCCCGAGCCGTTGGGCCCGATCAGGCCCAGCCGCTCACCCTTGCGCACCGACAGCGACACGCCGGCCAGGGCCGTGAAGCCGCCGTAATGTTTCTGTACGCCGTCTATTTCGAGGATCGATTCCATTTCTGCCAAAGGCCCCAGATACCTTCAGGGGCAAGCACCACGAACACCACCAGCAACGCACCCACCACCAGCACGTTCAGTTCGCTGGAAATGGTGACCGTCACCGTTTGCTGGATGATCCCAAGAACCAACGCGCCGATCAGCGGCCCGATCCAGTGGGACATTCCCCCGATGATCGGCATTGCCAATGCCGCCACCGCATAGCTGAGATTGAAGCTCGAGGCCGGTTCGATGAAGCTGAGGTACATCGGCATCGGCGCGCCGGCCGCCCCGAGCAAGGCGCCCGACACCGTGCACGCGATCAGCTTCAGCCGCAGCGTGGGCACACCCGAGCATTCGGCCGCCTCTTCCGAATCACGAATCGCCCGCAGGCCGCGCCCGAAGAACGAGCCCTGGATGAAGCGCGCCGTGGATACCGCCACCAGCGCGATCAGCACCATCATGCTGAACAACATGCGCGTGTAGCTCTCGAAGATCCAGGCGGTATCGGGCCGGGTGATCTGCAGGCCGGTGGCGCCACCGACATAGCGCCAGTTCATCACCACCGCCTCGAGGATGAACACCACCGCGATCGTGGCGATCGAAAAGAAGATCCCGCGCAGGCGCAGGGTGAGCAGACCCACGCCCAGCCCGAGCACGCCGGCGGTAACCGAAGCCCCGACCACCTGGAGCAGGATCGGCGCACCAAGCGCCTTGAACAGCACCAGGGCCGTGTAGGCACCCACCGCCACGAATGCCGGCACCCCGAAATTCACATAACCGGCATAGCCACCGAGAATGTTCCAGGCGGTGGCGATCACGACGCCTTGCATGATCACGAAACCGGCGAAGAACAGATACTCGTTGACATCGGCCAGGGCCAGGCCGATCAACGCGGCGGCCACCAGGCAGGCAAGGATCCAATACCTCATCGCGCTATCGTCCGAAAAGGCCCTGGGGTCGGACCCCAAGGATCAATAGCAGCATGCCGAACGCCACCGCCGGCGCCCAGGAAGCACCGAAGAAGGTCAGCACCAGCGACTCGAGCACCCCCAGGATCAGGCCGGCCGCCAGCGTGCCGCTCATGCTGCCCAGACCGGCCAGCACCACCACGCAGAAGGTTCGCCCGATATAAACCCGGTCCATCGAGGGCTCCACCGGGCTGACGACGATCAGCATCGCCCCGGCCAGCGCGCTGACCCCGGTGGCGATGCCGAAGGCCAGTTGCTTGATGCGCACAGGATTGGCGCCCATCAGGCGCAGCGCCTCTTCGTCCTGGCCAACCGCCTTGATCGCGCGCCCGGTGAAGGTGCGCGAAAAGTACAGCGTGAGTGCCACCGTGAGCACCAGCGCGACGCCGAACGCGACCAGCATCCGGTAGGGAATCCGAAACTCGCCCAGCGCCAGGCTCTCGCCGATGTAGGGCGCACTCGCCGAGCGTTGATCGACCCCGAAGCCCAGGATCAGCAACACCTCGATGATGAAGGCAAGACCGAAGAAGAACGCCAGACCGCGCACCCCGGCCTCGGCGCCCCGCCGCTCGAAGGTTTCGTAATAAAACCGGTAGATGAGCACACCCAGCAGGAAGAACGGCGGCATCAGCAGCACACCGGCGAGCACGGGATCGAAACCGTAGTAGCCGAGCATATAGGTGCCGTAAGACCCGAGAATCAGGATCGCCGGGTGCGCCACATGCGGGACATCGAGCAGCCCGAACGAGACAGACAGGCCGAGGCTGAGCGCGGCATAGAAACAGCCCAGCAGCACGCCGAAAATCACCGCCTCGAGCAGCAGCTCCCAGGTGACGAAAATCTCGAACGAGAACAGATAGAGATCGACTTCGAACAGCATTGAGGCCCTGGACGGCTGTTGGAATCCCAGGCGCGCCCGTCGCGCCCTTGCTCATCGCATGGGCCGACCACTGACACGCGTCTCAGGTATTGAAACACCTGTCGGCCCCGGAGGGCCGGCAGGTGTTTCGGGTGCGACCGCTCAGGCCTTGCGGGCCGCGGCGTAAGGCGTGATCACCTTGCCGGTCTTGTCGCCATCCGGATGCAGGATGATCTGCTTGTCATTGCCGCGGAACTGGGCGAGATCCTTATCCTTCACGCCGCGGAACTGCAATGTCACCAGACGCTCATTGGCGCGCTCGCCGTGCTCGTCGTAGCGGATCGGGCCGACCACGGTCTGCATCTCGTTGGCCTTGAAGTAATCGGCCAGCTTCTTATCCTCGATGGTGCCGGTGGCGGTGATGGCCTGGGCCAGCATCTGGCCGATCGCGTAGTTGAACGGCGGCAGATAATAACCAAGCGGATCCACCTTGGCCTCGACGGCCTTGGCCTGATAGCGCTTCAGGAAATCCTCGATGCCCGGAAACTTGATACCCGGCACGTAGGTGTGGTAGTTGACGATCCCGTTCAGCAGGCTGCCCAGGTTCACCATGATCGGCGTGAACTGCAGACCGACCATGGCGCCGCCGAAGACCTGCACCTGATCACCGAAGCCGATCTCGTTGGCCGCGCGCACGATGGCCACCGAATCGTTCGGATACGAAGCCACGAAGACGAGATCGGGCCGACGTGCGCGCGTGGAGCGCACGATCGAGGAGAAGTCGGTGGTGGTGGGCGGATAGTTCTGTTCGTAGATCAGCTTCAGGCCGCGATCCTTGATCACCTGACGCGCGCCATTGGCCAGGTTCTGCGCGAATTCCTGGTCGGAAGCCAGAACGGCCACGGTCTTGGCTCCACCGGACTCACCGGCACCGAAGAATCCCGCGGACCATCCTGCCGCGCCATTCCAGGGCGCATTGTTGAACCACATGTCGTGCTTGACCTTCGCATTCACCTGGAACGAGAAGTTGCCCATCAGCAGCTTGCCGCGCTGCTTCACCAGCGGCAGGATCGGCGCGGTCGGCACCGTGGCATACGGCGCGATCAGAAGATCGACCTTGTCGATCTCGAGCAGCTTCGTATAGATGCCGGGCGTGTTCGCGGGGTTCGATTGGTCATCATAGGCGGTGAACTCGATCTGCCGCCCGAGCAGACCGCCGGCGGCATTGGTCTCCTCGACCCACATGCGCAATGCGAGCAGCGCGGCCTGACCGCCGCCGCCCAGACCGCCGGTCTGCGGCATGCTCATGCCGATACGGATCGGATCGTTGGCGGCCCGCACGATGGCCGGCGCACCCGCCACCAGCGCACCCGCGCCGGCCGCACCCATGATTCTGCGACGTGTGATGTTCATGCTCATCAAGGTCTCCTCAGTCTTATTGGCAGACGACCGAACCGTATCCCGGGCCGGTCTTGTCCTGGACGCATCATACGCGGAACGCGGATCGATACGCGAATTTCACAGCCGGATTTCGATATCGCTGAGCAACGGATCATCGGCCCGGGCGATCTCGTTCTCGATCAGCCGACCGCAGCCCGGGCAGAAGAACTGGCGAAACACAGGCTCGTCATCGATGTACCTGCGCCAGTCGCCGATATTCGGATTGGAATCCTCGATGGGCGCATCGCGGCGCGCGCAACCGAGCTTGTAATTGGCCGACAGTGGGCCCAGATCGGTGCGGCAGCCGGCGCAGCACCAGTGGCGCGCGGCTTTGCCGCGCCCGCTTTGGACGAGCACCAGGTTCGGCGTGACCTCACGAATGATTTTGCCGGTGAGTGGTTTGCCCGGCACGAAGCCGGCCTGATCCGGGTGCCGTTCACGGCGCCGGGCATCGAACATGGATTCGCGAAGTGCCTGCGTCGCCGCGGCATCCACGCGCTCATCGACGATCACCACGCCATAGATGTCATGTGCAGCCTTTTCCGACACCGCGCGCTGCTCGATCACGTCCTCGAGCACCTGATCCGGGTCGCGCAGCAACGGGTCACCAAAGCCGCCGCCGCCGGTCCAGATCACTGCGTAGGCATCGGTCGGCCCCTGGACGAAATTCTGCTCGCGAAGACCAAGCGTTCGCTCGGCACCATCGATCTCGGCGATATCGGCGGGCAGCTCGCGACGCGCGAATCGCTGGTTGATATCGGTATCGGCCTTGTATTTGTAGACATTCACCGTGGCCGGATACCCGCCCATCATGCCCGACGAGGTCGGCATCGCATTGCCCGAGGACAAGGTGTCGTGGGTGATGCTCGCCGTGCCATGGGGAATGAAGCAGGATTCCGCCGACAAGCCGCCGCGATGCCGTCCGGCCCCACCCGAATCGACCACCTCCTTGCGATAGAGGAACAACAGCGGGAAGGTCTGCTCGGTGTGTTCGATGTTGGGCAGCTTGCAGATCGGCGTGCGCGCCTGGCCGCCGGTGGAGATGCCATCGCCGCCCGCGAACGCACCGATCGCCCCGCCGATGGGATCCACAAGCAGATAGCCGAATGGATCGCCCCACTGATCGGTGCCGCGAAAGATCGTGGCCGGCCACTGGCTGGTGCCGCCGATGCACATGATGTCGCCGCGCATCGTGTCATCGCCGTAGATCATCTTGCCCAGCACGTTGTAGGCGGGATAAAGCGAGATCTCCATCGCCTGCACAGGTGCCGTAGACACCGAGGCCGGAAAGTTGGCGCAATTCATCGTGCCCGGGGTCGGCTCGAAACGCACATGACGCAGCGCACCGCCGATCGCAAAGTACTGGTCCCAGCAGAGCAGTTGATTGAGTGCGACCATGATCGAGCCGCGCCAGCCCGAGAACGTGGCATTCATGCCGCCATCCTGAGGGGCGGTGCCGGCGTTCTCGAAGGTCAGCGTGTTGCCGCGCTTGTGCAGGATCAGCTGCACCCTGTGGGTGCGCCGGTCACCGGGGCGGCAGCATTCGACATAGGTGCGGTCACGCCAGGTGCCGTCGGGCAGGCGCGCCATTTTGTCCAGAAACGCCCGTTCGCCATCGTCGAGAATCTTGCCCATCACGGCCTTGACCACATCGGCGCCATAGCGCTCGATCAGGGACTCGATTCGCGCCTTCGCCGTGAGATTGCCGGCCAGCTGGGCACGAAAATCCAGCGCCACGGAATCGGGTTTGCGCGATGCCCGCAGATAGAGCTCTTCGATGTCGCGCCGGATTTCGCCGTTCTCGACGATCTTCACCGGCGGAATCAGGATGCCCTCCTCATAGGCGTTCTCGGCGGACGGACAGAAGCTCGAGGGCGTGATGCCGCCGATGTCGTACTGATGCAGGCAGTTGGTGACCCAGCAAAACAATTCGTCACCGTTGAATACCGGGCAGATCAGCATCACGTCCTGCTGATGGGCCGCCCCAACCCAGGGATCATTGGCCAGAAACATATCGCCATCGCGGATGCCGGGATTGGCGGCCCGGTTCTCCAGAATCCACTTCACCTGGGTATCGGTGACACCGGACATGTACTGCATGTACGGCCCGAAGAACACGAACTCGCCCTTCTCCGTGAGGATCGACGGATTGAGATCGAGCGCATACATGGCCACCGGGGAGCCGCTCAGGCGCTGGATCGTCGCGCCATGCTCCTCGTTCACGTTCCACAGGCTGTGGCGCACCACCTCGAAGGTGATGGGGTCGATGCGTTGACGACGCGCCTTGTGCAGCTTCAGGCGCGGATCGATATTGAGATGCTCGGGCGGCACATAGCCGCTTTGGCGACCGTCGAAACGTATGCCCTGTGTGTCTGCCATTGGCATGCTCCCTGAACCCTCGGTCATGAGGCCACGCCTGCGCGCGGCCGGAAACTACGACTCAGACGATATCGTCGACGATGCCGCCATCCACCCGCAATGCCGCACCCGTGGTGGCGGACGCCTGCTTCGAGCACGCATAGACGACCATGTTCGCGACCTCGTCGACGCTCGCGGCCCGCCGGATGACCGAACTCGGCCGGTTCTCCAGCACGAAACGCTGAAACTGCTCGTCGATGCTCAGCCCCGCCTGCTCGGCCGGGCCCTTCATGCGTGCCACGACACCTTCGGATTTCGTCGGCCCCGGCAGGACCGAATTAACCGTCACGCCGGTGCCGGCAACCCGCTTGGCCAGGCCCCTTGCGAGCGCGAGCTGCGCGGTCTTGGACACCCCGTAGTGGATCATCGGCGGCGGGATGTTGCGCGCCGACTCAGAAGAGATGAAAACCACCCTCCCCCAGCCGCGCGACACCATGCCCTGCACCAGCGCACGTGACAGTCTCACCCCGCTCATCACGTTGATCTGCCAGTGCTTCTCCCAGACCTCGTCATCGGCCTCGAAGAAATCCTCGGTCCGATAGATCCCCGCGTTGTTGACCAGGATGTCCACCGCGACCGGCAGGGCCGCGAGCAGCGCCTGTGCGCCGGCCGCATCGGAGAGATCTGCCGCCACCACATGCAGCCGCGCATCCGGCTGGGCCGCGAGCAAGGTCTCGCGCGCCCTGCAGACCGATGCCATGCTGCGCCCGTGCAGGACCACGGTCGCGCCGCAGGCAGCCAGCCCACGGGCCACCGCAAAGCCGATCCCGGCGCTGGAACCCGACACGAGCGCATGCTTGTCGGAAAGATCGATCCTCATGGTTCAGTCCTTCGAGCGGGCCTTGCCCGCCGGGCCGAAATGCAGTTCGAAATTGCCCAGGGCATCGACACGCAGATGCTGGCGGGGATGCACCACGATCGTGGTCTCGGTGGTTTCGATGATCGCCGGGCCCTCGACATGATTGCCCGGCAGCAGCGCAGCCCCGTTGTAGATCGGGGTCTGCCGTGCGCGGCCAAGGTCGGTCCAGTAGACCGCCCGCCGGCCGGTCTGGGCGTGGGCTGGCGGCTCGCGGCGCAGACGCCGCGCCTGCGGCAGGTCGACCGCGGGGGCCGCGCCGGTGGCACGCACACGGAACGTGACCATCTCCAGGCGGGCATCGCGGTAGGCGGAACCGCGGCCGTAGATGGCCTCGTAGCGCTCATAGAAGCGCTCGAGCAGACGGGGGACATTGCGAACACCGAGTCGACCGTCGCGCCCGATCAGCCCTTCGAGATCGACCTCGACCTCGTTGATCTGGCCGCGGTGACGCATGTCGATCGAAAAACGCAGCCCGCGCCCGCGCCTGGCAATGCCGTCATCGTCGAGCACGCGGTTCGCCTCGTGGGCCAGGCCGGTCAGGATTGCCGACACGGCCGTGGCTTCGAACGGTGAGCCCTGGATCTCCGTGCGCTCGTGAATATGCAGGATCTCCGCGGTGGCCGCACCGAATGCGCACCACGTCGAGGCGATCCGGTTCAGGGGCACCAACACCTTGGCCACGCCCAGCTCGCGCGCAAACACACCGGCATGCACCGGGCCGGCGCCACCGAATGCATAGAGCGTGAAATCTCGCGGATCGAAGCCCTTCTCGACCGTGGTCTTGCGGATGATGTCGGCCATCTTGAATTCCGCAATCTTCGCGATGCCGGCCGCGGTCTGGGCCAGACTCAGCCCGATCTGGTCGGCCACCCGTTGAATCGCTGCCTCGGATGCCGCCTTGTCAAGGCGGATGCGACCGCCCAGAAAGTTTTCGGGATCGATGTAGCCAAGCACGACATCGGCATCGGTGACCGTCGGCACCAGGTTGCCCTTGCCATAACAGGCCGGCCCCGGATCGGCGCCCGCGGACTCCGGCCCCACGCGCAATGTGCGGGTCAGGGGATCGACGATGGCCATCGAACCGCCCCCGGAGCCGATCGCCTGGATGTCGACCTTGGGAATGAAGTATTCATACTGGGCGACATTCGAGACGAAGCTGTAGGCAGGGCGACCATCGTGAATGATGCCGACATCGAACGAGGTACCGCCCATGTCGGTGGTGATGATGTTCGGTGTGCCCAGGCGGTCGCCCAGAAACTTCGAGCCGGTGACACCCGATACCGGGCCGGAGTCCAGGGTCAGCAGCGGCGCATCGATCGCGCGCTCCACCGAGATCGATCCGCCGCCGCACTGCGTGATCTGCAGTGGCGAGCGATAGCCGGCCTGCTTGAGCTGGGCAGCGAGCGAGCGCAGGTAGCGTGAGGTCACCGGGCCGATGTAGGCATTCAGTGCGGTCGCGGTCATGCGCTCGTATTCGCCCCACTTGGGCGCCAGATCGACCGAGCAGGTAACGAAACAATCCGGCGCGCGCTCGCGCACCATCTGCGCCAGACGCCGTTCATGGTCGGGCATCTTGAATGACCACAGGAGGCAGATTGCGATCGCCTCGACACCGTCGGCGAGCAGGGCATCGATCGCCGCGCCGGCCTGCGCCTCGTTCAGCGGCACCACCACCTCGCCCATGCAGTCGACACGCTCGGACACGCCCTGGATCGTGCGTTTGGCCACGATCGGCACCGGCTTGCGACTCTCCGGGAAATGCACCACCTGATTCAGGTTGCGCGAGGTTACCCCGCGCGAGCCACGCATGATGTGGATCGCGTCTTCATGGCCGAGCGTGGTCAGCAGCCCGACCCGCGCGCCGCGGCGCTGGATCAGCGTGTTCGTGCCGACCGTGGTGCCATGGGTGAGGATGCGGATACGCGAGCAAAAGGTGGCGAAGTCCAGGCCGAGCTGCTCGGCGGCGACCGTCATCGCATTGATCATGCCGCGCGCGAACTCCGGCGGCGTGGAAGGTGATTTGGCCACCGTGAGATGGCCGGCGGAATCGATCACCACGCAATCGGTGAAAGTGCCACCGATATCCACGCCAACCTGATACTCACTCATCGAAGGCTCCGACATACGTTGAAATCATCCTGAGCGAACCGACAACTCATGATGCTTGCGCCATACGCTCCAGCACCGCATAGACGGCTGCCGTGTCATCCAGGGCATGCCCCTGGGCAAGCGCGGCAGCGTAGATCGGCTGGCAGGCCGCGAACAGCGGCGCCGGTACATTGGCCGCCTCGAGCGCCTCGTGAATCAGACGCATGTCCTTGCGCCAGACCTCGACCTTCATCGTGGCCTCGTGCCAGCTGCGACCGACCATCGCCGGCCCCCTGACCTGCAACATGCGCGAGCCGCCCGCGCCATCGGCCACCACGGCCAGCGCCTGCCTCGGATCGAGCCCGAGCCGCTCGGCGAACAACAGCGCCTCGGCCGCGGCCACGTTGTGAATCGCCACCAGCAGATTGGCCACCAGCTTCATACGCATGCCGGCACCGAATTCACCGACCTCGTGACACTGGCGGGCAAAGCCGGCGAACACCGGGCGCATCGTGCGAACCGCGGCGCGTTCGCCGCTGGCATAGACGCTCAGATCGCGGGTCCTGGCCTGGGCACCGGTGCCGGACAGGGGGGCATCGAGCAGGTCGATTGCGGCCTCGGCGAGGTGGTCACGGGCGAGCTGCTTGGCCGCCACAGGCAAGGTGCTGGTCTCGGCAACCAGCACGCGCGCGCGCCCGGTGCGTGCGTCAGCCAAGGCCTGCACCACCTGTTCGAGCGCGGCCACGCTTGGCAGTGAGGTGATGATCCGGCGGGCACCCGCCAGCACTTCGCCGACATCGGTGGTCACCGCCGCGATGCGGCCGCGCATGCGCCGGCGGACCGCGGGCACGGGATCGCAACCGATCACCTCGAAACCCGCCTGTTGCAGATTCGCCGCGATCGACGACCCCATGATGCCCAGGCCGATAACCCCCACCGCGGGTCGCTCACGCCGAGCGCGCACAGAAGCGGAACGACTGCTCGTCATGGGCAGCTCACGGCGCTGGCGCCGGGACCTGGTCGCGATACCAGTCGCAGATCTGCGCGCCGGTGCGGATGCCGACCTCGGGCTTGGCCACGATAGCGTCGAGCAAGGTTTCGAAGGCGCCGATGCGATGCGGCACCCCGGTGATATACGGGTGCACGCTGACCGCCATCACCCGGGGGTTGGCGGCGCCTTCCTGCCAGAGCCGCTCGAGCTGGGCGATACCGCGCCTGCAGAGCTCGTCGCTCGGATGATTCTGGATGAGGTGCACCGGGATGTCGTTGATCTCCACCGTGTAGGGCATCGCCAGCACCGGGCGCGGTGCCGCATTCAGCCACGTGGGCTGATCATCGAGCACCCAGTCGGCCACGTAGTCGATGCCGGCCGCCGACAGGGAATCAAGGGTTTCGTCGGTCTCGGTCAGGCCGGGCCCCTCCCAGCCGCGCACCGGCTGGCCCGTGAAATCCGCCAGGGTCTGGACCGTTCGTGTGATCGCTACCGCCTGATCCTCGACCTTGTGCATCGGCAGCTGCTCCCAGCCGTGCCCCATGAACTCCCAACCGGCCTCGCGCGCGGCCCCGGCCACCCGCGGATAGCTCTCGCAGACGACCCCGTTGACCGCCAGGGTCGGCACGATGCCGCGGGAACCGAGCGCCTCATAGAGCCGCCAGAATCCCGAGCGCATCCCGTACTCATGCCAGCTCCAGTTGGGAACGTCGGGCATCAGCGCCTGGCCCATCGGCGGCACCAGCACCGATCGCGGCATGGTGCGGGCCATGGTCCAGTGCTCGACATTGACGATGAACCACACCAGCACCCGTTCGGGCCCGTGCAGGCGTGGCCGATCGACGAACGCCTGGTAGGGCGCGCGGGAACTCAGCAGATTACTCATGATATCGATGCCGGGATGATCAGGCGGACGCGTTGTCTGCCTCGAGGTTGGCGACGAAATACTCGGGCACCGCGGGGCCCCAGAGATAGAAAGAGTCCTCGGGGTGGTAGTCGCCGCTCGGCCACTCGGTCTTCTCGTCGATGAAATCGATGTCGCAGGAGAATTCGCAGAAGCTCCCCCACGGATCTCGCGTGTAATAGAAGTAGTTCGAGCCGATCACATGGCGGCCCACCCCCCAGCCCTCCTTGAAGCCGGCCGCAAGCATCTGTTCCATGCCCATCCCGCATTCATCGATGCGCTCCACCGTCCAGCTCGTGTGATGCAGGCCCCGCCCTTCTGACTTCACGAAAGCCAGCAGGTGAGATCGCTGGCATGCGCGCCGTGGGTGAAGCTGGCACTCAGATCGCCCGAGCGATCGGACAGGCGCAGCCTGAGGACATCGCAGTAAAAGCCCATCGCCGCAGGCACATCGGTGGTAAACAGCAACACATGGGATAGTCGGCGCGGATGCACGGTCGGCGAGGCGCTGCGCATCGGCGCGATCGCGGCACCCACCGCGTTCTCATGGCGGACCGAATCGAGCATCGGCGAACGCTCGGCCGGCGAGACCTTGCCCGCCACCCGCACCTGCACCGCCATGCCTTCGGGGTCGGTCAGCCAGAGGCCATCCGTGTCACCGAGCGGGTGCGGCGCACGTTCGGCGAAGCCGGCCGCGGCGGCCCGCTCGCGCAGGGCATCGAGATCTTCGGCGTAGGCGCCAAAGCTCAGGTATTCGAGCCGCTTGGGCTTGCCCGATGCAATGATTCGCCCCCAGCAGTGCGGATTGCCGACCGTATAGAGATCGAGCCGGCCATCGTGCCGGCGCACATCCAGGCCGAAGGCGGTATAGAAGCGCTCCGCCTCGTCGAGCGTGGGCACACTGAGCGCGAAGTGATCGATCGAATGAATGGCCGTGGCACCGGCCCGACGCGTTTCGCTCACGAGATGTCTCCTGGGCCGGCGCGCGCTACGCAACCGACCATGCGGCTTTTGTGTCCGCTGATGATACATGGCCGCGCGAGCGCGTTGGCCGCGGGCTTCACCGGGACTCGCCGATACCGTAGCATCGGGAATCCCCGCTTGCGGGCGCCGGTGAATCCCCGCTTGCGGGCGCCGCCCGGCCCTGGCCGGGACCATCACAGCAGCCACTCTCCCGTCACCATCGGAGTCCACCATGAACAGGCGCTTCGTAGATCTTTCCATCTTTCTGGAAAACGATGTCATCAGCGACCCGCCGGCGTTCGCACCGAAGATCGAATACTTCAATCACGAGCAGACGGTGGGCCAGATCGAGCCCTTCTTCCCGGGCCTGAAACGTGAAGACCTGCCCGACGGCGAAGGCTGGGCCGTGGAGAAGATCGCCCTGAGCACGCACAACGGCACCCACCTCGATGCGCCCTACCACTTCCACAGCACGATGAACAAGGCGCTGGGCGAAAAAGAGCGGGCGATCACCATCGACGAGGTGCCGCTGGAGTGGTGCTTTCAACCGGGGGTCAAGCTCGACTTTCGTCACTTCGACGACGGCTACGTGGTGAGCGCCGACGACGTCCGTGCCGAACTGAAGCGGATCGGCCATGAACTCGCGCCCTTGGAGATCGTGGTGGTCAACACCCGTGCCGGCAGCCGCTACGGGCACGACGATTTCGTCAGCGCCGGTTGCGGCATGGGCTACGATGCCACCATGTACCTGCTCGAGCGCGGCGTGCGGCTGACCGGCACCGACGCCTGGAGCTGGGATGCACCGTTCGTGCACACGGCGCAGAAGTACGCGGCCACCGGCAACGCGGCGCTGATCTGGGAGGGCCACAAGGCCGGTCGCGACATCGGCTACTGCCATCTGGAGAAGCTGCACAATCTGGAATCCCTGCCGGCCGACGGCTTCTATATCAGCTGCTTTCCCCATAAGATCCGGGGCGCCTCCGCCGGCTGGACCCGGGCGGTGGCAATATTCGACGAGCGGCTGAACGCATCCCGTTGAGCGGGCCGCCGCTCACGAAGCCTGCCGCCAGAACGACACATCCATCCAAGGAGACCTCAGATGATCAAAGTCAGCGTCATGTACCCGAACACCCCGGGCGCCCGGTTCGATCACGACTACTATCGCGACAAGCACATGCCGTTGGTGAAAGAGCGCCTTGGCGATGCCTGTGCCTACTACACGGTGGACAAGGGCCTGGGTGGCGGTGCGCCCGGTCAGGCCGCCACCTATGTGGCGATGTGCCACATCTTCTGCCATGACATCGCAGGCTTTCAGGCCGGCATGGGCAAGCACGGCGCCGAGATCATGGCCGACATTCCCAATTACACGGATCTGCCCCCCACGATCCAGATCAGCGAGGTGGTCGTCGGTCATCCGGGTAACTGATCCGCCCGATGAAACTTCCCGGCTTTGCCTATGCGCGCCCGACCTCGATCGAGGCCGCCCTGGCGCTGCTGGCCGACGACACGCAGGAGAGCAAGGTTCTGGCCGGTGGCCAGAGCCTGCTCGCCGCGATGAATTTTCGTCTGTCCAGCCCGCAACGACTGATCGACATCAACCGAATTGCGGCGCTGACCGGTATCTCGCTCGATGCCGGCATGGTGCGCATCGGTGCCCTCACCCGCCATGTCGAGATTGCCCGTTCCGATCTCGTGGCCCGTGAACTGCCGCTGCTGGCGCACGCGATCGCGCATGTCGCCCACCCTGCGATCCGCAATCGCGGCACCTTCGGCGGCAGCCTGGCGCTGGCCGATCCCGCGGCCGAGATGCCGGCGGTTGCCCTGGCCAGTGACGCCACGCTGATCGCGCGCTCGCTGCACGGTGAGCGCCGGATCGCCGTGGCGGATTACTTTCTGGGCCTGTACGAAACCGCGCTGGTCGCGGACGAACTCCTGATCGCAGCCGAGTTTCCGGCCGCGGGCGATGAGCCGGCGGGCTGGGCGTTTGCCGAACAGGCTCGCCGTCATGGCGATTTCGCCAATGCCGGCGTGATCATCCGGCGCGCTGGCGGGCAAAACGGTACGCGGGTGGTGCTGTTCGGCGTCTCGGATCGGCCGGTGCGCTCGACAGCGGCCGAGGCGGCGCTAGGCGCCGGCGAACTCGACGACGACCGGATCAACCAGGCCGCCGGGTGTGTCTGCGACGGCATCGACATCTTCGGCGACCAGCATGCCAGTGACACCATGAAGCGACACCTGTGCGGCGTTCTGATCCGGCGCGCGCTGCGCGAACTCGCCCACGGAGTACCCGCGTGATTGAAGCCGCCACCGAAATCCCGATCACGCTGCGCCTGAATGGCGAAAGCATCAGCACCCGGGTCGATGCCCGCCTCAATCTGGTCGATTTCGTGCGCATCCACCAGGGCCTGACCGGCACCCATATCGGCTGCGAGCACGGTGTCTGCGGCGCCTGCACGATCCGTGTCGATGGCCAGATCGTGCGCGGCTGCCTGATGCTGGCCGCGCAGGTCGACGGCTGTGCGGTGGACACCATCGAGGGCGTGGACGAAAGCGGCGAGGCGGCCCGTTTGCAGGGCGCGTTCCATCGCCACAATGCGCTGCAATGCGGCTTCTGCACGCCCGGCATGGTGCTCACCGCGCTGGAGCTGCTGGCGTCGAATCCGAATCCCAGTCGCGACGAGATTCGCGAGCATCTGTCGGGCAACTACTGCCGCTGCACGGGCTATCAGGCGATCGTCGATGCGGTCGAGGAAGTGGCCCGCGAGCAGCGCGCCGGATCATGATCATGACGAGCGCCACCGCATCCCGAACCCGAGCGGCCGCCAGCGCCTGCGCCGGCCGCGTGAACCGGACGGAGCCCGCCGATGAATGATGCCGTCAGCCCGAAGGTCCGAGGCCGGGCCGGCCTGATCGGCCGCTCGGTGCCGAGACCGAATGCGCGCCGGCTGCTGGCCGGCCGCGGCCAGTACGTGGACGATGCGCAGTTGCCGCGCATGGTGCACGCGGCGTTTTTGCGCTCACCGCATGCCCATGCGCGCATCGTGTCGCTCGATCTGAGCGTCGCGCGCTCGATGCCGGGCGTGGTCGCGGTCTATGACGGTGCGGATATCGCCCGTGTGGTCACGCCCTGGGTCGGCGTGCTCACGCACATGACCGGCATGCGTTCGCCCGAACAGCATGCGCTGGCGATCGATGTCTGCCGCTGGCAGGGCGAGCCGGTGGTGATGGTGGTGGCGCGCAGCCGCGCGCTCGCCGAAGACGCGCTCGCGGCGATCGAGATCGAGTACGCCCCCCTGCCCGCGGCCTGCGACATGGAGCGCGCGCTCGAGCCCGACGAGCCGGTGATTCATCCCGAACTGGGCAACAATCTCTGCTGGGAAAAGCGCATCGAGAACGGGCCGGTCGATGCGGCGTTTGGCGATGCCGGCAACCGGATCATCGAGCGCCGTTTCCGCTTTGCGCGCCACACCGGCGTGAGCCTGGAGCCGCGCTCCTGCATCGCGGATTTCGAACCGGCCGCCGGCGAGCTGAGCTTTCACTACTCCGGGCAGGTGCCGCACATGATGCAGACCGTGCTGGCCCGCCACCTGGGCCTGCCGGAAGCGAGTGTGCGCGTGTTCTCGCAGGATGTCGGCGGCTCGTTCGGTCTGAAGATTCACACCTATGGCGATGAGATGGCCACGGCCGCCGCCGCCATGATGTTGCGCCGGCCCGTGAAGTTCATCGCCGATCGCTTCGAGAGTTTCGTCTCCGACATCCATGCCCGCGATCATCGCGTCGATGCCAGGCTGGCGGTAGACCATCAGGGCCGGATCCAGGCGCTGGAGATCGACGATCTCACCGGCATCGGCCCGTTCAGCGTCTATCCGCGCTCATCGGCCATCGAGGCCAACCAGGTCATCAATCTCACCGGCGCCCCGTATGCGATTCCCGCCTATCGTGCCCGTTTGCGTGTGGTGTTCCAGAACAAGAATGTCATGTGCCAGTACCGGGCGGTCGGGCACCCGATCGCGATGGCGGTCATGGAAGGCCTGATCGACGAAGCGGCCGCCCAACTCGGCATGGATCCGGCCGAGATCCGCCGGCGCAATCTGATCGCCGATGACGCCTATCCGGTGACCTCGGTCAGCGGCATGAAGTTCGCCGATCTATCGCATCACGCCTGCCTGGCACGACTGCTCGAACTGATCGACTATGACCGCCTCTGTGCCGAGCGCGATGCGCTGCGCGCGCAAGGCATTCATCGCGGCATCGGGCTGGCCAGCCTGGTCGAGATCACCAACCCCAGCCCCTTGTTTTACGGTGTCGGGGGCGCGCCGATCGCGGCTCAGGACGGCGCCACCGCGCGGCTGGACGCCAACGGCATGGTGCACATCAGCAGCAGCGTGACCGAACAGGGTCAGGGCACGGATACCGTGCTGGCGCAGATCGCGGCCGACACGCTGGGCATTGCGCTCGAGCAGGTGCGGGTGAGCACCGGCGATACCCGCACCGCGCCCTACGGGGGTGGCACCTGGGCCTCGCGCGGGGCCGGGATCGGCGGCGAAGCCATGTTGCTGGCCACGCGCGCACTGCGCGCGCAGATCCTCGAGATCGCCGCCGCGGTGCTGGGCTGCCCGGCCGAGGCGCTCGTGATCGATGACGGCACCGTACACGGCAGCGGTGAGTACGCCGATAAGCGGATCACCTTGCGTGCGATCGGTGAGCTGGTCTATTTCCGCGGTCATGAACTGCCCGCCGATCTGCGCCCCGAACTGATCGCCACCCGCCATTTCCGGGTCAAGGACATGCCGTTCGTGTATTCGAACGGGGCCATGGCCTCGTATGTCGAGGTCGACACCGACACCGGTGAAATCCGGCTGCTCGGCCACTGGATGGTCGAAGACTGCGGCACGCTGATCAACCCGAAGCTGGTGGACGAGCAGATCCGCGGCGGCATCGTCCAGGGTCTGGGCGGCGCGCTCTACGAGGAATGCCTGTACTCGGAAGACGGTCAGCTGCTGAATGCCTCGATGGCCGACTACCTGGTGCCGATGGCCGGCGAGATGCCCGACATCGAGATCGCGCACATCGAGACACCCACGCGTACCTCGTCACTGGGCGCCAAGGGCGCCGGCGAGGCGGGCACCGGTGGCGCGCCCGCGGCCGTGATGAATGCGGTCAATGATGCGCTCCGACCCCTGGGTGGCACGATCTCACAGCAACCGATGACCCCCGAGCGGGTGCTGCGTGCTCTGGGTGTGCTGACCGACTGATCCGGTCAGCCAGAAGCAAGCCGGGCCGAATCGCGTGGCTTCAGGCTCGACACGAACTGCCAGGCGCAAGCATCCCGCGCATTGCCGCACCACAAGGCGCACCGCTACCATCAGCCAACATCGGCGGCGCACCAGCCGCCGGCCCGCCAACCACCCGGAGCCCGCTCATGAAGATCGCCGCCATCGACACATTCAAGGCCGACGCCGGCTGGCGCAACTACGACTATCTGCGCATCACCTGCGAGAACGGGATCGTCGGCTGGGCGGAGTTCAACGAAGGCTTCGGGGCCCCGGGGGTGGGTACGGTGATCGCGCAACTGGCGCCACGCCTGATCGGCAAGTCGGCCTACGATCATGAACGCGCCTATGCCGATCTCTACAGCGCGACCCGTCCGGCCGCCGGCGGTATCGCCGCGCTCGCGCTCGGCGCGATCGAGAACGCCCTGCTGGACGCCAAGGCGAAGTCGCTCGGTGTGCCCTGCTATGAATTGCTGGGCGGCAAGGTGCGTGACAAGGTGCGCGTCTATTGGTCGCACTGCGACACCTGGCGGATCAGGCATCCGCAGTTCTATCCGCCGGCCGTCGCCTCGCTGGATGATGTGCGCGCATTGGGCGCAGAGGTTCGCGAGCGAGGCTTCACGGCGCTGAAGACCAATCTGGCCATGTTCGACGGCGGCGAGGCACGCGTCTGGAGCGCGGGCTTCGGGCAGCCATTTCATCCGGAACTGAACATCGAGCGCAAGCTGCTGCGCGGGATGCGCGAGCATCTGCAGGCCTTTCGTGAGGGCGCCGGCCCTGACGTGGACATCCTGCTCGATCTGAACTTCAATGCGCGCACAGAGGGGTTCATGCAGATCGTGCGCGAGCTGGCCGATCTGAACCTGTTCTGGGTGGAGATCGACAGCTATGACGCCAAGGGTCTGCGGCTGATTCGCGACCGCAGCCGCACACCGGTCAGCTCCTGCGAGACCCTGCTCGGCCTGCGCGATTTCATGCCCTACTTCAATGAGCGCGCGATGGATGTCGCGATCATCGATGCGGTCTGGAACGGAGTCTGGCAGTCGATGAAGATCGCCGCCGTGGCCGAGGCCCACGAAATGAACGTGGCACCGCACAATTTCTACGGCCATCTGTGCTCGATGCAGAACCTGCACTTCTGCGCCGCGGTACCAAACCTGCGCATCATGGAAATCGATGTCGACCGGCTGGCCTGGGACAGCGATCTCGTGACCGTGGTGCCCGAGATCGTCGATGGCCATCTGAGCGTGCCCGATACCCCGGGCTGGGGCACGGAACCGGTGCTGGAGGCGATCCTGGCGCACCCGCCTCGCGGCACGGGCGGGCTGCTGCGCAGCCGTTGAACGGCCGGCTATCTTTGGATCGCCGGTGTGCCACCATCGCCAAGATCCCACCAGAGGCCGGTCATCAGCCGCAAGGCATCGCGGCAGAGCGGCGCCAGCACATGTTCATTGGGCGCATGCTGAGAGCAGCCCGAATAAGAATGCGGCACCCAGATCGTCGGCAGGCCCAGGGTATCGGCGAACACGCTGTTCGGCAGACTGCCGCCCAGATTGGGCAGCACCGCCACCTCGCGCCCGCCGGCCGATTCGGTGAGCGAGCCGATCGCCCATTGCGCCCAGGGATGCGCCGGGTCCAGCCGCGTGGCCAGCATCATCTCGCGATCAGCGCTGACCTGAATCGCCTCGAAACCGTGCGCATCCAGGTGTCGGCGCAAGGCGGGTAACAGGGTTTGCGGATCCGTGCCGGCCACGTAGCGCATATGCCCCCAGACGGTCGCGCGCGGCGGAATCGCATTGACCGGGTTGCCGGGGTTGCCGCAGGTGAATGCCCGCACCTCGAAGGTATTCGAGGCAAACACCCGTTCCTCGGGAGTCATGTCCGGTTCGCCCCAAACCGCGTCGATCTCGGGCGAGCCCTCGCCACCACCCACCTGAATGCGGGCCAGCGCCGCTTTGACCGTGGCCGACATCGGCGGCGCATGCCAGCCCTGGACCAGGATGCGGCCCCTGGCATCGGTCATCGTGGCCAGCGCATGCGCCATGATGATCCCGGGATTGGCCAGCAGGCCACCCCAGTTGCCGGAATGATGCCCGCCCTCGCGAAGCACCAATTGCATCGTGAAGTTGAACACTCCGCGCGAGCCCATGAACACGGTTGGCGCCTCGGGCCGCAGACGGGGCCCGTCGGAGGCCACGAAGACATCCGCGCGAAACAATTCCTTGTGGGCGGCACAGAATTCGTCCAGCCCGGGAGAACCGGTCTCCTCGCCGGTTTCGATCAGCAGAACGATATTGAAACCGAGCCGGCCCCGGGTGGCCAGGACCGCATCCATCGCGGCCAGATTGATCGTGTGCTGCCCCTTGTTGTCGGCCGTGCCTCGCCCATACCAGCGATCGCCTTGCACCGTGATCGTCCAGGGATCGAGCCCCTCACGCCACTGATCATCGTAGCCACGAACCACGTCGCCATGCCCATACGACATCACCGAGGGCAGGGCCGGATCCTCGTCGCGGCGGGCAACCAGGAACGGTCCGGAACCGGGCTTCGGATTGTCGAACACGCGGCAAACGAAACCGCGCCGTTCGAGCCACGGTGTCATTTCCTGTTGCAGGTAGCGATAGAGCTCGGGCCCGCGCTCGGGAATCGGGCTCTCGGTACGGATTGCCACCCGGCGGGCGAGATCGTCACGGAAGCCGCCCTCGTCGAAATAGTGTTCGACGTGCGCGATCGCTGCCTGGCGGGTCATCTGAGGCGCTCCTGGAGGTTGGGCTGCACAAGGACGACAAAGAGACCGGGCGGGCCCGCAGACTATGCGCGCCCGGCTCGCGGGCGGCCATGCCCCATCGCTTTACTCGGCCATCGACTCACTCGCCATCGACTCGCCCGATCCGCCCATTTCGGCCGGCACGTCCTTGAGCTTGGGCAGGCCATCGCGAATGTGCAGCACGGTCTCCTGATAGTGCACATGCAGTGCCGGCTCGAACGGCATGTCCGGGATCAGGGCGGCATAGACATCGGTCAGCCCCATGCCCGGATGCTCGGTGAACAGATGCCCGCCGCAGGTCTTGCACCACTTGCGATAGCTGTGCGGGGTCTTGTTGAAGCTGGCGATGTTGTCCGCCCCCTGGGTGACCTTGACTGCGTCGGGCGTCCAGAGCGAGAAGGCATTGACCGGCCCGGCCGACCAGCGCCGGCAATCCTCGCAATGGCAGTAACCCATGGCCGCCGGTGCGCCGCTGACCGTGAGCTGCACCGCGCCACAAAAGCAGCTGCCCTGATAGGTTTTCGAATCACTCATGCGCCTGTCTCTGGTGTCTAGTCGGTTGGTCTGGCAACGCGTGGGCGCGACCACCACGGGCATCGCGGCCGGTCGTGACAGCACCGGCGCCCGTCGTCCGATCTTACGCCCGGCCGGCCGGGTTCACGATTCGCCGTCGGTGCCCAGCGCGCGCAGCGCGGCCTCGGTCGCGGGATCCGCCGGAAAGAACGATTCCACGCGCAGTTCGTCCGCGGTGACATCGTAGGGTGTGCCGAAGGTGCTGATCATGGAGAACAGACTCAGGCTCGCGTCGCCATGGGCCAGCGTCACCGGCACCACAGGTACCCCCGGGTGAATGCCATCGGAGACCCGCCAGTGCTCGGCCAGATCCGGCGCGGCCCGCAGCTCGCGCAGCACGGGGCCGATCTCTGCGCCTCGCGCCAGCGCCTCGTGCCAGGCGCGGTTCAAGAGCATCGGTGCCACGGTGTCGAAATTGCGGATCGCGGCTCGCGCGCCGCCCGCGGCAAGGGTCAGCTGCAACAGATTGCGCGGCCCCGCGCCACAGCTGGCCTGCCAGATGGCATCGGGGTCGCCGAGCAGAGCGAGCAGCCGGTCGAATGCGCGGTTGCTCATCTTCAAATTGAAATCCCGATCGACGACCACCGCCGGAAACGGTTCGTGGTAGCGCAGCATGCGCGCCAGGGCCTCGCGCGCTGGCGCCATGACCGGGCCATCGAGCGAGCTCTCTCGAAACTCGGCCGCGAAGCCGGCCGCTCCGAGCAAGCCGTTGCGCTCGCGAAGCGGCACGTCGAGCGCCTCGGCCAGCGCCAGCACCATTCGCCGGCTGGGCTGCGAGCGCCCGGACTCCAGGAAGCTGATATGACGCTGCGACACGGCACAGGTGAGCGAGAGATCCAGCTGGCTGACCCGGCGCACCCGGCGCCAGGCCCGCAGCCGGGTGCCGAAATCCGCGACTGACATTCCGCAAGCGATCACTTTGGCTCCTGTTCGAAAGCGGCCGATCGGTCACTCTGCCTGCCGGGTAGCGGCCCGGCAATTACCTGTGAGGTCATTGCGGCGATGACCGCGTGACACGAGACTGGGTACTCCATCACATTGTCGAGGACAAGATCATGAAACCCGTTGTCGCCCTGTTGACCCTGACCCTGGCCGCCTTCGGCGCACTCAGCCTCTATGCGATGGCCGAGGTCGGTTACTTTGGCATCTGGCAGGCCGGCCTCGCCGGCCCGGGCGCGCTGCAACTGCTGGCAGACCTGCTGATTGTCTGCACACTGGTGATGACCTGGATGGTCACCGATGCCCGCCGCCACGGGATCACGGTGTGGCCGTTCATCGTGATCACACTGGCCGCCGGATCATTCGGGCCGCTGCTCTATCTGCTGCGCCGGCATTGGGCTGCCCTGCCCGCCCGCGTCGCCGCCTGAGACGCGATCCGGCAAGCCGCCGGCGGGCCTGGGCCCGCCGCGCCGCGCGATGAAGCCATGGTGCGGACAGGGATCGTCCGCCCCAAGCTTGTGCCAACCTGCTACTCTTGCCGCCGGCCGGCGTGGGAATCAGCGCCGGGCCTCCTGTTCCTGCTTCACTCTTACGGAGATCCTGCAGCCATGCTGACCAACATGACCCGAACCGCGATTGCCGCGGCCTTTCTGACGATGCTCGCAACCGGCGCCCAGGCCCAACAGGTCAAGCTGATGACCGGCCCCCAGGGCGGCTCCTGGTATCCGCTGGGTGGCGCGATCGCCAATATCGCCGACAAAGCCGGCCTCAAGGTGCAGGTGCTGCCGGGTGCCGGCATTGCCAATGTCAAGGCCATTCAGGCGGGCAAGGCCGACATGGGCTTCGCCAACTCGATCTCCACGGTCGACGGCGTTGCGGGCCGCGCCCCGTTCACCGAGCCGGCCGGCAATGTCTGTAACGTGGCCACCCTGTATCCGCAGTTCTTCCAGATCGTGACCAACGCCGATTCGGGCATCAACTCGCTGGGTGATATCAAGGGCAAGCCGATCGCGGTGCAGCCCAAGGGCAATACCGCCGAGTTCATCAGCCAGCAGGCGCTCGGTGTCTATGGCATGAAGTACGGCGACGCCAGCCGCGTCAGCTATGTGTCATACACCGATGCGGTGTCGCTGATGAAGGACAACAACGCCCAGTTGTTCACGCTCGGAACCACGGTGCCCGCGTCGGCGATCATGGATCTGGCGTCGGCACGCGATATTCGCATCATCGGCATCGATGACGCCAAATTCCAGGAGATGCGCAAGCTCAACCCCGGCTACACCAAGCTTACGATCCCGGCCGGCAGCTATCCGAAGCAGGACAAGGATGTGCAGACCATCGGCTATGCGACCCATGTGATCGCCCGCTGCGACCTCGACCCCGCCGTGGTCAAGGCTGTGCTCAAAGGGATGATCGACAATCAGGGCGACCTGGCCGCGATCGCCAAGGCCATGGGCAAGACCACCCCGAAGATGATGGCCGAAGACATCGGCGTGCCATTGCACAAGGGCGCCGCGGCGTTCTATAAAGAGGCTGGCATTCTCTGATGCCATCCAGGGTGCGCGCCCCCAAGGCCGCGCACCGCATCATGGCCCGTGCGCCGCAGCCAGTGTCGGGCCGACACGACCGCCCCGGATTTCCGGGTCGGTCGTTTTTTGCCTTTTGTGAACCGGGCGACGGAGCACGACGATGCTGACCCTGCCGCAGACCCTCGTAACCCGTCTCATCACGCTGGTCGCGGTGATGATGTCGGCGTTTCACCTGTATATCGCGTTCGCCGGCCCGCCGGATGCTTACGTGATGCGGGGATCGCACCTGGCGTTTGCACTGGTGCTGGCGTTTCTGTCGATGCCCGGGCTCACGGGCAAGGCCAAGCGTTTCACCATCTTCGACCTGATCCTGGTGGTGGTCGCGGCGCTGGCCGCGCTCTATCCGGCGCTGAACCTCGACTACATCCAGAACCGGATGTATTACGTCGATGACCCGACCACCGCCGACTATATTTTCGGCTGCACGCTGGTCGTGCTGCTGCTCGAGGCCACGCGCCGCGCCACCGGCTGGGCACTGCCGATCACCGCGATCGCCTTTCTCACCTACGGGCTCACGGCCGGCAATCAGAGCCTGGCCGTGATGCTCGACCAGACCTACCTCACCACCGAGGGCATCTTCGGCATTCCGCTGTACGTGTCGGCCACCTACGTGATGTTGTTCATCTTGTTCGGCGCGTTCGTCGAGCGCAGCGGTGCCGGCCAGTTGTTCATGGATTTCGCGCTGGCCATTGCCGGCCACACCTCGGGCGGGCCCGCCAAGGTGGCGGTGATCACCAGCAGCCTGTTCGGCACGGTGTCGGGCAGCGCGGTGGCCAATGTCATGACCACTGGCGCGTTCACGATCCCGCTGATGAAACGCACCGGCTACCGGCCGGCATTCGCCGGCGCGGTCGAGGCGGTGGCCTCCACCGGCGGGCAGCTGATGCCGCCGATCATGGGCGCGGCTGCCTTCGTGATGGCCGAGTTCCTCGGCACCTCCTATCTCACCGTGGCCGGCTTTGCGCTGCTGCCGGCAGTGCTCTACTACGTGGCCGTATTCATGGCCGTGCACTTCGAAGCCCGCCGCATCGGTCTCAAAGGCCTGCCGCGCGCCGATCTGCCACGCATGAAGACCGTTCTGCTCGAGCGCGGCCATCTGTTCCTGCCCCTGGTGATCATCGTCGCCGTGCTTCTGTCCGGCAAGAGCGCGGCATTTGCCGCGCTCTGCGGCATCGCCTCCGTCATCCCCACCACCTGGCTGCGCAAGAGCACCCGCGGCACCTTCACGCCGACCGCGATCATCGAGGCGCTGGAATCGGGTGCCCGCAACACCCTCGTCGTCGCGCTGGCCTGTGCCTGCGCCGGGATCGTGATCGGCACGATCACCCTCACCGGCCTGGGTCTGTCATTCACGGGCGTGGTGCTGGCGCTGTCGCAGAACTCGCTGGTGCTGGCCCTGTTCCTGACCATGGTGGCCGGGATATTGCTGGGCATGGGGCTGCCCACCACGCCGGCATACATCGTGCAGGTTGCACTGCTCGTGCCGGCCCTGGTCAAGCTCGGCGTGCAGGTGGAGGCGGCCCACCTGTTCGTGCTCTATTTCGCGGTGCTGTCGGCGATCACCCCGCCGGTGGCGATGGCGGTCTATGCAGCCAACGGGATCTCCAATGCCACGCTGATGGGCACCAGCTGGGCCGCGGTCAAGCTCGGGCTCACCGGCTACATCATTCCTTTCATGTTCGTGTTCTCGCCATCGCTGCTGATGCTGGGCGAGACCAGCGAGGTTGTCCTGGCCGCGGTGACCGCCACGGTCGGCGTCACCTGCCTGGCGGCCGGCCTGCACGAGAGCTTCTTCCTGGGCAAGGCGCGCTGGTGGGAGCGCATCCTGTTGATCGTTGCCGCCCTGGTGTTGATCAAGCCCGGCCTGAGCTCGGACGTGATCGGGGTGATCCTGGTGGTGCTGACCCTGCTCAGTCAACGCATGGTGCCCGGTGCCGGCGGGCAGCAGCCCGCCAGCGCGAGCTGAGCATTCAGCCTTCGCCCGAGGCGAACAGGCCCTTGCGCGGCCCCATGTAGCCGAACAGGTAGGCGGCCACCTTGCGCATCTGGATCTCCTCGGCGCCCTCTGTGATCCGATAGCGCCGATGGTGGCGGTAGATGTGCTCGAAGGGCTTGTGCCTTGAATAGCCGATACCGCCATGCACCTGCATCGCGCGGTCGGCCGCCTCGCAGCCCAGGCGGTTGGCCCAGTAGTTGCACATCGCCACCTTGTCTGAGAGTTCGCGCTCGATCTGCGCGTGCGGCAACTGGTCCATCTCGAGCGCGGTCTTGTAGATCAGCAGGCGCAGCATCTCGCACTGCGTGGCCAGTTCCACCAACGGGAACTGGATCGCCTGATTGCGCGCCAGCTCCGTGCCAAAGGGCTTGCGCGCGCGCGCATAGCGCACCGACTCCTCGATGCAATAGCGCGCCACCCCGAGCGAGGATGCCGCCTGCCGGATGCGGTTCTGATGCACGAAGCTCTGTGCCACAGCGAGCCCGTTCTCGACCGGACCGAGCACCGCGCTCTCGGGCACCCAGACATTGGTCAGCGACAGACGCGGATGATCGGTGGGCATGTTGAATGTCCAGAGATACTCTTCGATCACCAGACCGGGACTCGGATTGGGCACCAGCAGGCAGGTGATGCCGCGCGCATCGCCATCGTTGCCCGCGGAGCGTGCAAAGACCGCGCAGTGACTGGCGGTGTGCATGCCCGTGATCCACATCTTCTCGCCGTCGATGCGCCAGCCCGGCACACCATCGCGCACCTCGCGCACCGCCCGCGTGCGCATATGCGTGGCATCCGAGCCATGCTCGGGCTCGGTCAGGCCGAAGGCCACGCGCCGCGTGCGCTCGAAACCGCCGAAGATGAATTCCTGCTGCTGTTGCGGCGTGCCGAAGTGCTCGAACATCGCCACGAACGGAAAATTGCCGACGATCGAATGCTCGTTCTGCAGATCATTGTGCAGCCCGAGGCCCTTGGCCGCGAAATGCTCTCGAATGACCGCCATCCAGAGGTTGGAGCCATCCCGCCCGCCGTATTTGGCCGGTGCCGAGAAGCGCCAATGGCCGGCGCGATCCGCGCGCGTCTTGGCCTCATCCAGCAAGGCTCCCACTGCGGGCGCGGCAGGCCGCCATTGTCGAAATCGGTTCGTGCCCACTCGCGCCGGTGATCGAAGAAGCGGATGTTGTCATCGGCCTGCTCGAGCGGCCTGATCTCGGCCGCGATGAAGGCATCCAGTTCGGCCAGGTAGTCGACGAGGTCTTGCGGCAGCGAGAAGTCCATGGTGGGTTCCAGGGCGGGTCGGGGACGGGGCAGAAGTGCGCAATGCAGTGCTGCGATCCGGGTGGGTTCAGGGCCAGCGGGCCCTGGCTGTTGCCAGTGCCGGGTACTTGGGTCGATCGGCAGTGAGTTTGTCCAGCGCCATGCGGCGCAGGCAGGCAAGCACACCGGGTGTGCTCAGGTCGCGCCGCCCCGCGAGCAGATCGGCCGCAAGCCCGCTGTCGGTGGCCACCGGTTGCTGCTCGAGCTCGCGGGCCACGATGCCCAGCGCATTGCGTGCCACCGCCAGGTCGAAATGGCCTCGGCCGCTGACCAGCTTCTTCACATCGGAGGCCAGCCATTCCGATATCGCGGTCAGAATCTCACCCGCGCTCGGCTCACCGATCGGGGGCCGGGGCGGTGATGGCTGGGCGGACGGCGGCATCGGCCGTCGACGTTCGGCCGCCGGCGCGCCATCTTCGAGCAGCAACAGCAGATCGAGTTCCTGTTCCGCACAGCGACGGGCGACCACCACACGCTCCAAAGAGCGATCGGTGCCCTCACGCCAGGTATAGCCCATGCCCAGGCTCGAGATCGCCCACCAGAACGTGCGGTAGACGAGCCAGAAGCGAAACCGGTCTCGATCCACGGGCCCTCCGCCCGCAGCCTCATAGGCGGCGAGCCAGTCCACGATCGGGGTCAGCCCGAGCGCCGGACGGTCCGGGCGTGAGAAGCGCCAGACGGTCATGCAGGCATAGGCGAGATCCTCGACCGGATCACCGAGGTGGGCGAGCTCCCAATCGAGGACACCGCTCAGATGCCCGTCGTGGACCATCAGATTGCCGAGCCGGAAATCGCCGTGCACGAGTCTCGGTGGCACCGGTGCGGGCAGGTGGGTTTCCAGCCAGTGCACCGCCAGGGCAAGGATTGGCCGGTTACCGCCGTACTGGATGAAGCGTGCCCTCAGCTCGCCCAGCGCGTCGGCGGTGACCATCAACGGGACATCCGGGATCGATGCCGGGTCGACACGCTGGGTAGCCGCCAGAGCCTGGGCGATCTCCGTCATCAGGGCACCGGGCTCCTCGACCGACAGGATCAGGGTGGGCTCGGCCGAACCCGGGATCGCGCGCATGACAAAGCCGGCGCCCAGGCCGTCACCCGCTTCGAGCACCACCACCACCTCGGGCGCCGGCACCCCGGCCTGGCGGGCGGCTCCGATCACCTGGACCTCGCCGGCCATGCCCAGCGTTCGGGAGCCGATCATCGCCTCCGACGGCAGGCGGCGTAGCACATAGGTCTGGCCACCCGCATGGAAGCGCCAGCTCTGCATATTGGCGCCGCCCGACAGACGCTCGATCCGGCTCGGCGCCGGTAAGCCCGCACGGGCCAGTGCCCGCGTCAGGCCCTCCGTGGGCAGACTCATGCGGCCTCCCCGCCCGCCGGGCCGTAGAAGAACACCCAGGTGGCGAAGTCGGCGCTGAAATCCTCGAAGCGGTGTTCGACACCTGCCGGCACGAACAAGACCTCACCGGGCTCGAATGGATGGCGACGCTGGCCATTGACGAAAAAACCGCTGCCGGAGATCACCACATAGAGTTCGTCACGCGCATGAGGTGTTTGCAGATCGACGCCTTCGGGCCGATAGATCTCGACCAGCAAAGACCCGTGCCGAAAGACCTCGGTGAACGGTGCATCACCCGCCCGCGCCAGAGTCTCGAGCGCGCCGCGGGTCGTCATGCGATGGGTCATCAGTCGCCTCCGGTATCGGCTGGGCCGAACTCAAACGTTATCCTACCGAGTAAGCCGGCCGACGTTCCAGGCCCGGCTGCCCGCCCTGCCCGACGCCGCCATATGCCCGCGCCCACATTGCTCGACCCCAGCCGGTTTGCCGGCATGGTGGCGAATCGATCGACCGGCCTGTACTGGCTGGAAAATGATCATGGGATGCGTGTGGCGATCTGCAATGTCGGCGGCAGGATCCTGCAGATCATCGTGCCCGACCGCCATGGCCGTCCAGGAAATGTCGCGCTCGGCTATGACAGCCTCGGCGCGATCCTGGCCGGCTCGCCATCGCTGGGCGCCTTCATTGCCCCCTACGCCGGGCGGATCGCCGATGCGGGCTTCTCGCTCGACGGCCGGCACTATCGGCTGGCGGCCAACGACGGGCCACACTGCCTGCACGGCGGCGCTTCGGGCTCATGTCTGCGCGCGTTCGAAGTGATCTCGCACGGCCGCAGCGCGCTCGCCCTCGGGCTGCTGCTCCCGGCCGGGGACACCGGCCTTGCGGGCAGTCTCGATATCCGTCTGGACTACCGGCTCGACGACGACAATGCCCTGGTCATCGAACATCTGGCCAGCAGCGATGGGCCGCCGACGCCGGCCAGCTTCACCAGCCACGGCTATTTCAATCTCGATCTGGATGCGAACCCCACGATCGATACGCAGCACTTGCAGGTGTTCGCCGGGCAGCGGCTAAGAATCAGCGAGACCGACACGGTCGACGGAACGCGTGAGTCCATCGCTGGAACGGGTGCCGACCTGCGCGAACCGCGCCTGCTCGGTGAGATCGGCAGGCTCGATCATGTCTATGACCTGGGCGAGAACCTCGACGGCGGGCTGCGCCTGTGCGCGCGCCTGAGCGCGCACACGAGCGGCCGGATCATGGAGACCTGGAGCACCGAGCCGGTGCTGGTGGTCTATTCCGCAGATCACCTCGGACACCCGCATCGGCCCCGCATGGGCATCTGCCTGGAACCCCAGCAATACCCGAATGCGCCGAACTGCCCGAGCCTGCCGCTGAACCTGGTCAGCGCGCAACGGCCGTATCGGGCGATCACCCGCTATCGCTTCCTGAGCTGACCGCGGCGTCACCCACGCGCACGACGATCTTGCCAAAGAACGCTCCCGAGCCATAGAGCCGAAAGGCGTCGACGGTCCGCTCCAGATCGAAACAGCGATCGATGACCGGGCAGACCCGTCCCTGTTCGAACAGCGACAATAGTTGCGGCAGATCCTTGTTCGGTTGGTACGCCACCATCTGCATCGGATGCCCGGTGAGGCGCCGCAAGGCCAGCATCTGCAACAGGCGCGAGGTTTTCCCGCCAACCGTGACATAGCGCCCGGCGGGCGCCAGCGCGCGTGCGATCTCGAACACGCCCCGGCTGGTTCTGACATCGAAGATCAGATCGTAGCGAACACCGCTGCGCGTGAAGTCATGGCGCGCATAGTCGATCACATGATCTGCCCCCAGCGCCCGCATCTGGTCGAGCTTGCGCGCATGATCGACGCAGCTCAGTTCGACATCGTAGGTTCTGGCCAACTGGATCGCGAGCGACCCGGTGCTGCCGCCACCGCCGTTGATGAGAACGCGCCGCGCCTTGTCGATGTGCCCATGATCGAACAGCCCCTGGATCGCAAGATTGCCACCATGAGAGATGCAGGCAGCCTGCTCGAAGGACATGCCGGCGGGTTTGTGCGCGAGCCGGGTTTCAGGCGCGCAGACGAATTCGGCGAATGCGCCCCAGCCGTCCTCGGCGAGGTCCCCGAGTACCGGATCACCCCGCCGGAAACCGCTCACACCCGCGCCGACCGATTCGACCACACCGGCGATGTCGCATCCGTGAATCAGGCGATGCCGGGGCCGGCACAAACCACTCAAAACCCGGTACTCGAGCGGACGCCCGGTGAGCGTGTCCCAGTCCCAGGCATTCAGCGAAACCGCCCGTACGCGCACCAGAACCTCGCCGGGCCCGGGCGCGGGCACGGGAACATCGATCACCCGCAAGACGTCGGGCGATCCGTATTTTTCGTAGGCAACCGCCTTCATGCCTGGCGAGGGATGGTCGAAGCCCTCATCCCGAACGCGGGGCCCGGGCGACGCCTGGTCATCCCTGCTGCGGCCCGAACAACGCCTCGTAACGGCGCTGCATCTCGCCGGGCGGTACCGCTTCGATCTCATGCCCGATCAGCCACTGATGCCCAAACGGGTCCAGCAGCCGGCTCGAGCGCTCGCCATAGAACTGGTCGGTGGGCGGCATCTGCAGCGTGGCGCCGCATTGCACAGCGCGCTCGGTGAGCGCATCGCAATCGGCCACATGCAGATGAATGCTGGCGCCGAGAATCTGCCCGGCATCGGGCGCATGCAGACCGTACTCCGGAAACGCTTCGCTGAGCATCAGCACGCCGGGGCCGAAATCCAATTCGGCGTGGCCGATGCGCCCGCCAGGCTCCACCAGGCGAAAGCGCTCGGTCGCGCCGAACGCCGCGATGTAGAAATCGATCGCCGCGGCGGCGCCGTGCACACGTAGATAGGGGAATACGGCTTGGATCATCATGAGAACCTCGGTTGAACATGCTGGCGCGCACGCCTGCGATCGGTGACCCCGCGCAAAGAACGTACCCTGGCTCAGGACCTCAATCTTGCGCTTCGCGCGACTCGTTGCTCGAAATGATCCGGCTTGCGGCTGACCCAGTCGATGAACCGGCGCATCAGCGGATGCGCGCGTAGCACCTGCGGATCATGGAACTCCGTGGCCAGTTCCCGCTCGCTGAACAGCGCATGGATCTGACGATGACAGATCCGGTGCAGGTTGTCGGTCACACGCCCGCCGTGCGATTTGGGCACCCAGTGATGGGCATCGGCCTGCGACGGCGGGATCGGCCGCTCGCAGATCGGGCAGCGTGGCGGCGCCGCAGGAAGCACCCCGGCATGCGCGTCAGCGATCTGGCGCCGTCTGATCCGGCCCTTCATGAGGATGCGCGGCGGCCGGTGCCGCGCTGGTCGATATTCTGCACGCCTGGTGTGCCGTTCCGGATGTAACTCGCATTTCGCTCGCCCGATCATGACTGTAGCGATCCCGCGTGGCTTCAATTTCCCCGGCGGGGATACGGACATTTTGGCAACGCTTATCCTGATAGCCGCCACGCGCCATTCCCACGCGACAGTCGGTTCATCGCCCATGCCCAGGCCATTTCATGGAAACAAGCAATCCCTGCCATCGCGCCTTTGCGCGCAGTGCGCACGCCCGATGACCTGGCGAAAGGCCTGGGCCAGGAACTGGGAGCATGTCCGCTATTGCTCGGAGGCCTGCCGCAAGCTGGCCAGGCGGGGCTCATGACATCTGCTCCGATCCGGCGCCTGTTGATCATTCTGGGCGATCAACTCGATGAGCATGCCACGCTGCTGCGCGATGTGGATCCTGATCATGACCTGATCTGGATGGCCGAGGTTCGCGAGGAATCCACCCATGTCCGTTCGGCGCGCGCGCGCATCGCGGTGTTCCTGGCCGCGATGCGACGCTTTGCCGATCGACAGCGCGCGCTTGGCCGAGCCGTCGAATACATCCGCCTGGATGACCGGGCAAACACCGGCACACTGGCCGGCGAACTTCGTCGCGCAATCGAGGCCCACCGGCCACGGCATCTGGCGATGACAGCCCCGGGTGACTGGCGGGTGCTCGATGCCTTGCGCCGAACCGCTCGCGAGGCCGGCCTCGCGCTGGAACTCGAGGACGACACGCATTTTCTGTGCACCGTGCGCGAGTTCGCGACCCACGCGCGCGGCCGCAAGCAGCTTCGCCTGGAATATTTCTATCGCGAGCTACGCCAGCGCACCGGCATCCTGATGGATAAGGGCAAGCCAGCCGGCGGGCGTTGGAACTTCGATGCCGAGAACCGGCGGGCCTTCGGCGCGCAGGGGCCCGGTGAACTACCGCCCCCGCAGCGCTTCCTGCCCGATGCCGACACCCGCGACGTGCTGGCCATGGTCACGCGTGAGTTTGCGGACCACCCGGGTTCGCTCGCTGCCTTCGACTGGCCGCTGAGCCGCGCCGAGGCGATGCGCGCTCTCGAGGACTTCATCACCCACCGGCTGCCTGGCTTCGGCCGCTACCAGGACGCCATCTGGGCCGGCGAACCCTGGCTGTACCACTCGCGGCTGGCCAGCGCTCTCAACCTGAAGCTGTTGAACCCGCGCGAGCTGGTGCAGGCGGCCGAACGCGCGTGGCGCGATGGCCATGCGCCGATCGAAGCAGTCGAGGGCTTCGTTCGCCAGGTGATCGGCTGGCGCGAGTATGTGCGGGGCATTTACTGGACCCGGATGCCGGGCTATCTGGACTCGAACGCGCTCGAGGCAGGCGAACCGCTGCCCGCCTTCTATTGGAGCGGCGACACCCCGATGGCCTGCCTGGCAGACGCGATCGGCCAGACCCTGCGCGTGGGCTACGCGCATCATATCCAGCGCCTGATGATCACCGGCCTGTATGCGCTGCTGCTTGGCGTCGAGCCCCGCCAGGTGCATGCGTGGTATCTGGCCGTCTATGTGGATGCAGTCGAATGGGTGGAACTGCCCAACACCATCGGCATGAGCCAGTTCGCCGACGGCGGCCTGATGGCCAGCAAGCCCTATGCGGCCAGTGGCGCCTACATCGATCGCATGAGCAATCACTGCCGTGGCTGCCGGTTCCGCCCCAGGGACAAGACCGGCGAACATGCCTGCCCGTTCACCGTGTTGTATTGGGGCTTCCTGCTGCGCCATCACGAGCGCCTGATCCGCAATCCGCGCATGAAGATGCCATTGCGCCACCTGGAAGGCCTGGACGATGCCGCCAGGCGCGACCTGCAGGCACGGGCCGATGCACACCGGTCGCGAGTGAGAGGCGGCGCCGGCGCGTAGTACGTTGCGCAGCAGTGCCGCAGTATCGCAGGGCGGTAGCGCTGCCGTGCTGCCGTGCGCAACCTGTGGGCGTTTCAGCGGGCGGTGGCAAGATCCTCATCGAAGCACTCTCTCACGCCACACCGACATCACCATCAAACAGGATCACTATGCCGCCAGCCCCTGAATCCGACGCCCCATCCGACGATCACGGGCTGCAAGCCCTGCTCATGGAACGCTTCGGCGAATCCGTCGACATTCCTGCCGAGCTGCAAGGCACACCGGCCCTGCGCGAGCTCGCCCGGATGGCGGCACAGACCTCGCATCGCGCGTGGGCGGCGCGCGAGGTGCCACACTCGGTCATCCGCCTGCTGACCGCCTGCGCCCTGGCGGCCCCGTCCAAGAGCTATCTGCAACAGGCGGACATCGTCGATGTTCGCGACCCCGCGCGCCGCGAGGCGATCTGCGCATTGCTCCCCACCCTGCCCTGGATGCGCGAGGCCCCGGCACTGTTGGTGTTCTGCGCCAACGGCCGGCGCTTCAAGCGCCTGTTCGATCGCCGCGGGCGCCCGTTCACGAATGATCATCTGGATGGCTTCTTCAATCCGACGGTCGATGCCTCGCTGGTGCTGATGAACTTCATCCAGGCGGCCTCGATCGCGGGCCTGGTCAGCTGCCCGATCAGCATGATCCGCAATGCACCCGCACGGATCGCACAGACTCTCGAACTGCCCGCGCGGGTGGTCCCGGTGGCCGGGCTATGCGTGGGCTATCCGCGCGAGGCGCGGCGGATCAATCCGCGGCTGCCGTTGGCCGCGACCCTGCATATCGATCGGATCGGTGAGAGCGACGACGATGCGAGCTGCGACGAGTTCGATCAAAGATATCTAGCGGCCCGGCAGGCGGTATTGCCGCCAGGCGCAAAGCCCGCGCGGCGCTGGTCTGACGAACGGGCGGATCAGTACGCGGCCTCCCAGCGCGAGGATTGGGGGCACTTCGTGCGCGAGCGCGGCTTCGCACTGGACTGAGCGGGTGGCGCCGGCGTGGACTTACGCGTCAGCGCAGTTGTACTGAATGAACGGGACTTCCATTCACTCAGATGCAGTCCGAATGAACAGAGACAACCTATTGGGCCTGCACAACTAGCCCTGATTCAGAAATTCGCATCATCGCCCGGTGTCGCGCCGCCGCGCGAGCTTCGCGGCGAGGTTCTCGCCCACACCCGGGCGCGACCACGGGCACACCGCGATGCAGATCGCGCAGCCATGATGCTCATTGAAAAACGGCAGGCAGCGATCGAAATCCACATACCAGCGCTCCACGCCCCGCACCCACTGCTTGAGCGGCGCGATGGCCTCGGGCGGGCAGGCATCCTCGCACACCCGGCAGTTGGCACAGAAGGCATCGATCCCGTGCTCGCGGGCCGGGGTGGGCGCGAACGGCGCATCGGTGACCACGGCAGAGAGCCGGAACGACGCGCCCAGCTTCGGATTGATGATCGAGCCATGCTTGCCGAGTTCCCCGAAACCGCAGGCCAGCGCCGGCGGAATCATGGTGATCGCTCCAGCCATCGGGCCGGTCATCGGCTCGGCCGCCCAGCCCTGGAGCCTTAGCCAGGCGGCGACCGCCTTGGCCACCTTGGCCGCGCGCCCGTACTGGCGGATCACCTCGGCACCGGCCGGTGCCTGCGGGGCGGTGGCGATGCGATCATAGTCGTGCGCCACCCCGAGCATGATCACACGCGAGAAATCGCACTGCTTGTCGGCATAGACCCACTCCTCACGCATCTGCGCCACACCGACCATCTCGCAGAGACCGTCATCGATGAAGGCATCGAGCGCGGTGGTCCAGGCGGCCGGCTCGCGCACCACCGGCTCACCGCTGACCGGCGGCATCGGCGCATCGAGGATCGCCTGTCGGGGCGCGCGTTCGGCAAGGATCGCGGGTTCGTCGGGCCGCACGGTGTAGAACCAGCGTTGCAGTGCGCCGTGCGGGATGGTTTCCGGTTGCGGCGCCCAATAGACGATCTCGGGCCGGCGAAAGCTGGTCTCGCCAAGACCGTTGATGCTGTTGCCAGACACTTCCGGCATCAGCGCCACCTGCGCCGGATCGGGCGTGAACGGACGATGAGCATTCTTGCGGGCCATCGACACACTATAGCCGAGCTTGGCCCGCCAGTGCAGTCGCGCGCACGACACGAACCCGGCGTGATCCCGTCGCACGGAGCACGCGATCGCGCCGGCGTGGCGCGGCATCGGCACCCTGGGAAATGTTGCAGAATCGATGCGGGGTCGCGGGCCCGCCGCGGCGTGCCCGCTACCGCGTTTCACCCACGACCAGAGAGACCACGATGCCCTTGGAAACCGAAGTCGCGATCATCGGTGCCGGCCCGGTCGGCTTGGGGCTGGCCATCGAACTGGGCCAGCGAGGCGTTCGCTGCCTGGTGGCCGACCCGAATCCGCGGCCGCTGCCGATCCCGCGCGGCCAGAATCTCACCCAGCGCACGGTCGAGCACTTTCGCGCCTGGGGCGTGGAGCAGGCGATTCACGATGCCTGCGTGATCCCGGCCAGCTATGGGATCGTGGGCATGACCAGCTACGGCACGCTGCTCGGTGAGCACCACTATCCGTGGCTGCAACGCGGCAAGGTGGCACCCTACTATCACACCCGCAATGCCCGCCTGCCGCAGTACGCGACCGAACAGGTGCTGCGCGCGCGCGCCGCCACGCTCCCGTCGATCGATCTGCGCTTCGGTTACCGGGCCGGCTTGCTCTCGAACGACGCCTCGGGCGTGACAGGTCGGCTGACACCGGCGAGCGACACCGCGGGCGAAGGGGCGGCGCTCGAATTCAGCGCGCGCTGGGCGGTCGGCTGCGACGGCGCTCACTCGAGAACCCGCGAGGCCGCCGGCATCACCCAGACCCGCGATGATCACGACCGGCGCATGGTGCTGCTCGTGTTCCGCTCACCGGAGCTGGACACACTGATGCGCCGGCATGAGGGGGTGTCGTACATCAACGTGATCCATCCCGATCTCGATGGCTACTGGTACTTCTTCGGGCGCGTGGATCTGAACGGGCAGTGGTTCTTCCATGCACCCGTGCCCGCCGACACCACGCGCGAGAACTATGACTTCGCGGCGCTGCTGCATCGCGCGGTGGGGCAGCGCTTCGCGCTCGATATCGAGCACATCGGCTTCTGGGAGATGCGCATCGCCTTTGCCGACCAGTATCGCGCGCACAGCGTGTTCGTCGCCGGCGATGCGGCCCACAGCCACCCGCCCTACGGAGGCTTCGGAGTCAATGTCGGCCTCGAGGATGCGCGCAACCTGGGCTGGAAACTGGCGGCGGTCAGTCAGGGCTGGGCCGGCCCCCGGCTGCTCGATTCCTATCACGCCGAGCGCCAGCCGGTGTTCGTGTCCACTGGTCGCGATTTCATCGGTCGGATGATCGAGGTGGATCGTGCGTTCGTGCGCGGCTTCGACCCGACCCGCGATCCGCAGGCATTCGATCGTGCCTGGCAGCAGCGGGCAAGCGGTGGCGACGGCGATGTCTTCGGCTTCGAACCGCACTACGAAGGCTCACCGCTGATCGACGCGATGCCCGGCGCGCGCTGCAGCGCGGTGGGCGATCATCGCTTCGAGGCAAGGGCCGGCCACCACCTGGCGCCAGCGGCGCTTGCCGATGGCAGTGCGGTGATCGATCGTCTTGGCGGCGGCTTCACGCTGCTGGCCAACGCCGTGGAACCGGCGACACTCGACCGGTTCACCGCAGCAGCGGCACAATGCCACGCGCCCCTGGCCGTGGTGAACGACGTCGGCCAGGCCGCCTGCGCGCTCTGGCAGGCGCAGTGTGTCCTCGTGCGGCCCGATCATTTCGTCGCCTGGGCCGGCTCGGCACGATCGGCCGACCCGACCGAAATCCTCAGCCGGGCGATCGGGGCGCGCGGCTGATGGTGTCCGGCGCATTGGGCGCATTGGGCGCATTGGGCGCATTGGGCGCATTGGGCGCATTGGGCGCATTGGGCGCATTGGGCGCATTGGGCGCATTGGGCGCGCGGTGCGCACCGCGCATCAGGCGCCAGAGCAGAGCCACGCCGATCAGCGAGCCGATGGCATCGCCGAGCCGGGAACCGGCCACCAGCTCGGCCGGAGTCAGCGCGGCCAGGCCGGCAATGGCCAGCCCCAGACGCGGCCAGATCCCCAACGGCCGATCGGCATGGCCGCTGATCGCGGCACTGACGAGAATCACGCCCAGAATCGCGCTGACCACGGCAATCGCATTCGACCAGGCTGTATCCATCAACAACAGGCTCGGTGAGAACGCGAACAACACCGGCACCACATAGGCCGGCCAGCCGAAGCGCACCGCGGCCCAGCCGGTTCGCATCGGCGGCGCGCCGGCCACTCCCGCCGCTGCGAAGGCGGCGATCCCCACCGGCGGCGTGATCATCGACATCATCCCGAAATACAGCACATAGAGATGCGCGGCAATCGGGGCGATACCCACCTCGACGAGCGCCGGCGCCACCAATGTGGCCAGCAACACATAGACGCCCAGGGTGGGCAGGCCCATGCCCAGCACCAGGCAGACCAGCGCCGACAGGGCGAGCAACCAGCCCGGATGCCCGCCGCCAAGCTGCACCAGCGCGAGCGTCAGGTTGAAGCTGAGCCCGGTGACGCTGAGCACGCCGATGATGATTCCGGCACCGGCGCAGATCAGCAACAGATCCACGCAGGCCAGCCCGGCGCCCTTGAGCGCACGCCACAAACCGCCCAGCGACGGCCGCTCGCCCTGATAGCCGAACAGCGCCGCGGTCGCTGCCGCCAGCGCGGCGCCGAGCAGGGCCGCCTCGGCGGCCTGCCAGTGCCAGACGAACAAGGCCACCACCAGGCCCGCGAAGGCGATGAGGAAATGCCAGCCGCCCATCACGAGCCGGGCCGGGGGCAACTCATCGCGAGGCACCTGACCGATGCCCCGGCGCACCGCCTCGAAGTGCGCCTGCGCAAACAACGCAACGTAGTACAGCAGCCCGGGGACCAGCGCGGCCAGAGCCACCGTGGAATAGGGAACATTCAGGAACTCGGCCATCAGGAAGGCCGAAGCGCCCATCACCGGCGGCATCAACTGGCCACCGGTGGAGGCCACCGCCTCGATCGCCGCCGCCCGATCGGCCGGATAGCCGCTGCGCTTGATCATCGGGATGGTCACGATGCCGGTGGCCATCACATTGGCGACCGCGCTTCCCGAGATGCTGCCGAACAGCGCTGAGGCGAGCACCGCGATCTTCATCGCCCCGCCGCGCAGCGAGCCCATCAGGATCAGCGCCGCATCGGTGAAAAAGCGCGCGCCACCGGTGTGGCTGAGCAGGTGACCGAACAGCACGAAGGCGACCACCACCGTGCCCGCGATCTGCATCGGCACGCCCAGAATGCCGTTGGCATCGAAGCCCAGGTAGGCGCCCAGGCGGGGCCAGTCCTGGGCGCGTCCGGCCAGCCGGCCCGGAATCAGGTCGCCGAACATGCCGTACAGCAGAAACAGGGCGACGATACCGGGCAACACCCAGCCGCTGACCCGGCGAAGCCCCTCGAGCAACAGCAGCAGCATCAGGCTGCCGAGCACCACCGCCTCGGGCGGGCGCATCAGGATCAGATCGACCAGCGCCGGATAACGCCAGGCGATCGCGACACCGACCACAAAGGCAAGCAGCGCCGCAGCCCGGTCGACCCAGGGCGCGGCCGATGACGCGCGCGGCCGGCCACGCACATCGCGCGACAGCCAGGCCAGCGCCACCGCCGCGCCGAGCAGACTGGCGAACAACTGCGCCGGGTAGAACGCCAGCCCGACCCAGTCTGGCGCGCCGAGCGCCCAGAGCGCCGGCAGCGCGATAACGATCACCGACAGCGCATCGCGCGCCAGTCCGTCGATGCGCGCCGCCCCGGCCGCGGCCGGAGACATCACTTCATCAGCCCGACTTCACGAGAGAAGCGCACCGCGCCCGGAGGCCAGGGCACGCCTCCGTTCGGGCCGGCCATCTCCGCCGGATCGAAGTTCCGGAACGGCGGAAGAATGGCCGCCAGCTTGTCCTTGCCCTCATACATCGCCTTGGCCACCCGGTAGGCGACGTCGTCAGAGGTCTTCTCGCCGCCGACGATCGCCTGCGGATAGGTGAGCATCCAGGTGGGTTCCTTGATGCCCGGCCCGGCCGCCTTGCCCGGCTGCACGAGTGTCAGATAGCCGACCGGCCAGTGCTGCTTCGCGGCCTTCTCGGCGCCGTCGTGATTCTCGATCGCCAGTGCCCGGATCCCGCCGACCGCCGCATCCGCCTCGCGCACCTTCCCGGCGCCGATCGCGAACATGAAGGCATCCGCCTTGCCCGACATGAAGGCATTCGCACCGCCGACCACGCTCGGCACCGGCACCGAGACCATGTCGTCGGCGCTCATCCCGGCCGTCGCGTACATTGCCGCCAGCTGCGGCACGATGGTCTTCTGCGCGGTGTAGCCCGCGGTCATGCGCTTGCCCTTCAGATCGGTGAAGGTCTTCATGTCGCTGTCGGCACGCACGAAGACCGTGACCCGCAAGGGGAACAGCAGCGAGATCAGGCGCAGGCCCGGATTGGGCCGACCATCGAACCAGCCACCGCCCTGGTAGGCGTAGCTGGCCTCCTGCAGATTGACCGGGCCGATATCGAACTCGCCGGCAGAGATCAGCGGCAGATACTGGTTCGGGCTGGTCGCCGGTTGCACGGTCGCGGGCACGCCCGCGTCATTGACCACCTTGGCCACGGCCGTGCCGATCGAGTGGTAGATCGAGCCGGGGTTGCTGGTCACGACGCCGATCGGCGCAGCATTCGCGCTGACCGGGAACACCGAACTCATGCCGAGGGCGAGTGCCGCCCACCAAGTGCGCTTCATGGTCTCCTCCTGTTTCTGATCGAACGGACCGGCGCAGCCGATGATCCGCCGCGCACGCCGCGTGCAGTCGCAAGACTACTCGAAGTTCCGGGCGCGCAGCCAAATCGACGGCGGCGCCATCGCGGGCAAGGCAAGCGGCGGCCGCGACTCAGCCGGCGCGCCCGGACAGGATCACCCACAGCGGATCTCCCGGCCCAGGCAGTGCGCTTCCCCGCCAGACGATGTGCAGATCGGGGCGCACGATCAGCAACGGCCAGCCCTCGGGGGGATCGCGCCGGACATCGAGCACGGACAACGGCAGGCCGATTTCGCGCGCGGCCCGCAGACCGGGCTCGATCACAAGATCCGATGCATAGCGCAACAAGGTATAGCCGGCGCCGAGCCGGTCGAGCAGGGGCTCGCCCCCGGCGACCCACGGATCTGGCAACCGGCAACCGGGCACGGTCGACGGCGAGTACCCGGCCATCGAGTAGGCGGGCGCCTGGCCGTCGTCGTAGGCGATGATCGGCGAGCCGGCATAGAAGTAACCGAAGTTCAGGCCGGCGCAAGCATACTGGGCCACATTGAGCGTCACACAATGCTCGCCGAACACGCGCCGTGCCACGTCGCCGGCCGCGCCGGCATCCTCGATGGCGTCGGGCACCGCGCCACGCTTGGCAATCATCTGCTCGGCATGGCTCATCGCAAAGCGCGACACCTGTTCGGTGATCGGATGGCGCTCGGCCGCATAGGCATCGAGGCAGCCCGGCCCGCCCCAGCCATTGATCCCGGCCGCCAGACACCAGGCGAGATTCATTGCATCGGCGATTCCGGCATTCATGCCATAGCCGGCATAGGGCACCCAGATGTGCGCGGAATCACCGGCCATGAACAGGCGGCCCTCGCGCATCTTGTCGACCACCAGCCGCCGCCCGATCCAGTATTCGTTCTGCACGATCCCGAAGGCGAAGTCCTCACCGACACCGAGGATGGTACGGATCGAGGCAATGCGATCGATGGCATCGAAATCGGTTTCGTGCGGCCGCAGATAGTTGTGAACCAGCCAGGTGCGCTCGCCGTCGATCGCATACATCGTGCCGCTGCGACGCGGATTCAGATTGATCGTGCCCCAGGCCGGCTCGCTGGCCATCATGGCCTGCAGGCCGGGGGCATCGATGACCGTGGACTGCACCCGTTGCACGACCGCGTCGCCCTCGTAGCGGGCACCCATGGTCTGGCGCACCAGGGATCGTGCGCCATCGCAGCCGACCACAAAACGGGCGTGCACGCGCTGCCGGGCGCCGTCGCGCGTCTCGATATGCAGACAGACCGACTCCTCGCCCGGCTCGATCGCCTGCACCGTGCATGCATAGCGCAAACTGAGCCCGTTCACCCGCTGCGCGGCGGCCACCATCACCGGCTCGAGGTACTTCTGGTTCACCCTGTGCGGCGGTTCGGGCGTGGGCCAGCCGTGATCGACGCCCTGCTCGCCCCGCTGCCGCCCGAGCGTGCCCGGAATCCTGATGCGCGCGAAATCCTCGGCCACCGCGGTGGCCCGAAACGCCACATCGTGCGCATGCCCGGGCGGCAGACCGGCCTCACGCACGGCCGCGGCGATGCCCAGCCAGCGAAACACCTCCATCGAGCGCGACGACACATGGTTGCAGCGCACCGTGGTGGGTTCGCCCTGGGCCCGCGATTCGAACACCGTGGCACGCACTCCGTAGCGGGCCAGCGCCATCGCCAGGGTCAGACCGACCGGCCCGGCGCCGACGATCGCCACATCGATCACAGCATTCGTGTTCACGTGTTCATCCTCGGCTGCATGCAGCGGGCAACGATATCAGAGCGGCGAACGAGCGCGCCGGCCCCCCGCCGCGTCATGCGCCCGCCGCAAAGGCGCGCCCGCCGAGCACCGTGCCCCAGACGCGGGTCTCACGCAGCCGCTCGGGCGCGATCGTGGTCGGGTCATCGAGCAGGACCGCGAAATCGGCCCGCTTGCCGCACTCGATGCTGCCCACCTCGTGGTCCATGTGCAACGTATAGGCGGCACCGAGGGTGATCGCGCGCAAGGCCTGCGGCACCGAAATCCGTTCGCCGGCGCCCATCACCCGGCCGTGCGCATCGAGGCGGTTGACCGCACACCAGGCGGTGAACAACGGCGCCATCGGGGTGACCGGCGCATCCGAATGCATCGCCATCGGCACCCCTTCGGCCAGTGCGCTCGCGCAGGCATTCATGCGCGCGGCGCGATCCGGGCCGACCGTCATCGCGGCATGCTGCTCGCCCCAGTAATACAGGTGGTTCGGAAACAGATTCACACAGAGACCGAGCGCGCGCATGCGGCGAAACTGTCCGGCGTCGGCCAGCTGCGCATGCTGCAGGGTGAAACGGTGATCGGCGCCCGGCTGCTCGCGCAACGCCTGCTGCATCGTGTCCAGCACCATGTCGACCGCCTCGTCGCCATTGGTGTGGATCTGCACCGGCACACCATGACGCAGGGCCAGCACCAGCGCCTCGCGAAGATGGTCGGGATTCACATACCAGAGCCCGTTGGGCGCGCCGTTGTGGTAACCCGGCCAGCGCAGCCGTGCCGAGAAGCCCTGGATCGATCCGTCGGCGAACAGCTTGGCGCCGCCCAGGCGCAGCTTGTCGGTGGACAGCGGGGCCAGCTCGCGCACCCGCGCGATCAGCTGGGCCGGGGTTTGCGCATGAAAGCGCCGGAACGAGACCACGCGCGCCGGGAAGTCTTCTTGGGCCGTGACCGCCAGCATCATGCGTACTGCCTCATCGGGCAGCAGGTTCGCCAGATCGGTGGCGGTGGTGACGCCCGCGCGCACACAGACCCGGCCGAACGCTCGCAATGCGCCCGCATCGGCGGCCTGTCGTTCACGATCGAAGCCCACGAAGCGGCCGGCCGGCGTCATCGTCTCCGGGCCTTTCAGTTCACCGGTGGGCAGGCCGTCGGTGCCGAGCGCGATGCCCGGATGCTCGATGCCCTCGCGCAGCAGGCCGGCCAGTCGCAGCGCCGGTGTGTTCAGGCTCAGGATATGGCCACTGGCATGCATCAGCCCGATCGGACGGGTGTCCGAGACCTGGTCGAGCAGCGCACGGGTGACCGGCGGCTCGCCGCCCGGATAGTAGATCGGGTCGAGCGCCCAGCCGGACAAGGGAGCCTCGGGATCATCGAGCGTGGCCTGCGCCTGGCGCAGACGCTCGACCAGGGCGGCGCTGTCGCGCACCCCGGGCCAGCGCCGGCCGTCCGGATCGGTGCGCTCGAAGTAGCCGCAGTAGACCGACTGCCAGAACGCGCCCTCCGAGGTATGGCTGTGGCCCTCGACGAAGCCCGGCAGCAGGACCGCATCATCGAAGCGGGTGTCCAGATCGCAAGGCCCCCAGGCGGCCAGAGCAGCGGCATCACCGACGCCGACGATGCGCCCGTCACGCACGGCCACATGGGTGGCCAGGGGCTGGATCGGGTTCAGCGTGTGGATCGCGCGGGCGCGAAAGACGATGGTCGGGCTGTCAGCAGGCATCGGACACCTCGGAAGTTTGATGGGCTATCGTACCCATCTGACCGGCGCCCAGGCCGGCGGCCACGCGAGGCCGGCGTCCGCGCCGGTGCAGCACGGGCCGGGCCCCGCTACAGGCGCGTCTGCACCCGATGCCCGGGCGCATAGGCCAGGCGCACGCTCGTGATCACCTGCTGATCATTGGCGGTCATGCGATCGACGATCAGCAAGGCCGCGCCGGGTTCCACGCCCAGCAATTGCGCCTGCTGCGCGGTCGCATTGGCGGCCGACAATCCGTAGTCGCCGTGGGTATAGGGCGCGTTCTGCACCAGCCATTCATTGGCGCTGACCTGCTCGAGATCAACGGCTTCGAAGCCTGGCACGGTCTCGAGATTGATCCATCGGTCTTCGATCAGAAACGGCCGGTGATCGGCGAAGTGCAGGCTGACGATGTGCAACGCCCGGCGCCGGGCCGGCAAGGCCAGGCGGTTGGCCACCGCCACAGGGGGAACGCGTTTCTCGCGGCTGAGCAGACGATAACCCCAATGCGCACCGCGCCGCTCGACCTCCTCGCGAATGATCGGAATATCGAAAGATGCACGCCGAACCGGTGTCTTGACCACCCGGGTGCCCGCACGCCGGCGGCGCTCGAGCAGACCGGCCTCGGCGAGTTCGCGCATGGCACGATTCACGGTGGTGCGTGCACAGCCGAGCTCGCGCGCGATCTCGGCTTCCGCCGGAATGATCTCGCCCGGCAGCCAGACCCGATCCCGAAGCCGGCGCTGCAGCTCGGCCTGGACCTGCTGCCAGGTGGCGCCCGTGCTCACAACGCGCCTCGCAGTGCGGCCATCACCGAACGGTAGCGCGAGCTGATCCGCTCGTGATCGACATGACGGCCCTCGCGCACCACATGACGACCGGCCGACCAAACCTCCGATACCAGGCCATCGCCGGCGGTGAACACCCAGGCATCGACCAGATCATCGCCGCGCAAACCATCGAGCGCGATCGCGCCGGTATCGAGCGCCAGTAGATCGGCCCAGGCGCCGACCCGGATGCCGCCCTGGCCACGCCCGAGCGCCTGTGCCCCACCCGCCACCACCGCCTCCAGCAGGCAGCGCCCGACCGATTCACCGGGGGTGGCCATCACCGCCCGTCCGCCCTGCTGCAGACGTTGCGAATACTCGAGCTGCCGCAATTCCTCGATCAGCGAGATGCGGACATTGGAATCGGCGCCGATTCCGAAGCGGCCACCGCCGGCGCGATAGCGGGCGCCGTTGAAGATACCGTCACCGAGATTGCCCTCGGTGATCGGGCAGAGACCGGCCACCGCGCGGCTGGCCGCGAGCGCATCGGTTTCCGCGTCGGTCATCTGGGTGGCGTGCACCAGGCACCAGCGCGCATCCACGCCGGCATGCTCGAGCAGCCACTGGACCGGCCTGCCTCCCGTGGCGGCCAGCACCTCGCTCACCTCGGCCGGCTGTTCGGCCGCGTGGATGTGCACCGGCCCCTGCGGCAGCCAGGTCGCGGCCTCGACGATCAGGTGTGCCGGTACCGCGCGCATGGAGTGCGGCGCCACCCCGAGCCGGCTGTCCGCCCCGAGCGCGGCCATGGCATCGATCGCACCGGCGAGCACCGTCTGATAGACATCGGCATCACCGCCGAAGCGACGCTGGCCGCCCTGCAACGCGCGGCCGTCGCAGCCGCCTTGCAGATAGAGCACCGGCAACAGGGTCAGCCCGATGCCGGCCTGCGCGGCCGCCGCAGCCATCCGCTGCGACATCTCCGAGACATCGGAATAGGGGCTGCCATCGGGCTGGTGGTGCAGATAGTGGAACTCGGCCACGGCACCGTGACCGGCCTCGAGCATCTGCATGAACGTGAATGCCGCGATCGCCTGGGCGTCATCCGGACTCAGGCGCGCGACGAAGCGATACATCAGATCACGCCATGTCCAGAAGCTGTCGGCAATGCGTGCATCCCGGCGCTCGGCCAGCCCGGCCATCGCGCGTTGAAACGCATGGCTGTGCAGATTGGCAGCGGCCGGCAGCAGCACATCGACCGACATCGCGGCGCGCACCGGATCCCCTGCGCCCCGGCCGGCCACCGATGCGATCAGGCCGCGCTCATCGATGGCCACGATCACATCGTCCTGCCAGCCCGCCGCGGTGAGCGCCTGGCGGGCATGGATCGTCATCGCCGGCGAGGGGCGGTGACTCGTCCGGCTCGGCATCGATTGGGTGGAATTCATTTATGTATGCACATATTCAGACTATTGCTGTACATTAACATGCGCTTCTGAACCTGGGTTGGACCGTGATGGATTTCGTCTGGCAACACGCACGATTGGCAACCATGCGCGAGGCGCGTGCGGGCGAGGCGCATGTCGGTGCCTACGGCCTCGTCGACGATGGCGCAATCGCGGTGCGGGCCGGGCGGATCGCCTGGGTCGGCAGCACATCCGCCCTGCCCCGTGAATACCTCGACTGCCCGGTGCACGATCTCGAAGGCCGCCTGGTCACCCCAGGGCTGATCGACTGCCACACGCACCTGGTCTTCGGCGGCCAGCGCGTGGCCGAGTTCGAGCTGCGTCTGCAGGGCGCGAGCTATGAAGAGATCGCGCGCGCCGGCGGCGGCATCCGCTCAACCGTCCAGGCCACCCGTGCGGCCGACGAAGCCGGGCTGCTGCGCGGCGCGCTGCGCCATGTCGATGCCATGCTCGCTCAGGGCGTCACCACGATCGAGATCAAGTCCGGCTACGGGCTGGACATCGACACCGAGCTGCGCATGCTGCGCGTGGCCCGGGCGATCGGCGTGCAGCGCCCGGTGCGCGTGCGCACCACCTTCCTCGGCGCGCACGCGCTGCCCCCGGAATTCGACGGCCGTGCCGACGCCTATATCGACGAAGTCTGTCTGCCGGCGCTGCGCGCCGCGCATGCCCAGGGCCTGGCCGATGCGGTCGACGGTTTCTGCGAGGACATCGGCTTTTCGCCCGCCCAGATCGCCCGGGTGTTCGACGAGGCTCGGCGGCTCGGCCTGCCGGTGAAACTGCACGCCGAACAGCTGTCCAATCTGCGCGGTGCGGCGCTCACCGCGGCCTATCGTGGCCTGTCGGCGGATCATCTCGAGTATCTCGACGAAGACGGCGCCCGCGCGATGGCCGAAGCCGGCACCGTGGCGGTGCTGCTGCCCGGCGCCTTCTACATGCTTCGCGAGACCCGGCTGCCGCCGATCGATGCGTTGCGCGCGCATCGCGTGCCGATCGCGATCGCCACCGACTTCAACCCGGGCTCTTCCCCGGTGCTCAGTCTGCCGCTGGCGATGTACATGGCCGGCACCCTGTTCCGGCTGACACCGGAAGAGGCGCTGGCCGGCGCCACCCGCGAGGCGGCACGCGCGCTCGGTCTGGCCGATGCCGGCCGCATCGCGCCGGGCCTGCGCGCGGATCTCGCGGCCTGGAATCTCGAGCGCCCGGCCGAGCTGGCCTACTGGGCCGGCCAGCAGGCGCTGCATGAACGGTTCTTCGCACCCGCATCATGACAACTCACGAACTGATTCCCGGCCAGGTGTCCATCGAGCAACTCGCGCCGCTGTCGCAGCCAGGGCAGCCGGTGCGCCTGCATCGTGACTGCCGGCCCGAGGTCGAGGCCGCGGCCCGCTGCATCGCCGCTGCCGCGGCCGGCGACATGCCGATCTACGGCGTGAACACCGGCTTCGGCAAGCTGGCCAGCGTGCGCATCGCACCCAATGATCTCAGCACCCTGCAGCGCAACCTGATCCTCTCCCATTGCGCCGGTGTCGGCGATCCGGCCGAGCCGGCGGTCGTGCGCCTGATGATGACCCTCAAGCTGCTCTCGCTCGGGCGCGGCGCCTCCGGCGTGCGCTGGGCGCTGATCGAGTGCCTCGAGCAGATGCTTGCCGCCGATCTCCTGCCGGTGGTGCCGTCGCAGGGCTCGGTCGGTGCCTCCGGCGATCTGGCGCCGCTGGCGCACATGGCCGCCGCCATGATCGGCGAAGGCTCGGTCACGCTGGCCGGCGCGCTGATGCCGGCCCGCGAAGGGCTGCGCGCCGCCGGCATCGTGCCCGTGGTGCTGCAGGCCAAGGAGGGCCTGGCGCTGATCAACGGCACCCAGTTCTGCACGGCGCTGGCCCTGCATGCCTGGTTCCAGGCGCGTACGCTGGCGCGCTCGGCGGTGCTGGGCAGTGCGCTGAGCACCGATGCGATCATGGGCTCGACCGCACCGCTGATCGCCGGCCTGCATGCGCTGCGCGGCCATGCCGGGCAGATCGCGGTGGCCGCGGCGATGCGCGCGCTGATGAGCGGCTCACAGATCCGCGACAGCCATCGCAGCGGCGACAGCCGCGTGCAAGACCCCTATTGCGTGCGCTGCCAGCCGCAGGTCACGGGCGCCTGCCTCGATCTGCTGGTACAGGCCGGGCGAACGCTGGAGATCGAAGCCAATGCGGCCACCGACAATCCGCTGGTGCTGACCGACTCCGGCCAGATCCTTTCGGGCGGCAACTTCCACGCCGAACCGGTGGCCTTCGCGGCCGACCAGATCGCGCTGGCGATCGCCGAGATCGGCGCGATCGCCCAGCGCCGCATCGCCCTGATGGTGGACCCGGCGCTGTCCTTCGATCTGCCGCCCTTCCTCACGCCAGAGCCAGGTCTGAATTCCGGCTTCATGGTCGCGGAGATCACCTCGGCCGCCCTGATGAGCGAGAACAAGCATCTCGCCAACCCGTGCAGCACGGACTCCACCCCCACCAGCGCGAACCAGGAAGACCATGTCTCGATGGCCGCGCACGGCGCGCGCCGTCTGCTGCGCATGAACGCGAATCTCGCGCGCATCCTGGGCATCGAGTCGCTGTGCGCGGCCGCGGGCATCGAGTGCCGCGCCCCGCTGTGCACCAGTGCGCCCCTGCAGCGCGCGATCACGCGCCTGCGTGAAGATGTCGCGCCACTGGGCGCCGATCGTTTCCTCGCGCCCGATCTCGAGGCTGCCGCCCGGCTGATGGCCGGCGGCGAGCACGTGCGCATCACCGACTGCCCCGACCTGAACGCCCTGGGAGAGATTGCATGAATGCCAAGGACCCCGCCCTCGCCAAGTTGCGCAAGGATCCCGACCGCAAGATTCGCGCACCGCGCGGCACCACGCTCCATGCCAAGTCCTGGCTGACCGAGGCGCCGCTGCGCATGCTGATGAACAACCTCGATCCCGAGGTCGCCGAGAACCCGGCCGAGCTGGTGGTCTACGGTGGCATCGGCCGTGCCGCGCGCACCTGGGCCGACTATGATCAGATCGTCGCCGCGCTCAAGGCACTCGAGGCCGATGAAACCCTGCTGATCCAGTCCGGCAAACCGGTGGGCGTGTTCCGCACCCATGCCGATGCGCCGCGGGTGCTGCTGGCCAACTCCAACCTGGTGCCGCACTGGGCCACCTGGGAACACTTCAACGAGCTGGATCGCAACGGCCTGATGATGTACGGCCAGATGACCGCGGGCTCGTGGATCTACATCGCCTCGCAGGGCATCGTGCAAGGCACCTACGAGACCTTCGTCGAGGCCGGGCGTCAGCACTACGGTGGCAGCCTCGAGGGCCGCTGGATCCTCACCGCGGGGCTTGGCGGCATGGGCGGCGCGCAGCCGCTGGCCGCCGTGATGGCCGGCGCCTGCTGCCTGGTGGTGGAATGCGACCCGACCCGCATCGATTTCCGGCTGCGCACCCGCTATCTCGACGAAAAGGCCGACACGCTGGATGAAGCGCTGGCCATGATCGCGCGCTGGACCCAGGCCGGCGAAGCCCGTTCGGTCGGCCTGCTGGGCAATGCCGCCGACATCGTGCCCGAACTGCTGGCGCGCGGCGTGCGACCCGACATCGTCACCGACCAGACCTCGGCGCACGACCCGGTCAACGGCTATCTGCCCAGGGGCTGGACACTCGAGCAATGGCGCCGCGAACGCGAACAGAATCCGAAGCAGGTAGAACGCGCTGCGCGCGCCTCGATGCGCGAGCATGTGCAGGCGATGGTCGGCTTCTCGCAGGCGGGCGTGCCCACGGTGGACTACGGCAACAACATCCGCCAGGTGGCCCATGAAGAGGGGCTCGAGAACGCCTTCGCATTTCCCGGCTTCGTGCCGGCCTACATCCGCCCCCTGTTCTGCCGCGGCGTCGGGCCGTTTCGCTGGGCCGCGCTCTCGGGCGATCCGGAAGATATCTACAAGACCGATGCCAAGGTCAAGGAGCTGATTCCGGATAACCCGCATCTGCACAACTGGCTCGACATGGCGCGCGAACGCATCGCCTTCCAGGGGCTGCCTGCGCGCATCTGCTGGGTGGGCCTGGGTGAGCGCCACAAGCTGGGCCTGGCCTTCAACGAGATGGTGCGCACGGGCGAACTCAAGGCGCCGGTCGTGATCGGCCGTGATCATCTCGACTCGGGCTCGGTCGCCTCGCCCAATCGCGAAACCGAATCCATGCGCGACGGCTCGGATGCAGTCTCGGACTGGCCGATGCTCAATGCGCTGCTGAACTGCGCCTCGGGAGCCACCTGGGTGTCGCTGCATCACGGTGGTGGTGTGGGCATGGGCTTCTCCCAGCATGCCGGCATGGTGATCTGCTGCGATGGCACGGCCGACGCCGCCAGGCGTATCGAGCGCGTGCTCTGGAATGATCCGGCCACCGGCGTGATGCGCCACGCCGATGCCGGCTATGAAGATGCGATCGCCTGCGCCAGGGAGAACGGCCTGAACCTGCCCGGCATCCTGAATCGCTGATCGAAACCGCCGCTGCCCCGGCAGTCATCGCCCGGGGCGGTAGCACCTTGTCGTCATCATCCGGCCTCTGGCCGCAAAGAAGAAACCGCACGAACGCCCACGGAGGAACCATGAAGACCCGTTTCGACAATCCCCCCACCCCGAGCCGGCGCCGGCTCGGCCGGCTGGCCCTGGCCGGCACCGCGATCGCGCTGGCGGGCGCGCTGCCCTTCGCCGCGCAGGCCGCCGACCCGGTACGCATCGGCTTCAATGCGCCGCTCACCGGCTTCGCGGCCGCTGACGGTAAATCGGCGCTCAATGGTGCCGAGCTCGCGGTCGAGCAGATCAATGCCGGCGGCGGTATCAACGGCCGTCCGGTGCAGCTGGTCGTCTATGACGACGGCGCGAAGGCCGACCAGGGCGTGCAGCTGGCCAACAAGCTGATCAGCCAGGACGGCGTGAAGATCGCGGTCTCCGGCTCGTATTCGGGGCCGACGCGCGCATCGGCGCCGATCTACCAGACCGCCGGCATTCCCTACATCTCGGCCTACGCCGTGCATCCGGACATCACCCGTGCCGGCAATTTCGTGTTCCGCACCTCGTTCATGGGTGAGGTGCAGGGTCGGGCCGGCGCCAAGCTGGTGGGCGAGATCCTCGGCAAGAAGCGGGTCGTGGTGATCACCCTGAACAATGACTTCGGTCAGTCGCTGGCGGCCGGCTTCAAAGAGAAGGCGGCCGATTTCGGCATCGAGGTGGTGAACGAGTATTCGTATGGCATGAAGGATCGCCAGTTCGGCCCGATGATCGCCAGCATCAAGGGCGACAACCCCGACGCGATCTACGCCTCCGGCTACTTCTTCACCGCCGGTCCGCTGGTCAGCCAGTTGCGCGCCGCCGGCGTGAGCGCCCAGGTGATCGGCCAGGAAGGCTACGACGGTCAGAAGTTCATCGAGATCGCCGGCGCCGCCGCCGAGGGCGTGATCATCACCACCTCGCTCGATCGTGACTCCAAGGTCGCTGCAACGCGCGAGTTCATCGACGCCTACGAAAAGAAGGCCGGCCAGAAGGCCGACATGGTGGCCGCCTCCACCCATACCGCGGTCTGGGTTGCGGCCAATGCGATGCGCGCGGCGGGCGCCGATGACCCGGCCAGGATCCGCGATGCGATCGCCGCCACCAAGCTGGTTGCCTCCACCGGCACGATCAGCTTCAACGCGCTGGGCGAGGTGCGCAAGTCGGTACAGAACCAGGTGGTGCGCGACAAGGCCTGGCATCACCATTCGGTGATCGACGACGCCGCCCTGCTGGCGCCGCCCGAGCAGTAAGACCTCGCATGCTCCGGTGGGTCGGGCCCGCCGGAGCACCCCATCCTCGCGTCCCGGGAGCCACGCGGCGTGATCTACGTCGATCTCGTATTACAGGGCCTGATCAACGGCAGCATGTATGCCTTGATCGCGGTGGGCCTGACCCTGATCTACGGTCTGCTGCGCATCCTGCATGTGGCGCACGCGGGGCTGTATGCGATCGGTGCCTACCTGACCGTGGTCTGGACCGGGCCGCTGGGTTCGCTGTGGCCGGCCCTGGCCGCGGCCAGCATCGCGGTCGGCATCCTGGGCATGATCATCTATCGCCTGGTCTATGAACCGATGCTCGACAAGCCGCCCTATGTGGCGCTGGTGGCCTCGATCGGGCTGTTCATCCTGATGGAGGAAGGCCTGCGGCTGGTGTTCGGGCCCTACGGCGCATCGTTCGAGACCATGCTGCTGATGGATCGCCTGCAGTGGGGCCCGATCGGTCTGCGCAGCGCCGAGGTGGTCGTGCTGGTGTCCGCGATCGCGCTGCTGACCGCGCTCGGCCTGTTCACCCGGCACACGCGCACAGGTATCGGCTGGCGCGCCACGGTCACCGATCCCGTCGTGGCCGCTTCCTTCGGTGTGTCGGCCAGGCGCACCCGCTATGTGTGCTTCTTCATCGCCTCGGCCATGGCCGCCTATGCCGGCGGCATGGTCGCGGTGCTCAACAACCTGGTCGAACCCACGATGGGTGCGGTGCCCAGCTACAAGATGCTGGCGATCATCGTGCTCGGCGGGCTGGGCAGCGTGCGCGGCACGCTGCTGGCCAGCCTGGCGCTCGGCGTGGTCGAGGCGATCGGCACGGTCAAGCTCGGCCAACTGCTCGACCGTGACTCGATCGCCTTCATCGCGCTGATCATCGTGCTGCTGGCCCGCCCGCAGGGGCTTGCGGGAGGAGCGCGATGAGCGCCTACATCGCGAACCTGGTGATCATCGTCGGGCTGAACGTGGTCTTTGCGCTCGGTCTGAACATCATCAGCGGCATGTGCGGCCAGGTCAGTCTCGGTCATGCGGCCTTCATCGGCGTGGGCGCGTATACCGCCGGCATGCTGGCCAAGCTCGGCTGGCCGGTGCTGGCCACGGTACCGGCCGCCGGACTGCTCGCGGCGGTGCTCGGCGTCGCCGTCGGCCTGGTGGCGCTGCGCGTGCGCGAAGACTTCCTCGCCATCGCCACCATGGGCATCGGCTTCGTGTTCGTGGGCTTCGTGCGCAAGCGCGAGGCGCTCGGCGGAGAGATGGGAATCTCGGGCATTCCGGCATCCGAGTTCGCCGGCCCCGCCTTTGCCGCGCTGGTGCTGGTCCTGGTGATCATCGCGCTGCTGATCTCGCTGCAGATCGCGCGCAGCTGGGTGGGCTTCACCTTCAGTGCGATCGCCAGCGACGAAGACGTGGTGCGGCTGCTGGGCATCGATGTCACCCGCCACAAGCTGCTCGCCTTCGCGCTCGGCACACTGCTGGCCGGCCTGGCCGGTGGCCTCTATGCGCACTACACACGCTTCGTGCTGCCCGATGCGTTCGGCTTCCTGCTGTCGATCTCGATCCTCTCGATGGTGGTGATCGGCGGCGTCGGCTCCACCTGGGGCGTGCTCGTCGCGGCGATCGTGCTCAGCCTGCTGCCCGAGGTGTTTCGCCCCATCAATGACTACAAGCTGGCCATCTACGGGCTGTTGCTGTTGCTGATGATGCGCTTTGCGCCGGGCGGCCTGGCGAGCATCGTGCAGCGCTGGCGCGCGGTTTCACCTGCGCCACTGACTGAAGCATCAGGCCGTGCAGCCCCTGCCGCCGCGTCGACCGGCGTGCGCTCGGAGGCTTCGCCATGAGTTCCGCGCCCGGCACCGGGCAGACCACCACCGCAATCCTGGAACTCGCGCGTGTCGGCCTGTCATTCGGCGGCTTGAAGGCGCTCGACGATGTCAGCTTCCGGGTGAGCGCCGGTGAGCTCGTCGGGCTGATCGGACCCAACGGCGCGGGCAAGACCACCTGCCTGCGCGTGATCACCGGCATCCACACCCCCGACACGGGTCGGGTGAGCCTGGCCGGAGGCGACATCGGCAAGGCCTCGGTCGACGCGCGGGTGCGCGCCGGGCTTGCGCTCACCAACCAGATCGTGCGCCCGCTGCGCGCGCTGAGCGTGCTCGACAATGTCGCGCTGGCCTGGGGCCGGCGTCGGGTGGGCGGGCTGCTGGCCGGGCTGGCGCGCAGCCGCCGCCTGCAGGCACGCGCCGCGGCCGGCGAACTGCTGCGGCGCGTCGGTATCGACGCCTACGCCGAACAGATGGCCGACAAGCTGCCGCTGGGCGTGTTCAAACGGCTGGAGGTGGCCCGGGCCATGGCGCTCGAGCCGCGCATCCTGTTCCTGGACGAGCCGCTGGCCGGGCTGAACAGCGTCGAGGCGCGCCGGCTCGCCGACCTGATCCGCTCGCTGAACGGCGACGGGCTCACGATCGTTCTGGTCGAACACAATCTGCGCGAGGTGGTGCGCATCTGCCCGCGCCTGATCGTGCTCGAATCCGGCCGTGTGCTGGCCGACGGCCCGGCTGCCGAAACGATTCGCAACGAGGCCGTGATTCGCGCCTACATCGGCGAGGAGACCACGGATGCTTGAGATCGACGATCTGCGCTGCGGCCATGGCGAGCTCGAGGTGGTGCACGGACTGAGTCTGTCCGTGCCCGCCGGCCAGACCACCGCCCTGGTGGGCGCCAACGGGGCCGGCAAGACCACCACGCTGATGGCCGTGGCCGGGCATGTGCGCGTGCATGGCGGCAACATCCGCATCGCCGGCGAACCGGTCACCACCCTGAGCCCGATGGCACGTGTCGCCATGGGCCTTGCCTGGGTGCCCGAGGGCCGTCGCCTGTTCGGCGATCTCAGCGTGCGCGAGAACCTGATCGTCGGCGGCTACAGCCGCCCCGCGAGCCGGCAACGAGACAACCTGGCGCGCGTGATCGAACTGTTCCCGCGCATCGGCGAGCGCCTGAGCCAACGCGCCGGCTCGCTCTCGGGCGGCGAACAGCAGATGGTGGCCATCGGCCGCGCGCTGATGGCCGAACCGCGCCTGTTACTGGTGGACGAGCTCTCGCTCGGGCTGATGCCCAAGGCGGTCGGCGAGTTCTATGCGGCGATGAACACCTTGCGTGCGCAGGGCCTGGCCATCTTGCTCGTCGAGCAGAATACCCAATACGCGCTGCGCGCCGCCGACACGGTCGTGGTGCTCGAATCCGGCCAGCCGTTCTGGCAGGGCTCGGGCGAGCAGGCACGCCGCGAACCGGCGATGATCGAGTCCTATCTCGGCCTGAGCGCCGAACAGACTACGGAGTAACACCCATGCCGGTAAGAGACGTCCTGCAGATCGGCCATCCGGTGCTCATGGCGCCGGCCGACCCGGTGACGCCCGCAAAGATCACCAGCCCGGAAGTCCAGGCCTGGATCAGGGATCTGATCGACACGATGCGTGCCTGCAACGGTGCCGGCATCGCCGCCAACCAGATCGGCATCCCCTACCGCCTGTTCGTGGCCGAGGTCACGAAGAATCCGCGCTATCCGTACAAACCGCCGATTCCGCTGACCATCGTCATCAACCCGGAGATCGAGTTCCTGTCCGACGCCACCTTCACGAACAATGAGGGCTGCCTGTCGGTGCCGAACCTGCGCGGCGATGTCGAGCGCCATCTGGAAATCAGGCTCAGCGGTTACGACGAGCGCGGCCAGCGCTTCGAGCGCGATATTCGAGGCTACTCGGCCGGCACCTTCCAGCATGAGGCCGACCATCTCGACGGGATCCTGTTTCCACACCGGGTGGCCGACCCGCGCACGTTTTCCAGCTGGACGGTCTTTGCCGAGTTTCAGCAACCGGCGTTCGCGACGCGGGTGCAGGAGCTCGTGGCGCAGTGGGGGCAATGAGCACGGAACACCCCGTGGTGCATCAAAGCGCGACAACGTCGCGGGTAGTCCGCGAGGCCACAGTCTTCGGGTTGTCTTGATCGGCCGGCCGCATCTGGCTACCATATCACCCGTATTTGCGATATGGGTGACCCATATGAAAACGACCATCGAATTGCCCGATGATCTTCTCGAACGTGGCAAAGCCGTGGCCAGGCGCGAAAACTCCACCCTCAAAGCACTCATCGAGGAGGGTCTGAGAATGGCGCTCAGGGCCCGAACACGATCGAAGACCCCGCGCTTCTCAGTGCAACCGTTTCAGGGAGACGGCCTGACGCCCGAATTCGCTGACGCAGACTGGCAGAAGATCCGCGACGAGATCTATCGTGATCGCCATTGACACGAACATCCTCGTGTATGCCCACCGGACCGACTCGCCCTTTCACGACAAGGCGCGGGTCGCGATTGAAACACTCGCGGCGGGCGTTCGACCATGGGCGATTCCCTGGCCCTGCGCACACGAGTTCTTCGCAGTTGTGACGAACCCCCGGATCTTTCGCACGCCCACCCCGGCCAAGACAGCATTCGCCCAGCTACGCGCGCTGGATGACATCGAGCGCCTTTCGTTCATTGCCGAAACAGACGACTATCTGGCGCAACTCGAACCGATCGCACTTGCCGCCAAGGCACAGGGCGGCATGATCCACGACGCGCGGATCGCCGCCATTTGTCGGCTGCAAGGCGTTGAAGCACTGTGGTCGGCAGACCGTGATTTCAGTCGGTTTCCGGGGCTCAAGGTGCACAACCCTTTGCTGGATTGATCCCTGATCGATGACCCGATAAAGGGTAGACCGAACTGCACGGGTTTGCCGACGGGGTGAAGACCAGACGCCCGACTATCTGCGCGCCACGGGCCGGACCGCGCCCGACTGGCACGAGTCGGGGCCTACCGCCAGCGCACGGGCCTGTGGTTCGATCCCGCCGCGCGGCCTGCCTACTCGGGGCTGTGTGGCCGGATCCTAATTCCGCCGTCGAACCGGCGGCGACGGCATCGGATCGGCCGCTTCCTGGTCGACGAGCACATAGGCGGCGCCCTCATCGGTTCCCAGGCATGCAACCAGTTGCCGAAGCACCGGTAGCATCGTCGCCTTCAGAGTCCAGGGGGGATTCAGCACGAACATCTCGCTGCCCCACATGCCCGGCCCGTCACGCGACGGGCGATGCACGGCCAGACCGATACGCAGCCACGGCGCGCGAGACGCCGCCGCCAGTCGGGACGGAAAATCGAGCGCGGCGCGGCGGGCGATGCACGGATACCAAATCGCATACACACCATTGGCGAATCGTCGCTGTGCGTCCGCGAACGCAGAGACCACCTCGTCATATTCAACGGCCCGTTCGTATGATGGGTCGACGAGGACCAGGGCCCTACGAGGTGGTGGCGGAAGCAGGGCGCGCAGCCCCGCGAGACCATCCCCATCATGCACCTGCACCCGGCGGCCGCTGCCAGCGAAACGGGCGGCGAGCAGCCGGTGCTCCGTGGGATGGCGCTCGAACAGCCTGATGCGGTCGCCGGCACGCAGGATGCTCGCGGCGATGGCCGGCGATCCGGGGTAGACCGGCCCGCCAGCCGATCGTTCGAAACCGCTCACGACTTCCAGATAGCGCGTCAGCGCGGGCGCCAACGAATGCTCGAGTGGCCCACCGGGGCCAGCGGCATCACGCAGCCTTGTGATACCGCTCGCATGCTCGCGAAGCCGCAACGCCTCCGGCGAATCGAGCGCATAGCCTCCTGCACCGGCATGGGTGTCGACATACCAGAACGGCTTGTCCTTCTCGAGCAGATGGTCGAGCACGGCCAACAGCACGACATGCTTGAGCACATCGGCATGATTGCCGGCATGGAATCCGTGGCGATAGCTGAGCATTCGCGGCTCGGGGACTGAGGGGGTTCGGGTCTCGACGACTGCCGTGTCGGCGACTGACGCGGCGACCGCCGGCAAGCCCCCCACGAAAAGGGCGCTCACCTGCGACGTAACCGCATCGTAGTCGAGTTTGCCGTCGGGGCGCCCCCATGTGAGGAGCCAGTTGATCATGCCGAACAGGAGCATCGACAAGGGCTTGGTCAGCCATGCCTGCGAACGCTCGATGCGGGCGAACCATTGGCCCGAGTCGGCAGGCTCACGGCATCGGCGTGGATCTATGGACGGCAGGGTGACGCCGCGAGAACGCTGCCCACGATCAGATCAATGCCTGCCGTGCCGCCGACAGCACATCGCGCGTCAATCCATCGAGCCAGCGCGATGCCACCCGCAACTGTTGCCAATAAAGCCGCACATCCAACGGCGTACCGGGCACCAGTTCGACCAATGAACCCGCTTCGAGCTGCGATCGGATCATGGCCAATGGCTGCAACCCCCAGCCCATGCCCGCGACCGCGGCAGTGACGAACGCATGCGAGGACGGCAACGTGTGGCGCGGCAACTCCACCGGCCGGCGACACTGTCGGCGCACCCAGCGGGCCTGCAGATCATCTTTGGCATTGAACATCAGACTCGGAGCCAACGACAGACTGCGCGCAGTGATGCCATCGCCGAAGAATCGGGCCATGAACGCCGGGCTGGCCACCGCCAGGTAGCGCATCGCGCCCAGGGGCTGGCAATCGCAGCCGGTCGCCGGGCGCTCGGTGCCAGTCACCGCCGCCATCACCGCGCCACGATGCAGCCAATCGCGGGTGTGATCCTGATCGTCCACCGAGACCTGGATCAGCACGGCGGACTGTGCCGCAAAACCGGCCAGCGCCGGGGCAAACCAGGTGGCCAGGCTGTCTGCGTTGACCGCGATCGGAAGGCTTGCCCGGGTGCCCCCCTCTCCTGCCAAAGCAGGTAGGGCCTCCCGCAATTCGGATTCCAACAACCGAACATGGTCGATGTGATTGCACAGCCGTTGACCGGCCTCGGTTGGCCGGCACGGCTGATCGCGGACCACCAGCGGACAACCGACCCGTTCCTCCAACGCGCGGATGCGTTGTGACACCGCGGACGCCGTCACATGGAGCGTCGAGGCCGCGCGCTCGAAGCTGCCTTCGCGGATCACAGCGGACAGGGCGGCGAGCGCGGCGTAGTCGAGCATGGCATTAGTCCGTCTAACTTGAACTAAGAAACTTTAGTTTGTCTTTTGCCACCCATCTTGGCAAGCTGATCGCCGAGATGATGCCAGCCGCCCTTCCCCCATCCGCCACCCAGGTATTCGCGCAAGGTCTCGCGCTGAGTCTGGGACTGATCGTCGCCATCGGCGCCCAGAACGCCTTCGTGTTGCGGCAAGGCCTGCGCCGCGAGCATGTGGTGAGTGTGGTCGCCTTCTGTGCGCTGGCCGATGCATTGCTGATCACCGCCGGTGTCATGGGCATGGCCCAGGCACTGGCCCGGAACGCATGGCTGGCACGGGCATTGGCATTGTTCGGCGCGGCATTTCTGGCGTTCTACGGCTGGCGCGCTCTGCAACGCGCGCGTCGGCCCCAACAGCTCGACGTCGTTCGGGGCGGTGCCGGTTCGAGTCGTACAGCGGTCCTGGCACAGGCCGCCGCCTTCACCCTGCTCAATCCGCATGTATATCTGGACACGGTGTTGCTGGTGGGCAGCATCGGCGCCCGCCACCCCGGCCCGTTGCAGGCCTGGTTCATCGCCGGTGCGGCAAGCGCGAGCGCGCTCTGGTTCGGCCTGCTGGGCTTCGGTGCGCGCCGGGTCGCGCCGTGGTTCGCGCACCCCAGAGCGTGGCAGATCCTGGATGCGGTGATCGCGGTGATGATGTTCGGTCTGGCGGCGGGGTTGCTGCGACACGCGTTGCCTTGATTGGTACACGTCGGCGAAATGCAATCTCACCCGGTGAACATAGCCTGCTTCGCCGCTTAACCCGACCATTCCCCGGTTCAGACTCTCGCTGCTCACCCCGTCAGACGCGGCTCTGTCTACGCATCCAAGCATCCGAGTGCCAATGAGCGGTCGGCGAAGCCGAAAAAAGCAGCCCCAATCGGTTCTCTTAGCCCGTCGAATTTCATTGCCCGCTCGCCGAGGGCTGACGAACTCACGGACCCGGCCAGGAGCAGACCCTTGCGCCATCGCCGAACAGCAGTCATCCGTCAAGGCTCGGCGTTTCGCTTCTTGACTCGACCCTCCACGGCATTCATGGCCGTCTTGAGGCGTCGCACACCGTCCTCAATCGCATCAGTGCTGAGCAGCGCATAGCCCATGACAAGTCCCGCCGGCCGCGGAATCGTTGCTGGTGACCTGGCGCGCGCCGGCAGGTAGAGCGGTCCGACGGGATACACCCGCACCCCGCGCTCGCGCGCCACCTGCACCAACGCCGGCTCGGCGCTCGCCGGGAGCCCGGGGATCCACGCCAGGAGATGCAGACCGCTGGCCGCACCCTGGATCCGAACGCGATCTCCCAGGTGCCGCGCCAGCGCATCCGTCAGTGCGTGCTGCCGGGCATGTTGCAGCCGCCGCAGGCGACGGACATGGCGATCGTAGCTCCCGTCTTCCAGCAGCAGGGCCAGCGCACGTTGCGCTGCCGTGGCAGCGTGCCGATCCGCAACGCGCTTGGCGCCGACGAAGGTGTTCACCAGGCTCGGCGGTAGCACCATGTAGCCGAGCCGCAGTTGCGGCGAGAGCGTCTTGGAAAAGGTGCCGACATGGATCACGCAGCCGCGATGGTCCAGTGACAGCAAGGTCTCCTCCGGTCGCACCGAGTAGCGGTATTCGCTGTCGTAATCGTCTTCGATAACCCACGCGTGCCTGGCGGCGGCCCAGGCCAGCAAGGCGCGTCGCCGGGCCATCGTCAGGAAGGACCCGACTGGAAATTGATGCGTGGGGGTGATATACGCGACGCACGCGGGCCCAAGCGCAGCGAGCGTATCGGTCCGCAGTCCGTGCTCGTCGACGTCGACACCGAGCAGCTTTGCTCCGCAGGCTTCGAACGCGTGGTGCGCCATCCGGTAGCCGGGGTTCTCCACGACCACCCCATCGCCGGGATCGATCAGCAGCCTGGCGCACAGGTCCAGCGCCTGCTGTGAGCCGCTGACGATCATGAGCTGGTCGGCGCTGCAGGCCACGCCCTTGGTCCGACTCAGATGCGTCACCAGGGCGCCGCGCAATGCGCGGTTGCCGCGCGGATCCTCGTACTCCAGCCGGCGCACGCGTTGCCGCTCGACCGTCCGAAGTGCCTTGAGCCAGGTCTGGGTCGGGAAGTCGCCACCGGCCAGCGGGCCGTAGACGAAGTCGATCTCCGCAGGCGCGGTCGGACCCGCATCGCGGATGTCCATCGCCGCGATGCGGCGGCCAACCGCGGACAGCCTGCCCACGGGCCGAGCCGCATCGTTGCGTTGCTCGCGGTTGCCGCCCGCACGGCGAAGCGATCCCGGCGCTCCTTCGGCCACCCGGCTTATGGCGCCAGGGCGGGATTCGATGAAGCCATCGGCCGCCAGTTGCTCGTAGACCAGCGTCACCTTGCCCCGCGACAGGCCACGCTCGGCCGCCATGGCGCGCGACGATGGTAACGCCGCGCCGGGCGCGTAGGTGCCGTCCGCGATGCGGGCGCGAATCTCCTCGTACAGCGCGCGGCTGAGTCCGCGTCGACGGTCAGGATCGGAGGGCATCAGAAACTGGTCCAGTGAGATTGACGAGAACTGGATATTTTCGCAAGGCCGGCTTCGGTGCAAAGTGAGGGCATCACGCCGCAGCAGCCCTGTCACCAAACCTGTCGAACCCACCATGTACCTGCCCAGCCAATTTGCCGAGCCCCGCATCGAAGAACTGCACCGCATCGTTCGTGAGAACTCGCTGGGCATGATGGTGCGCAACACGGGCACCGGCATGGAAGCCGACCACCTGCCGTTCCTGCTCGACACCAAGCAGGCCGACCAAGGCGGCCACGGTATCTTGATCGCGCATGTCGCGCGCAACAACCCGGTCTGGCGCGAGATCGAGGATGGCGCCCCGATCCTCGTCGTCTTCCGAGGTGTGCAAGGCTACATCTCGCCGAACTGGTACCCGGGCAAGCAGGAGACGCATCGCTTCGTGCCGACCTGGAACTACGAGGTGGTGCACGCACACGGCACGATCCACATCCGTGACGACGAGAAATTCGTCAGAGGCGTCGTCGCCCGCCTGACGCGCGAGCACGAGGCCGATCAGGCGGTGCCGTGGAAGATGGGTGACGCGCCCGCCGACTACCTTGCCACGCAGCTTGGCAACATCGTCGGCCTCGAGATCCGCCTCACCCGCCTGGAGGGCAAGCGCAAGCTGAACCAGCACCACAAGACGCCGGATCGCGACGGCGCCATCCGAGGGCTGGAGTCGGTCGGCAACACCGGTCTCGCGCAAGCCATGCGGCACACCGCCAAGCCGGCCGCCTGACCGGGCCCCACCCATGTACAGCGCGACCTTCGCCTTCGCCAAGGGTGACTACGACGACGAGTTCCATCGCCGCGACCAGGCAATCGCCGACAGCGCCTTGGCCGCGTCGACGGCATGACGGCATTCCCCGGGTCATCGTTTGGCCAAGGCGTCTGAATGGCGAATGCCTCGTGATCCGCGCATTTGACCGTCCCTGTTCGCAACAGAGCAAACTATCGGCCCGTGGGGGTCTAACGTTACTGAGTCTCGCGGGAACGATCACTGGCGCGGCGCCCCCTGCGTCAGCCGCGCGGGGGCCGGTCGCTTTTTGACGCAGTGGGTAGCGTGAAACGCATATCCACGTGCTGCGCGTATCGGAACCCGATCAGGCCGGCGAGGTGGTCAGCGCGGCCCTGGATGCTGCGTTCATGGCCGGCGACAAGGTCGCGGTGCTACTGGGTCAGAACCTGATCGGGCGCAAGCAATGGAATCGCGCGCTATGAATAGCCTCGATCAAACACCCGCACGCGCGAATCGCCGCGCCTTCGTATCGAAACTGCTGTCACTGACCCCGCAGGCACTGGTGGTCACCGGTCTTGGCTCGGCCTCTTATGACGTCTTCGCCGCGGGCGATCGTGACCAAAACTACTACCTCTGGGGTGCCATGGGCGGTGCGGCTGCGCTGGGGCTGGGGCTGGCACTTGCGCAGCCCCAGCGCCCGGTAGTGGTCATCACCGGCGATGGTGAGCAGCTGATGGGGGTTGGCAGCCTGGCAACCATCGCGGTGAAGCAACCGCACAATCTCACGATCGTCATGCTCGATAACGGCCATTTCGGCGAAACCGGCATGCAACGCAGCCACTCCGGTCTGGGGGTCGACATGGTGGCGGTCGCCAAGGGCTTTGGTCTTGGTCGCGCGTTTTCCACTGATACCCTGGATGACTGCGCCAAGATCGCCGAGGCGATCAACGCCCGCGCGCAGACCGGCTTCGTACAGGTGTTCATCGAGGCCGACGAACCGCCTCGCGCACTGCCCGCGCGCGACGGTCCGTACATCAAGAATCGCTTTCGGGCGAGCCTGGGCCTTTCGCCCTTCTGAGTCTTCGAGCCCCACTCAACGCCATTGGCCGGAGGAATCAAAGAGACCAACCGCTGCGGCGGCGATTCCGGCGCCTGCCACGGCCTTGTGTACGTGATGACCACGATCTTGCGCAAGTTCCGCGAGACCCGGCTGTATCTGGTGGCGCCTATCTCCACCAACATGGTGTTCAGCTATGTGGCCGAGCATCTGCTTGGGCTGCCGAAGTCGTACTGAGCGGGGTCAACGGACGGTCTTTCTGGCATCCTTGAGCAGCAGGAGAAGCTGCTGCTCGCGCAGGGGTGAGGCGATGAAGCCGAATCGCGAATAGAAGCGACCGGCCTCCTCATCGATCGGGTGGGTGAGCATTGCGCGCACACCGGCCTGCTCGGCGATCACGAGGGTCCGTCGAATGGCATCTTGGAGCACCCCGATGCCGATGCCGCGCCCCTGATGCGCGCGCGACACCGCAAGTCTCGCCAGAATCACAATCGGAATCGGGTACTGGCCCATCCCCTGCCGAATGCGGTCAGGGGCTTCCAAGGTGTCCACTTGGCCGACTGTCAGGCTGAAGTAGCCCACGACGCAATCATCGTCCTCGGCAACGACGAAGGTCTTGGCCGAGCCGCTGCCCTGCGCTTGGCGCGCGTGGCGTAGCAACCAGTCGTTCAGGGCCGGCTTGCCGCAGTCGAAATCGTCTATCCGATGATGCGCTCCAAGCGGCTTCGGGGCCCCCAATGTCACTTGGTGTCCCAAGGAGCCTGGCGAGCGAACAGGTCTGCCAGGCCGTCATTGGCCTGCTCGGGCCGCTCCAGCAGATCCATCAGCGCCTTGTATTGGCTGCCCGAAACCATGAAAAGGCGCTGATCAAGCAGGGTCTGCTCGGCCGCCAGGCAGGCGCTGTCGAGGATGAAATCCGTCAGCGACTTGTGGGCCACCTCGGCCGCACGGCGCAAGACGGCCTCCTGTTCGGGCGTGGCACGCAGCCCGAGACGGGCGGAACGCGTGCCGGAGGGGGAAACATTGCCTGTCATGGCAACACCTTTTGTTCAACCAATTGACGCAATGTTAGTACATTTGACGTACGCTATCTAGAGCTCGTCCGGGTATCGCCGCCAGAGAATGAAGACACGCCACGAATCTTTGACACATATTATGTATACACGTATCCTGTGTTTAGGATAGTTGTCGCTCCAGAGCAAACCATGAACATCACCCTTTCCGTCGACCAGCAAGTTGCCGAGCGAGCACGCGCCGCTGCGCGCAAAATGGGCAAGAGCCTGAATCAGGCGGTGCGTGACTATCTTGAGCAACTGGCGGGCAGCGAGCGAAAAGCGCTCGAGTGGCAGCGGTTCGAGTCCAGGTGTTTGAATTCCGGCGCCCGGCTCGAAGGGTGGAAATTCGACCGTGATTTCGCCAATGAGCGCGAGTGACCAGGTCGGTCCGGTCATGAATCCGTCGACGGCGTCAGGCGGCCTACATGCCTGAGCGCTCATTCATCGACACGAACATCCTTGTCTATGCCGAGGTGATCGACGAACCACGCAAGCAGAAACAGGCGCTTTCGCTGCTGCGTGGGCTCTTCGAGAGCAGCTGCGCTGTGATATCCACCCAGGTTCTGCAGGAATACTGCAATACGGCCATTCGGAAACTGCGTCTCTCGTCCTCCCATGTCCGCGAACAGCTCGCCCTCTTCGAGCAATTCGAGGTCGTTCAGACAACCCCCGCGCTGATCCACGACGCGCTCGATCTGCACCAGACCCGCAGCCTGGCGTTCTATGACGCATTGATCATCGCCGCTGCCCTATCGGCTGGCTGTGCCGCCCTGTACACCGAAGACATGAATGGCGGCGAGCGCATCGATCAGTTGCGTATCGTCAACCCGTTTTCCGCCTGACAAGCCACTCGAAAGGCACTTCAGCGCGCCTCGACCCAGGTCACCAGCTCGGGAAACGCGATCAACACGGCAATCACGACCGCATCCACCAACAGAAACAGGGTAATCCCCCGAAAGATCCCACCGATCGACACCTCGGCCTGATCGGGCAGCGCGGCCTTGAGCACGAACACATTCATGCCCATCGGAGGCGTGATCAGCCCCACCTCGAGCAGCTTCACGAACAGGGCCGCATACCAGACGACACTCAGCCCATAGGATTCCACCATCGGCAGCGTGATCGGCACCAGGATCAGCAGAATGCCCATGGGTTCGAGGAACATGCCCATCACGATCAGGATCGCGCAGACGATCAAGGTGAACGCCAACGGGCTCAGGCCCATGCCGGCCATCGATTCGATCATCGAGCCGGCCAGGTTCGATGCCGCGATCAGGATGATGAAAAGCTTGGCGCCGAAGGCCAGCACGAACAGCACAGTGGTCTGCGTGGCGGCCGCACGCAGCGCCTCGATCGTTTCGGAAAACGTCAGCGTGCGCCTCGCCCAGCCAATGATGGTGGCCACCAATACGCTCACCGCGGCCGCCTGAATCGTGGTGAAGAAGCCCCAGAAGATGCCGCCGATGATGATCACGGCCAGTGCCAGTGCAGGCCAGGCCGCCCGGCAGTCGCGCATGATCCGGCGGCCATCCGGAAGGTCGCGCGCCTCGGCGCCGGCCGGCATCTTGATACGTGCCCACACGGCCACGGCGATCAGATAGCCCACCAGCGTCAGCAGGCCCGGCGCGAGCCCGGCGAGCAGCAGTTGGCCAACCGAATGCTCGGCCAGAATGGCAAAGATGATGAACGGGATACTCGGCGGAATCAGCGCACCCAGGGTGCCACCCGCGGCCACGAGGCCGGTCGCCATCGAAGGGGGGTAACCGCGCCGGATCATCTCGGGTACGGTCAGCTTGCCCATGGTGGCCGCACAGGCGATCGACGAGCCGGAGATCGCGGAAAAGCCGCCGCAGCCCAGCACGGTGGCCATGCCCAGGCCGCCATGCACACGCGCCAGCAACGACTGCGCGGCGGTGAAGATCGCGGTGGTGATGCCGGCCCGCTCGGCGATGTGGCCAAGCGCCACATAGAGCGGAATGCTGGCCAGCTCATACGAATGCGCGAACTCATAGGGAATCTCGGCCATCGCACTCAGCACCGGCGACAGCCCCGCTTCCCAGTCGAACTGGCCACCCGGAGGCCAGCCAAAGAAAACCAATAGTGCGGCGCCCACGGTCAGCCACAGCACATACGCCACCGGCGTGCCCATAGCAATCGCGGCGACACCGAACGACAGCAACAACAAGTAGACCAGGGTCGGGCTCATTTCGCACCGGCCCCGGCCAGTGGCTGCGCAGCCGCCCGCCCCCGTGGCGCGCTCAGAACCTGAGCGACGCTGGCGAGCGCGACGCCGGCCAACAGCGCCCCGCGACTGAGCATCGTGGGGATCTCGAGCACACCCATCTGGGTGGCGCCGCTCTCGGCGGCCTCCCAGAATGCGATCGCGCTGGCGAACAACAGTGTGAGGTGGAACAGCAGGCCAAGACACCAGATGGCCCAGCGCCTGGCCGCCAGCGCTACCGGATGCCAGATCCCCTGGCTGGCCACATAGTTGACCGCCAGGTGGCCATTGCCGCGCACCACGCGGGCCATGGGAAAGAACACCAGCGGCACCATGCATTCGGCCACGATCAGCAACTCATCGGGCACCGACCAGCCGGCCCAGGCGCCCAGGATCGCCACCATCACATACAGAACCAGACCCACCAGCGCCCCTGCCGCCGCGTTCAACAACCAGCGATCGAGCCACGCCACCCAGGTGGCGCAGCGCAACGCGCCATCTCCGGAGCCCATCATTTCCAGGGATAGCCCTTGGACTGCCGCTCGCCCTCGAACCGGCGCACCGCGTTCATATAGTCCGCGAGCACGCCCTTGTCACCGGCGAAGGCGTCAGCCTGCTTGAGCCCGGCCGCGATCAGCGCGGCCTGGTCTTGCGCGCCAAGCTCATGCACGGTCACCGAGGCATCCTTGGCGACGGCCACCTTGACCCGGTCGACGGCCGCGATCGTCTCTTTGGCATTGTGGTCGGTCAGTTCGGAGCCGAGTTGCACGAGCAGGTCGCGATCGGCAGCCGGCAGCGAATCGAAGCGGCGCTTGTTCATCACCACCCCGAACCCCAGATTCTGACTCCACTTGAGCGCGGTGATGTGCTTGGCCACCTCGTGTAGCCGATAGGCCATGACCGAAGACCAGTAGGCCTGCGGGCAATCGACGATGCCCTTGTCAAGCGCCGGATAGACCTCTGGAAACGGCAGGTTGACGATCGACGCTCCGTATTCGCGAAATACCTCGGAATGCGGCGGATTGGAGCGGATCTTCAGGCCCTTGAGATCAGCCAGCGAGGCCACCGGCGTGCGGCAGGCGAGAATCACCGTCGAGGTGGTGAAGTTCGCCAGGTAGACCACCTTCTGTTTGGCGAACTCGGCCTGCACGGTGGCATTCTCGGTGGCCAGTTGATAGGCGGCGCGCACCCCGACCCAGGTGTTGTCATTGCCCGAGGGCGTATCGCCAACACGAAAATTGAGCAACTCGGTGGGCGTGTACACACCCACGATCGTGCCCAGATCGCCAATGCCGCTGGCCACGCCCTTGAGCACCCCCTTGGCCTTGATCAGCGAACCGCCGAAGTTGATCTGCATCTTCAATCGGCCATCGCTTCGCTTGGCAAGCTCGTCGGCGAACCAGTGCAATGCCTGGGCACGTGGGCCCTTGTCGGGCCCGTACTCGGCGAAACGCAGTACCGTCTCCGCACGCACGACGGCGCTCAGCATGAACATGCCCAGCACGGCGCCGGTCAACAAAGCCTTCTTCATGGAAGTGTCTCCTCGGGTGGATAGCAACACACCGGCGTGATCGGTTCGTGCATGCCGGCAGGAAATCGGGCCGATCAGTTCGCCAGCCGCGGAAACAATGCCTGGGCATTGCCACGATGTATGGCATCGCGCAGGGACGGTTCGAGCTCGTAGGCATCCAACAACTGGCTGAAGTGGCAGGAGCGCTTCGTGTTGGCATAGGGCCAGTCGCTGCCATAGGTGATGCGCTTCGGATCCGCAAACGCGAGCAGCGACGGCAGCGCATAGGGCGAACTCGAGAGCGCGGTATCGAAGTAAAAGCGCCTCAGGCGCGCCAGGCCGCCGTCGATCCCGCCGTCTTCGCTGCAGATACGTGCCATGCGCTCGGCGGCGAACGGCACGAAGCCCCCGGCGTGCGACAGGATGATGCGCAGGTTTGGAAAACGTTCCAGCGCGCCAGACTTGGCCAGATTGAGCGCGGCGCGCGTCGTATCGAGCAGGAAATCGGCTGCGAACGGCGGGATACCCGGCACTGGCTCGCAGGGTAGCGTGGAAGGATGCACGAACACCCGTGCGGCGCGCGCATCAAGGGCCTCCATCAGCGGCATCCACTTGGCGCAGCCCAGGTACATGCCCTGCACATTCGCCAGCAGCACCACGCCGTCGGCGCCGAGTTTCTCGAGCGCATACGCGGCCTCGGCGATCGCGCCTTCCACATCGGGCAGCGTCAAGGTGGCGAAGAAACCGAAGCGCTCGGGTCTGCGCTGCTTCAATTCGGCCGCGAACTCATTGACCCGACGTGCCATCTCGCGCGCCTCGCCGTCATCGCCCAGGTGCACGCCCGGGGTCGAGACCGACAAGATGGCGGTGCGCACATGCTGCATGTCCATCAGCTGCAGCGCATCGGATTCCGCCCAGGTGGGCATGGGCAGCCCGCCGGCATCCATTCCCCTGGCGATCAACCAGTCACGGTAGAACGGCGGCACCACATGATGATGGGTGTCGATGCGGCTTGCGGCCATGGCTGTCTCTCCGGGTCGATTCGCGCTGGAAACGCTGCGATCCGCCGCAGAATAAGCGCTGCCCGTCTATCTGAACAGCCGATAATCTCGATAAGTAAAATCGATGCCATGGATATCAGAAACATCGATCTCAATCTGCTGCCGATCCTCGATGCGCTGTTGCGCTGCGGCAGCGTGACCCAGGCCGCGCAGGAACTGGACATGAGCCAGTCGGCGGTGAGCTCGGCGCTTGCGCGGCTGCGCACGCTCTTCGACGATCAGCTGCTGGTGCGCTCGGGCCGCGGCATGCTGCCGACACCACGGGCATTGAAACTGGCGGGGCCCCTGGGGCGCGCGCTCGCCATGGCGCGCGACGAGCTATTCACCGGCCAGCGATTCGATCCGCTTGTGTCAGACCGCTCGTTCGTCATCTGCCACTCGGACGTCGGCGCCTATGTGCTCTGGCCGCGGATCGTCGCCGCCGTCGAGGCACGCGCACCCAGGGCGAGTCTGAATCTTCGAGTGCTCGGTGAGCCGGAGATCGCCGCAGGGCTCGAATCGGGCGAACTGGACGTGGCGATCGGCGTCTACCCTTCCCTGCCGGTCAGCCTGTATCAGCGCCGGCTGTTCGAGCGCGAGTTCGTGCTGCTGATGCGCGAGGGCCATCCGCTGGCCGATGCGCGAATCACCGCCAACCGCTTCGCCGCCGCCAGGCATCTGATCGTCAGACGCTCATCCGGTGTGCAGGATCAGGTCGACGTCAGATTGCACGCGCGCGGCCTTCGCCGTGACCGGGTGATCGACGTTCCCACCTACCTGATGCTGCCGCCACTGCTCGAAGCCTCGGACTATGTGGTGGTTCTGCCCGGGCAGCTCGCCGATGCCTTCAAACGCGTGGGCAGGTTCGTTTCGCGGCCGATTCCTCTGGAGACCCGGACATCGGTGATTCGCCTGCACTGGCACCGGCGGAATCATGAGGATGCGGCCAACCGGTGGCTTCGGGAGCTGGTTGTCGAGCTGTTTTCGGCCGATGCGAATAGTGGTTGATGCGAATGATCACGACGGCAAGCTCAGGGACCAGCGCGCCTCGTGCCCTCGGGGGCTGGTTTGAGTTTCCGGATGCGGTCAAGAACAAGTGCCAACGGCTGACTCATCTGCAGGTTGGCCATGCAACGGAGAAGCTGCCCCGGCCGCTCGATGTGGGTCTTGGCCTTCTCGAGATCGGCCATGATCGTGCCATAGGCACGACCGGCCTTCTGCAGCGCTGCCTGCGGAATTCGCCCGTCGGCGAGCATCATGGCCAGATCGATCAGGTCGCGAGAGTCGACCTCATCGTCCGCCCACCGATCGGAGTTGGCCAGTAACTTCTCCGCGACCAGATCGACATGACTGAGAACCCGCACACCGCACACCGAATGCTCATCGTGCGGACGCTCGAAAGAAACTCGTGCCTCAAGCACGATTTCGAACTTGATCGGTACGCCCTCGATCTCGATCAAGGTGCGGATGCCATACTGATCCGTTCTGGCGTCGCGCAACAGCTTCACCGGCTCGGTGAACAAGCCGGAAACGCCCTTGGTGGTGACGATGCCGCGCAGCTCGCGATAGGAGTCCAGCGCCGAGACCCGGAAACCGACATCCCGGGACTCGCGGTATTCACCATGCAGCATTGCGATGGCGGTGCCGCCGCCGAAATAGCATTGGTGTGCCAGGAACGCATCCGCATCGAGCGACGCCAGCAGGCTCGCGATGCGCCGATGATGAGCTCGCTCAAACAAGCATGACCCCATTGCCGTAACGCTTCACCAATCGGGCGATGAATTCCCGCTCGGCGGGCTCGAGGCTTGACCGATCGATGTGCCGCCAGTTTCGCTCGTAGAGCGCGAACGCCTCGCCCTCGGTGAGAGACCCGGCCTGGCGATGCCAGGCAATCTGCTCGAGTTGCGGGTAGTCGGCCAATCGAACCTCATGCGCGCGCGTGCGCGAGGTAGTCGAATGCCCGTCCTCGACGACATGAAGGTGCAGACCAAGCGCGCGCAATGCGTTGAGGTAGGCACCCATCGTGACCGACGGCGCGCCGTGTTCAATGCGGTTGAGCGTCTGACGAGACATGTCCGCGGCACGCGCGACACTGCTGGCGGCAATCCGCAGCGACTTACGGCGAGTATGAACCAGTTCGCCAAGCGACTTCAGCTCTCGTTCGGCAGAGGCATCCAGAAGGATCGGGGATTGGCTAGGCATGCATTATTGTACCCCATATCATCCATTTGTACGCAATGGGAGACATGATTGATACGCTCCCGATGACACGGGACCGGAGATTCCGCCCCCAGGACGCATACACACACCGAGTGATCGCGGCAGCCCTGCCCATGCCACCTATCAAGGCAAGGATCCGGCCGGGCGGGTGCGCCGCCGACCTTCGTGTCAGATGTCCGAGCTCGATCCAGCGCTCGCACTCCTCTGCGACCCAAGCCTGAATGGTGTTCAGGCGTTCGCGGGGTGTGCTGCCAGCCCGCGGCGCGGGCTGCCAGGCTAGCCGCAGGATCTGCTCCATCTCCGCCTGATCGGGCCCGCCCGCGACGCCAGCGGGTCGGCCACAGCGAGATACCCATGCGGCTGCACATTGCCGCGTAGACCTGGGAAACGATTCGCGCTTCCGATTCAGTAGACGACAGGCCTATTGCAATCACCAGCGATGCTCAAGGAGCGGGCCGCTCATCGAGCATCAGCTGCAGGAAGACCAGATCCAACCAGGCGCCGAACTTCATGCCCACCTGCTTCAAATGCCCTACCGGCTCGAAGCCGAGAGCCTGGTGCAGCCGGATCGACGCCACGTTTCCCGCTTCGATTCCGGCCACCATCACATGCTTGCCGATGGCTCTGGCCTGTTCGATCAACGCGAGCATCAGCCGCTTGCCAATCCCGCGCCCGCGCTGATCGCCACGCACATAGACCGAATGTTCCACGGTGTGACGATAACCATCGAAGGGCCGCCAGTCGCCGAACGACGCATAGCCCAGGACGCCTCCATCGGCATCAACGGCCACGAGAACCGGCCACCCGGACTGCCGGCGTTGCTCGAGCCAGGCGACCCGATTAGCGAGATCGACCGTGCGTTCATTCCAGATCGCGGTCGTATTCGCGACGGCGTCGTTATAGATCGTGACAATGCCGGGGAGGTCGCCCTCGTGCGCGGCGCGAATGTCCATGGTCGATCTCCTGCCTGCCCCAGGCGAGACGCGCACAAGCGCGTATCAATATGGCTCGTATAGTCCACTATCTTAGATTTTTCGTCAATGCATCCGCGGCCTGCGAGCGCCCTTGTCATGGGCGCGATTCTCAGCCGCGTTGCAAGACGATCACCGCGTAGATACAGGGCACTTTGCCTACGTTACTGAAGACGCAATCGACAGGAGCGCCGAGCGCCAGACAGTCGCCTGATGCCATGTGATGGCGGACGGCGCCTTCGTCGAACACCAGATCGCCTTGCAGCACCCAGACCATCTGCCGGATGAACGCGAAGGCGCTGGCCGGCATCGCCACCTGCCGACCGGGCGGCAGCGTCACCTGGACCAGGTCGAGAGGAATATCGGTATCTGGCGACACATGGCGGCGCAGATAGCCGGTTTCCGGATCCACCCACTGCGGCTGATCGGACGCGCGCGACAGACGGCCATGACCGAGCTCGGCACGCGCCATCAGCGTGGACATGCTCAGCCCGAAGGCGCCGGAGAGTTTGCCAAGGAGATTGGCGGTCGGGCTGCTCTCGCCACGCTCCACCTTGTGAATCATGGCGCGTGAAACGCCGGCCAGTTCGGCCAGGCGTGTCAGGGACCAGCCGCGACTTTCCCGCTCGGCGCGGATACGCGCGCCGATGCGCAGATCGAGATCATCGTTTCTGGTCATCGTACCAATATAGTAGACCTCGACGTTCGCCACAAGAGGCATATCGGCGCGAGAACGCGGTGGCGCGCCCGAAGCCCCTGACTGCCTTCTATTTCGCCGACGTGGATGGGTCGGCAGCGAGCGTCATGGCAATGATCTTGTCCGGGTTCGCGGGCGGCTCGCCCTTGGCGATCGCATCCACGTGTTCCATGCCGTCGACGACCTGCCCCCAGACCGTGTATAGGCCGGTCAGGAAGCTGCACCCCTTGTCCGTGTAGCAAATGAAGAACTGCGAGTTGGCGCTGTTCGGGTCGGTGGTTCTCGCCATGCCGACCTTGCCGCGCTTGTAGGGGTAGCTACTGAATTCGGCCGGCACCGCCTCGTATGGCGATCCGCCCGTCCCTGTTCCCGTCGGGTCTCCGGTCTGCGCCATGAATCCGCCGATCACCCGATGCCAGGTCAGGCCATCGTAGAACTTCTCGCGCGTCAGGCGCTTGATGCGCTCGACATGCCGCGGCGCGATATCGGACAGCAGCTCGATGGTGACGCGCCCGCCGGCCAGTTCCAGATAAAGCGTGTTCTGCGTTTCGGCGGCACTGGCAGCTCCGACGATGAAACCAGACAGGGCAGCCAACCCCTGCAACACCAGCCCTAGTTTGCGAACCATGGTGATCTCTTACCCGAAGGGATTGAATGAACACGAATCTCGCGCCCAGAACCCGGTTCAGCGGCTTGCCAGGATCATCGTCAGACCATGCGGCGACATCGTGAAATACATCTGCTCCCTCGCCTGCGCACCGTCCGGCGTGTCCACCGACGCGATCCGAAAGCGCGACAACAGCATGCTCATCGCCAGCTTCATCTCGAGCAGCGCGAGGTAGCGGCCCGGACAGACGCGCGGCCCCGCGCCGAACGGCATCGCCACCCGCTTGGCGCTGGAGAACGAGGCCGGGGCCGATTCATCGGCAATCCAGCGCTGCGGCTCGAAGGCCTCGGGCCGCTCAAAGTACGGCTCGCTCACGCTGTCGTGTCGGAATACGCCCCATAGCATCGTGCCCTTGGGCACGTGGACATCGGCGATGCGGGTATCTCTCAGGGCCTGCAGACCGATGAACGGCGCAACCGGCTTCAACCGCATGGCTTCATTGATACAGGCGTCCAGATAGGGCATGGAGTCCATCAGCTCGATCGTGAAGCGCTCCGGCCGTCCGTGCGCGTCGCCGAGCGTCGAATCGATCTCGGCGATCAACCGCTCGAGGGTGCCCGGGTGACGAGAGAGCAGATAGATGAGCCAGCATAGCGTGTTGGCGGTTGTGTCCTCGCCGGCCAGCAGCATGGTGAGCACGTTGCCGGCGACCGTCCGATCGTCGACGCCACTGTTCTCGGGTGACTCTGCGGCCACCAGCATCGCCTGCAGCACGTTGCGCGGCTTCTCGCGCAATGCAGGGTCGGCGGCAATCTGCGCGCGGCCAACGGCGATGAAACGCTCGATCTCACGATTGATGACCGCGACGCTCGACTCGAGCTCTCGATCCGCCCGTGTCTTGAAGTAGCGCCAGGTCGGGAATGCCGCCAGGATGCGGCGGAACACCGCCGGCAGTACCTTATCGAGGTGCTGCTGAATCACGTCATCGCCGGCCTCGAGCGTGTTGATGTCGTCGCCCAGCGCGAGGCCCGCGATGGTGTCCACGGTGAAGCGCATCAGTTCCGGTTGCAGCGTTAGCGTACGGCCCTCGTCTGCCGCGCGCTGCCAACGAGACTGCAGGCGAGCCGTGACCTTGGCCATCTGCGGGAAGTACTGCCGGATCTGTGCCGGGGAGAAGCCGGCCATGACGATGCGCCTCTGCACGCGCCAGGCATCTCCCTCGGAACTGAACACGCCCTGCGGAAGACCCATCTCGCGACCGACGATGCGAGAACGCGGATTTCGCTGCCAGCCGTCGGGGCGGTCGCGCATGACCTCGGCGAGCAGGGCATGATCGGCCACCACAAGCAATTCGCGCGTGAAAAAGCGCATGCGAAAGATCTTGCCGCACTCGCGCGCCCAGCGTTCGACATCCTGGTGGATCGTCTGCGCACTGACCTGCCCGGCATTGCCGAGGATCGGCCTGAACGGCGGATGCGGCAGATCGCGAATCTGGCGCAGACGGGTGGGCGCGGTGGCGGCGGGTTCCATGGCTTCGATGATACGCCGCAGAAGCGTTCCAGGGTCGGCCGAGCGCATACACGTGAGGGGCCCGGCTTAGCCGGGCCCGAGCGATGCAACCGCTGCCGAAGCGCCCGACACGGATTGCTGCGACGAGGAATCGATCAGTGCGGCCGCCGGGCAACATGAAGCCTCAGCGATGCCCGGCAAACGGCCACCCGGGTCCGTTTAGGCCGGCTTGCGCAGGAACCCCTGCGTGCCCCCATTGCGGTTGGGCGCAAAGCCGTTGGCGGCGAGCGTCTCATCGGCCGTGTCATAGAAGACACCGATCTTGCATATCTCGCGCGCCTGCTTCGCGGTGGCAATCGGGCGGCCGAACTCGCCGGAGATACGCACCAGCTGCTTGATCTGCTCGACCGAGCTCATCTTGCCCGAGCGATCCTGCTTCCAGAGCACATCCTCGATGCCACAGCGTACGTGCAGGCCCAGCGCGATGCCGATCATGTTGATCGGCAGCACGTTGAGCACCGAACTCTCGACCGTGACGATCGCACCGTCGGGCACCGCACGCAGCATGTTCGCCAGGTTGTAGATGTTGGCCTGATCCATGCCGCCGCTGATCGCGACCCAGTTCATCACCAGCGGGCCCTTGTAGACACCGCGACGCATCATCCGCTCGATGGTCTCGAAGCTGTTGATGTTGTAGACCTGGAATTCGCTCTGGATGCCTGCCTCGGTCAGCCGGCGGATGTGCTCCTCGACGAAGCTCGGGTTCGAGGGGACGATCATGTCCCGATACGTGGAGTACAGGTTGGGGAAGCCGCGCGACACACCATTGAAGTCATCCACGCCGGCATGTTCGGTGACATTCATCTGCGTGGTGTTGACGGTCACGGTGACCTGATCCGGCTTGGGCGTGAGTTCGGCCAGCATGTGACGCGTGTCATCGGACAGCCATTTCGCCTCGCCATCGGGGCCTTCCGGGGCGAAGCTGATCGAGCCGCCCACCTGGATGATCATCTCCGGTACCGCCTCGCGCACGCCGGCGATCAGCTCATTGAACTTGGAGAGCCGCTTGCTGCCCTTGCCGTCGTCCTCGCGAACATGCAGATGCAGCACAGTGGCACCGGCCTCGTAGCAATCGACCGCCTTCTGGATCTGCTCGTCCATCGTGATCGGGATGTCTTCAGGGAAATCCGCCGGGATCCAGCCCGGCGCATAGGGTGCGGCCGTGATGATCAGCGGCTGTTGATTCTCGGGATACAGATGGCCGTCGAGAAAGTTCATGGTGAAAGTCTCCAGTTGAGAGGTGCAGATGCTTGAACGCGCAGTCTTTGAAACGAGGGATTGAGTCAGTAGGGGATGTCGCCGACGATGCCGGCGCGCTCCATCTTTCTCGGCGCGGGCCAGTAGTCCATTACCGCGTAGTGCTGGGTCGAGCGGTTGTCCCAGATCGCGACGCTGTTCGGCTTCCAGCGAAACCGCACCTGGTATTCGGGAATCGTGGCCTGGCTCTGCAGATGCTGAAGAAGCAAGGCGGCGCCTGGCGTCTTGTCGATGCCGAAGCGCACGTTCTCCGGGGTGTGATAGTTGAGGAAGTGCGTGGTGAAGCTGCTCACGAACAGCACCCTCTCGCCCGTCTCCGGGTGTGTTCGCACGACCGGATGCTCGGCCGGCGGGTTCTGGCGCCCCAGGGCCTGGCGCTTGTCGATGTCCATCACCGCGCCGAAGCTGTGCTCGATGCTGCTGCTGGCGCGAAGGGGCTCGATCTTTCGCTTCAGTTCGTCGGGCAGCCGCTCGTAGGCCTCGACCATGTTCACCCAGATCGTGTCGCCGCCCACCTCGGGGCATTCGATGCAGCGAAGCACCGCCCCCATCGGCGGCGTGCGCCGCCAGAGCCCGTCGCTATGCCAGTTGTTCTCGTACGGATTCTTCTCTTCGCTGCGATAGATCTGCACCAGACCCGGGTGCTCGGGATGGCTGCCGGCAACCGGATGCTCCTCGAGCGGCCCGAATCGACTCGCCAGCGCGACGTGATCCGCCCGCGAGAATCGCTCCATATCCTGGTCACGAAAGAAAAGCACCCGATGCACCAGCAGTTGCGATTTGAGCTCCGAGAAGAGCGCGTCATCTCGCACCGCATCCTTGAGCGCGATACCGGACACCTCGGCGCCGATCTTGCTGGTCAGTCGTTCGAACTTCATGGCCTGTCGCTCCTTACGGCATGTGGGGCACCACCAAGCCGCACCCCGGCTCATCATGGGGACGCCGATTCATTCAGCGTCCCCAACCCCGGCTTACTTGGCTTCGGGCGGAATCTGCGCGGCGGGCACATCAAAGCCGGCTTCCTTGTAGTAGCGGTAGGCGCCGGCATGCAGCGGGATATTACTTTCCTTGAAGGCGGTTTCCTTCGTGATGACCTTCATCCAGTCGGCCGTCTGACGAAAATCGGCGATGTTCTCCCAGAGCGTCTTGGTCATCTGGTAGACGATCTTCTCGTCCAGATCCTTGCGCACGCCCAGACCCACCCAGGAGCCAATCGTCTTGACCTCCTCGTCGTTGGCCTGGTTGGTATAGGCATCCTTCGGAATCACCTCGACCGTGCGTCCCGGCAAACCCATCGCCGCCTTCATCGCCGGTTGCTCCCAGGCCTCGGCCGGTACACCCAGGATACGAATCTTCGACACCAGCGCGAACTGCTGGATGGACGGACTCGGCAGCGTGGTGGGCGCGATGTAGACATCCATCTGTCGGTCCAGAAATGCAGTCTCAGCCGATTGCCAGTCGAAGCGCATCACCTCGTAATCCTGCTCGGGCTTCAGTGTGGTGGCGCCCTCCATGATCTGCATGGCCACTTTGGTGGCCGCGCCGGCCGGCGGGCCCAGGAACACCTTCTTGCCCTTGAAGTCCTGAAGGGTTCGAATGCCCGAATCCTCGTAGACCACGATCTGGTATGGCCCAAGCGGATAGCTGATGATGTTGCGCAGATTCTTGTTCAGCTCCGGCGCATCATTGACCTTGGCGAACATCGCGGTCTTGGTCTGCATGAAGTGGTTGACGGTGGGCGCGGACAGGAACAGATCGACCTTGCCCTTGGCCGCATCGACCGCCGATTTGGTCGCTGGCTTGCCAACCGAAACCTGGATCTCGATCGGCAGATGCTTTTGCACCACCTGCGTGAACGCGATGCCGAACTGCCCGGGTGTCGAACCGGCGGGGAAGCTGTCCATGGTCAGGAAGGTCTTGCCCTGCGCCTGCACATTGCCGAAGCTCAATGCCAGCACGCCGATGGCGGCCATTTGGTTGATGCGTCGATTCATCTGTCTTTCCTCACTGTGATGACCTTCCCCCCCGAGAAGGGAGCGAACATTGGTCGGTGGATGTCCTGTCTAGGGACTGCTATGCGACTCCATGCGAGCGTGTCAGCCGGCCATCCCGGCCGAGCGTCTTCGCAGGAGTCCCCGATCGGCGGCAAGCACGAAAGCACCCAGCGCAATGGCCGGCAGCTGTACTTCCCACATCACCATCAACATGGCGAAACCGGCGATCACCCGAAGGCCCCGCGAGAGCGGCGTGAGCTTCTCGCGCTCGAACCCACTCATTGCGGTCGTCAGCAACCAGACCGCGAACGCGAGTCGGAACGCCGCCCAGACGAAGGCTTGAATCGTGAAGTCGTCCATCACCAGCAGCAGACTGGGTTCGTAGACGAAGAAGAACGGAACGATGAAGCCCACCAGTGCCAGGCGCATCGAGGCCAGGCCGGTACGCACGGGTTCGGCGCCCGCGATCGGCGCAGCGGCCACCGCGGCAAGCGCGACCGGCGGCGTGATGGCCGATAGCACGCCGAAATAGAACACGAACATGTGCACGGACAGGTCGGGCAGGCCGAGCTTCTTCATGCCCAGCCCGAGCACCAGCACGATGATCATGTACGCGGGCAGCGTCGGCATGCCCATGCCGAGCACCAGGCATGATGCCGCCGCGAGGATCAGCGCGACGAACAAGGTCGTATCGCCGATCAGCGCGACCTGGGTGGCGAATTTGAGCCCGAGCCCGGTCAGTTCGAAAACCGCTAGCAGGATGCCGATCGCGCCCACCGCCATCATGATGCGCGCGCCGGCCACCCCGCCCTTGGCCAGAGCCGCCAGCAGCATCGCCGGTTTAGCGCGCAGCTCGGGATTCAGGATGAGCGCCATCACGATGGTGGTGATACAGGCCCAGAACCCGGCCATCGACGGCGACCGCCCCATCGCGAGTGTGATGATGATGGCAGCGAGCGGGCCGAAGAAGATCAGCGAACGCGGCTTGTCACCCGGCTCCAGTTTCTGGCGCTGATCGCGCGGCGTGGGCTCCAGCCCCAGGCGGCGAGCCTCCTGACCGATCGCCACGAACAGGCTGCCGTAGTAGAACAGCGCCGGCACCAGCGCTGCCAGCGCGATCATCTGATATGGCTGACCCACGAGCTGGGTCATGAGGAAGGCGGCCGCCCCCATTACGGGTGGCATCAACTGGCCGCCCGTCGATGCGGTCGCCTCGACAGCGGCGGCGAACGCGGGGGAGAATCCACGCTGCTTGATCAGCGGAATCGTCACCACACCCGTGCCGACGACATTGGCGGTGACGCTGCCCGAGGACATGCCGAAGATGCTCGAGGCGACGACCGCCGCATGCGCCGGCCCACCCCGGGTACCACCTGTTGCGGCCAGCGCCATACGGATCATGGTGGCACCGGCCCCGCTGCCCTCGAGCAGCGCGCCGAAGACGATGAAGACCAGGATCAGCAGCACGACGATGCCGGTGGCGAAGCCGAATACCCCTTGCAGCCCGAACCAGATGATCTCCATTGAGAGTTCGAGACTGAAGCCCGAATGGCGAAAGATCCAGGGCAGGTCCTGCCCGAACAGGCAGTAGAGCAGCGCGATCACGCCCACCGCACTCAGGATCAGGCCGAACGCGCGTCGGCTCAGCTCCAGCAGAACGATGATGGCGATCAGCGCGGAGGCCTGATCCCAGGGGCTGAACTGGACGACCAGGTTCTCGATATCGTCGATCTTGTGCAGGAAATTCCAACACGCAAAGGCCAGTACGGCGAGCATCGCCAGATCGATACACCAGGCCAAGGCTCCGACCGCCCGGTTGCGCCACGGCAGTTCGGCAGCCAGTGGCGAGGTGAAGGTCACGATTAGGGCGCAGGTCCACAGCACACCGGCCCGGATGATCTCCGGGGCCAGATACTGGCCGACATAGGCAACGTAGATCGCGTGGATCGCGAGCAGCGCCGCCACCACTAAGCCGATGGCGCGCAACGTGCGCCCGAACGCCGAGCGGGCCTCGGCGGCCACCCCGTCCTCGGGATCGTCAATGCCAATCTCTTTCCGTGCGTCGTTCATGCGAGACTCTTCGAACCCGTGTGGCCGATGACGACGAGCGCCTGTGTTCGCATCCTTGTTGTTGGCTTCGAGTGCATCGTCTCCTCCTGATCGAGTGACGCATCGTAGGTGGCGAGCGCGCCTTTAAATTGACTCGTCGGGACAGATGGTTGACATTTCGGGACAGGCCTTTCAACGAGCGACCGCGCCGTTGCCAGGACCCTTTCACTTCCGGATAGGAGCTCAGATGACCGGTTCTTTCGAAGGCAAGGTCGCCGTCGTTACCGGCGCAGGTGCAGGCATCGGTGAAGCCACCGCATGGGCGTTTGCCAGGGCGGGAGCATCTGTTGCGCTCATCGACCGTGACGCTGGCGCCATCGGCGAGGCGGAGGAAGCGCTGCGTGCGGCCGGCTTTCAGGCCATCGGGATCGCCTGCAATGTGGCAGATGCCACGCAGGTGCAGACGAGCATCGTCAAGGTGCTGGAGACCTATGGTCGGCTCGACGCGGCATTCAACAACGCCGGCGTCAATTCGGACTCAACACCGCTTCACGACATTTCGGACGAAGAGTTCGATCGCGTGATCAGCGTCAATCTGCGCGGCGTGTGGAACTGCATGAAGGCCGAGCTGCGGCTGATGGTCGAGCAACAGAGTGGCGCCATCGTCAACTGCTCGTCGATCGGGGGGCTAAAAGGCTCTGTTGGGCGAAGCGCTTATTCCGCCAGCAAGCACGCGGTGATCGGCCTGACCGCAGCGCGGCCTCGACTACGCCGGTCAGGGCATCCGCATAAACGCGGTCTGCCCGGGCCTGGTGAAAACACCGATGGCCGCGCAGGTGACGAAGGGCTACGACCCGGCGATCATGGAGCGAATGGTGGCCTTGGAACCCGTGGGTCGTTTCGGCGAAGCCGACGAGATTGCGCAGTCTGTTCTGTGGCTCTGCAGCCCCGCGGCCAGCTTCGTCGTCGGCCATGCGATGGTCGTGGACGGGGGATTCTCGCGGGATGACGCTCACGCACGCCTGCGCCACGAACCCTCGCCCGTCGTGACCCATTGAGCCATGGCGCAGACCGCGCCATGGCAAACCGAGATGCTTCATTTCCCGTTCAAGGCACGAGCACGGTCGCGCCGATCGTACGACGCGATTCGAGCGCGCGGTGCGCCTCGGCCGCGGCTTCCAGCGCAAAGCTCTGATTCGGCTCACCCTTGATCTTGCCGGCGAGCACCATGCCGAACAGCTCGTCGGCCATCGCCAGCATCTGCGATCTCGGCGTCGCGTAGTGCACCATGGCCGGTCGCGTAACCCAGAGCGAGCCTTTGGTCGCCAGCATTCTGGTGTTGATCTCCACCGGCCCGGAGGTGGTGCCGTTGCTCACCAGGGTGCCGCGCACCTGCAGACTGTCGAGCGAGGCCTGCAGCGTATCTTTGCCGATCGAATCGTAGACCACCGGTACCCCCTTGCCGTCGGTGATCTCACGCACCCGCTCCGCAATGTTCTCGCGGGTGCTCACGATGGTGTGCGCGCAGCCATGCGCGCGAGCGATCTCGGCCTTTTCATCGGAGCTGACCGTGCCGATCATCGTCACCCCGAGCGCGCGCGCCCACTGGCAGGCAACGAGCCCTACCCCACCGGCGGCCGCGTGATACAGGATGGTTTCACCGCCCTTTAGCGGGTACACCTGCCGGAACAAATATTGGGCGGTCATGCCCTTCATCATCAGCGCCGAAGCGGTGCGATCCGAAACGCCATCGGGCAGCGGAATAAGCACATCGGCCGGCATCAGCCGCACATCAGAGTAGGCGCCCTGCGGACCAAGCAGGTAGCCGACCCGGTCACCCACCCGAACGTCGGTGACTCCCGGGCCGATCGCCTCGACCACGCCCACGGCATCAGACCCCAAGCCGTTCGGAAGCTGCAGCGGGTACTGGCCTGTGCGGAAATACACATCGATGAAGTTCACCGCCACGAAATGGTGACGCACGCGGGCTTCTCCCGGGCCCGGGTCGCCAACCTCGGCCGTCTCCATCTTAAGCACCTCGGGACCGCCCGTCTCGTAGAAGCGGATCATCTTGGCCATGTCGTTTCCTTGGTTGCGTCGACATCGGCCGACAATTCATGGATAAAGTCCTCGGCTGCCGGCCATGCGCCAAAGCCGGAAGCGGGATTGAGATGCCCGACCTCACCGAGGTCGACAAGGCGGCTCCCCCACGCTTACGCCAGCTCCGCCGAGCGCTCATAACGGCTGAGCGGATCATTCCGGCTCGCGGCCACGATGCTCGGAAAGGCGAGCGGTTGCCGCGGAACCGGAAGCCAGCCGCCGTCCTGCAGCGCCGCCAACGTCGGGTAGCCCTGCGGCATCGGCGTGTCGAAATCCGGCGGGGCCGCCAGCAGCGCACCGTGCACGGCGCACTTGGTCTGTCGGGCCCAGTGCACGGTCGTGATCACGCCGCCGCTATGGGCCACCACGACGAACGGTCCCGGTATCGATCGCGCAGCGGATTCGATCGCGGCGACGTATCGCGTTAGCGTGAGATCCTCGCGCCCCATGGGTGGCACCATCACCGCGCGTTCCCCGAGGCCACCCGCCAACAGCGTCTGCCAGTGCTCTTGAACAGCATCACGCAGGCCGGGGACGATGAGCACCGCCGGTACCGAATGGCCCGGCCGGCCAGCGGGATCCCCGGCAGCGGACGTGTCCACGGTCCGCACATTGGGTCGACGATTCGGCATGATGTCAACTCACACGCCGCAGCATTTCCCGCGGAGCCGCCTGACGGTTCGGCGCGAAGCCATTGCGGGCGAGTGTCTCGTCCGTGTCCCGATAGAACCGATCGATCTGCAGAATCCGACGCGCGTCGACACCGGTGGCGACCTCGCGACCCACTTCACGCGAGATCCGCACCAGCTGCTCGATCTGCTTGACCGTGCTCATCTTGCCACGCCGATCCGGCGCCCAGAGGTTGTCTTCGATACCGCAGCGCACGTGCAGGCCCATGGCGATCGCCATCAGGTTGATCGGCAGCACGTTGAGCATCGACGATTCCAGGGTAAGCACCGCGCCGTCTGGCACCGCACGCACGAAGTTCGCAAGGTTATAGAGGTTCGGAGCGTCCATGCCGCCGCCGATCGCCACCCAGTTGAGTACCAGCGGCCCCTGGTACACGCCGCGCCGGATCATGCGCTCGACGGTTTCGAAACTATTGATGTTGTAACACTGGAAGGCGCTCTGAATTCCTGCGGCCGTCAGTCGGCGAACATGCTCCTCGGCCCAACCCGGATTGGCGGGCACGATCATCTCGCGATAGGCATCGTAAGTGACCGGGTCCTCGATCGAGGTGCCGGCGATGTCGGCAGGCACCATCTGCTCGACGATGTTCATCTGCGTGGTGTTGACCGTCACCGTCACCTGATCGGGCTTGGGCGTAAGTTCGGCGAGCATATGACGCGTATCGTCGGAAAGCCATTTGGCCTGTGCGCCCTCGCCCTCGGGTGCGAACGAGATCGAGCCACCGACCTGCAGGACCATGTCCGGCACCGCGTCGCGCAACCTCGCGAGCAGTTCATTGAACTTCGAAAGCCGCTTCGAGCCCTTGCCGTCATCTTCCCGGACATGCACATGCAAGACGGTCGCACCGGCGTTGTAGCAATCCACGGCCTTCTGCACCTGTTCATCCATGCTGACCGCGATATCTTCCGGGAAGTCTGACGGCATCCATTCTGGGCCATAGGGTGCGGCCGTGATGACGAGCCGCTCCTGGTTTTCGGGAAACAGAGATCCATCAAGGAAGTTCATCGTTTGCTCCGGTTCGGGTGGTTTCGAGTGACTTCCCGCCTGCGCGGGCCGTCATGGTTCAGAAGGGGATATCGCCGATGATTCCGGCACGCTCCATGCGCCGGTCGCACGGCGGGTAGTCCATCACCGCGTAGTGCTGGGTACAGCGGTTGTCCCAGAAGGCGACGCTGTTCGGCTCCCAGCGAAAGCGCACCTGGTATTCCGGGATCTGTGCCTGACCGATCAGCATGTGCAGCAGATGGGCGGCACCGGGTGCATAGTCCTGTCCGTAGCGAACGTTTCGTGCGTTGTGAAAGTTGGTGAAGTGCGTCGTAAAGCCGTTCACGAACAGGATCTTCTCGGCGGTCTCGGGGTGCGTGCGCACCACCGGGTGCTCGGCATCGGGATATTGATCCCTGAGCGCCAAGCGGTTCTCGATGGGCATGGCTGCGCCGAACGTGGCCTCAATGCTGTGGCGGGCGCGCAGCGTGTCGATCTGGGCCTTGATGTGCTCGGGAAGCCGCGCATAGGCCAGTGCCATATTGGCCCACATCGTGTCGCCCCCGACCGGCGGGCAGGCCACGCAGCGCAGGACGCACCCCATCGGCGGTCTGACCCGCCACGTGGCGTCCGAATGCCAGGCATTTTCGTAGCGGTCATTGGGAACGTCGGGCGACTTATAGATGCGCACGAGGCCCGGATGATCCGGGTCGCTACCCGCCACCGGGTGGTCCTCCAGCTCGCCGAAGTGCCGGGCAAACGCGACATGCTCTGCTCGCGTGATGTCCTGATCGCGAAAGAACAACACCTTGAACCGCAGCAGAAGCTCGCGCATCTCGCTCATCAAGCCGGCGTCGCGCGATGCCACGCCGAGGTTGACATGGCTCACCTGCGCACCGATCGCGCATGTGAGCGGCCTTACCTGGAGAGCGCCAAGCGACTCGCTTCGGACGATGGCAGCGGTCCCGGCCGGCGCTTCGTGCAGTGTCGTTTCGGTCATCATTCACCCCTGTCGAGACTGCGCATCGGAGGGGGGCCGGTTGCTACGGGGTTGACTCTGCGGGACACGCCATTAACATTTCGGGACATGCGCCGGGCTTTCCTCCGGATGCGCCGCGATGACAAGGAACGCCGGATGGCCACGATGATCCGCAGCGCCAGCCTGACCGGATATGCGCAGATCGCGCGTTCGGCCGGACTTGACCCGATCGCCATGATGCGTGAGGCCGGTCTGGATCCCGGCTGTCTGCGCACGCCCGATACACGAATCAGCGTCGCCGCGGTACGTCGGCTGCTCGAGAACACAGCAAGCGCAGGCGGAATCGACGACATCGGCCTGCGCATGGTCGAGTCGCGCAGGCTCTCGAATCTGGGGCCGATAAGCCTGCTACTGCGTGAGCAGCCCACCGCCCGCGAAGCGCTTAATGTGCTGATGCGTCATATGCGCGCGCTGAATGAATCGCTGATCACGCGAGTCGAGGAAGAAGGGGGCTTCGTGATCATTCGCGAGGAATTCGCGCTAGGACGATCCATCCGGGTGCGGCAGGGAATCGAACTCGCGATCGGCGTGATGTTCCGAATTCTCCAGGAGTTGATGGGCCCGGAATGGGAACCCCGTCAGGTGTGCTTCACCCATCCTCCGCCGGCGAACCGAAGCAGCCATCTGCGCGTGTTCGGGCGCTTCGTGGAGTTCGGATGCGAGTTCAATGGCATCGTCTGCCTGGCCCGCGATCTGGAGGTGAGAAACCCGTCGGCGGACCCCGTGATGGCGGCCTATGCGCAACGCTACCTCGACACCTTCTTCTCCAGCAGCGAACTATCGACGACCGAGAAGGTGCATCGGCTGGTACGACTGCTCCTGCCTGGCGGACGCTGCACGATAGACATCGTCGCCCGTCACCTGGGCATGGACCGCCGCACGATCCATCGGCACCTGGGGCGTGACGCGACCAGCTTCTCCTCGGTGCTGCAGCAGGGCCGCGCAGAGCTGTCGGTGCAATTTCTGCAGGATCCGAAGCGGCCACTGGGCGAAGTGGCCGATGCGCTCGGATTCTCCTCGGTCAGCGCGTTGTCACGCTGGTTTCGCACCGAGTTCGGCCGCACCATTACCGAATGGCGTCGCGAACACCCCGCCCGCTGATCGCAGACCTGATGCGATCATCCCTCCATTCGCATGCAGGAAGCACCCGCAGCCAGTACGGCCATGGCAATGACGCTTCCGCCGGTGTGCGCGACGACCAGCTGCGCGATATCGGTCATGGCCAACCGCACCGCATCATCGTCCACCGGCGGCAGCCCGTCGATGTTGAAGAACACCTCGGTGGTGTCGGGCAGGGTCTGCGTGCCGGCGGCCTGGCGCCAGGTCCAGCGGCGGGTCAGAATCTCGGCGCCGTGGGCAAACACGACCTCCGTCGCCGGCGGTGCCTCGGGAGCGGCGCCATCGGCCGGCAGGAAGGTATCGCCCTCCCTTGCCCGGCGCAGCGCCAAGCCCGGCCCGCCGGCCGGCAGCGGATGCACGCCGGCCGGCAACAGATAGCGCAGCGAAACGATATTGCCGATATCTACCAGTGGATTGATCGACGGCAGGCGGTCTGGCTTCAGTACGCGGCGCAGCATCGCCTCGATCGAGCTGCGATGCTCGGAGGGCTTGGCGCCGAAGCGGCGGTAGGCATCGCGCCAGGCCGCGATCGCCGGATGCTCGGCCACATTGATGCCCGCCAGCCGCTCGCGTACCCGCGCCTCCTCGCTGCGCAGCAGAGTCTCGAGCGCCGAGCCGTCGCGCGTGTTCTGCGCACCGCGGATCACCACGACCCCGCGCCTATAGCCTGGATAGGATTCGAAAACCTCCGCGTCGATCAGGTATTGCATGGTGCCCTCGATAGCCTCGGCCGGCGGGAGTCGCCGTCCTTGTTGGCATGTGCATTCTGGCGCAGCATACCGCGTTCGATCGCGCCCGCCGGCGCGCCGTCCCCAGCTGCCGGGTCCTCGGCGCCGGGCCTTGTCAGCGCCCGCAATCCACCATGACATCCGCTATGAAGAATGACCCGGCCACGCGCCCGAACATCCTCATGATCATCACCGACCAGCACCGCGCGGATCACGTCGGTTTTGGCGGCAACAAGATCGTTCGCACGCCCAACCTCGACCGGATCGCCGCGCGCGGCATGGTGTTTCGCCAGGGCTATGTGGCCAACCCGATCTGCATGCCGAACCGGGCATCCATCCTGACCGGCGTGGTGCCCTCGGCGCACGGCGTGCGCTACAACGGCGTGGCGCTCGATCCGTCGTTCGACACCTTCGTTCGCCAGTTTCGCGAGGCCGGCTACCGGACCGCGCTGGTGGGCAAGTCGCATCTGCAGAACATGAACGATGCGCCGGAGATCATCGCCAAGGTGTTTCCCGATTCTCCGGCGCGCGATCTCTGGCGCGCCAACCATCCGCAGGGATGGGACCGCTATGAAATGCAGGATCGTCATCGCGCCCAGCACGTGGACCTGCCGCCCGACTTCTATGGCTTCGACGATGTGACGCTGACCGTCAATCATTCGGACTACTGCTCGGGCCACTACTACCAATGGCTGCTCGACCAGGGCGCGGATCCGGCCGCCCTTCAGGGCCTGGCCGCCGCACAGCCCTACGAGGGCAACTGGGCGCAGGTCTGGAAGACCGCGGTCCCCGAAGCGCTCTACCCCACGCGCTTCATCGCGCAACAGACCATCGCCCGGCTCGGGCAGTTCGCGGCCGCGGATGAGCCATTCCTGCTGCAATGTTCGTTTCCGGATCCGCATCATCCGTTCACACCGCCGGGCAGATACTTCGATATGTATGACCCGGCGCAGATTCCCTGCCCGCCACCTTCTTCGAAGACCACAGCGGTTCTGCCCCGGCGATTCAGCGCATGCTCGCCGAGCGCGGACGCCAGCGCTTTCGCATGTCGCCGTTCTCGCCATCGCCCGACCAGTACCGCGACATGGCAGCCAAGGAGTACGGCATGATCACGATGATCGATGACGCGGTCGGCGAGATCATGGCGGCGCTGCAGGCCAACGGCCAGGACGGGAACACGATCGTCGTGTTCACCTCGGACCACGGCGACGTCTTCGGCGACCACGGCCTGATGCTCAAATCATCGATGCACTATCAGGGGGTGGTCCGGGTGCCCTTCGTGTTTGCCGGCCCGGGCATCGCGGCGGGGCAGTCCGATTCCCTGGTGAGCTCGCTGGATATCGGCAGAACCCTGACGGCCCTGGCCGGCCTGGGCGGGGTGTTCGGCAGCCAGGGGCTGGATCTCACCCCGGTTCTGGACAATCCCGCGCACGAGCTCCGCGAACAGATCCTGATCGAAGAGGAGCAGATGTTCCGCGACCCGGATACCGGGCGATCGGTGAATTTCCGCACGGTGATCACGCAGCAGGCCCGGCTCACCGTGCGCAGCCGGCGGCCGCTGCTGGGCGAGCTCTATGACTTCACGGCAGACCCCCTGGAGACGGTCAATCGATACGACGATCCGGGCGCCCGCGAACTTCGCGCCGAGATGATGGACCGGCTGGTCGAGGCGATGATGCTGCACTCCACGCCGAACCGCCGGCCCTGGGCACTCGCCTGAACGGCCGACGGGCCCGCGCCGGCCCCACATCGGAACGTTCTGCGGGTCGCCGCCCGGTCGCTGCATCGGCCCCCCCCCCGATCGCGCCTCGCTGCGCCGGAGATTGCGCGCCCGAGATAGCGCGCCCGGGCCGGCCACCGGTCGGTCCTGGGCTCATGTTGCCGAAAGCCACGATTAGTTCCGCTCGGGGGCGCGGACAAGCCGCTACAGTCGGGGATCTTGACGATTTCGCGCCCACGGCGAACAGGTAACCATGAGCATGTCGATTCCGGCCTATCGCCAGATCAAGCGGCTTCCCGGCTGGCTCGCGTGGACCGATTACACGATGCTCGCCGAACTGGTCGGCTACCAGAACGAGTTCACGAACGCGGCGATCGTGGAGATCGGCGTGCACTTCGGTAAGTCGCTGATTGCCCTGGCCGGCTTTTCCGGCGAACGGGCCTTGTACGCGATCGATATCTTCGATGACCAGAGCCATAACATCGATCAGTCCGGCTACGGGAGCCTCAACGGGTTTCGCACCAACCTGCGGCGCTTCGGTGTGCGCGAGGACCGGGTGGTCATCGATCAGCGGCTGTCCACGGAGGTGAAGCCGCGGGACATCCTGGATCGTGTTGGCAAGGTAGGCCTGTTTCACATCGACGGCGGTCATCACTATGACGCGGTGGTCGCCGACATCGATCTCGCGGTTGCCACCTGTAGCGATGATGCAATCATCGTCATGGATGATGTGTTCCGCCCGGAATGGCCGGAGGTCAGCGAGGCGGTTTTCCGGCATCCGGCGCTGCGCGATCACGACTACGTCGCGTTCGCCATCGGTTTCAACAAGACCTACTTCTGCAAACGGGCTCATCTGGCTCGCTATCAGCACCGCCTGCGAAGCCATGCGGCACTGGACAGGCATCTGTCCAAGACCCATCGCATCGACGATCGCACGCTACTGGTCTATCAGAAGTACCCGCTGCCCGAGTGGCCTCTCTGGCGATTCGCCAACTGGGCCCTGAAGCTCTGGGTGCCTGGCCTGTATGGCGTCATCGCGCCGGTTTCTCAGGCGCTCAAACCGACGCTGAAGCGACTCAGTGCTTGGACGCCGTTTCGCATGTAATTTGCATTTCGCCGGCACGGCTCAGGTGAAGGCCGCCGATCGTCTGCCCGGATGACGCAGCGGCCGCCCTGCCCGCACCCCGGTGCTCTCACCGCGGCGCCAGGTGCACCGGCCATTGGCAATCACCTGTTCGATGCCCTTGGAGATCTGCCTGGGCGAATCATAGGTGGCGGTGTCGGCCACGGTGGCCGGGTCGAACAGGACCAGATCCGCAAACGCCCTCACGTAACACGCCGCGATCGACCAGACCGAAGCGGGCCGCAGTCAGGCCGGTCATCTTGTAGACCGCGGTCTCCAGCGAGAACAAACCCAGATCGCGCGAGTAGTGGCCGAGCACCCGCGGAAACGTGCCCCAGGCGCGCGGGTGCGGCCGCTCGCTGTGCACACCGTCCGAGCCCACCATGCTGTGTTCGAACGCGAGAATGCGCTGCACATCCTGTTCGTCGAGCACGAAATAGACCGCCGCGCCCGGGCTCAGCGCCCTGGCCGCCGCCAGCAGATCACAGCCCATCTCGGCGGCCACTTCATCCAGCCAGCGCCCGACCGTGTCCGGACGCGGCTTCGAGGACGCGATCATCACGCGGTTCGACGACAGGATCAGCGGCTCGATAAAGACCGTGGACCCGGCCGTATACGGATAGACATCGAGCCCCACCGGCTGGTTCTGGCGGGCCGCCTCGATCAGCGCGAGCGTCTCGACACTGCGGCCGTGATTGGCCTTGCCGCCGCACTTGTGATGCGAGACGATCACCGGCACACCGGCCTCGCGTCCGATCGCGAAGGTCTCGCGCAGGGAGTCATCCACGTGATCATTCTCATCGCGCATGTGGGTGACATACACGCCTGCGTACGGCGCGACCACGCGGGTCAGCTGCGACAACTCGGTCGTCGGTGCCTCACGGCCGGCCGGATAGAAGGTGCCGGTGGAGATCCCCAGCGCGCCATCCCTCATCGCGCGATCGAGCAGGTTCTGCATGGCGGTGATCTCGCCGGCGGTGGCCGGCCGGCTCACGGTGCCGCTCATGATGGCCGTGCGCAAGGTGGAGTGCCCGCAGAGTAAGGCACTGTTGACCGCGGCCGGCGCATCCTCGAGAGCCCGGAAATAGTCGGCAACCGTGGGATGGAACGCGCTGACCGAACTGGCCATCAGGGGCAAGGGATCGGGAAGTTCCGACAGGCCGTCGGCCAGCCCCGGCAAGGGTGCGAGGCTGATCCCGCAATTGCCATTGATGACCGTGGTGACCCCCTGATTGACCTTGGCCGGAATAAGGGGTTGGGTGAGAATCTCGCGGTCATCGTGGCAGTGCGCATCGATGAAGCCGGGCGCGACCACGAGGCCGTCGGCATCGACGACCTGGCCGGCCCGATCTCCGTGCAGATCGCCCATGGCGACGATCCGGTCACCGCGAACGCCGATGTCCAAAGTTTGCGACGGCCCGCCCGTGCCATCGATGACGCGGCCTTGCCGGATGAGGATGTCGAACTCTGCCATGGCCTTTCTCCCTTTCGCAAAGAGCATAGCAAGTTCGCGCCGTCCCCGGCGATCGAGCCCGCCCACGCCCGTGAAACCGTGCGCGCGCCAGCGCGACGGTTCAGGCAGACGGGTTACCGTAGACCAGCCGCGGCAGCCAGAGCACGATCTCGGGTTTGGCGAGCACCAGGCCGATCACGATGATCTGGAAAACCAGTATCGGCAGGATGCCGCGATAGATGTCGACCAGGCGCACACCGGGCGGCGCCGAGCCCTTCAGAAAGAACAGCGCGAATCCGAACGGCGGCGTCAGAAACGATGTCTGCAGCACCAGTGCGGTGAGAGCCGCCATCCAGACCACCATATTCGCCCCGCCCCCGACATGGGCCGAGAAATCCATCTTCAGCAGCGCAGGCGTGAACAGCGGCAAGGTGATCACCGTGATCTCGATCCAGTCGATGAAAAAGCCCAGCAGGAACACAATGCCCACGAACATGAACAGCAGCGGCCACGGGCCCAGCCCCAGACTGGCCAGGGCGTCGGCGATGGCGGTATCACCACCGAAGTAGCGAAACGGATAGGAGAACACCGCGGCCGCGATGATGATGAAGAACACCATCGCGCTCAGATCGGCCGTCGTATGCACCAGATCCTTGAACAGCGGCCAACTGAGCCGGCCGCTGATCGCGATCAGGATCAGACCCCCGAGCGCCCCGACGGCCCCGGCCTGCGAGGGCGTGGCCCAGCCGGCCATGACCGCGGCCAGCACCAGCGCGATCAGCGCGAACGGCAGTACCAGCCCGCGAAACACCAGGCCCAGCCATGCCGCCGTGTTGGCGGGCCGGGCCTCGTTCGCCGTCACCGGCCGGATGCCCGCCCGCCAGGCGCCGAATATCGCGTGCACCAGGTAGAGACAGACCAGGATGCCCACCGGGGCGATCGTGGACATGAACATGCTGCCGAACGGCACGTGGAACTGGCCGGCCAGGAAAAACAGCATGATGGCCGGCGGCAGAATGATGCCCACCGTGCCGGCGGCGGCCACGGTACCGGAGGCCGTGCTCGGCCGATAGCCATCGGCGAGCATCGCCGGCAGTGCAATCAGCGACAAGGTGACCACCGATGCGCCCACCACACCGGCGGCAGGCGCGAACAGAACACCGATGAACAGCACCGCGACCGCCAGCCCGCCGGGCAGCCAACGCAAGAGCAGGCGAAGGATGCGCAGCATGTCCAGCGCGATACCGCTCTTCTCGAGCGCCACCCCCATGAACAGCAGCATGACCACGCCCGGGTAGTACGGCGTGCCGTTGATGGCATAGATCAGCTTGGGCGCGATGTTATAGAGCGCGATCCAGGGCATCTCGCCGATCGCGATACCGACCAGGCAGAACAGCACACCGACCCCGCTAAGCACCACCGCCACCGGCAACCCGGAGAACAGCAGCAATGCGAGCAGACCGAGCATCAGAAACGGTATGGCATCGATCACGCGCGACGCTCCAGCGGTCTTGCGCCTGTGTCGGCCGAGACACGCCGACCTCGCGTGGGCCCCTCGACCGGACCAGAACCCTCGCCCGGGCCGCGGCGACCAAACAGGATCCCCAACTGGCGAAACATGCGCACCATGACACCCAGACACACGAGGCCGATACCGAGTGGCACTGTGCCGACGACGATCCAGCGAGCACCGGCACCCAGGGCGAACACCGCACGTTCGCCGGCGCCGAACACGGTGGCCGTCATGTCCACGCCGTACCAGAGCACGATCAGCCCGAACGGCAACACGAGAAACAGCGCGCCGAGCACCTCGATCAGAGCCCTGACCCGCTCGGACAGATGCGAACTCATTACATCGACCCGCACATGAGCGTCGCGCAGATAGGCAGCCCCCAGTGCCAGGAAGATGAACATCAGCAACAACTCGGCCTCGAGCGCGTTGAACGGGCCGGTAATCTTGTTGAAGGCGCCGCGCAGCACGATCTCCGAAACCCGGGCGAGGATCAGTGCGGGCAGCAGGATGATCGCCGCGACGGATCCGATCAGGGCGATGAACCGTTCAATGCGGATCAGCATGCGTTTCTATGTGGAGGAGGTCTTCCGGGGTGTGCTCGAGCGAGCGCGTGCGTGCCGGCCAGGCGCGGGCCCGGCGGTTCAGAGCAGGATCAAGGAGATACCCGGGAACAGAATCAGCAACAGCAGGCCGATGATGATCGCCACGATGAACGGGATCACCGCACGCGCGATCTCCTCGAGGCGCAGCCCGGATATTCCGCAGGCCACGAACAGATTGACCCCCAAAGGCGGCGTCAGAAAGCCGATCTCGCTGGTCACCACCAGCAGAATCCCGAAATGAATCGGATTGATCCCGAGACTGGTCACCAGAGGGAGCAGGATCGGTGTCAGGATGATCACCGTGGAGAGGGTCTCCATGAACGTGCCAAGCACGATCAGAATCGCCGAGATCAGCAGCAGCATCCACAGCGGATCCTTCGTCAAGGCGAGCAGCGATGCCGCCACCTGCTGGGGAATCTGGTTCAAGGCCAGGAACTCCCCGAAGAACAGCGCCGTACCGAGAATGACCACCAGGCCGCCACAGGTCGTCGAGGCCTCGCTCAGCGAGTCCCAGAGCTCGCGCCAGCTGAGCGAGCGTTTGATCAGCATGCCCACCAGCACCGCATAGACCACCGCCACCACCGAAGCCTCGACCGGTGTGAACACCCCCAGATAGATGCCGCCGAGCACGATGAACGGCATGGCCACCGATGCCTTGGCCTGCCAGAAGGCGCGCGTCAGGGCTGCCCCCTGAAAGCTCGCCCCCCGCCCCTTGTAATTGGCACGACGCGCGAGCAGATAGGCACAGATGATCAGCAGCAGGCCGATCAGCAAGCCGGGCAACACGCCGGCAACGAACAGATCGCCGATCGACAGATTGGCCAGCACCCCGTAGACGATCATCGGGTTGCTCGGCGGGATCAGAATGCCCAACGTTCCCCCCGAGGAAGCCACCGCGGCCGCGTAATCCTTGCGATAGCCATCCTCGACCATCGCCGGAATGAGCAAGGTGCCGATGGCCGCGACCGTCCCCGGCCCGGATCCGGAGATCGCCGCGAAGAACATCGATGACAGGATCGTCACGATGGCCAGGCCGCCGTGCACCGCGCCGACCATCGCGCGCATCACGGAAATGATGTCGGCGGTGATGCCGGCCCGCGCCATGATCGCGCCGGCCAGCACGAAGCACGGAATCGCGAGCAAGGGGAATTTGTCTACCCCGTCGTACATGCTGGCCGCCAGCGCGCTGACCGGAATCGGCGAGGTCAGCAACTCGATCACGGTCGGTATGCCCAGAGTGGCGAATACCGGCACCCCGAGCAGCAGACAAAAGACGAAGATCAGCGCAAAGGCCATTCAAGAACCCCGGCGCGTGTCATCATCAGCCGCCGCGGCCAGGGGCGTGGCGCTCGCGCCGGCGAACTCGGACTTGCCCAGCACATCCTCGCCCCCTTGCCAGGCGCGCCACTGACGCGACGCGATGCGATAGATCATCAGGGCGTGCGTGATCGGGATCACCGTGTAGATCCAGACCATCGGCAGGAACAGCGACGTCGAGTAGACCGGGTACTCGAGCATCTGACGGATCAGCAGAATGCCCGCCACCACGACCACCGCATTGAATGCGATCCAGAGCAGATCGGCGAGCAACAGGCAGAGACGCCGCCAGCGCGGCAGCCAGTCGGTGAGAATCGTCACCCGGATGTGGGTGCCCTTCTGGGCGGCGAGACTCGCCGAGACATAGACGAACCAGACCAGCAGAAAGCGCGAGATCTCCTCGCTCCAGGACAGCCCGAGCGAGAGCACATAGCGAAAGAACACTTGCGCCGCCAGGATCAGCACGAGCGACGCAAGGCAGAGATTGGCCAGCACCTGCTCGACGTTGTCGAGCCAGTGGCGCTCACTGGGCGGGTTCATGGGCGCAGATGGTCACGGATGCATGCGGTGGCATCACACATCCGTGAACCGGCTCGGATCAGGGATTCAGAGCTTGCCGTCCTTGACATAGCGGGCGACGGTGTCCACCCACTCCTTGCCACCACCAACCAGCTTGTAAAGCTGCGGCCATGCGCCTTGCGCGCGCGACTGCCACTCGTCCACATTCTCGAGTTCGCAGAACTTCACGCCCTTTTCCACGAGCCCCTTGTGAACCTCAGAAACGCGTGCGGCCAGCCATTCGGCATGGGCCGCATCGGCCTCCGCTGCGGCCTCGAGGATCAGCTGCTGATCGGCAGGCGACAGGCTGTTGAAAAAGCGCGTGTTGACCACGACCACGGCCGCAAGCGGCAGATAGGTCGATTCCGTGATGTAGCGGATATGCGGATGAAAGCCCATGGTCAGAATGACCTCGGTCGGGCTGTCGAAGGCATCGACCACGCCGGACGAAATGGCGCCGAAGGTTTCACCCCAGGAAATCGGGTAGGTGGAAATCCCCCAGGCGTCCCACATGGCGGTCATGACCGGGTTCTTGGGTGCGCGGAATTTCAGCCCCTGCAGGTCTTGAACCTTGCTGATGCACTTGTTCTTGGCGAACATGCTGCGAAACGCGTTGGTGTAGCCGCCCACCACCCGCAGCGTGCCGGACTCTTTTTGCACCCGCTTGTTCAACTCGTCGCGGAACTCACCGGCCCGCAGCACACCCTTGGGCCCGGTGAGCTGGTCCATCGAGCTGAACGCATAAGGCATGGCCAGAAAATTCAGCGAGGGGGCCAGCTGGGCGACATTGGTCGCCGTGATCCCGGCCATCTGCACCACTCCGAGCTGAACCTTCTGAGCGGCCACCTGCTCGGTGCCCATGACGCCGCCATGCAGGACCTCGACCGCAATCTCGCCATTCGACTTCTTGGCCACCCGCTCGGCGAAATCGATTGCGTACACGCCAAAGGCCTGCGCGGGCGGACAGCAGTGCGCATACTTGATCGTGACGCGCGGCGCGGCCTCGGCGACCGTGCCGGCCAAGGGCCCCAGCAGCGAGATCAGTAGAACCAAGCCGCCAAAAAATGCCTTTCTCATGAAGTCTCCTCCTTGTTGTATGACAGTCGTTTTCTTTGCAGGCTAAGCGAGCATCCGCCGGGCTGTCAACAAGGAAGCGCGGGTGGGCGGCCGATCATGATCATGGGTCGTGGCGAACGCAGATAGGGCCGGCTCAGCCCCTACAAGCCGGGCCGGGTCGGCGCATGATCCCCGCGGCGCGCGCCTCGAACGCTTCGCCCCCTTCACCAACACAGGGGCGCAGAAGCAGCACGATCGTTTCATCCGTGTGGCCAGCCCTGCCTAGACCGCTCCCGTCAAAGCTCGCGCCCACTGAAGCCAGGCATCGCGTAGGCAACGCCACCATCGACGGTGATCATGCTGCCGAGCACATAGTCGCCCGATCGCGCCGCGAGATAGATCGCCGCAGCGGCCATGTCCTCGGGCGTTCCCACCCGACCGGCCGGCACGGCCCTGGCCGTGCCCTCGGGTTTGTCGCGCGCCTCCTTGTTCATGCTCGAGGCGAAAGCGCCGGGCGCGATCGCACTGACATGGATGTGATCCCGGGCAAGACGCGCGGCCATACGCCGGGTCAGATGCATGATGCCGGCCTTGCTGGCTGCATACGAATAGGTTTCGCGCTGACTGACGATCGTGGCATCGATCGATGCGATGTTGATCACCTTGGCCGGGCGCTCGGCGCTGGCCGCGGCGCGCAGCTGGGGTGCCAGCGCCTGGGTGAGAAAGAATGGCGCCTTCACATTGAGGTCCACAACCTTGTCCCAGCCGCTCTCGGGAAACTCGTCGAACGGCGCGGCCCAGGCGGCACCGGCATTGTTGACCAGGATATCCAGCCGGGGTTCGCGCGCCGCGACCTCGGCGGCCAGCGCCTGCACCCCCTCGAGCGTGGACAGATCGGCCTGCAGCGCGATGCACTGTCCGCCGTCACCGCCCAGCTCGGCAGCGGTCGCCTCGCATGGTGCGAGCTTGCGCGCGCAGATGTAGACCTTGGCGCCGTAGGCCAGAAAACCCTCGGTGATCATGCGGCCGATGCCGCGTGAGCCGCCGGTGACCAGGGCGACCCGGCCCTCGAGTGAGAACAGATGCTTCACCTTGATTTCCTCCATTATGCGAGACGCGTATTCTCAGGCACCGTCCAGAGCTATCGAAGCGCGCCATGGGCATGGTCGAAAGAAGATACCAGAGAGCCCGCGCCGGCGTTGCGAAGTGGCCACCGGGCGCGCGATAGACTGGCGTCCGCCTCGCCGCCCTGCCCTATGCGTTTGGCGGACCGGGCCTGTCGGCGAGCGAATCCGGCTCCTCGATGGAGGCATCGCCCAGGAGGGCCTAGACGATCTCAATCGACCATGTCATCGGGTGGGCCTGGCTGCCGTGCGCTGGCGGCCCGGCCTGAAGCGCGAGCAAACCGACACCAGTTTGCCGATCGAGGCGGGGCGGGCCTTACAAGAGCGCCCTGATCCACGCGCCGGCGGGCGTGGTGGTCAGCAGCCTTACCCGATCAACAATTGGGCCTACCAGACGATCGCGCAACCGGGTTTGAACGGGCGGCGCGGCTATCAGCCACGCGGCAAGACACTGGCGGCTCGAGTTCGATCAACGCGATGCTCTATGTTCGAGGCAACTGGTGGGACTACGACCACTGGGCCTCGCTGGGCAACACCGGGTGGTCGTACGACGAGGTGCTGTTGTTGTTCGCCGCTCGGAGAACAACGAGCGCTTCCATGACGAGGCCTTCACGGTAGCGGCGGCCTGCTCAATGTCGCCGACCTGGCCTGTCCCAGCGCATTGAACGCGGCATTTCTCGAGGCCGCCGGGCACCAGGGCCTGACACACAACCCGGACTACAACGGCCCTGAGCAGCTCGGCTGCTTCATGTATCAGGTGACGCAGAAGAACGGCGAACGATGCAGTGCCGCCAAGGCGTTCCTGACACCGAATCTGAGCCGCTCCCAATCTGAGCGTGATCACGCACACGATCACCGCATCGATCCTGCTGGCCGAAGGCCGCGCGACCGGCGTTCAGTGCTTGCAGGAAAGCTCTCGGCGGCGGATTCATGCGCGACGTGAGGTGATTCTCTCGGCGGGTGCGTTCGGTTCAACTCCGGCTGTTGCTGCTCTCGGGCATCGGCCCGACGCACGAACTGCGGCGCCATGGCATCGAAGTCAGGTATGCGCTGCCCGGCGTCGGCTGAATCTGCAAGATCACATCGACTATGTGCAGACTTACCGCACGACGAGCGATTCGGCGACCTTCGGCATCTCGCCGCCCGGTGTGGTGAGAATCGCCAGATTTTCGAATGGCGACGCCGACGCACCGGCCTGATGACCAGCCCCTACGCCGAATCGGGCGCTTTCCTGCGCCTGCGCCCGCACCGGCGCCCGACATCCAGTTGATCTTTGTCGTGGGCATCGCCGACGACCATGCCCGCAAGCCCCGTCTCGGCCACGGCATCAGCCGGTTACCTGACCGTGCTGCGCCCGAAGAGCACGTCGGGTGGGCCTGAACGATGCGGATCCCCGCAGCCCGCCCTGATCGATCCGCGATATTTCGGATGACCCGGACGACATGGCTCTGATGATCGAGGGCGCCATCAAGATGCAAGCGATCCTGAAGATCGTGCACCTCGCCCCGCATCACGGGAATCAGATGCTCTACCCGGTGCAGCGAGGCGATCGTGCTGACCCGAGGCCGACATACGCGCCCGCGCCGACACCCAGTATCACCCGGTTGGCACCTGCAGGATGGGGCCGGCCGATGATCCGATGGCGGTGGTGGATGCCCGCCTGAGGCTTCGCGGCATTCGCGGTCTGCGGGTCGCCGATGCATCGATCATGCCCACGCTGGTGAGCGGCAACACCAACGCCCCAACGATCATGATCGGCGAAAAGGCCGCGCAGATGATCCGCGTGAGGATGCCGCCGCGTAAGCCAGCGGCACCCGCTCGGAGGTGAGATGCGCTGCCTGCGATCGCTCAGCCTACCCGCAGCCGGGCGACCTGGATCACTCGACGCCGTCACCAATTGCCTGGCGCCATGCGGGCAGCGGCCTCCTGACCCGCTCGAACCAACGCTGCAGATTCGGCCGATCGAGGACCGGCAGCGCGGCACGCCATTGCACGGCCAACGGCGCGGCGATTGCGAAATCGGCCAGCGTTAGTCCGGTGCCACAGATCCATTCGCGCTCGGCCAGATGCAGGTCGAGCACCGCAGCGGCCTCGGTGACCATCGCCCGACCGCGAGCCACCTCGACTGATCCGCCGGCCCTGACCCGCCATCGTCCGAATCGAGTTCTCCAGTTCAAAACGGCGATCCTCGGCGCCAGGTGCTGCGCGCACCAAAACAACCAGCGATCGACATCCGCCGCTCGCGCCGTTCGGCCGGGTAGAGCGTCTGGCCGGGTGTGCCATCGGCCAGATACTGCATGATCGCGAACGACTCCCAAAGCGTGAAACCATCATGTTCGAGCACTGGAACGCGGTGATTCGGGTTTCGAGTTACGTGCTGCGGCGAGTACTGCTCGCCTTGAACAGATCGACCACCTCCAGTCGAGCTCGATCTGGAGATGATAGGCAGCCAACAGAACGCGGCTGCAGCCGGACTGGGGATGGAAATAGAGACGCATCGAATGGCTCCTGGCCAAAGTGATCAGGCCACCATTGTCGGAATCCGGCGTGACAGATTCTGTCAGCAGGGTGCGCGGGTGACGGCGGCCCCGGCCGGGTTCAGGTGGGCGTGACCCTGCTTTGTGCCCGCGGCGCCTGCGGTCGCCAGCACAGGCCTCGAGCAGCGTGCGGCGAGCCCGGGGACGGCGTCGACTCGATGCTCAGGCTCAGAATCCGATCAACCCGGAAGTGGCGAAACTCCACGCGCAACTCGCACCAGGCGGCGAGCATGCAAACCCGGCAGAAGTAATCGGCCCTGCGAAATTCGAAAGTGGTGATACGCGACTGAACCCATCAACAAACTGCCGACGTGGCCAACTGGATCGAAGGGTGCTGAATATGGCTATCTGGCGCAAGTGAGCGGCGGATCGCCTCAAGGACCGTGCGAACGAGGCAAAATAGGGTCGCCACTTCCCCGCACGAGCCGCGATCACGCGTAGCAGCCACCCAAGATTGAAGCCGGCGGCGCACAACACCGCGTGAACGGCATCGCCCTGGGCACCCTTGAGCCAACACCGATCCATTCGATGATCAGCCTTCAGGCGCCCGATCACCGGTTCGATCGCCTGACGCCGCCTCAGCCACTCGCTTGGCCTTCACGCCCAAGCGCTTGCCTTGTCGCGATGAACGAGTTCCAATTTGAGCGATCTCATGATCAACGCCGCGTAACGATCGCAATCACCGTCTGGATCGGATTCCCGGCAATGGTCTTGCAGCAGATCGCGCTCTGCTCGATCTGAGCAGCCAGACAACGACCATCATACGGGTTGCCCGGAAAATGCTCGAGCGCCCACGATCAGACCACTGCGCGTCGCTGGCAATGCTCGTCTTGGACACCGAACTCATAGGGACGGCGTGCCTTACCTTTTGGGATGCACTCTACCTATAGAGCATGCCACATAGAGCTTGTTCTTGGCCTTGGGCTGTTGGCGAGATGCAACCGCCATGCCTTGGCTAGACATTGGCGCATGGCACTGTTCGGCGAATTCGATCACACTGAGACCGCTGCATGACTGAGAATTTGCTCGCAGTAGACCCCTCACCTGATTCTCGGCGGTTTTCGTATGTTCGCCGCGCCCGTCAATGACAGTCCTCGATCCAACCGTCGCCGAGGCACCCCGGCACGATTTTCAACGCCGCTGGCGCCTCGGAACACCGTCATTGGCCCTGCTCGCTTTCATGCTGCCACCGAAGCATTCCATCTTGGCCAGTTTATATGGTGCCTGAGCAGATTGAATCCAATGGCCGCCTGATGTTCACCGGGCCTCGACTCTGCTGTCGGCCGGGCGAGCGAGCTCGACCGCCGTGGGAAGCGTCGCTTCAGTGTTCCGAAGCACTGCTCGACCTTGAAGCACCTTGCCGATCAGCTTGTTCAACGCCGTCTGGTACCCGTCCAGCGGCTTGGTGATGATGGGCTCGGAATCGATGAAGTCATGAGCTTCTTTCGCTTCAGATATTTCGTTCTCCGAGGCGAACCCTTGTCGGCCAGGATCCCGATCACGCCATCGAGAGTCAAGCACCACCTTCTTGAACTGCTGGGTTTCGGATTCGTTGGCCGGGCGGGTCACCGCTGTCTCGATGAATCCGTCCTTTGCGTCGACCGCCACATAGGCGCGGTAGCCAAAGAAAGCGTGTTGGTTCTTCTGACCCAGCGAGCATCCGGGTCGGCACTGTCGCTGATAATGGCTTTCGCCTTGGTCATCGACATCAACTGGTCCGATTTGGGGCGGTTTGCCGAGGCGATGATGCTTGCATCAATAATCGCGCCGCGAGCTTGCTCACCCTTCGCCCTTGGCCTTCAGTTGACCGTTGATCTCGGCCAGGATCGTTTCATCGAGCTTGGCCTTGACCAGGCGATTGCAATCGCAGATCACCGTGTGATCGGGGCAGTGCTGCGCCAAGGTCGAATCCGCACCAAGAAGTCCAGCCGCACCTTGAGCGCCTGCTCGAGCTGCGCATCGGAGAGAGGTGATGCCATTGCCCGAGCAGCATCAGCTTGAGCATCGACAGCGGCGCACAGGGAATCGGACCGCCACCGTGACTGGCCTCGCGCTTGTGCCAGGACCGGGCCCGTCGCGCATCGATTGCGCCCGGGAAGTCGATGATGTTGTGAAGCTTCATCGTGGGCGATTCTTTTTGCTCTGCGCCAGTGCACCAGCCAGAAAGAAGCTTATCGTCGTTCTCGATCAACATGGATGCGATTCGTTGATCGTCGGGGATCTCGGCCAGTTATGCAACGGTCTCACACCGCTCCTCGGTGCCGAAGGCCGCGAAGAACTCGGGAAGCGACATGCCTTGCTGGAACTGGACTCGGTTCATTGCCGTGGTCTGGCCCTCGGATCAGGAGCCTAGAATCTCACCCCATGGCTCAAACATACGAGCTTGCGGACGAACGTTTCTAATCAGACCGACGATTCGATCTGCGCGATTACCCTCGAGACTGATCATCGACATCGCCAGCGATGTCGCCGCGGTCGGAAATGATCATCAGACGGGGAGCGGAGATTCATTTCTAACCAAGAAGGCCGATGATCCGGACTGATTCTGATTGCGGGTGATCGTAGCCATGCCGCCCGGCATGGTGCCTGCGCTGCGTTGGTGGTCGCCTCGATGGTTGCGCGGCGGTGCCGATTGGCTCGGCGTAGCCAGTGGTAGTGGCCCCGCATTCGGGCACGCGTTATCCATTGCATTGCTGCTGTTGGCAGTGGAGTCGAGCCGATGGCATCGTCAATGCTGTTGTTGCTTTGGGTTGGTCTGTATAGTAGCCTCGAGTGGTCTCAGTCGCCGGGCAGTCTTTTGTATGACTATGTCTGGTTTTACCGAGGATTTACGACGTGCGAGATGTTCTCGCATCGGTGATCGGAGGGGGTGGCTCCGGTGGTTTGGCACTTGGTCAATAAGAAGAGTCGGGGATAGAACAGTGAGCGCGATTAAGAGATCGGCTGACATGGATTGGTTCTCGTGTCGGGCGTCTTGACGCTGTTGGCCTCTCTGTGGGGCGGTAAGTGGCAGTCCCGAGGATACGGTCTGTCTCCGGCACCGTAGCAGTGGGAGCGCCGGTTTCGGGTGGCACGGTCACTAGAAGTGTATGCAAGGCTCAGCGTCTGGTACTACCGAAATGTCGGTGGCTATCGGGTCAAAGATTCCAGTGGACTGCAAGGCCTCGTAGCAAGCGGTAGGCGGCCAAACGATGCATTCAGGTGGCGACCGGTGTCAGCGGAACGGTGAACGTCACGCCGCTGACGCAGTTGCTTACCGCAAAGCCTTCTGACTGGCAGCAGGTGTGGTTCGTTTTAGCACGCAGCACGGTGAACGTTTCCAATTCCGACCGTATCAGCGGCCTGTGGGGCCAAGCGCCGAACTCACTGCGCTAGGGCTACAGGCGCCGGATGGGGCGTGTCATGGGTGAGTAATCCGTTTACAGCGGCGCAGGGTGATGCCATGGATGGCGCGCCTCGGCGAATCCGCCAGAAAGTTGTCCGCGAACGGCATGAATTTGGCTGATGCTTCGCTGGAGACGGCTTCTGCGAGCGGGATCCGACCGCGCGTTATACCGACCCCGGCCCGCTGGCTTGCGCACCTGGGCTGATCAGCGGATTTGATCGAGGAAACTGGCGGACGCAATCACGAAAGTGCAACGTAGCGGCAATGTGGACAACATTGGTGCAGACGGCGACGGCGGCGCCGATGGCATCGGTATTGGCGGGTCCTTGGGGCAATTCCAGAATGTGTCGGTGACGGTCACCGTTCCCGATGGAACCCAATTTGGGCCGGTGCTGGCGGATGTGGCCAAGGGGATGGTGACATTCGTACCGTGCAGTCACCTGCCGCCTTACCACGTCGTGTTCGAGGGCAAGGCGGGCTCAGGGGCGAAGTACTACGACGAGTCGACAAGGGACTTGCGTAGCTTCGAGGGCAAGAAGTTGGAAGGAGTGATAGTACGCAGAGATCGCAATGCAGGGGTCACCCTGTTCACGGATGCGATGGTCAAGCGATTGTACGAGCTACCAGGTATCGACAACGTCGGTTTAGAGATAGTCCTCAAGGATGTCGGCAAGAAGGTGGCGCAGCCGTGGATGGACATGGCGAAGGTGCAAGTCGCGCATGACGAGGTGAAGCGGGCGATCAATGATCAGCTGCCCGGTTTTTACAGATTGGAAGATCTGACTCGCTTGCCGGTGATTCTGAACGAACAGAATGATCGTGAGGGATCTCAGGTATTTACCGACAACCAGAATGGCGTATATGGGGCCGTCATCGCCGGGTTTGTGGGGGCTCCGGCGGGGCTTGCGATCGAGCAAAGTCCGGCGCCAGGATTTGAAAAATCAGAATTGCTCGCTCGTGATCTATCAGACGGTAGGCTAGACCATCTTGTTGCCGGAGCACCTCTGTCGCGAGGCGTGACGCAGAAAGCGTACAACATGCAGCATCTCTGGACCAACAGCACAATTGGTGCCGGTTTGGCCAGCGAGAAATCGGGCGTGAAGTCATTAAGGGATCGCGACTCGATTATTTTTCTGTCGAATTCGACTAGACCAGATAATGGTAATTATAGGCCAAATCGTAGTATTGGGCTGACCTCCGATGGTTATATATTCGATAAAACTGATTGTATTGTATTTGATTACCATCCCGTTGGTGCGCCTTGCCCAATTCGATCTTTTAGGGTTTCATCGCAGCGCTATCGCGAAGCAAGTTACTTGTCCGGCGGGATTGCTGCGCTTAGATTTGACGGCAGCGGGGTTGATATATTTGAAATGTCGCTGGTCAACTTAGGGGGCTCTACTCTCGACGGATCAAACGCTCAACCAGCGGCGCCGATCTCCACATTTGTTTCGCCTGTCGCCGGACAGGCAATCGTATCCTTGCGGAATGGCGCTTGTCGAAATTCAAGATGGATCATATTGGATCGCCGTTACTGAAAACGGTTCAACAAATCTAAATCGTATCATCCCGCCTTCTGGTGTGCAGAGAGACTTGGTTCTCTACGACTCCGGGTACGCAGCCCCAGGATACAATGAAGTTTTGGTCTATGGAATCGACGAATCAGGTGGCTTGCAAGTCTGGGGCCCAAATCCTTCGAGTTCCACTCATAAAATAATCAATGAGTTTGGCCCTATTGTTCAACTATCGACAGACAATCTTCACATGTTGGCAAGAACTGCCGACGTCGTGTGCTTTGGGTCAATCCAGCGAATGCAGACCCGGTATCAGGAACCCCTCTTCAGGATCTTCAAGAGGGCGCTCTCAAACCAAAGGTGATTGAGCACGCTCGCCTGATTTGTTGGATTGCCACCCCTACTTGGTAGATTGTGACGGAAAAGTCCTGAAAATATCGTACCAGACATGGCCTTTATCATTAGGATTCCCTTTTGGCTTCTGGCCCAATTAATGGACTAGAGACACTGTCAGTTAATGCCCCGGTTTGGCGTGTGACACAGAGCACATTGCTTGCGTCAAATCGAGAATTTAGCACTTTTGTTGAATCACTTCTCTTGACAACAAATGGGAGCGTGCTCAATAAAGAGACGGAAAAGAAATCATCTTCGACGATATATTCTCCCGATAGAGGAAAATTCTGCGCGGCGCATGATTTAGGCCTTCGGTAGTCCGGCCTGGATAGCGGGCCCTGCAAATAGCCTGCGTCCCGCATGAACGCTGGCCGAGGGTCCGAAATTGTGTAGTCGGCCCTGCAAAAAGCACCGAAGGCCGTCATTGCTGGGCCTGATTGGACATGAATCTCCGCTCCCCGGCTGATCATCTTTTGCGATCTCGGCACCGCGCTGGCGATGTCGATGATCAATCGTGGAGTGATCGAGCGCAGATCGAAGCGTCGGTTGAAGCGGTATGCGAACCCGGCAAGGTAGTGATTGGCGTACTAGGCGAACTTGAAGGCGTGGTGCGTGCCGCTGAGCGCGGTCTTCAGGGTGCCCTACACAGTCGGAGACCGCTGCATGACTGAGAATTTGCTCGCAGTAGACCCCTCACCTGATTCTCTCGGCGGTTTTCGTATGTTCGCCGCGCCCGGTCAATGCATAGAAGTCCTCGATCCAACCGTCGCCGAGGCACCCCGGCACGATTTTCAACGCCGCTGGCGCCTCGGAACACCGTCATTGGCTCCCGTTTCGCTTTCATGCTGCCACCGGGCGCATCTGCATCTTGGCCAGTTTGTTATGCGCCTTGAGCAGATTGAATCCAATGGCCGCCCAGTTCACCTGGGCCTCGACTCGTCGTCGGCCGAAGTAGCGAGCTCGACCCATGTGGAAGCGTCGCTTCAGTGTTCCGAAGCACTGCTCGACCTTGTAGCGCACCTTGCCGATCAGCTTGTTCAACGCCGTCTGGTACCAGTCCAGCGGCTTGCGATGATGGGCTCGGAACTGGATGAAGTCATGGAGCTTCTTTCGCTTCAGATATTTCCTGTTCTCTTCCGAGGCGAACCCCTTGTCGGCCAGGATCCCGATCACGCCATCGGAGAGCCGGCGCACCACCTTCTTGAACTGCTTGGTTTCGGATTCGTTGGCCGGGCGGGTCATCGTCGTCTCGATGAATCCGTCTTCAGTGTCGACCGCCACATAGGCGCGGGGTAGCCAAAGAAAGCGTGCTTGCCCTTCTTGACCCAGCGAGCATCCGGGTCGGCACTGTCGCTGACATTGGCTTTGCCTTGGTCATCGACATCAACTGTCCGATTGGGGCGGCTTGCCGAGGCGATGATGCTTGCATCAATAATCGCGCCGCGAGCTTCGTTCACCCTCAGGCCCTTGGCCTTCAGTTGACCGTTGATCTCGGCCAGGATCGTTTCATCGAGCTTGGCCTTGACCAGGCGATTGCGGAATCGGCAGATCGTCGTGTGATCGGGCAGTGCTGCGCCAAGGTCGAATCCGCAGAACACCAAGAAGTCCAGCCGCACCTTGAGCGCCTGCTCGAGCTGCGCATCGGAGAGGTGATGCCATTGCCCGAGCAGCATCACCTTGAGCATCGACAGCGGCGCATAGGGAATCGGACCGCCACCGTGACTGGCCTCGCGCTTGTACAGACCGACCAGTCGCGCATCGATTGGTGCCCAGTCGATGATGTTGTGAAGCTTCATCGTGGGCGATTCTTTAACTTGCGCCAGTGCACCAGCCAGAAAGAAGCTCGTCATCGTCGTTCTCGATCAACATGGATGCGATTCGTTGATCGTCGGGGATCTCGGCCAGTTATGCAACGGTCTCAGTCGGCCCTGCGAAATTCGATCTCTGCTCGCATCGCATGATTTATGTGCCTGCCGGTGGCGGATGTAGAACGAGCTGAGACCGCAGGCGGCGGTACCCAGCCAGCAATGCGCGCGACAACGCTTGGATTAGCAGCCAGAAATTGGCAACAAAGAACCGTCCCCGCCTCAAACGTTCGGCGATCGCACGCAGCAGCCATCCGAGGTTAAACCCTGCGGCACACAACACCGTGTGAATGGCGTCGCCCTCGGCACCTTTAAGCCAACATCGATCCATTCGATGGTCAGCCTTTAGGTGCCCGATCACCGGTTCGATCGCCTGACGACGCCTCAGCCACCGCTTGGCCTTCTCACCCAAGCGCTTGCGCTTGCCTCGATGCCGAGTTGCACCGGCGCGATCTCATGATCAACGCCGCGGTAACCGAGATCTGCAATCACCGTCTGGATCGGATTCTCGGCAATGTCTTGCAGCAAGATCGTGCTCTGCTCGATCTGAGCAGCCAGACAATGACCGTCATACGGGTTGCCTGGAAACGTTCTCTTGCGCCCACGATCAGGCCGCTTCTGGCGGTCACAGCAATGCTCGCCTTGACACCGAACTCATAGGGACGGCGTGCCTTACCTTTTGCGATGCACTCTGCCTCTGGAGCGTGCCAGGCATAGAGCTTGTTCTTGCCCTTGGGCTGCTGGCGATGCAGCCGCCACGCCTTGGCTAAACACTGGCGCATGGGATGGTTTGGATGGTCCTGGTCTGCTAGCTTGCGCTCGATATCTCGCAGCAGGCGGCCTAGGATTGTCCGTTGACGCTTCAGAACACCGCGCAGGCGTCTGAACTGACGCGCGTGGGCATAGCCGCCGGCACGGCGGCGCAACACGCGTGCTTCGCGCTCGTAGGTCTGCTTGAGCTCGATGCCATGGGCCTTGGCCATGCTGGCTGCCTTGGCTCGTGCCACTTCCAACAGCCGGCTATCGGTGGGGTGGGCAATGGCCTTCTCTTGCACGGTCGAGTCGACAATGATCCGCTCGAACTCATCGCGTTTGAGCACGCCGAGCGCCTGGGCCGTCGCGATCGTGGTGGCCAGCAGATGCTCTACGCCTTGTTCGCCAAGCAGCTTGCGGAAACGACCGATCTGAGTGGCATCGCACGGCAGGCGGGCTTCGAAATACTCCTGGCCGCTGAAATACTGGAAATACACGTCCTGCGACCAGCGCTGCACAACCGACTCATCGCTCTCGTTGTAGGCGTGCTTCAGATACAGCAGCGCCACCATCAACCGAACTGGTAGGCGCGGCCGACCAGCCACGCTCACTCCGGCGCCGACAAGCTGTTCACTGGTTCCGAACAGATCGACATCGGCACGGCTCACGCCAGGCCGATCCCGGTGGGCCAACAACGGCTCGAGCGTGCGCTCAAGTTCGCCCCAGGGGATGCGCCGCCCCAAGATCGCCAATGGATGATTGAGATCGATCATGCCGTCCAGCCGAGCGCGAAAGAAGTCTGGTGTGCTCATGATGCCGTTGCCGAAACTCCCAGAAACAAGGCCTCATTGAATATGATTCCGGGAGTTCAGGGAACCCCGTTCGGCCCTCAACCCCAGCAATAACGGGCATTGCCGAAATTTGCAGGGCCGACGAAATAGAGACGCATCGAATGGCTCCTGGCCAAAGTGATCAGGCCACCATTGTCGGAATCCGGCGTGACAGATTCTGTCAGCAGGGTGCGCGGGTGACGGCGGCCCCGGCCGGGTTCAGGTGGGCGACCCTGCTTTGTGCCCGCGGCGCCTGCGGTCCGCTGTGCGCCAGGCCTCGAGCAGCGTGCGGCGAGCCCGGGGGATTGGCGTCGACTCGATGCTCAGGCTCAGAATCCGATCAACCCGGAAGTGGCGAAACTCCACGCGCAACTCGCACCAGGCGGCGAGCATGCAAACCCGGTCGAAGTAGCCAAGCGCAACCGGCCACACGAGCCGGTCGGACGGCTCGCCGCGGGCATCCCGGTAAGCGATCCGAATCTTGTGTTGAAGGCGAATCGCGCGCCTCATGTCGGCGAGATCGATGAGCGCGTCGGCTGCGCTCGCCGAGCCGCCCACGAGCAAGGCATTGGCATCGAGCGACGCGCGAAGATCGTCGGGCAGCGCCGAGGCGATCTTGGACAGTGCAGAATTCGCGGCCCGGCTCAATCCGCGATCATGCCCCCGCGCGACCCATCTCGATCCCAGCGCCAGGGCCTCGACCTCGTCTTCGGTGAACATCATCGCGGGCAGCATGAATCCCGGACGCAGCGAGTAGCCGAACCCTGGCTCACCCTCGATCGATGCGCCCTGAGCCTGCAAGGTGGCAATGTCCCGATAGACGGTTCGCAGACTGACGCCGAGCGCCGTTGCCAGGGACTGGCCGGCGACCGGATAGCGATGCGCACGAAGCAGCTGGATCAGATCGAGCAGGCGCCGGGCACGCGACATGAGATGGATCGGTTCATCCGGGGGGGGCAGCGACCTCAGTGCGCCGCCTCCCAGTTCACCCCCACCCCCGGCTCCACCACCAACGGAACGGCCAGCGCGGCCACCCCGCACATCAGCTCGGGCACCCGCGTGGTGACGGCCTCGAGTTCGGCCTGCGGCACCTCGAATACCAGCTCATCATGCACCTGCATGATGATCATGCTGGCCATCTTCCCGGCCTCGAGCCAGTCCTGCACCGCGACCATCGCCATCTTGATCAGGTCGGCCGCGGTGCCCTGCATCGGCGCATTGATGGCCGCACGCTCGGCCGCCTGGCGGCGCGGGCCGTTGGGGCTGCGGATTTCGGCCAGCCACAGGCGCCGGCCGAACACGGTTTCGACATAGCCCTGCTCCTTGGCCAGTTCGCGGGTGCGCGCCATGTACTCGGCCACACCCGGGTAGCGGCTGAAGTAGCGGTCGATATAGGTCTTGGCGGCATCGCGCTCGATGCCCAGGTTGCTGGCCAGGCCAAAGGCACTCATGCCATAGATCAGGCCGAAGTTGATCACCTTGGCCACCCTTCTCTGCTCGGAGTCCACCTGTTCGAGCGGCACGGAGAACACCTCCGCCGCGGTCGCCTTGTGCACGTCCAGCCCCTCGGCAAAGGCCTTGCGCAGACCCTCGTCGCCCGAGATGTGGGCCATGATGCGCAGCTCGATCTGCGAATAATCGCAGCTGACGATCCGGCTGCCCTCGGGCGCGATGAAGGCCTCGCGGATGCGCCGGCCCTCGGCGGTGCGCACCGGAATGTTCTGCAGATTCGGATCCGTGCTGGCCAGCCGGCCCGTGACCGCGGTGGCCTGCGCATAGTTGGTGTGCACACGGCCGGTGCGCGGGTGGATCATCTTTGGCAGCTTGTCGGTATAGGTGCTCTTGAGCTTGGACAGGCCGCGGTAATCGAGCACCAGCTTGGGCAAGGGATAGTCTTCGGCAAGCTTGGTGAGCACATCTTCATCGGTGGAGGCGCCGCCGCTGGCGGTCTTCTTGATCACCGGCAGCTCGAGCTTGCCGAACAGGATCTCGCCGAGTTGCTTGGGCGAGTTGATGTTGAACGGCTGGCCGGCCACCTCGTAGACCTTGCGCTCGATCTGCTGCATGCCGATGCCGAGTTCGTGCGACTGCTTTTCGAGCAGTTTCGGGTCGATCAGCACGCCGTTGCGTTCGACACGCTGCAGCACCCGCATCGTGGGCATCTCGATGCGGCCATAGACATGGGCGAGTTTGTCGTCCTGGGCGATCTGCGGAAACAGATGCCCGTGCAGTTGCAAGGTGACATCGGCATCCTCGGCCGCATAGGGCGCCGCCTGCTCCAGTGCCACCTCGTCGAAGCCGATCTGCCTGGCGCCCTTGCCGGCGACATCGGTGTACAGGATGGTGTCGCGATCCAGATGGCGGCGCGCCATCGAATCCATGTCGTGGGGCCGATGGGCCTCCAGGACATAGCTTTGCAGCAAGGTGTCGTGCGCGACGCCGGCCAGACGAATGCCGTGGTTCTCCAGCACGTGCATGTCGTACTTGAGGTTCTGGCCCACCTTGGCCTTGCTCTCGTCGGTAAGCCACGGGCGCAGCCGCTCGAGCACGGTGTCACGATCGAGCTGATCGGGCGCGCCAGGATATCTGTGCGCGAGCGGGATGTAGCACCCGAGCCCGGGCTGAACCGACAATGACACGCCGACGATCTCGGCCTGCATCGGGTCGAGCGAGGTGGTCTCGGTGTCGAACGCGGTCAGTTCGGCAGCCTGGATTCGCTCGAGCCAGGCATCGAGCGCGGTCATCTCGAGCACGCATTCCGTCTCGGTGGTCTTCGGGCCGGTGGCCGAGGGACCTTCCGTGGCCTGACGGTCACCGACGAAGGTGCTGGCCGAGGCGCCCCCCGCACGCGCCACCGCGTCGGTGATCGAGGCCTCGTGACCATGCAGGGCATCGGCGCTTCGGCGCCCGCTGTATCCTGCCTCGGCCAGTGCCTCGGCGTCATCGCGCTCGCCATTCGGGGCGTTGTCGCCACTGCCGCCCGCCAAAGCCGGGTCGCCACCGCCTGCCAGCCGTGCCTCGACATCCTTGAGCCAGGTGCGAAAGCCGGCGCGCGCGAACAAGTCACGCAAGTCGGCAAGTTTCTCGTCGTTCCAGGCGAGCGCGGCCTCGAATTCGGCGTCGATCTCGGGCAGCGCGACATCGGTGCGGATCGTGACCAGTTCGCGCGCCGTAGGCAGCCACTCGAGCGCATCGCGCAGATTCTGGCCGACGACACCCTTGATCTCGTGCGCATGCGCGATGACTTCGTCGAGCGATCCGTACTCGCTCAGCCACTTGACCGCGGTCTTGGGCCCGCACTTGGAGACCCCGGGCACATTGTCGACCGTGTCACCCACCAGGGCCAGATAATCGACGATGCGCTCGGGCGGCACACCGAATTTCTCGCGCACGCCCTGCGCATCCAGCCGCTCGATCGGGCCGTTGTCGCGGGTCATGGTGTTGAACAAGGTGGTGTGCTCATGCACCAGCTGCGCCATGTCCTTGTCGCCGGTGGACACCAGGGTGCGGATACCGCGCGCATCGGCCATCTCGGCCAGGGTGCCGATGACGTCGTCGGCCTCGACCCCGGGAATCATCAGCAGCGGCCAGCCCATCGCCTGCACGATGTCGTGGATCAGCGGAATCTGGCTGCGCAGATCATCGGGCGTGGGCGCGCGATTGGCCTTGTACTGATCGTAGATGTCGTCGCGGAAGGTCTTGCCCGGTGCGTCGAATACCACGGCCGCGAGCGTCGCGCCGTCATTGAGTTTGCTGTCGGTGCGCAGACGCCGTAGCATGCCCACCATCCCATAAATGGCTCCGGTGGGCTCACCTGCCTTGTTTCGCAGGTCGGGTAGCGCATGAAAGGCTCGAAACAGATAGCTGGAGCCGTCGACCAGCAGGAGTGTTTTTTTCGTCATGTCCACCCGCAAGCTCGTGCCACAGCTCCGGGCGCTTCCGGATGCCGATCTATCGACCCGGCTGAAGGCGCGCGAGTCCTGGCACATCCTGGGCATTATCTCAGAGTTCATCGAGGCCACCGAACGCCTGGCCGCGGTTCGTCCGGCGGTTTCCATCTTCGGCAGCGCCCGGCTCAAACCAGGCGACCGCTGGTATGAGTTCACGATCGGCCTGGCCCGGGCATTGTCGGACGCCGGTTTCGCGGTCATCTCGGGTGGCGGGCCGGGCATCATGGAGGCTGCCAACCTGGGTGCCCATGCCGGCGACTCGCCTTCGGTGGGGCTGAACATCCAGGTGCCGCGCGAGGAAAGCCGCAACCGCTATCAGGACATCTCGGTCAACTTCCGCCACTTCTTCCCCCGCAAGGTGGCCTTTGCCAAGTATGCGAGCGCCTTCGTGGCCGCGCCCGGCGGCTTTGGCACGCTCGACGAGCTGGCCGAGGTGCTCACGCTGATCCAGACGGGGATGGGCCGGCGCATTCCGGTGATCCTGGTCGACAGCAGCTTCTGGGGAGGTCTGCTCGACTGGATGCGCAGCCAGCAGCTCGGTCGCGGCCTGATTTCGCCGGAAGACCTCGATCTGATCCAGGTCATCGACGATTGCGATCAGGTGGTCGAGGCGATCTTCGATTTCTATCAGTCACGCGGCTTCGTGCCCACCGAAAGCGAGGACGAGTCGCTGCTCTCGCTCTGAGGGCGGCGGCACTGAATATCCCGACGGCACGGTCGGGCCGGCCCGCTCACGCTAAGATTCGGCATGGCCGTCTACACCGCCGTCTCCGAATCCGCTCTGCGTGCCTGGCTGCGCGACTTCCCCGTTGGCGGGCTGCTGGCCCACGAGGGCATCGCCTCGGGCATCGAGAACACCAATTACTTCGTCACGACCAGCGACGGCGAGTATGTGCTGACCCTGTTCGAGCGCCTGACACCTGCCGAACTGCCGTTCTACCTCGATCTGATGCACCACCTGGCAAAACGCCGAATTCACTGTCCGAATCCGGTCGCCGCCCAGGGTGGCGCACTGCTGGGCAGCCTGGCCGGCAAGCCGGCTGCCCTGGTCACCCGGCTGCGCGGGCGGGCCTGCATGCACCCCGGTACCGAGCACTGCCGCGCCGTCGGCGACATGCTGGCCCGCAAGCATCTGGCGGCGGCAGACTTCACGGGCCGGCAGCCGAATCTGCGCGGGCTGGACTGGTGGCGCCGAACAGTGCCGGCGGTTGCGCCGCGACTGCATGCACGCGAACGTCACATGCTCGAGGACGAACTCGCGGTTCAGAGCACGTTCGCGGCCAGCGCGGCAGCGGCCCGGTTGCCACGCGCGGCCGTGCATGCCGATCTGTTTCGCGACAACGTGTTGTTCACCACCGATGCCGACACCCGGGTCAGCGGCGTGATCGACTTTTACTTCGCCGGCATCGACACCCTGCTGTTCGATCTCGCGGTCACGGTAAACGACTGGTGCATCGACGACGCCTCTGGCCGCTTCGACCCACCGCGCCTTGGCGCGCTGCTCGACGCCTACCGTGCCCGCCGGCCGGTGGGCCGCGACGAAGCGCAGGCCTGGCCGTTCGCGCTGCGCGCGGCCGCCCTGCGATTCTGGATCTCGCGCCTGCATGATGCCCATGCCCCCCGCGAGGCTCATACCCTGCAACCCAAAGACCCGCTCGAATACGAGCGCATCCTCACGGCCCGGCGCCAGGATGCGCTGGCCGCGAGCCGGATGCTCCTGGACTGAGAACCTTCGAATGGATCGGCCACGATGAAGATCGAGCGGCTACCGGCCGCGCACGGCACCCGTTGGACCACGGACGGTATCCGGCTGCTGCTGCGCCAGCCGATTCCTCTGCTGGCCTGCGGCTTTCTGGCGCTGCTGCTGATGTCCCTGCCCCTGATCATCCCGGGCATCGGCGTGCCCCTGGCGGTGGCGATCGTGCCGGCGATCTTCGTCGGCCTGATGAAGGCAATCCGCGCCGTCGATCAGGGCCAACCGGCCAACCCCGCCATGCTGATCAGCGTGTTCACCGCCGACGGCAGGGGCGTGTGGCAGCAACTGCTGATGCTCGGCGCGGTGAGCGCGGTGCTGACCGTAGGGGTGATGCTGCTGAACTCGCTGCTGGGCGGCGCCACGATGGCCGACTTCGTGCTTCCGGGCCCAGACGGTGTGGAACCGGCCGACCACTCGGGCTGCTGCTGCCCTTCCTGCTGTTCCTGGCCCTGTACACGCCGGTGCAGATGGCGATCTGGTATGCGCCGCTGTTCGTTGCCTGGCACCAGGTGCCGATCGGTAAGGCACTGTTCTTCAGCCTGGTGGCGGTCTGGCGCAACCGCTGGCCGTTCGCCGCGATGTTCCTCGCCTGGGCGATGGTGCTGGTGGTGGGCATGGGCATGCTGGCCGGCCTGGCCAGTGTTCTGAGCCTGCCCGCCAGCATGCTGACGTTGATCGTCTCACCACTGACCATGGCCGCGATCACCGCGATGTACTGCAGTTGCTGGCTGACCTACCGTGATGTGATCCGCTAGGGCCATGCGACCCGGCCGAGATCAGATGCGCTCGAGCTTGGCCACCGACAGAGCCAGCCACTTCATGCCCTGAGCACCGAAGTTCACCTGGGCGCGCGCGTCGCCACCCGAGCCCTCGATATCGACGACGACTCCGTCGCCGAAGCGGGCGTGACGCACGGCGATACCGACACGCAGACCACCGGGGACATCGGGCACGGCGGCCGCACCGCGGCCCTGGCGCCGGCCAGAACCCGCATAGCCAACCCGCTCGGATTCCCAGGCACCGCCGTGGCCACCGCGCCAGGCCGAGGGCTGGCGGCGATCGGTCAGCCACTTCAGGCTGGCGGCCGGCAATTCCTCGAGAAAGCGTGACCGCATGTTGTAACGGGTCTGGCCATGCAACATGCGTGACTGCGACATCGAAAGATAGAGTCGCTGGCGCGCGCGCGTGATCGCGACATACATCAGCCGGCGCTCTTCCTCGAGGCCGTCGATCTCGGTGATCGCGTTCTCGTGCGGGAACAGGCCCTCTTCGAGACCGGTGATGAATACCGCATCGAACTCGAGCCCCTTGGCCGAGTGCACGGTCATCAGTTGCAGCGCGTCGACACCCTCGCCGGCCTGATTCTCACCGGCCTCGAGCGAGGCATGACTGAGAAAGCCGGCCAGCGGTGTCATGAGAACCGGCGCGGTGAGATCGGTGGCACCCAGGACATCGGCGACGCCGCCATCGCCGAGCGCCGCCCCAGCCATCGCCGGGGAGGCATTGGTCACGCCGATCCCGGCCGGGGTATTGCTCATGATGCCCTCATCGGCCAGGAAGGCGGCCGCGGCATTGACCAGCTCACGCAGGTTCTCGATACGTTCCTGACCTTCGCGGTCGGTCTGGTAGTGGGCGAGCAGGCCGCTGCGCTCGATCACCTCCTCGACCATGTCGGCCAGGCCCATCTTGGCGGTGCGTTCACGCAGGCCGTCGAGCAGGCGCACGAAGGCACCGATTTTGGCGGCCGCCGCACCCGAGAGATGGCCCACCGCATCGTGCAGCGAACAACCGGCAGCCGCGGCGGCGTCGGCCAGCTGCTCGACGCTGCGGGCGCCGATGCCGCGGGCCGGAAAGTTCACCACACGCAGGAACGCGCCGTCATCGGCCGGGTTGTCCAGCAGGCGCAGGTAGGCCAGCGCATGCTTGACCTCCATGCGCTCGAAAAAGCGCAGCCCGCCGTACACCCGGTACGGGATGCCGGCCGAGAACAGCGCATGCTCGATCACCCGCGACTGGGCATTGGAACGATACAGAACCGCGATATCGCTGCGCCGCCAGCCTTCACTGATCAGCGAGCGCACTTCATCGAGCAGCCACTGCGCCTCTTCGGTGTCGGTGGCGGCCTCGTAGATGCGAACCTGCTCGCCCTCGCCGGCGTCGGTCCAGAGTTGCTTGCCCAGGCGCTGCGTGTTGTGTTCGATCAGCGCATTGGCCGCATCCAGGATGTGGCCGCAGGAGCGGTAGTTCTGCTCGAGCTTGATCAGATTGCCGAGAGCGAACTCGCGCTCGAACGCGCTCATATTGGCCACGTTGGCGCCACGGAACGCGTAGATGCTCTGATCATCGTCGCCCACCGCGAACACGCGCGACTCGGGCCCGCACAGCAGCTTCAGCCATCGATACTGCAGATCGTTGGTGTCTTGAAATTCGTCGACCAGGATGTGCCGAAAACGCTGCTGATAGTGCTCGCGCAAGAGCTGGTTGCGGCTGAGCAGTTCATAGCTGCGCAGCAAAAGCTCTGCAAAGTCCACCACGCCTTCGCGCTGGCACTGGTCTTCATAGACCTGATAGAGCTCGATGAAGCGCCGGTTGTAGTCGTCCACGACCTCGATGTCGGCGGGCCGCAGACCGGCTTCCTTGGCATGGTTGATGAAGTATTGCAGGTTCTTGGGCGGATACCGATCGGTATCGACATTGGCCGCCTTCAACAGCCGCTTGATGGCCGCCTGTTGATCGGCCGAATCCATGATCTGGAAGGTCTGCGGCAGGGCCGCGTCACGATGATGGGCACGCAGCAGCCGATTGCAGAGCCCGTGAAAGGTGCCGATCCACATGCCGCGCGTGTTGATCGGCAGCAGCGCGCTCAGGCGGGTCATCATCTCGCGCGCGGCCTTGTTCGTGAAGGTCACGGCAAGCACCGAATGCGGGCTCATCTGGCCGGTGGAGATCAGCCAGGCGATGCGCGTGGTGAGCACGCGGGTCTTGCCGCTGCCGGCACCGGCAAGAATCAGCGCATGCTGGGCAGGCAGGGTCACGGCCGCGAGTTGGGCCTCGTTGAGATTGGCGAGCAGTTCTGGCATGGGGCTTATTGTGCCTGTTGTGCGCCCCCGCTTGCGGGCGGCGGTTCGGGGCTCGTGACGCGAGACCGACCGCCGCCGATCCGGATGACCCCGGCCTGCCATCGGCCACGCCACCGGCCGGGCTGACCCGAAGCGCGGCGTGCTCAGCCGGCGGGCGAAACAACCCCGGCCAGCGGCAGGCTCAGCTCGGCACGCAGCCCGCCCCCGGCTCGGTTGCGCAGCGCGAGTTGCCCGCCCTGGGCGGCCAGTATCGCGTTGCAGATTGCCAGGCCCAGCCCCGACCCGCCGGTGCTCCGGCTGCGCGAGCTCTCCAGACGCACGAAGGGCTTCATGACCTCATCGAGCCGGTCAGGCGCGATGCCTGGGCCATCGTCATCGACCGTGATCCGGATGCTGTCCGCATCCGCATGCACCATCAGGCGCGCGCGTTCACCGTACTGCACGGCGTTGTTGATCAGGTTGGTGAGCACACGGCGCAAGGCCACGCGGCGCACGCTGGCCACGATGCGCGCGCCCGGTTCAGCCGCGCTGACATCGAGATCGCGATCCTGGAAGTCGTCGGCCAGGCTCGCCACCAGCGCGGTGATATCCACCGCGGCCGGCGCCTCGATCGCCGAGGCATCCCTGGCCACCGCAAGAATCTCCTCGGTCATCAGGCTCATGTCCTGAATGGTGGCGATGATGCGGTCGCGGTTGGCGGACGCCGGCAGATCCTCCGCACGGATACGCAGCGAGGTCAGCGGCGTGCGCAGGTCATGGCCGATCGCCCGCAGCATCATTCGCTGGGATTCGATCAAGTTGGCGAGTCGCTGACGCATCTCGTTGAAGGCCAGCGTGGCCACGCGCACCTCCCGCGGACCGCGCTCGGGAAGCGGTGGTGCTTGTTCGCCGCGACCGAACGCCAGCGCCGCCGCGGCCAGCTCCTGCACCGGCTGACTGACGCGTCGCGCAATCAGCCAGCCGGCCAGCATCGCCAGCACGAAGGCGATGGCGGTTGCCCCGACGACCCGAATCGTGACCGCCTCCTGTGCGTAGTGGGCCACCATCGCATTCAGCCAGACGCCGGGCACGATTTCAGTCGAGATCACGATCTCCTCGAGACCTGGCGCGGGCGGGCCGCCGGCATCCGGCGGGCGGGCCGGATGGAAAACGGCACCGGCCGGCGGCATTTGCGGGGGAGCGTGTTGTGCGTCGGCCGGCCGCGCAAGGCGATCAGGCGGTGGCGGCCCGCCAGGCCCGCGCGGCGCCGGATTGCGGCGTTGCTCGAAGGCGCGATGCGTGACATAGGCAACCAACCCCGGATGCCCAAGCTCGCTCAGGCCTTCGGCGACGCGTCGTTCACGCTCGGCATCGCGTCGGCCCGGCGCAGCGAGCAGCGCCCGATTGTTCGCCGACAGGAATACCACGCCGAGGCTCGGCGGCCCCTCTCGCAGGACCTGTGGCAGGGTCAGACCCTGCAGCGAGGGCAGATGCGCGGCCGCGTCGAGGTAGTTGGCCAACTGGGCCGAGAACTGCTGCGCGCGCGCATTGATCCGGCGCTCGCCGATCAGCAGAAACAGATTCGCCGCCTGCATGATCAACAAGATGACCGCGAACATCACCATCAACTGGCTGAACAGCGAGCGCGGCCAGGGCCATTTCATGATCGCGACGGATCGACGATCAGGCGATAGCCGCCGCCCCAGACCGTCTTGATGATGCGCGGATTCTTCGGATCTGTTTCCACCTTGCGGCGCAGGCGGGCGATCGTGTTGTCGATGCTGCGCTCAAAGGGCATGGCCTCACGCCCGCGGGTGAGAGTCATCAGTTGATCGCGGCTGAGCACCTCGCCAGCGTGATCGAGGAATGCGCGCAGCAATTCCAGCTCGCCACGACTGAGGCTGACGATCACGCCATCGTCGCCCTTGAGTTCGCCCTGCTCCGGATCGAGCGTCCAGCCCGCAAAACTCAGGGCCTGCGGGCTTGCATCGCGCGGCCTCGCGACGCCGCTTCGGCGCAACACGGCGCGAATGCGCGCCACCAGTTCGCGCGGGCTGAACGGCTTGGGGAGGTAATCGTCGGCACCGATCTCGAGGCCGACGATGCGATCGGTCTCGTCAGTGAGCGCGGTGAGCAGGATCACCGGAATGGCCGCGGTTTCGCTCAGATGGCGGCAGAGACTGAGGCCGTCTTCGCCCGGCATCATGACATCGAGCACGACCAGATCGGCCGACTGCCGGGCCAGCCAGCTGCGCGCCTGCGCGGCATTGCCCACGGCCTGCGCCTGGAAACCGACCCCGTTCAGATGACTGACCAGGGCATCGCGAATTTCGAGATCATCATCGACGATCAGCAGGCGGATGGGATCGGCCACGGGTATCCAGGGTGGGTGTCCGGCAGACGAAATGTGCCATGCCTTGTTGGCAGGAACCAGCCTCGAATTGCATCAAAGGCAACCGCCGGCTGCGACAGTTTGCGACGTTTCGGGCATGGCGCGACCAAGACGATCCGCCCGATCCGCCCCAGCGGGTGGGCCGGGTCGGCCGACCTCGCTGCGTCGGCCATACTTCGGGCGAACCCCGCGCGCCGGCACGCACGGGACAAACCAGCATTCCACAGGCTATGTCATGAACACTTTGCATCTCGAGCCCGAGCATGAAGCATTGCGCGATCAGGTGGCGCGCTTCGTGCGCGAACAGATCCGCCCCGCCGACCGAGCTGGGAGATCGACGGCTTCACGCCACGGAGCTGCTGCGGCAGATGGGTTCCCGGATTCGGCATCCATCCGGCGCGCTTTGGCGGTGCCGAGCTCGATGCGCGCGAGTCGTATTTGCGGAGGAACTCGGCCGCTCCACGTTTTCGGGTGTCGCGATCACCGCGCTCGTGCACACCGACATGGCCTCGGTCCATCTGCACCATGCCGGCACCCCGAGCAGCAGGAGCGCTTCATGCCGGCGATCATCGCCGGCGAGTGCATCACCGCGGTCGCGGTCACCGAGCCCGATGCCGGGTTCGGACGTCAAGGCCATGCGCACCCGCGCGGTTCGGGATGGCGATCACTATGTGATCAACGGCAGCAAGATGTTCATCACCAACGGCGTGCATGCCGACCTGTTGTTCGTAGCCGCTCGCACCGACCCCGAGGTGTCGCCGGCACAGGGGCTGTCGATCTTCATGGTCGAACGCGCAACCCCGGCCTGCGGGTGGGACGCAAGCTCGACAAACACGGGCTGGCTGTCGTCGGACACTGCCGAACTGGTTCGAGCATTGTCGCGTGCCGGAGGCAATCTGATCGGCGAACTGAATCGCGGTTTCTACGCGATCATGCGCAACTTTCAGAAACGAGCGCCTGGTGCTTGGCGCGATGGCCATGGGCGAGGCACGTGCGGCACTGGAGCTGACGCTCGACTATGTACGCAACCGCCCGGCATTCGGCGCCACGCTGTGGGACAAGGCAGGCGATCCGCCAGCGGCTGGCCATGCTCGCGGCCGGATAGAGGCCGCCGCAGGCTGGTTTACGGTGTCCAGCCGAGGTTGCCGCCGGCCAGGATCGTGTGCGTGAGGTATCGATGATCAAGGCTACTGGGGCGAACTGGTCAACGAGGTGCTCTACGACTGCGTGCAGTTCCACGGCGGCACCGGCTTCATGCGCGGCACCGCGATCGAGCGCCTGGCACGTGATGTCCGGGTACAGGCGATCGGCGGCGGCGCTCGGAGGTGATGCTCGAAGAGATCGCCAAACGCCTGCAGCGCGTTGAAAACGCGGGAGATCTGACCAGCATCCGATTAAATGGGGATACCCGGCGAGCGTCGATCGCTCTAGCCTAAGGGCCTTCGAAACCCTGATGGAGCCCCCCCATGGACCTCAAAAAGCTCGCCCTTGGCATCCTGCTGGTCTCGGCACTGATTCCGCTGCGAACGGTCAACGCGGGGCGCGGTGCCGGCCTATGCCACCGAGGCCGGCGCCGGCGGCAAGGTGCTCTCCAACAAGACCACCACGACCACCAAGACCAAGGCCAACGGCACCACGGTCACCAAGACAAAAACCAAGACCAAGACCGAGAACGCCGACGGCTCGGTCACCACCACCCGCGACAAGGACAAGACCGTCACCAAGTAGGCAGCCCACCGGGGCGGCTGCCGCCGCCTGCGCCCTCAGCTCAGATGCTTGTCGAAGAAGGCGAGCGTGCGGGGCCCCAGGCGAGTTCCGCCGCCTCGGGTTGCTATTGCCGGTGATCGGCAGCTTGTTCGCGCCCACCGCGGTCTCGTTGGCAAACGCATGCTGGGCCTTGTACCGGTGGCATTCGAAATCGACACCGCCGCCTCGAGCATCTGCTCGAGCTTATCGACATTGGCGATCGGAAACGGGACATCGTCGACCGCGTAGTGCGCCATCAGCGGGACCTTGATCTTGCTGGCATCGATGTATTCGAGCGGCGGATAGCCGTAGTACGGCACACCGGCATCCATCTCCGGCACATTGACCGCCGCCAGCAGCGTCAGGGCGCCGCCCATGCAAAATCCGGTCACGCCGACCTTGGCGCAATGCTGCTTCAGATAGGCCACCGCCCCGCGAATGTCCTGCCCGGCCGCATCCCCGAAGTCGAGACTGGTCATCAGGTGATTGGCTTCTTCGGCCTCGGCGGTCATCTTGCCGCGATACAGATCCGGTACCAGTGCGGTGTAGCCGGCCTCGGCAAAGCGATTGGCCACACCCTTGATCTGTTCGTTCAGGCCCCACCATTCCTGGATCACCACGATGCCCGGGCCGGGCACGGCGGTGCGCGGCCTGGCCAGGTAACCATCGACCTTCTGGCCGTCGGGCCGTTCGAATTGCATCATTTCACCCATGAGTGCCTCCCTCGCTGATTCGTTTCGATGACCGGGGGCCCGGTGCGCGATTCGCGCCGCCCCCGATGCCACCTGACAATGTTAGACCGATTGCGCCTGGAAGCCGGTCAGTCACCCTTGTCGGGCTCCAGCGCCAGCGTGCAGGCCAGCAGTTCGCCCTGGCCGTCGATCTGGCGCAGCATCGCGCCGATGAGCGCTTCGCTCAGCGCGGTGGCGATGATGATGTGACGGTTTCCGAAGTGGAACCGGGCCGGGCCGGCATCGATCAGCTCGCCGCTGGCGGCGAGTGCCTCGGGCGTGGCGAACACGCACCAGCGCAGCTGACCGTCGGTCAGGGTCACGGTCACCTCGACGGAATAAGCACCATCTGGATCGATGGGGTCGTCGATCCGGAAGGCGGCGAGCCTCGGGACCGACACATCACCTGCCGCGAAGCAATAGAGCGGAAACCAGCGCACGCGGCCATTGTCGCCACGCATGCGGGCCTGGCGCCTGTCCGGATCGAGGGCAAGCACCTCGTAACGCGCGCCGCGGGTCAGCGCGCCCCGGTAGACGGACTCGCACACACAGATCAGATCCGGCAGCTTCAGGCCGGCGTCGTTCGTTGGCATCACCGTGTTCCGATCGGGCTCACCGGTGCCGGCGAAGCGCATCAACGCCCGGACAGAGGCGCGATCACGTGTTCGCCGAACAGGCTCATCGAGCGAACGATCTGTTCATGCGTGAGATCGCCGAACGCGAAACATCCGACCACATAGCGAACCTTGCCCGATGCGGTCAACTCGTCGATATGGGCGCGCACGGTCGCCGGACTGCCGACCACCGCGGCCTGCACCGAGAGCGCACGATCGAAGTCGCCCCCCACGGTCGGATCATTCGGAATGGGCTCGTCATAGGCGCGAAACAGCATGCCGAGGTCATTGGTCAGTCTGGCCCAGGCGCTGCGCCCGAGCGCCATGGCTTCATCGTCCGTGGGTGCGACGATGAAGCGCCGAAGCGCGCCGATCTGCGGCTGCTCGGGCCCCGGGGCCGGGCCCAGCGATTGCCGGATCGCATCGAAGCGCTCGATCGCTTCGTGCACCGCTGATGTCGGCCCACCGGCCAGGGTGCTCGCGCCCATGTGCGCGGCGATGTCGGTGCGTCCGGGCCGCCAGAGCGGCGGATGCGGCCGCTGCGTGGGCCGGATCTGCAATGGCACATCAGCGAAGCGATGGAAACGGCCCTCGAACGAAAAGTCGCCCTCGCAGCGGAACGCGGACATCAGCAACTCGAAGGTCTCCTCGGTGCGCGCAGTGGCCTCGTCGGGATCCAGCCCCCAGAGCCGGTGCTCGGGTGCGCTGATGCCCTTGCCGAAGCCGAACTCGAAGCGGCCGTGGCTGAGCGCATCGAGCATGCAGATCTCTTCATAGAGCCGCAGCGGGTGGTAGAACGGCAGCAGATGGCAGAGCGAGCCCAGCCGCATCGTACGCGTGCGCTGCGCCAGCGCGGCCAGGAACAGACCGATCGAGGGCGCATGATCGAGCGGCGTCAGATGGTGTTCTGACTTGTGATACCGGGCAAACCCCAGCCGCTCGGCCAGCTCAGCCAGGGCCAGGCGGCTCTCGAACAGCTCGATCGCACTCAGGTTGCCCGGTTGTTCGGTCTGGTCGAAAACCCCGAATCGGATCGGTTCGCGCATGGGCCGCTCGCTGCTCTGGTCTGGATCCCGTATCTTGTCTCATACTCATGCTTCATGCACCCCCGATGACGAGCCTGCGCACGCAGCGTGCATGATCCGCCATATCGGAGACCCCGCGCCATGAATGCCCCCGAGCTGCCCACCAGCCTGACCGAAGGAAGGATCATCGATGCCGTCGCCGCACGCGAGTCCGAGGCGGTGCAGCGGCTGAGCACCCTGATCGCCGAGGGATCATTGCTCGGCCATGAAGGCGGCGCCCAGGCCCTGATGCGCGACACCTATACCGGGCTCGGCCTGAGCGTGGAAACCTTTCTGATCGACGAGTCGCGGGTCAGCCAGCATCCCGCCTGGTCGCCCTCCATCGTTTCCTATGACGGCCGCCCGAACGTGGTCGGCATTCACGAGCCCAAGGGCCCGGTCCATGGCCGTTCGCTGATTCTGAACGGCCACATCGATGTCGTGCCCGTGGGTGCCGAGGCGCTCTGGACGCGGCCCCCGTTCGAGCCCTGGCGAGACGGCGACAAACTCTATGGCCGCGGCAGTGCGGACATGAAGGCCGGCCTGATCGCCTGTGTCACCGCGCTCCAGGCATTGCACGACCTCGGCTACGAGCCTGCGGCCAAAGTGATCCTGCAGTCGGTGATCGAGGCGGAGTGCACGGGCAACGGCGCGCTGGCCTGCCGGGTGCACGGTTACACGGCCGACGCGGCGCTGATCCCCGAACCCACCCGGGGCATCATGAGCGCGCAGATGGGTGTGATGTGGCTGGCGCTCGAGGTACACGGCTTTCCGGTGCATGCCGCCTATGCGCACGAAGGCACGGATGCGATCCGCTTCGCCCAGTACCTGGTCGATGACCTTCGCGAACTGGAAGCGCACTGGAACGAGGCCGCCCAGCGCCATCCGGTATTCAAGGATTTCGCGCATCCGGTGAACTTCAACCTGGGCAAGCTGCACGGCGGCGAATGGGCCTCGTCGGTGGCCACTCATTGCCGCGCCGATCTGCGTCTGGGCTTCTACCCGGGGGTATCGCCCGCCACGGTTCGTGCCGAGATCGAGCAGCGCCTGGCTGCTGCGCATGCGCGCCACCCGGCGCGCGATTCGGTACGCTACGAGATCGTCTATCAGGGCTTCCAGGCCGACGGCCTGGTGGTCGACACACGCCAGCCGATCATCCAGACCCTGATCGACAGCCACCGCGCGATCATCGGCGCCGAGCCCGAATTCGTCGCCTTCACCGGCACCACCGATGTGAAATTCTTCCATTTGTACGGCGACATCCCGTCCACCTGTTACGGCCCCCAGGGTGCCGATATTCACGGCATCGACGAATGGGTGTCGATCGCCAGCATGCAGCAGGTGGCAGCGGTCTATGCGTTGCTGATCGCGCGCTGGTGCGGGCTGAATCCGCTCGCCTAGGTCCTGAAGTTGACGTTGGCTTCATCTTGCTGGCTCGAAGGCTTTGGCTCTCGCGCGGGTTCGCATCCCCGATGATCGACGAAAGCTCACACTGGCCCGCCCAGGTTCGCACGCTCGAAGATGTCAGCACGATCGAGGCGCTCGCTGAGCGGGTCACGACCCCGTGCGGCGAGGGCGAGATGGTCTGGCGAATCTGGGGCGATCCGCAGGGCAGCCCCCTGCTGCTGCTGCACGGCGGCTCCGGAAGCTGGAATCACTGGGTGCGCAACCTGGCGGCACTGGCGCGCTGCGGCCGCCGCGTCCTCGTGCCGGACATGCCGGGCTTCGGTGACTCGGACGCCCCACCCGATGGCAGCGATGCCGATGCCCTGCCCCGCTGGCTGGAACTCGGCGTGCGACACCTGCTCGGCGCCCGGACGATCGATGTCGCCGGCTTCTCGTTCGGCGCGCTGACCGGTGGCCTGTGGGCGCGTGACCATCCCGGGCGAATCGACCATCTCGTGCTCAGCGGCGCACCCAGTCTCAGCCCCGATTCACTGCCCAGGATGGCGCTGCGCGATTGGAGGAGCGTGGCCGAAGGCCCCGAACGTCACGCCGTGCATCGCGACAATCTGCTGCGACTGATGCTCGCGCAGCAGACCTCGGCCGACGATCTGGCGATCACGCTGCATGCGGCCAACGTGGTCCGCGACAAACTGCGCTCGCGCCGGCTGCCCCGAACGGACATCCTGCTCAGGCACCTGCCGGCATTGACCTGCCAGCTCAGCGGGATCTGGGGCGCCGATGATGTGCTCTACCGCCATCGCCGCGACATGATCGGCAAGGCGCTTGCGCTCGCGCCGCGCTTTCGTGGCCTGACGCTGATTCCCGATGCCGGGCATTGGGTCGCCTTCGAGGCGGCCGACGCCTACGATGCCGCGCTGGCCAGCGCACTCGGACACCGACCGGGCCGGGCCGCCGAACACTGACCCGCCTGCGCGGCAATCACAGGATTGCCAACATCACGGAAAGAAGCCGGGATCAGCCGCCGGGAGCACCCTGGGTGTTCACATAGAGCGAGTACAGGCCCTGGCTGGCCGCCATGAACAGACGATTGCGTGACGGCCCGCCAAAGCAGAGGTTCGCGCATCGCTCGGGCAGAACGATGTGCCCGATGGGGGTGCCGTCGGGCGCGAACACCATCACGCCGTCATGGCCCGGGCCCATGCCCCAACCCGCCCACAGGTTGCCATCGACGTCGCACCGGAAGCCATCCGGAGTCTGCGCGGGCTCGCATTGGTAGAACACGCGGTCATTGCGCAGCGAGCAGCCATCATCGGCCAGATCGAACACGCGAATCCGCCGCGGCATCGCGCCGGACTCGACCACATACAGCCGCTTCTCGTCGGGCGAGAAGCACAGCCCGTTCGGGCGCGCGATCTCCGAGCAGACCACGCTGGCCCGTCCGGTTCGGCCATCGACCCGATAGACATTGGTCGGCAACTCGGGTTCGGCCTTGTGGCCCTCGTAGTTGCCCAGAATGCCGAACGGCGGATCGGTGAACCAGATGGAGTCGTCTGACTTCACGACGATGTCGTTCGGGGAATTCAGCCGCCTGCCCTCGAAGGCATCCAGAATCACGGTCTGCGAACCGTCGTACTCGGTACGCGTCACGCGTCGGCCGCCATGCTCGCAGGTGAGCAGACGTCCCTGCCGGTCGCGGGTGTTGCCGTTGGCGAAATTCGACGGCTGACGATACGCGGATACCGCGCCGCTGGATTCATCCCAGCGCAGGATCCGGTTGTTCGGGATATCGCTCCAGAGCACGCAGCGCGCATCACCGAACCAGACAGGCCCCTCGGACCATCGACAGCCCGTGGCCAGCCGCTCGATGGCAGCGCTGAAGATCACATACGGTTGAAACCGTGGATCCAGCACCCGTACGGACGGGTCCGGATAGTACTCGGTGGGTTGCCACATGGCCGTGCCTCTGGTTGATTGACAAGGAATGTCCGCGACGCATCAAGACCTGTTGCGCGGTTGACCCGTTGCGCAGTTGACCTGTTGCGCAGCTGACCTGCGTGGCAGCGCACAAGCTGCTAGCCGATATCATCTGCGAGCGGCTGCTGCCAGCCCGCGCTGCCCGCTTCGAGTCGTTCCGCGCTCGATTGAAACAGCGCCTTCGAAACGTATGGCGAGATCTCCTGCGCACGCTGTCGGCACAATGCGGCCTTCAAAAGCCTGGCTCGCCGGGTCAGCGGTTCATCGTCTTCGCAAAGCGCGAGCAGATCAACCACGTGTAACGCCAGCTGGGTTTCGCCGCGCGCCTGCAGGGCCTCGGCCTCGCGCAACACATGCTCGGGCGGCCCCAGCGCCGCGCGCACGGCGGCCGCGGCCGCAGCGGGGCTCGCCGGGTGCAGGCTGGTCGGGTTGCGGTCCCACCAGCCGTTCTCTTCACGGTACAGATCACGCACGATGTACTCGGGCGCACCGTAACGCGCGCGCAGATAGCCGTGATCCAGCATCTCGGCCGGGTATTGCATGTCGGCCAGGATCTCGCGTTCGTTCATGCCCCGATTCATCCGCTGCACCACTTCGTCGCGGAACCAGCGAAGCACCTTGGCCGTGTGCCCGAGCCGCTCACGCACCGCCGCCGCGCCTTCGATCACCGCGCCGAACTCCTGGATCAGGCACTCGGCGCCGAGCGCAGCCAGGCGCTCGAGCGTCTCGGCCCAGCGCACTGTGAAACGCTGGGTTCTCAGCGGCGTGCCGATATTGGGAATCGTGGTGCCGGGAAACGCCGCGCCGGCATAGAGCACGCCGTCATCGGGCAGCCACATCGCGATCGTGTCGTCGGTCTCTGCCGGCGCCCACAGCAATTCCACGCGACGTGCGCCGTCGACCAGCATCAGGTGGTCTTCGAAGCTTTGGTTGGCATCGGTCATCGAGAATCGCACGCTCAGACCCGGGAACTGCATCGCCGCCAGGGTGCGCTGCAGCCCGAGGGTCTCCCGGTAGCGGGCGTAGCGCCGATTGCAATTCACATGCGCCACCAGCCGCGGGGGCGGATCGCCGCGCTCGGCGCAATGCGCCAGCCACTCGTCGACACCGTCGTTGTAGCCGAGGTGGCCATGCGAATAGCAGATCGCCATCACCGGTGCCGGTGTCTGCGCGCGCAGCTCGCTGATCATGCGCCGGCTGACCGAGCCACCCGGGCCGGCATCCATCAGCACGATACCTGTCTGGGTCTCGACGGCCAGCGCATTTCCCTGGGCCGGCAGCAGGTGCAGACCAGGGCGGATCGTGCGTGCCTGCTCACGACCGCGAAGGATCTTGCGGGCGGCCTCCCGCGCGGATTCGGTCATCGCTTGTCTCCTGAGAACTTGGTTTTGCCGGCGATGATAGCCGTGCCGGTCGTGCGGTGCCGTGGCGTGGGCCATCAGCCTGCGTAAAGAAACATCAAGCCCGGAATTTTCATGTTCGGCGCATGCTATCGTCACGGCCGATCCGCCGACCGGTTCTGGATGCTCCAGGTCGGCTTTCCGTGATTGCCGGATGTCGCCGATGCGTTCTCGCACGCTGTTGATCGGGTTGGTTGCCGCCGCGCTGGTCGGCGCGGCCGCCTACTATTTCTTGGGCGACAAGACGGCCGCCGATCCCCGGGCAGTCTACAAGCGCGCCAAGGTGGAAAACGGCAAGATTGCCAGCACGATCGCAGCCACCGGCAAGCTCAGCCCGGTGGTGACGGTGCAGGTCGGGTCGCAGATTTCGGGCACGATTGCCGAACTGAAGGCCGACTTCAATTCGCCGGTGGCGGCCGGCGCGGTCATCGCACGGATCGACGCGGATACCTTCGCCGCCAAAGTCGAGGAAGCGCGTGCCGACGTCCAGGTGGCGCAGGCGGCCCTGGCGGTCCAGGAAGCGGCGCTGGACGAAGGCACGGCCGAGATCAACAGCGCGCGCGCCGCGCTGGTCAATGCCGAGCAGGATCTGAATCGCAAGCGCGCCCTGCTCGAGCGCAAGATCGCCGCCCAAAGCACGGTCGATCAGGCGATCTCCGTCTACGAGCAGGCGCGTGCGCGGCTGGCAGCCTCCCGTGCCGCCTACGGTCGCCAGCGCGCCCAGGTGGAGAACGCCCGGGCACAGGTGGCCGCCCGCGCCGCCATCCTGAACAGCCGCGAGCTCGATGTCAGACGCACCACGATCCGCTCGCCGGTCGACGGCGTGGTCATCAGCCGCAATGTCGATGTCGGTCAGACCGTGGCGGCCAGCCTTCAGGCACCGGTGCTGTTCCAGATCGCGCGCGATCTGCGCGAAATGCAGGTCGAGGCGAACATCGACGAGGCCGACATCGGCCGGGTCGCCGACGGCCAGCCGGTGAGCTTCACGGTCGACGCCTTCCCGGGCCGAACCTTTCGCGGCGCGGTCAGCCAGATCCGCAAGGCGCCCACCGAGGTCCAGAACGTGGTCACCTACACGGTGATCATCGCTGCCGACAATGCCGATCTCTCCCTGTTGCCCGGCATGACCGCCAATGTCAGCGTCGTGGTTGGCGAGCGCAGTGACGTCTTGCGCATCCCCAATGCGGCGCTGCGATTCTCGCCGCCGGGCGCCGCCGACGACGCAGCCGCTGGCGCTGGCACGGGCACTGGCGCCGGCGCGACGGGACAAGAATCCGCGCCGGGCGGCCCTGGTGGCGGGCGCGCGCGTCTCGAGGCAATCATGACCCGTCTCACCGAGCAGCTCGCGCTGACCAGCGATCAGCAGGACAGACTGCGCGAGATCCTGATGGAACAGGGGATGAAACTGCGGGCCATGCGCCAGGCCGGCACCCCGCCCGACGAGATGCGTGCCCAGGCCCAGATGATCCGTGCCCAGAGCCGGCCGATGATCGAGGCGATTCTCACGGACGAACAGCGGGTCAGGTATCGGGCGCTCGCCGCAGAACGGGCGGCCAACCCGACCACCCGCGGGCGGGTCTGGGTGGCTGGCGACGATGGCAGCCTCAGGCCGGTCAGCGTGGTCACCGGCCTCACCGACGGCGCGGTCAGCGAGCTGGTCAATGGTGAGCTCAAGAGCGGCGATGAGGTCATTGTCGGTATCGAACGAGATGACCGGCGTTCGGGTTCGCGACGGCCGCTGGGCTTCTGAGCAAACTCCCGGCCAGTCATGGAACCGCTTCCCGCCGCCTACCCAGAAGGTAAGAGCCGGCCCGCGCGCGAGATCATCCTGCGGACCGAGGGCCTGGGCCGCCAGTTCGTGGTGGGCGGCCACACGGTCAATGCGCTGGTCGATCTGACCATGGCGATCGAGGCCGGTTCATTCGTGGCGATCATGGGGCCCTCGGGCAGCGGCAAGTCCACCAGCATGCATCTGCTCGGCTGCCTGGACAGCCCGAGCACCGGGCGCTACATCCTCGACGGCGAGGATGTCTCGCGGATGGATCGCGATGCGCTGGCCGCGATTCGCAATCGCAAGATCGGCTTCGTCTTCCAGTCGTTCAACCTGTTGCCGCGCGCAAGCGCGCTGGCCAATGTGGAATTGCCGCTGCAGTATGCACGCACCGAGCGCGCCGAACGCAGGGCACGGGCCGCCGCCGCCCTGCGGGCGGTCGGCCTGGGCGAGCGTATGGATCATCTGCCCACGCAGCTCTCGGGTGGACAGATGCAACGCGTGGCCATTGCCCGTGCTCTGGTCAATGACCCGGTGCTGCTCCTGGCCGATGAGCCCACGGGCGCGCTGGACACCCGCACCGGGCTCGAGATCCTGGCGCTGTTTCAGACGCTGAATGATCGCGGCATCACGGTGGTCGTCGTGACCCACGACCCCGAGGTGGCCCAATATGCGAGCCGGGTACTGCGCTTTCGTGACGGGCGTCTGATCGGCGATGAAAGCCGCGCCGCGCCGGAACGCGCCGAGCATGCATTGGCGCGTCTGGCAGCATCGGCGGGCCAGCATGACCCTGCTCGACACCTTGCGCACCGCCCTGGACTCGCTGCGCGCGAATCTGCTGCGCACGATCCTGACCACGCTGGGGATCATCATCGGCGTGGCCGCGGTGATCGCGATGGTGGCCGTGGGCGCAGGCGCGGAGAAGCGTGTCAATGAGCTGATTCAGAGCCTGGGCGCGAACATCCTGATCGTGCTCAATGGCGCCAGCACCGCGGGCGGCGTGCGTGGCGGCGCCGGCTCGCAACTGTCGCTGACCATTGGCGACGCCGTCGCCCTGCAGGCCGAGAGCGAGGCGATCGAGATCGCCGCCGCCTCACAGCGCGGCACCGGCCAGGTGGTTTTCGGAAACACCAACTGGTTCACCACGATCTATGGCGCCGACAATGATTACCTGCAGGCGCGCGACTGGGTGCTGGACAAGGGCCGCCTGTTCCTGCCGGCCGAACAACGTTCCGCGGCCAAGGTGATCCTGGTTGGCCAGACGGTGATCGACAAGCTGTTCGGCGGCAGTGATCCGGTCGGGCAGACGGTACGCGTGAACCGGGTACCGTTCACGGTCGTGGGCACCTTGCTCGCCAAGGGCCAGACGCCGTTCGGCAGCGATCAGGACGACACCATCTTCATGCCGCTGGACACCGCGAAGAAGCGGGTCCTCGGCGGGCGCCAGGTGCGCGGCGATTATGTCGGCTCGATCACCGTCAAGGCGGCCAGTGCCGCCGATGTCGATGCCGCCCAGCGCGACCTCACCGAAATCCTGCGCCAACGGCACCGGATCCGGCCCGGCCAGCCCGATGACTTCACGGTGCGCAACATCGCCCAGATCCTCGAGGCGCGCGCCGAATCGTCGCGCACGATGGGCTTTCTGCTGGCTGCGGTGGCCGGCGTCTCGCTGCTGGTCGGCGGCATCGGCATCATGAACATCATGCTGGTGTCGGTGACCGAGCGAACCCGCGAGATCGGTCTGCGCATGGCGATCGGTGCACGCGGGCGAGACATCCTGATGCAGTTCGTCATCGAGGCGGTCACCCTGTCGCTGCTTGGCGGCGCGATCGGCATCGCGCTGGGTGTGGGCGGTTCCAGTCTGGTGGCCCGCCTCGCCAACTGGCCGATGATCATCGAGCCGGCCGCGATCCTGCTGGCCGTGGGTTCATCGGTGCTGATCGGCGTGTTCTTCGGCTTCTATCCGGCGCGCAAGGCCAGCAGGCTGGACCCGATCGAGGCCTTGCGGCACGAGTGAGCGCCCGGTGTGCGCGGGGCATCCCTGCCCGGGCCGGGCGCGCTCCACACTGACTATGACGCGCCGAAATCGTCGTCGGCGAGCACGATAGGTGTGCCGTGCGGCGTGCGCTCGGCGGCCCGCTGCCAGGCGTGCTGATAGCGCCTGAGCGTGCCCAGGTCGGTCAGGCCCTTGGCCTGTACCAGATGCTCGATCGTACGCAGCCAGTGCAGGTAGTAGGTTTCGCCGGTATCGGGATCGCCCTGCGCCTGAGCCGCCTTGATCTGCGCACCGAGCGCATCGCTCCATTCGGCCCAGGTGAACACGCCCCGCTGCTGCAGCGCCAGGGCAAGCGCGAACGCCTGCGCCTGCCAGGGTTCCGCGAAAACCCTGTCTCGATCCGCCTGCGGAATCGCCGCCAGGGCCTCGCGCGCGGCCGGATGCTCGGGAAGTTCATTGCTCATCGCATAGCCCGCGTCGGACCCGCCTCAGGCGGGCAGCAAGTAGGGTTCGAAGGCATCGATCGACACGCTGAGCGTCGGATCCGCATCCGGCCCCCAGATCTCGCGCCCCTCGAAGGTGACCGAGTACAACCACTGCGGATCATCGCCGGTGCCGGCCGCGGCCGCATCCGGAAACACATGGCAGCCTCGCACCGCTTCGATGACCCCGCCGCGGCCGCGCGCGAAACGTGGCAGGCGCGTGTGACCGGCAGGATGATGATTGACCGTGCGCACCGCATCGCCCACTGCGAAGCGAGGCTCGCGCGGCGCCTGGCGATCGAATCTGGGCATGGCGAACAGGCCGCCGACGGTCTCGGCGGTCAGGGCCCGCTCCGGCGCCGGGCCGTCAGCGAGCGCATGGCCGGCCTCGAGTTCGGCCTGCGACAACAGACCGCGCTCCAGCGCGGCATTGCGAATGCCGAGCATCCAGCGGTGGTAGTAAGAGACCTTCAGATAGGTGGTGGCCGGCAGCCGCTCCTGCGCATGGCGGAACATGTCGAGATTCCAGGCGCGCGAGTAGATCATCGCGCGTGATATCGCCAGCACCCGCCCCTCCCAGGGCGCGTGAAACACAGGTTCGCCCTCTTCCCGCAGCACGGGCCCGAAGCCGTGCATGCCACCGAGATCATGGATGCTGTTCATGCGCTGACCTCATCCGGTGTCAGCGCCAGCCCGGTGCCGATCATGCTGTCGCGCGTGACCAGCCCCGCCAGACGCTCCTCGGACCAGCCTTCGGTGCCCTCGGGCCGTTGCGGCAGCACCAGATAGCGTGTCTCGGCGGTCGAATCCCAGACATGGATCTTCGTGGTCTGCGCCAGGCTGACCCCGAACTCGGCCAGCACGCTGCGCGGATCGATGACCACACGGGACCGATACGGCGCCGACTTGTACCAGACCGGCGGCAGGCCCAGGACATCCCACGGGTAGCACGAACATAGCGTGCAGACCACGACATTGTGACGATCGGCCGTGTTCTCGACCACGATCAGGTGCCCGCCCACGGGCGCGAACCTGCCGGCATCATTGATTGCCTTCGTGCCATCGGCGAGCAGCGCCGCCTTGAATGCGGGATCGGCCCAGGCATGCGCGACCACGCTCGCGCCCACGTGCGGACCAACCTTGGTCTCGAAATGGTCGACGATCTGATCGACGATCGCGGGATCGAGATATCCCTTCTCCGTGAGCACCGTTTCGAGCGCCTTGACCTGGGCCTGCATGTCCGAAAACTCCGAACCATGCTCGTGGTGATGCGGGTGGTCATGATGATGATGGTGTGGGTGATCGCTCATCGACGTATCCTCTGCGACTGTCCTGGAAGTCTGCCAGAGATGGCGCGCGGCGGCACGCCGCCCCGGGGCGGCTCGCGAAGCGGATCAGTGCTCGCCGCCATCCCCGGTGATCCGGGCGACGATCAGGTGAACGATGATCCCGACCACGATCGCCACCTCCAGCGATGCCGTCAGCGTGAGTATGAATGTCGTCGACCAGCCGGCCACATCGGCCCAGTGCCTGAGCCCGAACGCCCGCCTCAGGAAGCCGACATCGATCAGCGTCCAGGCCACCATGAACAGAATGCCGGCAACCGCGGCCATCGGCAGATAGGCGAACAGCGGCCCCACGAACGCCACCAGCACGATCAGCAGAACGCCGGCCGTCGTCGCAGCCAACGGCGTGCGCGCGCCCGCCTCGACATTGACTGCCGAACGGTTGAACGAGCCCGAGGCCGGATAGGCTGAAAAGAAGCTACCGAAGATGTTCGCCGTGCCCTGGGCGATGATCTCCTGGGTGCCGTTGAGCCGCTGGTTGCGGCGCAGCGCCACGGCACTGGCGATCGACATCGCCTCGGCGAGCGCGAGCAATGTCATGATCAGGCTGGGTACCAGCAGGATGCGAAAGGTTTCCAGCGAGAAGTCCGGACTGGATAGCGGCGGGATTGCGCCGGGCAGCTTGTCGACCGCCTTGAGCGCCCATCCGGGCCCCATCAACAACACCATGCCCTGCGCGACCAGGCCGCCGACGATCACGCCCACCAGCATGTAGGGAATCCAACCGGTGCCGACTTTGCGCGCGACGAAACAGGCGACCAGCGTAGCCAGCGCCGCGATGAACGCGGGCGGATTCAAGCTGCCCAGATCGGGAATGAAGCGGCTCGCGGTCTCGATCACGCTCATGCCGCGCGGCCAGTCGAAGCCGAAGAAATGCCGCACCTGGCTGTTGGCGATCAGGATCGCCGCACCGGATGTGAAACCGACGATTACAGCATGAGGAACCTTCGCGATCAGCTTGCCCAGGCCCGACAGACCAACCAGCACCTGCCAGATACCCACCATGAAGCTGAGCGTGAGCACCAGGCGAACATAGTCGTCAGAACCAGTCGCCGCCAGCGGCGCGATCAGGGCGGCCACGGTCAACGAGATCGCGTTGGCAGGCCCTGTCACCAGCTGCCGGCTGGAACCGAGCAGGGCCGCGATGATGCACGGGATCATCGCGCTGTAGAGCCCATACTGCGGAGGCATGCCGGCGATGGTCGCGAACGCGACTCCTTGGGGCAGGACCACGATCGCGCCGGTCAGACCGGCCATCAGATCGGTGCGAACGGTGCCTGGCTGGCGAAGATCCGGCCACCAGGCCATGAACGGCAACCAGCGGGCAAGCGAACTCATATCAGCGACTCCGATCATGGGCCGGGGGGCGGCAGGTCACCGCCCCGCGCGGCATCGGGGCTGCCCCCGTGAAAGAAACAAGACCCGGCAACGCTCGAACGCGTGCCGGGCCCGTGAGTGGCCATCAGGCCACGGCGCATCAGACCGAAGCTGCTCCGTGATAGAGCCGAACCACATGTCGTGCCTCGGCAAAGAACAGCCAGCGCTCGGCGAACAAACCGAGGGCCATCGCGATCACCGCCCACCAGGCCTGCAGGGGCGCCAGCCAGAGGATCAGCCCCGGCACGAGAAACGCCAGCACCCAGACCACCCCGCGAAGCAGCCTGATGCGCCCGGCTTCGGCCTCGAAGCCGAACTCGCGCGTCAGAAAGGTGGCATGCGAATGACCGGGATCGAGCATCCGCGGGTGCCCGCCCTTCTGGCGCAATGCCGACTCGGCTGTCGCCGACACCGAACCCGCCTTCTGGAAATGCATGAACTTGATGATCACCGACAAGACGCCGAAGCCAAGCGCGATCCAGCGCACGATCGGCGCCGCGGCCACGGGCACCAGTGCGGTCAGCAATACCGCGCCCGAGAACAGGCCCAGCACCGGGTAGGCGAGTGCTGTGCGCTGACCGTGCCAGAGCGGGATCGTCTTCAGACAACCGTAGATCATGCCGGTGCAGTACAGCGTGGCCAGCGCCATCACCATCACCGCCACGCCCAGCGTGTTCTGCACCAGGCGGTCCGGGCTGAGCAGTGACAGCGCGTAGATGCCCACGGTGGGATAGAACAGCACCGCGAACACCCCCTCGCGGGACAGCCACGAAGTGCCGAACCGGCTGAACGCGCGCCACGCGTTTTTCGGGTTGGCCAGGTGCCCGGTGGAGGAGATCAGGCCGATGGTGAGCAAGACCACGGCCAGCAGCAGCGAGCCCCACCAGGCGCGGCTTGGCTCGGCCTCGTGGGCCAGGCGCGACATGGCCAGCCAGAACGCCAGGCCGAGGCCGGCACCCGAGCTGACCGTGAACAGAATGACGGACCAGGCGGGATTCATAGCGACACCAGACGATTGACGAGCCCCTTGAGCGACTCGAGGGTGGATTTCGGCTTCGCGGCCACGGCATCGGTCTTGATCTGTGGCGCCGGGCGCGGCGCCAGATAGAAATTCAGGGGCTTGTAATCGAGTTGCTCGAGCATGCCCACGCGCTCACGGCCGGCCGCCCGCTGACTGACCTCGGAGTTCGGATCATCATAGTCGCCGAACGCGCGCGCATGCGCCGGACACGCCAGCACACAGGCGGGCTGGCGTTCAGCCTCGGGCAATGACTGGTCATAGATGCGGTCCACGCACAGCGTGCACTTGCGCATCACGCCCTCCTGCTCGTCGAGCTCGCGCGCGCCGTACGGACAGGCCCAGGCGCAATAACTGCAGCCCATGCACTTGTCGGGATCGACCAGCACGATGCCGTCCTCGGCGCGCTTGTAGGAGGCGCCGGTGGGACAGACCGTGACGCAATCGGCCTGCTCGCAGTGCATGCAGGACATCGGCACGTTCAGGGTCTTGGAGAGGTTCCAGTGCCCACCACCCACCGGTGCCTGCTTCATGGCAGCCGCGCTCGGCGCCGCCGGGGCGGCCGGCACGGCCTTGGCGCCGCTGGCGACATCGCCGATCTCGAACTGGCGAATCCGGTTGTACCAGACACCAGACGCAGCCTGGCCGCTCGGTTCGTAGTCGGGCGCGCCGCCGGCCATCGCCGAGCGCGCGTTCCATTCCTTGCAGGCCACCGCGCAGGCATGGCAGCCCACACAGGTGTCCAGATCGATCAGTAGTCCGAGTTTCAAACCGTGTTCTCCGTCGCCTCACGGGTGGCGAACCGCCCGTGCATGTCGAACCCGGGGTGGGCGCCGCGCCTGCCCCGGTGCCGAGGGTTCGTGTCAGCCGCCCTGCCCGAAGCGCCCGGGCGCTTCGAAATGCGGCCAGGTGCCGGTTTCACCGGGACCGGCCTTCGTGATCCTGACCTTCAGGTCATACCAGGCGGCCTGGCCGGTGACCGGATCCGAGTTGGTGATCGCCGCTTCGCCCACTGCGCGTGGCAGGCTTTCGCTGATCAGATGATTGAGCAGGAAGCCGTGCGAGGACTCCGACGCGCCCTTGGCCAGGCCCCAGGTGCCGGACATCTTGCCGATCGCGTTCCATGTCCAGACCGTGTTTCGCTCGACGCCGGCCATGAGCCGGATCTGACAGCGGATACGACCGTTGTGCGACTCCACCCAGACCCAGTCGTCGTCGGCCAGCCCCATCTCGAAGCCGCGTTCATCGTTCATGTACAGATAGTTCTGACCGTGAATCTGTCGCAGCCAGCCGTTCTGCGAATCCCAGGCGTGATACATCGCCGCCGGCCGCTGCGTGATCGCATGGAAGTCGAAACCATCGGCCGAGGCGCCGTCACGGGCGGACAGGGCCTCGCCCTCGAGCGGCGGATACCAGTCGGGCAGCGGATCGAAGTAGCGGCTCAGTCGCTCGCGATCGATCTCGCGCGGCGGGCGCGGACCATCGTACAGACCCTGCCCGGCCAGCCGGAACTTCTGCAAGGGCTCGCTGTAGATCTGCATGATGATCGGATCGGGCGAGCCGATGAAACCAAACTCGGCCGACTTCTGCAGATAGTCGCGGTTCAGCCCGCGGTTGTACTGCATGTTCTCCGGCCAGTGCCAGGTGAAGTGGCTCTCGTTGGCCACATAGGCATCCCACTGCTTGGGATTGGGCGCGCCCTTGATCGGGGTGTCGCCGTTCTCGCCGCGCCAGCCGGCCAGGAAGCCGATGCCGGGGGACTTCTCCCAGCGGGCGATGAAATCCTGATAGCCGCTGTAGCGCGGCGCGCCGTGCTCGTCGACGAAGGCCGGGAACTTCAACCTGGACGCCAGGTCGACCAGCACCTCCTGCCACGGACGAACATCGCGGTCGAGCGGAACCACCGGATGGCGGATCGCATCGGCCACCGCATCGACCTCCGAGATCGGGCGATCGAGGATAGAGATCGTGTCAAAGCGCTCGAGGTAGGTGGTGTCGGGCAGCACCAGATCGGCGTAGCGCACGGTCTCGGAATCAAACGCGTCGCAGACCACCAGATACGGAATCTTGTACTCGCCGTCCTCGCGCCTGGCCGTGAGCATCTTCTGCGTGTCGGCCGTGTTCATCGATGAGTTCCAGGCCATGTTGGCCATGAACAGCATCAGCGTGTCGATCGGATACGGATCACCGGCGACCGCATTGCGGATCACCATATGCATCATGCCGTGCGCGGCGATCGGGCTCTCCCACGAGTAGGCCTTGTCGATGCGCAGCGGATTGCCGTTCTCGTCGACGGCCAGGTCCTCCGGCCGCACCGGGAAACCCAGCGGCGGTTTGGCCAGCGGCTTGTCGGGCGCGGCCATCAGCGCGGCGTCGTTCTCGGGCAGTTGAGGCGGTGGCACCGGACGCGGAAACGGAGCGCGCGAGCGGAAGCTGCCCGGGCCATCGAGCGCACCCAGCAACATCTGGATCAGATGCAGCGTGCGGCAGGTCTGGAAGCCGTTCGAGTGCGCGGACACGCCGCGCATCGCAAAGAAAGTCACCGGCCGGCCGATGACCTTGTCATGCTCGTTGCCCCAGACATCGGTCCAGGCGATCGGCAGCTCGATGGTTTCCTCGAAGGCCACCGAGGCCATCTCCAGGGCAATCCGCTCGATCTGCCCGGCCGGCACGCCGCACTGGTCCGCCACCGCCGCGGGCGCCCAGCGGGCATCCATGAAGCGCTCGGCCATCAGGGTCATGGAGGTGCGTACCTTGGTGCCCTCGTAGGCGCCGGCCAGGTCGAACTCGCCGAACAGGGCCGGCTGTACGCCCTTGGCCATCGGCGCGGGCGTGCCGCTGGCCTGGTCGAAGACCAGCGGCTGGCCGGCTTCGTTTCGTAGGAACAGGCCGTGACGGGAGGTGCCCGGCGCATCGATCACCAGCCAAGAGGCGTTGGTGGTGCGCACGAGGAAGTCCCAGTCGAACAATTCGCGCTGCAAGAGCACATGCACGATCGCACCGGCCAGCAGGCCATCTGTGCCCGGGCGGATCGGCAGCCATTCGTCGGCCACCGCCGAATAGCCGGTGCGTACCGGATTCACCGAGACGAACTTGGCGCCACGGCTCTTGAGCTTGTCGATGCCGGTCTTGATCGGGTTGCTGTTGTGATCCTCGGCCACCCCCCAGAGCACGAAGTAACGGGTGCGGTCCCAGTCGGGGGCACCGAACTCCCAGAACGCGTAGCCGATCGAATACAGCCCGCCGGCGGCCATGTTGACCGAGCAGAAGCCGCCGTGGGCCGCCCAGTTCGGCGTGCCGTACTGCTGCGCCCAGAGACCGGTCAGGGCCTGCATCTGGTCGCGGCCGGTGAAGAAGGCGAGCTTGCGCGGGTCGGTGGCGCGGATCCCCGCCAGCCGCTCGGTGAGTTCGGCGAGCGCCTCGTCCCAGCTGATCGGCTCGAGCTGGCCGCTGCCCCGCTCGGCACCGCGCTTGCGGCGCAGCGGCTGCGTCAGCTTGGCCGGCGAGTACTGCTTCATGATGCCGGCGCTGCCTTTGGCGCAGAGCACACCCCGGTTGACCGGATGATTCGGGTTGCCCTGGATGAAGCGAACCTTGTCGTGCGCATCCAGGGTGACCTTGATCCCGCACCGGCAGGCGCACATGTAGCAGGTGGTGTATTCGATTCGCTGGCTCGAGTGATCGTCGAAGACGACCGGGTGCTCGGCGGCGTGGACGGTGGGTGTTTTCATGGCCCTGAAGTCTAAGGGGGTTTTCGTATTGGGAAAACTGAGTAATACTGCTATGTTGAATCAGCAAAACTGATATAAAAATCTCCCGACGAGCGCTCGCCCGCCCATCGCCGATTCCACCCCCTATGACACCCCCCAAACCCGCCCCAGGCGCCGGTTCCGGCGCGCGATTCACCTTGCGCCAGCTGGAGGCCTTCGCCACGGTCGTGCGCCTGGGCGGCGTCTCGCCCGCCGCGGCGCATCTGGCGCGCACGCAATCGGCCGTGAGCATGGCCATCCAGGATCTGGAGAGCGCGCTCGATACCCGCTTGTTCACCCGTCGGGGGCGGCGTCTGGTGCCCACCGGGGCCGCCGACCGCCTGCTGCCGCGGGCGCTCGAAATGATCGATCGCAGCCGCGACATTGCCGGCCTGATGGCGGCCGACCATGAACATCTGGTGCCGGTGGCGATCGGCGCCTCGCGCACGATCGGCCCGGCCCTGATGCCGGCCCTGATCCATGACTGCCATGAGCAGACGCCGACACTGCGCATCTCACTGACGGTCGGCAACAGCGAGGATCTGCTCGCGCGCGTGCGCTCATTCGAGCTGGATTGCGCATTCGTCGAGGGCGATGTCACAGACTCCGGGCTCGAATGCGCGCCCTGGGGTCAGGACCGTCTCTGCCTGGTGGCCCGCGTCGGCCACCCGCTGCATACAAGGCGCGGCGCCTTTCTCAAGCGGCTCGGCGACCAGTCCTGGGTGCTGCGCGAACGCGGTTCGGGCAGCCGGGAGATCTTCCTGCGCGCGATCGAGCCCCTGATCGGCAGCCCGGAGATCGCCGTCGAGGTCAATGAGCCCGAAACCCAGAAGCGGATCGTGCGCGAGACCGATCTCATCACCTGCATGAGCGCGCGCGCGATCGACCCGCACACCGACGCGGTCCGCGAGATCGTCGGCCCCGGCCCCGAGCTGCGGCGCGCACTGACGCGCCGATTCTGGATCGTGCGGCATCCGCAGCGCTACCGCCACGAGGCCGTCAAGCGCGTGATCGACACGGCACTGCGAATGGTCGAGCCGGCGCGCCCCGGGCCGGGACGCTGACCCGCCGCGATGGCAGCCGCGCCGCCCCCTTTTGGGGGAAATGCGGGTCTGGCCGGGGATTCATATATCGTGACGCGGTCCGCCCCGCCCGAGAGACTCGCGAAGCCCCATGGCCAAGGTCATTCACTACTACGCGCACCCCGGTCATCGGTATTCGCACACCAATCGCGCGATGATCGATGCCACGCGTGCGCTCGATGGCATCACCCGCGTGGATCTGTATGCGGAGTATCCCCGCCACGATATCGACATCGATCGCGAGCAGGCCCGGCTGCTCGCCCATGATGTCATCGTGCTGCAGTTCCCGATGTTCCGGTATTCCTCGCCCTCGCTGGTCAAGGAATGGATCGACCTCACGTTCGAAAGCGGTTTCGCCTACGGCGATCAGGGCGACAAACTTGCCGGCAAGTGGCTGTTGCTGGCCATCACCACGGCCGGCTCCCAGGACGCCTACGCGCCATCCGGTTATCAGCACTACCCGCTGCGCACCTTCCTCACGCCGTTCGAACAGACCGCGAGGCTTTCCCAGATGCGCTTTGCCGCGCCCTATGTCCGACACTCGGCGCTGCGCACGGATCCCGCCCTGCACGCGGCGGGCTTCGCGGCCTTGTTGGCAGCACTGCGCGACGACCGCTTCGATCTGCAACGCGCCGAGGCGGCGCAGATCATCACTCATGAGAACCTGCCGTTGTCGGACGGCCCGGACGGAGGCTGACCGATGGGCGGATTCCTGTTACTTGCGTTCGTGTTCCTGGTCGCCGGGGTCATCGCCGTGCCGCTGGCCTCGCGCCTGGGCCTGGGCTCGGTGCTCGGCTACCTGATCGCGGGGATCGCGATCAGCCCGCTGCTCGCGGCGCTGCATGTCGATGTGGTGTCGATCCAGCACTTCGCCGAGTTCGGTGTCGTGATGATGCTGTTCCTGGTCGGCCTCGAGCTGGAACCGAAAAGGCTCTGGGAGATGCGCGCACGCCTGCTCGGACTCGGCGGCCTGCAGGTGCTGGGCACAGCCGGCGCCGTGATGCTGGCCGCGATCATGCTCGGTCAGCCATGGACGGTGGGGCTGACCGTGGGCCTGATCCTCGCGCTGTCGTCCACGGCGATCGTGCTGCAGACGCTCGGCGAAAAAGGCCTGATGCGCAGCGACGGCGGCCAGGCGAGCTTCGCCGTCCTGCTGTTCCAGGACATCGCTGTGATTCCGATGCTGGCGGTGATTCCGCTGCTGGCCCTGCCGGAACTGCTCGATGCCGGCACGGCCGTGGCCAATGCCACAGGCGCAGCCGATCACCAGACGGGCGACGGGCATGGTGCGTCGCTGAGCCTGGTCGCCGGGCTCAGCGGGTGGCAGACCGCACTGGTCACGGCCGCGGCGATCGCGCTCGTCGTGCTCGGCGGCACATTTCTGACCGGGCCGCTGTTCCGCTTCATCGCCGTGGCCCGGCTGCGCGAATTGTTCGTCGCCACCGCGCTGATGTTCGTGATCGGCATCGCGCTGCTGATGACCCTGGTGGGCCTGTCCCCGGCGCTGGGCACCTTCGTTGCCGGTGTGGTCCTGGCCAACAGCGACTATCGCCACGAACTGGAAAGCGACATCGACCCGTTCCGTGGTCTTTTGCTCGGCCTGTTCTTCATGACCGTCGGCGCCGCGATCGACTTCGGCCTGCTGATGGACGACGCCGGCACGATCATCGGCCTGACCCTGGGCCTGATCGCGATCAAGGCGCTGGTTCTGCTGGCGCTCGCGCGCCTGTTCAAGCTGCGCTATGGCGACAAGTTCCTGTTCGGCCTCGGTCTGGCGCAGGCCGGCGAGTTCGGCTTCGTCCTGCTTGCCTTCGCGACCGCCAGCCACGCGCTGCCACAGGCGGTGGCAGACCGCCTGTTGCTCGTGGTGGCCTTGTCGATGATGCTCACGCCGCTGCTGTTCATCATTCATGAGCGGCTGATCCTGCCCCGCTTCGCGACCGGTCAGGCCGAAGTGCCCGACGAGATCGAGGCGCGTGGCCAGGTGATCATCGCCGGGCACGGGCGCTTTGGCGGCATCGTCAACCGGATGCTGCTGTCGGCCGGCTTCGAGACCACGGTGCTCGACGTCTCTTCGGCGCAGCTGCAGATGTTGCGCTCCTACGGCGTGCGCGCGTTCTTCGGCGATGCCACCCGCCCGGACATGCTGCAGGCGGCCGGCATCGGCGAGGCCCGACTGCTCGTGATCGCGATCGATGAACGCCACGGCGCCACCGAGCTCACCCGCTATGTGCGCGCCAATCATCCGCACATCCATGTGTGCGCGGGCGATCGACCGCAGCCACGTCTATGAACTGTATGCGGCCGGGCCCACGACATCATCCGCGACACCTTCGACAGCGCGGTGCCGGGCGCTCGGCCTACGAGGCCCTGGACTGCATCCGTTCGGACGCCGAGAACCCGGCGCGCGCATTCGTGCTCGATGACAAGCCATGCGCGAGCTGGCGACCCTGCTGATCCGGAGATCCCCATCGAAGAGAACGAGGCGTATCGCAAACGCGCGCGAACTGATGGCCGAGCGCGAGGCACAACTGACCGGCCGGAAGGCATTTCGCGCGCGCACCGAGCGCGGCTGGCTGCCGCCATCGGGGCGTCCCGACGAGGGCTGACGGCGGCGCCTGCGCACACGACGATGTCGGGCGATCTCATGTCAGGCCGGGGCTGCGGCGGGCGACAAGGCCGTCACGACCACGAGGCACCGAATGCACACCCGGCTGATCACCCTCTTGCTGACCTGCGTTTGCGGGCTCGCTGCCGCCCAGACACCGCCCTCGCCGGCCGAGATCGCCAGCTATCGCGGCCTGCACCGCGCCGCCCACGAGGGTCGCGCCGCCGACATCCGGGAGCCGCGGCAGGCGGCGCGAACCTGGAGGCGCGCGACAGCGCCTGACGAACCGCGGGTCCATGCTGCCGCATTCGCGTCTCATGACGAGGCACTGGCCGCACTCGCGCACGCCGGCGCCGATCTCAATGCGCTCGATGCCAGCGCCTATGATGCGGTCACGATCGCCGCGGTCGCCAACGACCCGGAGCTGATGTCGCTGGCGATCTCGCTCGGCAATTCTCCGGCCCAGGTCACCAGCCCCTATGACGGCACGGCCCTGATCGCAGCCGCGCACCTCGGGCATGCCGAGGTGGTTGCCCGGCTGGCGGCCGCCGGCGCCCTGCGGATCATGTCAACAATCTGGGTTGGACCGCGCTGATCGAGGCGGTCATCCTCGGCGACGGCGGGCCGGGCACCAGGCGGTGGTGAGCACCCTGCTGCAGGCCGGAGCCAATCCGAACATCGCCGACCGCGACGGGGTAACTCGCCATGCCAGCGCGCACGCGGCTACGAGGCAATGGTCCGGGCGCTGGAGGCCGCCGCCCGCGGAGGCAAGCGCGGGTGCCCTTACGGACCGGGCAATCTGGTCGAGGGTGATGCACCTGATCGCACGCCGGGGAGGCTCGCGGGCATCAATCGGGGCCGGTTGGGAGTTGCGCTATCTTGTTCGCCTGCCCGGCGCATGACGCCGGGAGCCAACGACCGGAACTCCTTCTCATGACCCAAGCGCCGATCAGCCACCGTGGGAACACGGCTTCGCCCGAATCGCATCCTCAGACCACTTCCCGGACAGGCATCGATGCGGCCGACGATGCGCTCATCCTGACCCTCTCCTGTGCCGACCGCCCGGGCATCGTGGCCGCCGTTGCCACCCATCTGTTCGAACGCGGCCTGAACATTCTGGAATCCCAGCAGTTCGACGACACGCGCACGAAACGCTTCTTCATGCGGGTCGTGTCGGCAGCGACCGAGGGGGTCGCGCTGGATATCGAGGCGTCTGCGCACCGGCTTCCAGCCCCTGGCCGAGAATTTCGCGATGGACTGGGAGATGCGACTGCGCTCCGAAAAGCTCAAGGTGATGATCCTGCGGTGTCCACCATGATCATTGCCTGGCCGACCTGCTCTACCGCTGGCGCATGGGCGGGCTTACTGATGGAGATCACCGCGACGCCTCGAATCATCCGCGTGAGGCGCTGGGCGGCATCGGGATCTGGCCGACCATCCGTTTCATCACCTGCCGATCACCCGCACCACCAAGATGGAACAGGAGGCCCAGATCTGGGATCTGATCCGTTCCACGGGCACCGAGCTGGTCGTGCTGGCCCGCTACATGCAGATCCTCTCGGATGCACTGGCGGCCAAGCTCACCGGGCGCTGCATCAACATCCATCACTCCTTCCTGCCCGGCTTCAAGGGCGCACGCCCCTACCACCAGGCCTATGACCGCGGCGTGAAACTGATCGGTGCCACCGCACACTATGTCACCTCCGATCTCGACGAAGGGCCGATCATCGAGCAGGATGTGGAGCGGGTCACCCACCATGCCACCCCGGAGACCTTACAGGCCAAGGGCCGGGACATCGAGCGCCGGGTGCTCTCGCGCGCGGTGCACTGGCACCTCGAGCGTCGGGTGCTGCTCAATGGCCATCGCACGATCGTCTTTGCCGACTGAGGCCGCGGCCCCGTGCGGGGCCGTTGCCGGGCACCGACGATCTGGCCGGCGTGCGAACCGCCGTCGATCGCCCACCCTGTACCCAGCGTCCACGCCTTTCGGGCCGAATCCCACACCCGGCGCCTGATGAGCCCGCGTTGACGGCAAGATCACAGGCCCTCCTTGCTCTGCAATGCCTGCCATGTTGCGTCTGTTCCTCACTGGCCTGGCCATCGGTGCCGCCAATGTCATCCCCGGGGTCTCGGGCGGCACCATCGCCCTGCTCACCGGGGTTTACGAGCGCCTGCTGGCCGCACTGGGCAAGTTTGGTGGCGAAACCCTGCGCATGCTGCGCGCCGGCCATCTCGAACGCGCCTGGCGCACGGTCGACGGCCCGTTCATGGCCTCACTGCTGGCCGGTGTCGCCGTGGGCATCGTCACCCTGGCGAAACTGCTCGAGCGCTTGCTGAAGACGCACGAGATCGAGACCATGGCCTTCTTCTTCGGCCTGATCCTGGTGTCGATCTATTACGTTGGCCGTCGCGTCGGCCGCTGGCACCCGGGCTGCGTGATCGCGCTGGCCCTGGGTGCATCGATCGCGGCCGGCATCGCGCTGCTGGCGCCGGCCAGCGAGGATCCGAGCGGCTGGTATGTCTTCGTCTGCGGCGTCGTGGCGATCTGCAGCATGATCCTGCCCGGGCTGTCCGGATCGTTCGTCCTGATCATGATGGGCAACTATGCGCTCGTGCTCGGCGCGGTCAGCCGATGGGTTCGGCATTCTGGCTGCCGATGGCGCTGGGCTGTGATCAACACGCTCAGGCTGCTCGCTGGAGATTCGCGCGCTGGCACACCGACGATCGCGCTGATGACCGGGTTCGTGCTGGGTTCGCTGGCGGTCATCTGGCCATGGAAGCACACGCGAAGATACTGATGGATACCGCGCGCGCGGACGGCTCGGTCGTAAGACCGTGACCACCGGCTTTGACTGGTTCCTGCCGGGCGCGGATCAGACCACCGCCTGGGCGCTGGCCCTGATGATCGTTGGCGTTGTGCCGACCTGGGCGATGGAGCGTTTCGCCGGCGGGGATCTGCAGAGCCGGCCACCTGGGACGGTAGCGTGCCCAAGGCAACGCCCGCTGACGGCGATCGGTGAGGGCAATCGGCGGCCGCCGATTCAGCGCGGTGACCCGGTCGAGCACCTGCGCCATCGCGGAGGCGTCGGCCGCTGACCGCGGCCAGCGGCCACCATCTGGTCGGGGCGGATCAGCGCCAGATCCGCTCATAGAGATCAATCGCCACCGGCTCGTCGCGAAGCATCCAGCAGCGTCGATCGAGGCCAGTGGGCAGCCGCCTCGGCGGCGAACCGATCGAGCGGCTCGCGCGGGCCGGCCGAGCAGCGTCCATACCTGAATCCGAACGCATCGAACAGGGACCGGCCGTCGGCCAACTGGATGCAGTGCCTCGCCCACCGCCTTGCCGCTGGGCACGAACACATCGGGTGAATCCGGCACCGCGCGGGCGTACCCGTCACGATCACCTGGAGAAGGCCGATCCGGGCGCCGAAGGTGAAGCCGGCGATCGAACCGCGCTCTCCGTGCTGGCGCACAGCGCCGGCGCGAGGCCCGGCGAGCCTCGCTGGCAGGCCCCTCGTCCTCGATGGCCGGCGATGGCACATAGAGTCCCAACGAACTGGCGCGAAGGCCAGCGCTGAAACTGGTGTTGCGCTGCGCAATCGGCCGGCGTTGAGCCGTAGCTGCCGAGCAGCGGGATCGGTCTTTGGGCGCGAGCACAGCGGCCAGCTTCCAGCCGATGTTCGCCGCATCCGACCGCCAGAAGTAGCCCATCTCGCCGGTGGGCGTGAACAGATGGACCGCATCGCCGCCCAGGAACACCCGGCCTCTGCGAGAAGCGATCCGCCACCAACGCGCCCGGCCGTCGATGATATGATGCCGGTGATCCGAAACGGGATTCTCCCGTCCGAGCGCCTGCAGAAACACGCGCGTGCGTCCTCTTCAGTGATCGCCGCTGCGAACCCGCCGTCGCGCAATGGGTGTGCAGCGCGGAAACTGCCTCGGCCGTCGACCGTTGCCAGCAGTGCACGCCGACGTCAAGGTCCAGTACATCCAGGCGCGCTCGATGCCCAATCTCGTGAGAGCCGGCGCATCGAGATAGATCGACAAACATCCGCCCGCCCATGAAGTCGCGCTGACGTGGATCGTCACCCTGTAACGCGATGCCCAGCCGACGTTCAGGCTCTGGTGGAACTGGTCGGCTGCAAACAGATAGCGGGCATGAACCGGCTCGGTTCGCCGCCGCCGGCCGCTTGCACCGTCGCGGTCACGTACATGAGTCTTGTTCGAAACCGGCCTCGGTATCGAACGGAGATATGCACGCGACAATGCCTGCATGGCGCAGCAAGGTCTGCTCGACTCGTGACTTCCGGGCGACCCGGTGTGGCACTGGCGCCGTTCCAGACCGCTCGAGCGCGCACCGGCAGCGGTTCGCTGAACCCCGGCATCCGGGTGACGCGCCGAGTTCATAGCCTGCGAAGGTGGTGGAAATAGGCGACATCGGTCGGATGGTCGGCCGGCATACCGGAGCGCGCGAATCTCATCGGCAATCCCAGGCGCCGATAGTGCTCCATCGAGCGCGCTGCGTGGCATTGGCCTGCGGTGCGGTGGCCACGGTCGACCCTGTCCACCGCTATGGCGATGCTGGTGCTGCCCGGCTTCACGAGCCAGCATCAGGCTGCGACTGCCTCACGATCAACACATCGATCGTCGACTACTGGCCATCGACATCTCTTCCCGCATCGGCAAACCGTGGCAACAGGCGCCACGGCAGGCCCCGGACAACGGCCGAACGGGTGTCATGGTGCGGCTGCGCAGGCGGAATACGATATCGTCTCCTGCTACCCAAGGCGTATCTGAACACAAGCCAGCGCCCGTCAGTTTCTGAACGAGACCGAAGATGAAGCTGGTCTGGTGCCGCTGGCACCGAACTGTTCAAGGTGATGCTCTATCTGGCCGAACGCGCAGTTAGCACGGCCAGCCGCTGCCGATCGAACAGATCGCGGTCAACACGTCAAGGCCGCACCGCGAACCTGAACACCTGGCGCGCAATCCGTTCGGCACGCTGCCGGTGCTCGAACTGGATGATGGCTCACACCTGATCGAATCGCTGGCGATCATCAACTACCTCGAGGACCGGTTCAACGACGGCGCGCCGGCAGCGGCGGGCGCAGGCCTGCGCCCATGGTGGCCAACCTGGAGCGCACGGTGATCGAGCCGCGGCCCGCCATCCTCGGATCGCGTCGCACGTCCATGCAACGGCGCCGCCGCTGGGGCTGCCGGCCGATCCGGAGCGGGCGGTCTGAGCCCGTAGTGGCTATGCAGCCGCACTGGATTACTCGAGACCGCTCGGCGATGATCGGCCTCTGCTCTGTGGCGAGACCGTCTTCGGTGGCTGATTGCACGCTGGCAGCGGCATTGCAGTTCTCGCGTTTCGCGGGGCACCCGCCGGGCGAGCGCTCGCTTGCGCGCCTGGGGACGCGCTTATCGGGCGCGTCCGGCCGCTCCAGGCCGTTCTGCGTTGGTGAGGCGACCGGCGCCGGACGATCCGCCCAGATCACGGCACGTTCGATCAGTGAGGCTCGGCGAACGATCCGATCGCAATGAAACGGGCTCAGATCCAGCGTGCGTACTCGCTATAGGTGAGCCACCGGCTCAGCCCCCGGCCCATGGCCGGCGACGCTGTAGCCCGTGACCTGAAAAGCCGTTGATGAACAGGAATACCCGGCAGTTGCGGGTGCGGCCTCGAGAATCGCATTCTGATCGAACACGTTGCAGGCATAGCGGCCCGCCCATTCAAGGGTCGCATGCGCAGTTCGCTGAACGCCGGAATGCGCGGCCGAGCCGGCCAGACATGGGTCTTGTGCTTCCGGTCCATGGTGAAGTCATCGGGATCGACCGGCGGGTCGGTCGGCATGGCTGCCGCACATGTAGGTGGTCACCGCCACCGTTCTCACGCACATGCACACCACTGGGGTCGATGGTCAGCGGCAGGTCATGCGCGAGGCGCTTCGCGCGCGCGCACGATCCAGGTGAATCACAGGTGGCTCCACCGGCAGTTCCAGGCCGGCCATCGCCGCGAGCTGCGCGCTCGCGGCCGCAGGCATTGACCAGACAGGCGCAGGCGATCTCCTCGCCCGAGGCCAGCGCGACGCCGGTGACCCGCAGCCCGAAGGGTCACGACGCACCGCCACGACCTCGATTGGCCACGTACTCGACGTCGGCGCTCGCGCGCGCCAGGCGCTGGAACCAATGCAAACACGGTGCTGCTGTCCCAATAGCCCTCATCGACCCGGTTGATGGAACCGAGCACGATATCGTCCAGCCGGTGGGAACGGCCACCGCCTGGCGATCTCGTCCGCCGAGAACTGGTCGCAGCGCCGGCAGCGCGTTGCACCAGCCTGGATTCGCGCGCAGAACATCGGCCCCCTGCCTGATCGCCGGCGATACAGATAGCCGAACGTATGAATCGACAGATTCGGCACCCGTTCGTCGTCACCCATCTGATGGCGCAGATCCTTGATGAACTGTGCCGCGAACTGCGAGACGCGGACATTGTGGAGCTCGGTCAGAGTACTGTTGACGGATGCAGGAGTTGGTGCGGGCCGTGGAACAGCTCTGGAAACTCGACCACGGTCGATGACCAGCACACGGCCTCTGAAATCCGGATTCGCAGCCAGGAACCAGGCGCTTGCCGACCCCATGATCGCGCCGCCGACGATGATGACATCATAGGCGCGGCGATCGGGGGTGCGGAGCGAAATCCGCTTATGTTCAGCGTAAGCAGCACGGTGGTCTGGAGCCGGTTGGATACCTTGTGAAATGCGTCTTCACCGGTGCTGCAAGCGAGAGGCGTCGATGGCGATTATCTCAAATAATCCAGAATTTTATCGGTCGGCCCGCCTGAGCGCCAGTGGCAGGCTCAACTGTCGCGATAGCAGCGATCCGGGCTTCTTTGCCGCCGCTGACCCTGCCCGCTTTCGGCGCGATTCTGTATGCTCACTACTGCCAGCGACCGCCCGCGGATCGCGCGCAATTCTCCCATTCAGCCGTCGTGAGATCGCCATGCAACGCAACTGCTGGTTGTACGCGCTGGTTCAATCCGGCGTCCGTCGCCGCAGCCTGCGCCTCGCCGCGCTTCCGGACAACGTCGGCGCTCTGGGTGCCCAGAACATGCGCCGCGCCGGCTCGCCGGGCCGCTGCTCGCCATCAACCCGAAGTATTCGCTGGCCATCGGCGACACACTTCGCCATCCGACACCGGCCGATGCCGGCCAGGCGGTCGATCTGGCGGTGATCGCCACTCCGGCAACCACGGTCGCCGAGATCATCCGGCAATGCGGTGAGGCGGGCACCCGCAATGCGATCGTGATCTCAGCCGGTTTCGGCGAAGGCGGCGGCGACGGTCAATCGCTGGCCGGCACATTGCTCGATGCCGCGCGCAAGGCCGGCGTTCGCCTGCTCGGACCGAACTGTGTCGGCCTGGTGCGCCCCTGGCAGGCGATGGACGCCAGCTTTCTGCGCGCCCGGACGCCGCGCGGGCACCTGGCGCTCGTCTCACAGTCGGGGGCGCTGCTATCGGCCATCTCGGACTGGGCCGCACCGCATCACCTCGGCTTCTCAGCGCTGGTGTCACTGGGTAATTCCCTGGACATCGGTTTCGGGGACGTGCTGCATCTGCTTGCCCTTGACGAGCAAACCAGCGCGATCCTGCTCTATATCGAGGGCGTGCGCGACGCCCCCGCGTTCATCTCGGCACTGCGGCATGCGGCGCGCCTGAAGCCTGTGATCGTGCTCAAGGCCGGCCGCCACGCTGGCGGCTCGAAGGCTGCACAGACGCATACCGGGGCGCTGATCGGCAATGACGCCGTCTTCGATGCCGCGCTGGCCCGGGCCGGTGCGGTCCGTGTTCTCACGTTCGACCAGCTGTTCGCCGCCGCCGAGATCCTCTCGCCCGGCCTGCGGGCCCGCGGCAACCGCCTTGGCATCATCACCAACGGCGGTGGCGCCGGGGTGCTCGCCGCTGACCGGGCTGGCGATCTGAACATCGCGCTACCCTCGCCCTGCGAGCAGACACTGTCCGCGCTCGATCGCGCGCTGCCACCCTTCTGGTCTCGTGCCAACCCGATCGACGTGCTGGGCGATGCCAGACCGGAACAATTCGGCAAAGCGGTCTCCACCGCACTGACCGACCCGGGATTCGACGGGGTGCTGGTGATGCTCACGCCCCAGGCGATGACGGATCCGGGCGCGGTCGCGCAGGCCGTCATCGATGCCATTGCGCCATCGAACGGCAAACCCCTGCTGGCCTGTTGGATGGGCGAAACAGCGGTGGCCGCGGGGCGCGAGCTGCTGTCCTCGCACGGCATTCCGGACTTCACCAGCCCCGAGCTGGCGGTCGAGGCCTTTCACTACCTGGCCCGCCACTATCAGAATCAACAGCTTGCGCTCGAGGTACCGGGCCCGCAGCATGATGACGCGAACCCCGACCTCGACGGCGCCCGCATGATCATCGAGAGCGCGCTCGGCGAGGGCCGGTCGATGCTTTCGGACACCGAGTCCAAGGCGCTTCTGCGCGCCTTCCACATTCCGATCAGCCTCACCCTCGAAGCGGACACCGCGGCGCAGGCGCTCGTCGCCGCCGAAACCGTCGGCTATCCGGTGGCGATCAAGATCCGATCGCCGCAGATCTTGCACAAGTCCGATGTCGGCGGCGTGCGCCTGGGCATCCCGTCGGCGGTCGACGTCAAGCGGGCGTTTGATGAGGTCACGGAATCGGCCGCGGCGGCGCGGCCGCAGGCCGAGATCCGGGGAGTCACGGTCGAGGCGATGGCGCGACTGGAAAACGGGCGCGAACTGGTGGTCGGCGTCAGCCGGGACCCGATCTTCGGCCCGGCGATCATGTTCGGCGCCGGTGGCACGATGGTCGAGCTGCTGCGCGACAGCGCCGTGTCCTTGCCGCCGCTCAATGCGGTACTGGCCAATCGCCTGATCGACCAGACCCGGGTGGCCCGTCTGCTCGATGCCTTCCGCGATCGGCCCGCGGTCGACCGTGACGCCGTGATCGATGTGCTGCTGCGCATCTCGGACATGGTCTGCGAGCTGCCCCACGTCACCGAGCTGGACATCAACCCGCTGATCGCCGGGCCCTCGGGCGTTCTTGCCGTGGATGCGCAGACCAAGGACGTCCGCCCGGCGGTGGCGGCGATCCCTATGACCATGTCGCGATCCATCCCTACCCGCGTCATCTGGTGCGCCACGAGCATCTGGCAGACGGCACGCCGCTGACGATCCGCCCGATCCGGCCCGAGGATGCCCAGGCCGAAGCGGCCTTCGTGCGCGCGCTGTCACCGGCGGCCAGGCACTATCGCTTCATGGGTTCGATCAGCGAACTGAGCCCGGAGATGCTCGCCCGCTTCACGCAGATCGACTATCGGCGTGAGATGGCGCTGGTCGCACTCACGATCGAGCAGGGCCGGGCGCTTCAGCAAGGCGTTGCCCGCTATGCGATCAATCCCGATAACCGCAGCTGTGAATTTGCCATCGTGGTGTCGGAACGGCTGCAGGGTCAGGGGGTCGGCACCCGTCTGATGAAGGCGCTGATGGACGCCGCCCGTGATCAGCGCCTGACGCGCATCGAAGGCACCGTGCTACGCGATAACGCACCGATGCTGAAGCTGATGTCCGAACTGGGCTTCATCACCTGGCCGATTCGGACTCGCGCGAGCTTCGGTTTCGAGCGCGCCCTGTAGCGGCGCCTGATCCGATGCTTGGTTACATCACGCATGACGCTTCTTGCCGCGGCCACGATCCGGGGCCGACATCCGGAAGCATCGATCCGCTCGGAAGCGATCGAGAATGCCTGATCGCCTCGGGACTGGATGCCGTGCTGGTTCATCACCAGGGGCGCCCCGGGCAAGCCGGGAACAGCTTTGCCGGGCGTGCATGACCCGCACTATGTCGATCACATCATGGCCATCGCACCGGCGGATACCAGCATCGCCCTGGACGGCGATACGATCATGTCGCCGGGCAGCCTGGCCGCGGCGCTGCATGCGGCAGGCGCCGGCGTTGTGGGCGTCGACCTGATTGCCGCCGGCAGACTGTCCGCCGCCTTCTGCGCGGTGCGCCCCCCCGGCCACCATGCCAAGCGCTCCGGCGCCATGGGCTTTTGCATCTTCAACAATGTGGCAGTGGCGGCCGCCCATGCGCTCGCCGCCCATGGTCTGCAACGCATCGCCATCGTCGATTTCGATGTACACCACGGCAATGGCACCGAGGAGATCTTCCGGGGCGATGAGCGGTATTGCTCTGCTCCTGGTTCCAGCATCCGTTCTACTTCCGCATTCCGGCATCGAGCACCCGGCGCCCAATCTGGTCGCTTTGCCGATGCCGGCAGGCACCGACGGTGCCGCCTTTCGCGCCGCAATCGAAAGCCGGTGGCTGCCGGCGCTCGATCGCTTCGCACCACAGTTCGTGTTCATATCGGCCGGCTTCGACGGTCATCTCCATGACGACATGTCCGATATGCGGCTGGTCGATGACGATACCGCTGGGTGAGCGCGCGTCCTTGCGCTGGCCAAGCGCCATGCCGGGGGCCGACTGCTGTCGATGCTCGAAGGTGGCTATGTGCCCGATGTGCTCGCGCGCAGCGTGGTCGCGCATCTGAAGGCCTTGCTGGACTAGGCGCGCAATGGTTTTGCCAACCGGCCTTGGAAAAGGCACGATCGCACGTACGCACGGCATTGCGGCTCAGTCCGACAGGTAATACTCGATCGTCGACACCACGCGGACCCGCTTGATCTGCGGATTGTTCTGGTCGCGATCCTCGATGCTGAACTGCCCCTGCCAGGCACGACGTATCTTGCCCAGGCGGCTGTCCGAGTCATCGGCGAACTTGCGCGCCACCGCGCGCGCCTCCTTGGTGGCGCTTTCCACCATGCCGGGCTTGAGCTCATTGAGCTTGGTGTAGAGGTACAGCGGCCGCGAATCGAAATCGCCACTCAGCGTAACGCCCTGACGGCCGAGCTCGAGCGCATTTTGCATCGCCTTCTGCACCGCTTCGATCCGGTTGGTATGCACGGTCACGCTGCGGTTGGCCACGAAACGAAGACTCGCGGTCTCGCCCGAACCATAGGCCTGGGCGAATTTGTCGGTCACGGCCGGCGGCGCGGTGCTGATGGCGGTGCGCTCGATACCGGCGGCCAGCAGGAACTTCTCGACCTTGGCGGTATCGGCCTGCAGACGCTCATACAGGGCCTCGAGCTCGTTGTCGGCGGCGGTGAACCGGATCGGCCAGATGACCACATCGGCCGCGACCTCGCGCTCGGCCAGCCCCTTGACCGTGACGCTGCGATCGAGCATGCGGGCTTCCAGGGCGCCGCGGGCATGCATCCAGGCCGCGGCCGCCAGGCCCAGTGCGATCGACAGGCCCAGAAGCAGTGCGGATCGGGCATTCATGTCCATTCCTCGGCCACGTGAGAGGCCTTCATTCTAGTATCCGTTGCGCCAGGAGCGCTCAGCCTGGCGCACGAATCGCTTGTGGCTCGGGGATACCGCCGGGCGCGACGGCAATACGATCAGACGGGGGCTCGCAGCTGATAGGACAGCCGATAGCATCCGATCTCCGCTTCGCGCGCACCGGCATCGAGCAGCCCATGCCGAACCCCGGTGGACGCGCGTTCGAGCGTTTCCAGATCGATACCCTCGAACATCAACACATAGTCGAAACGTGATTCGGGTGCCGGCGGGCGCAGCCCCGACTCCGCCGTGGCCAGGCCGGCGAAGCGCGCGGCGTGACGGCCCAGGTGGGTCGAGGTCACTCCGGGCAGCGCATTGACCTTGAAGGCCACCGCCGCCAGCTTCGCAGTGATGTCGCCTGAGCCGGCTTCGTCGACCGTGATCCGCGCACTGGCCACGGCGCCGCCGATTCCCTGCCCGAGAGATACCAGCGTCTCGCAGGACCCGCGCAGAAAATTCGTCATACCGGGCTGGACGCGGTGGGTCCAATCGGTTGGCGCATTCAGGCGCGCCAGATAGCCCGGGGATCGAAAAACCTCGATGTGCGAGAGCTCGTAGAGCGTGAAGCACACACGCGGCGCTTGATCCCAGTTCATGTAGCGCGTGCCACGCAGAAAACCCGGCACGCCCAGCCGCTCCGGCATGTGCTCCTCGGTATGCCAGCGCTCGAATTCAGATTCGAATCCGGGCGCGAGATCGTGCCAGATCGCGATGAAAGCGGTTCCATGCAGTGCCATCGATTCATGCCCGGTTGGTCAGGTGTTGCGCCCGGAGTGCCGATCCTGGTCACTCCTGTGGATGTCAGCCGCCATGACATTGCCTACGCTGAGGCATCGCCGCGACTGCACCGGAGCATGCCATGGAAGCGCTCCTCCTTTCCCTGCTCGTCTGGATCGGCACACACTCGACGCTGAATGTCGAGGGCGTCGAGTTACCGAAGGTCATCGAGATGACACCGACGGAAATCACACGGGAAATGTATCGGCACTCCGGCCTGACGGCCAAGACCCCGGAGGTGAACGAACGCGTGATCGCGCTGTACGACCCGACGGCGGCGGACACCGGCACGATCTATGTACTCGCCGCCCAGCTTGCACCACGGGCCGGCAAATACGCGGACAAGCTGGCCAATCCGTACTTCCAGGAACGCCTGTTGCACGAACTGGTTCACCATGTGCAGTATCGAACCGGTGAGATCGAACGGCTGCCGTGCCGGGCCGCCGCGGAAGGCGAAGCCTATCGGCTTGCCGGGCGCTTCATACGCGAACGCGGCCTGCCCGATCCCTTGCCCAACCGCCGCTTCTGGACCTACTTCTACAGCCGCTGCTGAGCCCGCGCGCCACACAGCCGGCTCAGCTGTTCCACCAGGGCTGGATCGAGAACGGTCGCAGATCGATCTCATGCGTCCATGCGGACCGATGCTGGTGCGCCAGATGCCAGTAGGTCTGCGCCAGGTGCTCCGGCTTGAGCATGCCGTCGTGAGTGCCGCCGCGCTCGGCGACCAGCGCCTGGAAGCGCTCGGGACCGAGCAGTCTGCCCAGCGTATCGGGAGCCTCGACCGCACCGTCGACCACGATGTGTGCGACATGCACGCCTTGCGGTGCAAACTCCGCATTGAGCGTCTGGCACAGCATGCGGCGACCGGCCATCGCGGCCGCATGAGAATGCTGACCGGTATTGCCGCGCATCGCGGCGGTTGCCGAGGTCACCAGCAACGTGCCATCGCCGCGCGCGCTCATCCGCGGCAACAGTTCACGGGCCAGTCGGAACAAGGCGAAGGTTGCCATGCGCCAGCCGAGTTCGAAGGCCTTGGCTGACGTATCGGCAAGTGCGCGATTGCCGATCTGGGCACCGAGGTTGAACACCGCACAGTGCACCGGGCCGATCCCGCGCTCGACCTCGTCCACCAGATGCTCGATGCTGCCCTCCTCCACGGCATTGAGCATCCTGCCGCTGGCACGCCCGCCATCGGCCTCGATCGCGGCAACCTGTCGGGCCAGGCCCGGCTGATCGGAGCGGCGGCACAGCACCGCGTGATAGCCGCCGCTGGCAAAACGCCGGGCCACGTGCCCGCCGATGCCAGCGCCCGCCCCCAGGACCAGACAAACCCGCGAATCATCCGCCATCGTTGCCTCCGCGCCGGCCGGGGTTCTTCGACCCTCAGACCTTCTTGTACATCGCATGCATGCGATTGCGGGTGAACGGACGAACCTCCTCCGCCCAACGGCCGCGCTCTACCGCGGCCGCCCACTGCTCACTTGCCGGCACATCGGGTGAGTCGATCTCATAGATCGCCGTGTAGACCGGCGATGGCGGCGGCATCTCCTTCGTGCCGCCGGCGATCGCCAGGCGAAACGGCTCGCCCTTGAGCCGGGTGACCGACCTCACCCCGGGCACCTCCAGCAAGAAGCGGACATGTTCGTCATAGACCTCATTGAACAAGGCCTCCTTCTCTGCCTCGACATCCATCGAGGCGATCATCACGTAAGACGTTTCGCTGGACATACCTGTCTCCTGGGTTGACTCTGCCGGGGGAAGTAAACCACGAAAACGCGCTGGCTTCGGTGTCGGGTCAGCGCGTCGATTCGAGATAGTGGCGCCGCAAGGCGGGAGGAAAGCGCTCGATCGCATAACGCAGCATCGTGCGCGACATGCGCCGGCCGGGCGCCCGGCGCACCGAGACACTATCCGGCGCGAATCAGTCCTCGGCGGAGCGCCGCCCGCACCCGCGCGGCCGCGGCCGCGCGAACCGGCCCGAAGCCACGAATCTCGTCGATGCGCGCTGCCTGCGCCACCCGCCCGGCCAGATTCTCCTGGCTCAGCCTGTCCAACCAGCCGTCGACCAGGCGTTCGTGCCAGTCGACCATGGCGCGCCTCGCGTCGCTCCCGGCTGAACCGGGTGAGGTCCAACGGGCCGCCGCGCAGCAGCGCCGCGGCCATCGGTTTGAACACTTGCCGCACCCAGGGCCCGAAGCGCCGCTTGGCGGGTCGCCCACGGAGTCGGTGCCGCGGGTCAGGCCCGGGGCGCGAGATGATGTGTCATCCGATACCCGGGCTGAAAGCGGGCATCGAGCTCGGCGATGAAATCCGGGTGCCGGTGCAGACGCGCCACCTCGTACTCGTCCTTCAGCGACATCAGCCGGAAATGGCCCAGCGCCACGGCCCGGGTGAGCTGCTCGCTACCCAGCGGGGATTCGGCCTGGCGCATCTCTCTGCACGAGCCGCCGGTAGCGGTTCGCCCAACGATCATCCTGGTAGTCGGCAAGGAACGCGGCGCGCGTTTCGATCAGCGCATCGAGCGTGGCCGCAGACGGTGCGGACCCGTTCATCAAGGCCTGCAGCTGTGCATTCGGCCTGGCTGCCAGCCGGCCCCAGGCGAAGGCCTGCAGATTCCTGTCCACCTGGACGTCATTGAGGCGGATCGCCGCCTCGATCGCCGCCAGGCCAAGCGGCACGAGCCCGCTTTGCCAGGCCAGGCCCAGCATCAACATGTTGGCGTAGACGGTGTCGCCGAGCAGCGACTGTGCCAGCCGGTTGGCATCCAGTGCCGGGATCGGATCCTGTTGAATCCGCGAGGCCAGCGCCACCAGCTTGGCCTCGATGTTCAGCGATGCGTCGCGCTCGCGCACGATTTCACCGGTGGGCATGGCGGCCGTGTTGACGACGGCGCGGGTGCCGGCGCGCATGCAGGCATTGGCCTTCTCGCTCACCGAGACCACCATGTCGCAGCCGATCAGGGCATCGGCCGCGCCGGTGTCGATCCGCACCGAATGCAGATCCGCCGGCGAGCGGGCCAGCTTCAGATAACTGAGCACCGGCCCGAACTTTTGTGCGAAGCCGGTGAAATCCAGAACCGAGACTCCGCGACCCTCGAGGTGTGCGGCCATGGCAATGATCGCGCCGACCGTGATGACGCCGGTGCCGCCGACCCCGGTGACGAGCAGTTCAGGGATGCTCCAGCTCGGACGACGGCGGTGCGGGCAGGTCGGCCGACAATGCGATCGGGTCACCGAGCCCGGGCACCGGTAATGGCTTTTCGCCTGCCCCAGCACGGTCACGAAGCTCGGGCAAAAGCCCTCGAGGCAGCTCATGTCCTTGTTGCAGGTGGACGGATTGATCCGCCGCTTGCGGCCCAACGGGGTTTCGATCGGCTCCACACTGAGGCAGTTGGATGCGACCGAGCAGTCGCCGCAGCCCTCGCAGACCAGCGGATTGATCATCACCTGCTCGGCGGGTTCACTGGCCTGTCCGCGCTTGCGTTTGCGGCGCAGTTCGGTTGCGCAGGGCTGCGCGTAGATCAGCACGGTCACCCCGGCAATCTCACGCAATTCGCGCTGCACATAATCCAGTTCGCGCCGCTCGTGGAAGGTGACACCGGCGGGAAACTGCCGCGCCTCGAATTGCGCGGGATCATCGCTGACCACCGCGATCCGGCCCACGCCCTCCGCGCGCACCGATTGTGCGATTGCCGGCACACTCACGGGCCCGTCCACCGGTTGGCCACCGGTCATGGCCACGGCATCGTTGAAGAGGATCTTGTAGGTGATGTTCGTGCCGGCGGCGATCGCCTGGCGGATCGCCATCGAGCCCGAGTGATAGTAGGTGCCCTCACCCAGGTTCTGAAACACGTGTGCGCGGCCGTTGAAGCGGAACGCCCCAGTTCACCCCCCTCGCCACCCATCTGGATCAGCGAGGTCGTGTTGCGGTTCATCCAGCTGGCCATGAAGTGGCAGCCGATCCCGGCCAGGGCCTGCGAGCCGTCAGGACGCGGGTCGAGGTGTTGTGCGGGCAGCCTCGAGCAAAAGTACGGGGTACGCGGTGCACCCTGGGTCAACAATGCGCCCGGCTCGCGCGCACTCATGCGCGCCGCGCGCTTCTTGAAATCGTGGCCGGGAAAGAGCCCGTCCAGCCGGGCGGCGACGATTCCGGCCAGCCGACGCGGCGAGAGTTCGCCGATCCAGGGCACCAGGTCGTGGCCGTTCTCGTCCTGCTTGCCGACCATGCGCTGCGGTTTGTCGCCCGGATAATCGTAAAAGGATTCCTTGAACTGGCTCTCGATGATCCCGCGCTTTTCCTCGATGACCAGGATCTCGCGCTTGCCGCGCACGAACGCCAGGGCGTCGCGGCGCGCCAGCGGCCAGACCATACCCACCTTGTAGATATCGATGCCCAGTCGTCGGCACTCGGCCTCGTTCAGCCCGAGCAGACGCAGGGCCTCCATCAGATCCCCATGGGCCTTGCCGGTGGTGACGATGCCATACGAGGCATCGGCCAGATCATAGATGCGACGATCGATCGGATTGGCCTCGGCAAACGCATAGACCGCATCCTTCTTGGCCTGCATGCGTGCCTCGATCGCCGGGCTCGGCAGATCGGGCCAGCGATAGTGCAGACCCTCGGGCGGTGGCGTGAAATCCGGGGTGATGAATTCACGCGGCGGCTGCAGCTCGACCGAGGCCGCCGACTCGACCGTCTCCGAGATCGCCTTGAAGCCGACCCACATCCCGGTGAATCGGCTCATCGCGTAGCCGTATTCGCCAAAGGCGAGATACTCGGCCACCGACGAGGGATTCAGCGTGGGCATGAACCAGGCCATGAATGCGACATCGCTCTGGTGCGGCATCGATGATGAGACGCAGCCATGGTCATCGCCGGCCACGACCAGCACACCGCCGTGCGGCGAACTGCCATACGCGTTGCCGTGCTTGAGCGCGTCGCCGGCGCGATCGACACCCGGCCCCTTGCCATACCAGAGTGCGAACACGCCGTCGACGGTCCGCTCCGGGTCGGTCTCCACCTGCTGCGATCCGAGCACCGCGGTCGCGGCCAGGTCTTCATTGACCGCCGGCAGAAACTCGATGCCGGCCTCGCGGATGGTGTCCGCGGCCCGCCAGAGCTCGAGATCGACCGCGCCGAGTGGCGAGCCGCGATAGCCGGAGACAAAACCACCGGTGTTCAGGCCGAGGGCACGATCGCGGCGCGCCTGCTCGAGCAGCACGCGCACCAGCGCCTGGGTGCCGGTCAGGAACACCCGCCCCCGGGTGCGCCGGTAGCGGTCATCGAGCCGGTAGTCGGCCAAGGTGGCGGTACCGGCCGCGCCGGCACCACCGGGTGCGGGCGCGGCCGCGGGCGGCGGCAGTGTGAGGCCGGTGTCGTGCTGGTCATCTGGCATGGGATTCACCCCCCGATCGAATGCGCCTGGGCAGATGCAGCCAGTCTATGCCTGAACGCGCGAAACATTTGCCCAGATCTGCGCGCTTACAAGGGTTACGATGGCAAAGGGATTCAACATCAGCGTATTTCATGAAACAACCATCCGCTCTCACCCTGAACCGCCGGGACCGTGCATTGCTCGCCCTGCTGCAGCAGGACTGCCGCCTGCCCCATGCCGAGATGGCCGAGCGGGTCGGCATGTCCACGTCGGCCTGCTGGCGCCGGATACGCGCGTTCGAGCAGGCCGGGCTCGTGCGCCGCTATGCCTGTGAGCTCGATCCGCGCGCGGCCGGCCTCGGCTTCTCGGCCATCGTCCATGTGTCACTGTCGCGCCATGACCGGTCCCATGTCGAGACATTCGTGGCGCGCATCCTCGACCGGCCCGAGGTCCTCGAATGCTTTGCGACCACCGGCGATGCGGACTATCACCTGCGGGTGCTCTGCACGGATGCCGACGCCTACAACCGGTTTCTCGATGAGTTCCTGTTCGATCTTCCCGGCATCTCACGCATCCATACCAATCTGGTGCTGAAGGAGATCAAACACACCTCGGCCCTGCCATTGTGATCGGCCCCCGGGGCCGCTCCCGCGCAGGGCGGGCGCCGCGATTGCGCCATAATCGATCGATCAATTCTTCCAATCGGAGCCAGCCATGGGCGAAACGGTCATCTACCGCGCGCGCAAGATCATCACGATGAACCCGAACCGACCCGTGGTCGATCATGTCGCGGTGCGCGATGGCCGCATCCTGGCCGCAGGGACGTTGCAGGAGCTGCAGAGCTGGGGCCCGGCCAGCATCGATGATCGCTTCGCCGACAAGGTCCTGATGCCCGGCCTGGTCGAGGGTCACAGCCATGTGATGGAAGGCGCACTCTGGAAGTTCACCTATGTGGGCTTCCACGACCGTATGGATCCCGACGGCAAGCTGTGGCCGGGCGCGAAGAATCTCGAGGATGTCGTGCAACGCCTGATCGAGGCCGAGCGCGCGATGCCCGATGCCGAAACACCGCTGGTGGCCTGGGGGCTGGATCCGATCTACTTCCACGACCGGCGTTGCGTGCGCGCCGACCTGGACCGCGTCTCGGACACCCGTATCGTCGCGGTGATGCATGCCAGCGGCCACATCATCAACACCAACAGTGCCGGCCTGCGGGCCGTGGACTGGCTGCGCGAGGGCATCGAGCACCCCGGCCTGCCGCTGGGCGAAGATGGCATTCCCACCGGCGAGCTCAAGGGCCCCGACGCGATGACACCGGTGTCCAGGAAAACGCCGCTGGATCGCAACTTTCTCGGTGCCAATCACGAGGGGCTGATGCGCTTCTCACGCCTGTGCGTTCGCAAGGGGGTCACCACCGCGACGGACCTGGCCAGCCCGATGTCGCCAGACGTGGTCGAGACCATGCTCAAAACCACCGCGGATCCGGATTTCCGTGTGCGTTTGGTGCCCCTGGTGCGGCTCAATGCGATCACGGTCAAGGACTGCGTGGCCCGGGCCAAGGCGGTCGTCGGCCAATCCACCGACAAACTGCTGATGGGCCGCATCAAGCTGGTCATGGACGGCTCGATCCAGGGCTTCTCCGCCCGCCTGCGCTGGCCCGGCTACTACAACGGCGCGCCCAACGGCCTCTGGTACACCACCCGCGAAGAACTGCGCGAGATCCTCACGCTCGGCCTGCGCGAGGGCATCCAGATCCACATGCACACCAATGGCGACGAGGCCACCGAGCTCGTGCTCGACACGATGACCGAGGTGGCACGCGGGCAGTCGCTGGCCGATCACCGGTACACATTCCAGCACTGCCAGCTGGCCAATGCCGCCCAGTTCAGACGCATGAAGGCGCTGGGCATGTGCGTGAACCTGTTCGCCAATCATGCGTTCTACTGGGGCGATGAGCACTACTCGCAAACGGTCGGCCCCGAGCGCGCGGAGCGCATGAACGCCTGCGCCACCGCGCTGGCCACGGGCGTGCCGTTCGCGATTCACTCGGACGCCCCGGTGACCCCGCTCGGGCCGCTGTTCACGGCCTGGTGCGCGGTCAACCGGCTGACCAGCAGCGGCCGCGTGCTGGGCGAGGCCCAGCGTATTCCGGTGGCAGACGCCCTCTATGCGATCACCCTGGGCGCGGCCTATACGCTCAAGCTCGATCATGAAATCGGTTCGATCGAAACCGGCAAACGCGCGGATTTCGCTGTCCTCGAGGACGATCCGACCGAGATCGCCCCGGAGTCTTTGCGCGATGTGCGCATCTGGGGCACGGTGGTGGGCGGCGAGATCAATCAGGCCGTGCAGGCCTGACACCGGCCCGGATGAACGCGATGCCGCGGCTGCCGGTCACCGTGATCGGCGGCTACCTCGGGGCCGGCAAGACCACCCTGGTGAACAGCCTGTTGCGCCAGGCGCAGGGCCGACGCCTGGCGGTGCTGGTCAATGACTTCGGCGATCTCTCCATCGATGCCGATCTGATCGAGGGCGGTGATGAAGATATGCTGCAACTGGCCGGTGGCTGCGTCTGCTGCACGATCGGCAGCGATCTGGTCGCCACCCTGGGCGAGCTGCGCGAGCGTTTTTCCGATATCGACCATGTCCTGCTCGAGGCCAGCGGGGTCGCGCTGCCCGGCAGTGTGGCGGCCACGATCGGCCTGTTCCCGGGCCTGCGCCGCGCGGCCGTGGTGGTCCTGGTCTCGGGCGAACGCCTGCCCGGCCTGCTGGCCGACGGCTATCTCGCCGACACGATCGAACGCCAGGTTGCGGCCGCCGATCTGCTGCTGATCAGCCACGCGGCCGAACTCGATGAACCGGCCCTGTCGCGGGTTGGCGAGCGGCTGCGCGCGATCAATGACAAGGCCACTCAGTTGCGCGCCGAACAGGGCGATGTACCGATCGAGATCGTGCTCGAGCCCGATGTGCTTCGAGCCGCGGGCGCGAATGACTCGCCCACGCACCTCGCCAGTGGGCAAGCCGATGCCACAAACGCAAGGGCCTCGGACGATGAATCATCCGGCCAGCGCCCCACGAAATTGCGGGCGCGCTCGCTGCGGCCCGCGGCAAAGCGCTTTACGAGCCTCACCCTGACCGGCCCCGACGGCGTCGATCCGTCGGCTCTCGCCAAGGCCTTGTCGGCGCCGGCGCTCGGCATCGAGCGGGCCAAGGGCCTGCTGCGCGATGGTTCCGGCCGCCTCCATGTGGTGCATGCGCTCGGCAGCCGCTGCCTGCATGAACCGCTAGACCGCGACACCGCCGATGGGCTCGGCAGGCTGGTGGTCATCGGCCTGAGCGAACGGCTCGACCGGCGCGCATTGCAAAGTGCACTGCCGGAGTTCCGAATTACCGCCGAGAGAAATTTGTGATCATCGCAAGCGCGGTTACTATCGGTTCCAAACCCGGCGCTGATCGGGATCTGGTAAATGTCGCCGGCAGGCGCTAAGCCCCTGCCGGCCGGCCTCAATCTTGGAGGAGGTAGTTCAATGGACACCAATCTGATTCGCCGCCGGATCATCCAGGCGGGCGCGATGGGCTCGGCCACCTCTCTGTTCGGTATTCCGATGCATGTGCTGGCACAGAAGGCCAAGGGCGGCCTGATCGTCATCGGCACCACGCAAAAGCCCCGCCATCTGAACTCGGCCGTTCAATCGGGCATCGCCACGATGCAGCCGGCCGCGCAGTTGTTCGCCTTCCCCTTGCTGATGAACGCCAAATGGCAGCCGCAACCGTATCTGGCCGAGAGCTGGGAGCTGTCCGAAGACTCGCGCAGCATCCGCATGAAGCTGCGCGAGAACGCCACCTTCCATGACGGCCGGCCGATCACCGCCGAAGACCTGCAGTTCTCGATCGAGACGATCCGCGAGAATCATCCGTTCAAGGCCATGATGGGGCCGGTCAATGCGGTGACCATCGAGGGCAAGCATGTCGCGGTCATCCGGCTGTCCGAGCCGCACCCGGCCCTGCCGCTGGCGCTTTCGACCTCATTTGCCGCGGTGATTCCGAAGCACATCTATGGCGACGGGCAGGATGTCAAGCGCCACCCGCGCAATTCGAATCCGGTGGGCTCGGGCCCGTTCAAACTGGTGGAATTCAAGCCCGGCCAGCACATCATCATGGACCGTCATGAGGGCTTCTTCATGCCGGATCAGCCACTGCTCGATCGGATCATCGTCAAGGAATACAAAGATGGTGCCAGTCTGATGCTGGCGCTGGAAAAAGGTGAGATCGATGTTCATCCGCTGCTGACCGATGCGCGCGAGATCAAGCGCGCCCAGGCGGCGTCCAATCTGAATGTCGAGGTGGCATCGGCGCCGGCAATCGGCCCCCTGCTCTGGCTGGCCTTCAACACCGCCGATCCCAAACTGGCCGACAAACGGGTTCGTCAGGCGATCAACTTCGCGCTGGACAAGGATTTCCTCACCAACACCCTGTTTGGCGGCGTGCACAAGCGGGCCACCGGCCCGATCGCCAACGGCAGCCCGTTCTACACGAGCAAGGTCGAGCACTATGCGCTGAACCTCGACAAGGCCAACGCGCTGCTCGATGCCGCGGGCGTGAAGCCCGACGCCTCGGGAACCCGCCTGAAGCTCACGCTCGATGCGATTCCCGGCAATGCGATGATCAAGGCCGCGCAGGAATACGCGAAGCCGGCCCTGGCCAAGATCGGCATCGACGTGGAACTGCGTCAGTCGCCCGACTTCCCCACCTGGGCCAAGCGGGTGTCCAGCCACGCGTTCGAAATGACCATCGATTCGGTCTGGAACTGGGGTGATCCGGTGATCGGCGTGCATCGCACCTGGGATTCATCGAACATCCGCAAGGGCGTGATCTGGTCGAACACCCAGAGCTACAAGAACGACCGGGTGGACGCGATCATCGCCCAGGCCGGCACCGAGACCAGTGAGGCCAAGCGCAAGAAGCTCTATCACGAGCTGCAGCGCATCGTGGTCGATGAGTGCCCGGTGGTGTTCCTGAATGAGATCACCTTCCATGTCGGCTGGAACAAGCGCATCTCGTCGCCGCCGGACAGCGTCTGGGGGGTGATGACCCCGCTGTCCAAGATGAGTGTCAGTTCCTGAGCGCCTTTGCCATGAACATCGGCGGTTCGGCCCGGCGCGCGCGTGATCCGCGCGCCTGCCGCGCAGCGCCGTCGATGCTCGCGCGTTGGCGTTCGATCACGCGGGTGACAGAATTGCGGCCGACGAGAGCCCACCGGCCGGCCACCCGGGCCGAGACCCGATCCCGCACCATTTCGTGAGCACTGCACGCGCCCCCGGATATCGATGCTGAGCTTCCTGATCCGCCGACTGTTCTATGCGGCAGCCATGATGCTGGCGGTATTGGCGATCAATTTCGCGCTGATCCACGCGGTACCGGGCGACCCGGCCATGGTCATCGCCGGTGAGATGGGCGGTGCCGACGAAGAGGTGCTCGAAGAGATCCGTCGCAACTACGGCCTGGACAAGCCGGTCACGACCCAGTTCTTCACCTACATGGGCCGCGCGGTGCGCGGTGATCTGGGTCAGAGCTATCTGTACTCGCAACCTGTCATCGACCTGATCCTGGCGCGGGTCGGCCCCACCCTGCTGCTGGTGATGACCTCGCTGGTCGTGGCCATTCTGATCGGCACCGCTCTGGGCGTGTTCGCCTCGCGCCGGCCCGACAGCTTCGCCAGCGGAACGGTCACGGTGTTCGCCCTGGTCGGCTATGCCATGCCGGTGTTCTGGACCGGCATCCTGCTGGTGATCCTGTTCGGCAAGGTCTGGCCGATCATGCCGATTGCCGGCATGACCGATCCGCGCATCTACGGCGGCGGCTGGGTGGCGGCGGTCGATGTCGCCCATCATCTGGTTCTGCCGGCGCTCACGCTCGCGCTGATCTACCTGGCGCTGTATAGCCGGCTATCGCGCGCCAGCATGCTCGAGGTGCTGGGTTCGGACTTCATCCGCACCGCGCGTGCCAAGGGCTTGTCCGAGAACGTGGTCACCTACAAGCATGCGCTGCGCAATGCGCTGATGCCGGTGGTCACGATGGCCGGCGTCCAGTTCGGCAATCTGCTGTCCGGTGCGGTGCTGGTCGAGACGGTCTTTTCGTGGCCCGGCCTGGGCACGCTCGCGCTGGACTCGATTCTCGGTCGAGACTATCCCACGCTGATGGGTGTGCTGACATTCGGCGCGGCGCTGACCATCGTCGCCAACCAGGTTACCGACTTCACCTATCGATTGATTGATCCGAGGCTGCGAACCCGATGAGCCCGGCCGAACCCGATCCGTCCGCCGGCACGCCCGCCGACGCCACTGCTGACCCTGCCATGCCGGCCGGCGCGCCTGGCAATGCCTTTGCCATGTCAGAGGCACAGGTCGAGGCCATCGAGGTGCTCTCGCCCTCACGCGAGGCCTGGCGGGTGTTCAGACGCAACAAGGCCGCCCTGCTGGGCCTGGTGTTGCTGTCTTTGATCGTGCTGGCCATGATCTTCGGCCCGACACTGTATCCGGTCGATCCGTTCGCGATCGTCGCCCAACCGTTCACGCCGCCGTTTGTCGAGAAATCGGTCGAGCTCGGCTCGGACTACCTGGGCCGCGATGTCCTGGCCGGCATGGTGGTGGGTGGCCGCGGCACGATCATTGTCGGCCTGGCGGCCGCGCTGATCACCGTGCTGATCGGTGTCACCCTGGGCGCGCTGGCGGGGTTCTTCGGCGGCTTCGTCGACGAAGCCCTGATGCGCGTCACGGAGTTCTTCCAGGTGTTGCCCTCGCTGATGCTGGCGATGGTGCTCGTCACCCTGTTCTCGCCCTCGCTGTTCGTGGTCACGATCGCTATCGGCTCCGTGAGCTGGCCGGCCACAGCGCGCCTGGCCAGGGCCGAGTTCTGGCGCCTGCGCCGGCTTGAGTATGTGAGCGCCGCGCGCACCATGGGCTCCGGCAACGGCCGTCTGATCCTGCGCGAGATCCTGCCCAATGCGATGCCGCCGCTGATCGTGTCGGCCACCCTGGTGGTGGGCGTAGCGATCCTGTTCGAGGCCGGTCTGAGCTATCTCGGGCTGTCCGACCCCAATGTCATGACCTGGGGCCAGATGATCGGCAACAATCGTCAGTACATCCTCGATGCCTGGTGGGCGGTGTCTTTCCCGGGGGTTGCGATCTTCCTCACGGTGCTGGCGGTCAGCCTCGTGGGCGATGGCCTGAACGACGCCTTCAACCCGAAGCTGCACCAGCGATGAACACCGCCGACGCACCCGCCCAGAACCGCCCGGCTGCGGTGGCCTCCGAATCCCTGCTACGGGTTCGCGACCTCAGCGTCGAGTTCGAAACCCGACGCGGTGTGGCGCGGGTGCTGGAATCTGTGGCCTTCGACCTGCGACGCGGCGAAACCCTGGGCATCGTGGGTGAGTCCGGTTGTGGCAAGAGCATGACCGCTCTGGCGATCATGCGCCTGATCCCCACCCCGCCCGGGCGCATCACCGCCGGCCAGGTGCTGCTCGAGAACGCCGATCTGATGCAGATGCCGGCTCAGGCGATGCGCGCGATCCGCGGCAACCGGGTATCGATGATCTTCCAGGAGCCCATGACCTCGCTGAACCCTGTGTTCACCGTGGGCGATCAGATCGCCGAGGCGGTCCGGCTGCACCAGGGTGCCGGCAAACGCGAGGCGCGCGAGCGGGCCATCGAGATGCTGGATTCGGTGGGCATACCGGCCGCGCGCACGCGTGGACGATTACCCCCACCAGTTCTCGGCGGCATGCGCCAGCGCGTGATGATCGCGATGGCGTTGTCCTGCGATCCCGATGTCCTGATCGCCGATGAGCCCACGACCGCACTCGATGTCACCGTGCAGGCGCAGATCTTCGACCTGATCTCCGATCTGCGCGAGCGCACCGGCACCGCGGTCATCCTGATCACGCATGACATGGGTGCGGTCGCCGAGATGGCCGACCGGGTCGCTGTCATGTATGCGGGGCGCATCGTGGAAGAAGGGTCTGTGGTCGATCTTCTCGAGGATCCACGCCACCCGTATACCCAGGGGCTGATCGCCTGCGCGCCGGGTCACCGCAGCGATGATGTCGACGAACCACTGGCCGAGATCCGCGGCACCGTGCCGTCATTGCTCGAGCGCCGCGGCGGCTGCGCGTTCGCCGATCGCTGCGATCATGTCCAGACACGCTGCCGCTCGAGCCTTCCCGATGAGAAGGTACTGGCCAACGGACACCGGATTCTGTGCTGGCTGCACCATGACTGATATCCCCCACACCGAGGATCGCGGGCCTGCGGATGCCAGCCAGGGCGCGGCGCTGTTGAGCGTCGAGAATCTGAAGGTGCACTTCCCGATCGGTACCGGCCTGCTGGGCAAGCGCCGCCATGTACGCGCCGTCGATGGTGTGAGCTTCGATGTCCCGCGTGGCACGACCTTCGGCATCGTCGGCGAAAGCGGGTCGGGCAAGAGCACCACTGCGCTGGCGGTCATGCGCCTGGCGCCGATCACGGCCGGCCGCATCAGGCTCGGTGATGCCGAGCTGTCATCGCTCGAGGGCGAGGCCCTGCGCCAACAGCGCCATCGGTTTCAGATGATCTTCCAGGATCCCTTCGCCTCGCTGAATCCACGCAAGCGCGCCGGCGATGCGATCCGCGAGGCGCTGGATCTGATGAACGTGGGGCAACCGGGAGAACGCGCCGATCGCGCGCGCGAACTGTTTCTGCAGACCGGCCTGCGGCCCGAGCAGCTGATGCTGTTTCCGCATCAGTTCTCCGGCGGTCAGCGGCAGCGCATCGTGCTGGCGCGCGCCCTAGCAGCGAATCCGGAACTGGTGGTTTGCGATGAGCCGGTGTCGGCGCTCGACGTGGCGATCCAGGCGCAGATCCTCAATCTGATGCGCAGGCTGCAGAAGAACTTCTCGCTCACGTATCTGTTCATTTCGCATGATCTCGGTGTGGTGCGCTACATGTGCGACCGGGTCGCGGTCATGTACCTGGGCCGTATCGTCGAGATTGCTTCGCGCGAGCGCTTGTTCGGCGGCCCGCGCCATCCCTACACACTCGCCCTCTGGTCGGCCGCCCCGTCGTTCGATCCGCGCAAGCGCGGCCGGGCAGACCGTATCCGCCTGCAGGGCGATCCACCGAGCCCGATCGACATCGCTCCCGGCTGCCGGTTTGCGGGCCGCTGCCCGTTCGCCGAGGATCGCTGCCGCCGCGAGGAACCCGAATTGCGGGCGATCGGCGCCGGGCATCAGGTGGCCTGCCACAGGGTCACCGACAGCGGCGAAATCGACTATCCGCTCGGGCCGGCCTGGGCGAGTGCGTCAGCCGCCACGCCGGCCACCGATGATGGCGATCCGGTCTTCGAGATCTGAGCGCCTGCCGCGCCGACGCCTGGCAGCGATCTGCTCGAGCGCCCGGCCGCGGCGCGAATCCAGCCGCAGCACCGACTCATGTCCTTCGCGCTCGTAACCGCCCAGATGCTGCTGATCGCGGTGCTTGCCTGGCCGTCGTCCGTGCCGGCGCTCGAGGCGCGCAGCTTGATCGGGGCGCTGCTGATTCTGGGCGCCATCGCGCTCGCGCTCTGGGCCCTGGCGGCGATGCGCCTGCACACGTTCAGCGTGATGCCCGAACCTGTCGCCGGCGCACGCCTGTGTCAGCGCGGGCCGTATGCGCGCATCCGCCATCCGATGTATTGCGCGGTGCTTGCGGGCGGCGCCGGCGCATTGCTGATCTGGCCGGTCACCTGGAAGCTTATCGCATGGATCCTGCTGGGCATCGTGCTCGCGATGAAGATCCGCCGCGAAGAGCGTCTGCTGATGACGGTCTACGCGGACTATGCGTCGTACCGGGAACGGACGCATGCCTTGTTTCCCGGCCTGCTGTAGGGCTGCGCCGGGCGGTTCAGGCAAGTGCGCCGGCATCTGCCCGGTTGGCGTGACTCACTCCCGCGATTCGTCACGAACCACGATCATCAGCCCCAGCAGCAGAACCGCCATGCCGAGCACGGCCGGGGCGCCGAGGGGCTCGTCCAGAAGCGCCACGGCCAGTACAAAGGCCGTCAGGGGTTCGGCCAGCGCCAGGGTGACGGCCGTCGCGCCACTCAGATGGCGCAGCCCCGCCGCGAACAACCAGTACGCCACGCCGGTGGCGAGCAGCCCGAGAAAGGCGATCAGCGCCAGATCGCGCGCGATGATCACCGGCGCGCCCGCGTGAAGCGCCGCCGCGGGGATCGCGATCAGTGCGGCGATCGTGAACACGCGCGCGGTGACCGCCAGCGGCTCGCCATGGCTGACCAGCACCTTGTTCACGAGCGCGAATGCCGCATAGGACGCCCCCGCCAGCAGGCACAAGGCGATGCCGACCATGGACGACGGGGCCGAGTTTGCGCCGTATAGCAACAGCCATAGTGCACCAGCCACCGACACCAGCGTGCCCAGCCACCAACGCCGCCCCGGCGCACGGCGCATGATCAGTGTCTGCAACAAGCTGGCCCATAGCGGCCCGCTCCCAATGCAGATCGCGGTGCCGATCCCGACGCCGGTCGCGCGCACGCCGGCGAAGAACGCCAGGTTGTAAACGGCCATGGCCAGCCCGGCCGCCAACAGCGCGGCCACCGGGCTCGCCCCTTGCGTAAGGCCGTGCGCACGCGTGCGCGCACCTGCCTGGCCGGCCAGCATGATCCAGAAGAAGATCGCCGCCACGGCCATCCGCAACGCGCCGATCCAGACCGGTGCGACCAGGCCACTCGAGCTCGCCTGCACCGTGCCCGTGGTGCCCCAAAGCATCGCGGCGGCGACCACCAGGGTCACCCCGAGCGCCACATGCCTGGCTGTCGATGTCATCTCGGCTCGCTGGGTGGGCGCTGCATGGACATGCTCCTGGAAAGCGCACCCGCGCGGGCATGATCGATCGGCGGGGCCCGCCGACACTTCGGCCCGGCGGGTCCGGGCGATAATGCCATGGGCCACGCCGTACGGCGCCGGCCCGGCCGCCGGCCCAGCCCCTTCGGAGACACGCCATGGCATCCATCGAATGCTTCTATGATTGTTCCAGCCCATGGACCTATCTCTGTGTGCACAACCTTCCCGAGGTGGCCGCACGTTACGGCGCCACGATCCGCTGGCGCCCGTTTCTGGTTGGCGGCGTGTTCAATTCGGTGAACCCCAGCGTGTATGAGAGTCGCCGTAATCCCGTGCCGGCCAAGGCCAACCATCTGCGCAAGTCCCTGCACGACTGGGCGCGTCTGGCCGGCATCACGATCGACTTTCCCCCGCCGGTGTTTCCGGTCAACAGCGTGAAGGCGATGCGCACCCTGCTCTGGATAAACGACACGGCGCGCCAGCACCGCCTCGCGATCGCGATCTTCGAGGCCTATTTCGGCCGCGGGCTCGATATCTCACAAGACGAAGTGCTGCGCTCGGTGTTCGAATCCGTCGGCGAACCTGCCGATGAAATCTTTGCCGCGATCACCACCGCCGCCGTCAAGGATGCGCTGCGTGCCAACACCGAAGAGCTTATCGCCCGCGGCGGCTTCGGCTCGCCCACGATGTTCATCGATGGCGACGATCTCTATTTCGGCAATGACGAACTGCCCCTGGTGGCCGCTGCATTGAGCCGCGCCGCCTGACCGTGGCGTCGCGGGCCACCCGCAGCCCGGACGACCGGCATACGGCACAATGGGCGATTGCGTGCCGGCTCGCATGAATGAGCCGCCACCTGCCACCAGGAGACCTCGCATGTTCGACACCCTGATTCGGGGCGGCACCGTCGTGGACGGCACGGGCCAGCCCGGGTTCACCGCCGACATCGGCATTCGTGATGGCCGTATCGTGCATATCGGCACCGGCCAGCAGGCGGCACGCGAGCGAATCGATGCCGATGGCGCGATCGTGGCCCCGGGCTTCATCGACATCCATACCCACTACGACGGCCAGGCGAGCTGGGACGAAACCTTCGAACCCAGCGTCTATCACGGCGTGACCACCGCGGTCATGGGCAACTGCGGCGTCGGCTTCGCGCCCGTGCATGATCATGATCATCAACGTCTGATCGAGCTCATGCAGGGCGTGGAGGAAATCCCCGGCACCGCCCTGTCCGAAGGGATCCGCTGGGGCTGGAACAGCTTTGCCGAGTATGCGCATGCGCTCGACGCCATGCCGCACACGATCGACTTCGCCACGCTCGTGCCGCACGATGCGCTGCGCCTGTTCGTGATGGGTGATCGCGCAGCCGAGGGCCAGCCGGCCACGGACGAAGACTGCGCGCGCATGAAGGCGCTGCTGCACGAGGCGCTGCGCGAGGGCGCGATCGGTTTTTCCACCGGGCGATCCGACAACCATCGCACGGCCCTGGGCGAGGAGACTCCCGCCAGCGAGGCCGAAGCGAAGGAGCTCGAGGCCCTGGCAGCGGCCTACCAGGGGCTGCCCTACCGGGTGCTGCATGCGGTCAGCGACTACGACTGCATTCGTGCCACGGCCGAGAACGAGCGTGCGCTGTTCGACCGCGAATACGATATTCTCGAGGGCATGGCACGCGTTGCGCGCCGCCCGCTGGCCATCACCTGGCTGGAACGCATCAATGCCCCGCAGCAACACCGCTGGCTGGCCGAGCGGGCCGAGGCCTCGCGCACGGCCGGGCTCGATGTCCGACTGCAGACCGCCTGCCGCCCCGTGGGCATTCTCAACGGTCTTGAAACCAGCTTCACTGTGCTGAAGTCCTATCCGAGCTATCGTGAGATCGGCCGGCGCTCGCTGGCCGAGCGGCTCGAACATCTGCGCGACCCGGCCTTTCGCGCACGGCTGCTGGCCGAAAAACCCATCACGCTCGCACAGCCGGGCTCTTCGGTGCCACCGCTGGTGGATCTGGTGGTTGCCCGCTCGAAGAAACCGCGCGGGTGATGTTCCCGCTCACCACGGCCGATGGCACGCTTCCCGACTACGAGCCGGAACCGGACAGATCATTCGCGGCGCAGGCGCAGGCGCGCGGCGTGTCGGTGCTCGAGGCAATCATCGACTACCTGGCAGCCGGCGAGGGCAGAAACCTGATCTACTTCCCGATCTTCAACTACCTGGGCGGTTCGCTCGATGGCTTGTACGAGATGATCCGTCATCCACAGGCCCTGTTCGCGCTCGGCGATGGCGGCGCGCACGTGGGTACGGGTCTGCGATGCCAGCTTCCAGACCACCATGCTCTCGCACTGGGTGCGCGACCGCCGCCGCGGTCCACGGCTGCCGATGGCGCTGGCGATCGAGATGATGAGTGCGCGCAATGCCGATCACCTGGGCCTGAACGATCGCGGCCGCATCCTGCTCGGCCAGCGAGCGGACATCAATGTGTTCGATGCAGATCGTGTGGCCCCCCTGGCGCCGCGGATCGTCTACGACCTGCCCGCCGGTGGACGGCGCATGATGCAGAAGTCGCAAGGCATGATGGCGACCCTGGTGGCCGGCCAGACGGTTGTTCGCGATGGCACGCTGACCGAGGCACGACCGGGCCGCTGGGTCGCCGGCGCGGGCGTGCGCTGATCGACGGGCGGCGCCGGTTTTCGGTAGCCAGCAAATGGATGCGAACTTCGGATTCAAAACACTCGCGAGCCGGCGCACTCATCGATCCGCGCTGGTTACGCAAGGCATCCGCACTCCAACCTTGAGACATCGATGAACTACGAGCGGATCACGGTCAAGCCGGTCACCCCCACCATCGGGGCCGAGATCGAGGGAGTGCGCCTTGGCCAGAGCCTCGATGCCCAGACATGCGCGGAGTTGCGCCGCGCATGGCTCGAGCATCAGGTGATCTTCTTTCGGGATCAGGCCCTCGATCACGACGGCCTCAAGGCCTTTGGCCGATCGTTCGGCGAGCTCGACATCCATCCATCCCTGCCCGGACCGCCCGGCCATCCGGAGATCCTGCCCATTCACACCGACGCGAACTCCAGCTACATCGCCGGTGAGGCCTGGCACTCGGATGTCACCTATGATGCGGTACCGCCTACCGGATCCATCCTGTATCTGCACACGGTGCCACCAAGCGGCGGCGATACTTTGTTCGCGAACATGGGCGCGGCCTACGAGGCACTTTCCGACCGCCTCAAGGCCTATCTGGAGGGGCTCACGGCCCATCATGGCAGCGAGCATCGTTTTCGCGGGCGCTTTGCCGACCGGCTTGGCGACGATACCGGCAAGGTCTATCCGCAGGCGGATCATCCGGTGGTTCGCACCCATCCCGAGACCGGTCGGCGCATCTTGTTCGTGAACCCATGGTTCACGACCCGGATCAATGAGCTGCCGGCGCTCGAGAGCGATGCCATGTTGCGCATGCTCTATGAACACATCAACGACCCGATCCATCAGGTGCGATTTCGCTGGCGCCCTGGCTCTGTGGCCTTCTGGGATAACCGCAGTGTGCAACACATGGCACTATGGGACTACCGCGGCCAGGTGCGCTCCGGTTTCCGGATCACACTCGAGGGTTCGCCAGATCCCCAATGACAGGAGCCTTCCATGAAGTGCCATGAGGTGGACTACGAAATCTTCGGTGACGACATGCAGATCGTCGAGGTCGAGCTCGACCCCGGCGAAACCGTGATCGCCGAGGCCGGCGCCATGAACTACATGGAAGACGGTATCTCGTTCGAAACCCGGATGGGCGATGGTTCGAGCGCGCGCGGCGGGGTCTTCGACGCCTTGCTGAACGTGGGCAAGCGGGTGCTCACCGGCGAATCCATCTTCATGACGCACTTCAGCAATCGCGGCTCGGGCAAGAAGCGGGTGGCCTTCGCGGCGCCCTACCCGGGCAAGATCATCCCGCTCGAGATGGCATCGCTGGGCGAGGAACTGATCTGCCAGAAGGATGCGTTTCTCTGCGCGGCATTCGGCACATCGATCGACATCGCCTTTCAGCGCCGGCTCGGCGTGGGCTTCTTCGGCGGCGAAGGCTTCATCCTGCAGCGGCTGCGCGGCGACGGCAAGGCCTTCATCCACGTGGGCGGAACCGTGATCAAGCGCGAGTTGCGCGGCGAGACCTTGCGCGTGGACACCGGCTGTCTGGCAGCGTTCACGCGTGGCATCGATTACGACATCGAGCGCGCCGGCGACCTCAAATCCATGGTGTTCGGTGGCGAAGGCCTGTTCCTGGCCACGCTCAGAGGCACCGGCACCGTCTATCTGCAGAGCCTGCCGTTTTCACGCCTGGCCAATCGCGTGCTGCTGGCCGGTGGCTCCGGATCCAGGAAGGGCGAAGGCTCGGTGCTCGGCGGGCTGGGGGATCTGTTCGGCGATCGTTGATCAGGCCACGGCAGACCGCGTGAGCATGCCGACAACATCTCCGCGCGGTCATCGGTCATCGGTCATCGGTCATCGATCACCGATCACCGACAATCGCTCATCAACCATCAGCGAATCGCTCAGCGCACGCGGGGGGTTCCGGCCACCGGCGCGAACGGGAACAGCGACATCGCCTTGTCGAACCATGCCTGCGGATCCTCGACCCGGTTCAGACCGCGGATCGTGCGCTTGATGCCGGCCGCCGCGGCCGCCGGATACGCGGCCAGTTCCTGCGCCCAGGCACGCGCGCGTGCCACCACCTGATCATCGGCCACCACCTCGCTGGCAATGCCCATACGCAACAGACTGGCGGCATCGATCCGGTCGCCGCGCAAGGTGATGCGACGCGCCAGCGCATCGCCGTGCTTAAGCAGCAACCAGGCGAGATTCATCGCCGGCGAAACCCCCTGCTGGATCTCCCCGATCTGCAGGAAGGCATTCTCACCGACGATCAGGTGGTCGCAACCAAACACCAACGGCCCGCCGGCATTGATCGCGAAACGCTCGAGCGCGCCGATGATGATCTTCTCGGATTCATACAGCGCAACCTGCAGATCGGCCCAGGCCTGACGTGCGGCGGGATCGGGCCCGGATTCATTGAGCGCCTTCAGATCGATGCCCGAGCAAAACGCGCCACCGGCGCCTCGCAGCACGATCACCGACACCGAATCATCGGCCGACACACTGCGCACCGCCTGGTTCAGCGCGATGCGCATCGGTTCGGTGAGCGCATTGCGGCGCTCGGGGCGATTGAGCACGATCTCCGCGACCGCGCCGTCGCGCTCGATCAGGATGGATTCGTCCATATCAGAGTACCTCGTAGATCAGCAGGCGGACCGCATCGGCCTGACGCACGCCGGAGCCCACCGCGATCATCTTGTTTAGCCATGCATAGCGCGGATCGCCGGTTTCGAAGCGAGGGAAGGTGCGCATGTAATACGTGGACGGATCCACCTCCTCGCCACGCGCCCGCGCAGCCAGGACATCCGGCGGGCCGTGGCGGATACCGAAGTTACGGATATCGATGATCGCGCCATCGTGGGTGCGCATCGCATAGCGCGTATCGAGTTCCGCGACCCCTTCGGCCATCACGGTCTGCCAGTCGGCGCCCAGATTGAGGATCTCGCCGCGCAGCCGCTCGCCGCTCACCTGGCCACCGACGATGGGAATGATGCGCCGCCGGCCCTTGGGCGCATCGCCGAGTTCGATCGGGGCGGCCAGTTCGACGCGAAACTCACACAGCTTGGCGAGCCGTGGCTCGGGGATGTTCATGCGTATCTCCTCTCGTACGATCAGGCGCTCAGGCCGGGCCGACGATCCGCCAGGCCAGGGCCAGGAACTGCTCACGCTCGGCCTCGCTGAGCGCAGCCAGACGTTCCCGCTCCATGGTATGCGAAACCTCGAGCGCACGCTTTTGCACACGCCTGCCGGCCGGTGTCAGCCGGATCAGCACCGAACGGCGATCCTCGTGATTGCGCTCGCGCCGGATCAGCCCGCGCTCGGTGAGGCGCTCGACGATCGCGGTCAGGTTCGGTGCCCTGACCGCCAGCGCCTCGGCCAGGGCCTTGGCGGTCAATGCGCGATCCCGGGCCAGACGGCTGAGCAGGGTGAACTCCACCGGCCGCAGATCCATCGGCTCGCCGATCTCGCGCTCGAAACACTCCCGCAACACCAGATGCACGCGCAGCGCGGCATAGCCGGCCAGATGGGCAAGCGGATCCGAGACCTGCGCGCCGCCGTCTGTGCCAGCATCGGCCGAACGAGCAGCAACCGCGATCGCGCGACGATCATCCATGCGCGTTGGCGACCATGATCAACGGGAGTTGGTCTGTCTGTGCGGCATGAAGCTGGTCGACCAGATCGGCGCGGTGGGTGAGCACGGCACGCTGATTGAATGACCCCTTGTCGGTGATCTCACCGCGATCGATCGACGGCGCTTCGGTCATGATCATCAGGCGTGCCACCCGGGTGGCGCTGCCGGTTCCGGCCGCCCACTGCCGTGCCAGCAGATCACGGAACCAGGCGGTGACCGCCGGGTGCGCGAGGATTGCCTGTTGATCGGTGGCACCGTCGGCCAGCCTGGCCAGTTCATCGAAGCGGGCGAATACCAACAGACCGATGTCATCACGATTGGGCGCGGTGACGACCACATCCTGCACGACCGGATCGCCGTCGAGGATCACGCGGGCGCGCAGCGGGCCCACGTTGACGAAGGTGCCGCTGGCAAGTTTGAAGTCCTCGGCGATGCGCCCGTCGAAGACCAGGCCGAGCTGTGGATCGGTGGGATCGACCCATTTCACCGCATCGCCGGTGCGATAAAAGCCCTGCTCATCGAAGGCCGCGGCACTCAATTCGGGTTCACGCCAGTAGCCGGGCATGACATTGGGGCCCGCAAATCGAATCTCGGTCTTGCCATCGAGCGGTACCAGCCTGACCTCGACACCGGGGCACGGCAAGCCGATCCAGCCGGAGCGGATGCCCGGCTTGAGCGCGAAGGTGGATGACGGCGCGGTTTCGGTCATGCCCAGGCCACTGAACATCTGGATGCGCTCACCCACGGTCTTCTCGGCAACAGCATCCAACTCATCCCAGACCGGCTGTGACAGGCCCGCACCCGCAAAGAAGAAGCAGCGAACCCGGGCCAGCAGCTTCTCGGCCAATGCCGGTTCGGCGCGCATCGCGCGGGCGATCTCCTCGAAGCCCTTCGGGACATTGAAGTAGATGGTCGGCGAGATCTCGCGCAGATTCTTCAGCGTGGTTTCGATGGCGCCCGGCACCGGCTTGCCATCGTCGATGTACAGCGTGCCGCCGTTGGTCATCGCGATTCCGACATTATGCGTGCCGCCGAACACGTGATTCCACGGCAGCCAGTCGACCAGCACCGGTGGTTCGGTCTGCAGGAAGGTCAGACTCTGACGCAGCATCTGCTGATTCGCGCAGATCATGCGGTTGGTGGTGATCACGCCCTTGGGCAGGCGGGTGGAACCCGAGGTGAACAGAAACTTGACCACGGTATCGGGCCCCACCGCCGCATGCGCGGCATCGAGCGCCGCACCGGTTTCGGTGGCGAGCAGCGCATCGAACGCGGTGAGCTCACGGCCAGGCAGCCGGCCACGCACCGCGACCACCTCGGTATCGGCCGGCACGACTGCCTCGATCGCCGGGCCGAAGGCCTCGGCGTCGTCCACGAACACCAGCCCCGGCGTGAGCTTGCCCAGCACATGGCGCAGCTTGCCGAAATCCTTGCTGATCAGAGAGTAAGCGGGAGAAATTGGCGAATAGGCCACCCCGGCCCAGGCGCAGCCCAGGCTCATCGCCAGGTGTTCGATGCCGTTGCCCGACAGAATCGCCACCGGCCGCTCCACGCTGAGCCCACGGGCCACGAGTGCGGCGGCGATCGCCCTGGCGCGAGCCAGCATGTCGGCATAGCTGACCTCTATCCAGCGGCCATCATCACCGCGCCGCGCCACCAGCGTGCGATCGGGCACCTCGGCGGCCCAGCGCTCGAGCGAATCGGTAAGCCGCGCCGGATAGTCGCCAAGCGCCTCGGTGGAGCGAAGGCGAAGTTCACCACCCGCAAGCTCGTCGATCTCGATGTTCAGGCAACCGCCAACCAGCGCATCTCGGTACTTGACCACGCTCATTGAGCGCCCTCCTGACCCGCGTTCTGCGTCTGACGCACCTTGGTTCCGGCCTTGCCGGAAAGAAAGTCACGCATCCGCGACTTGGCCTCTTCGTCGGCCTGGGCGATCGCGGCCATCAGCGACTCCGTGAACAGGCCCTCCTCGGGCCCCTGCTCGACGATGCGCGGCAGCGCCTGCACGATCGCATAGTTGGACATCGGCGCATTGCTGGCGATGCGCTCGGCCAGGCTCACCGCCTGCGCCATGCCCTCGCCTTCGCCGACCAGATAGTTCACCAGCGCGATTCGCTCGGCCTGTTCGGCGGTCATGGTGCGACCGGTGAGCATCATGTCGGCCACCCGCGGCACACCGATCAGCCGCGAGATGCGCACTGAGCCGCCGCCGCCCAGGAACAGCCCGCGCGAGCCCTCGGGCAGCGCGAAGAAGGCGCTCGGCTCGGCCACCCGCAGATGGGCCGACGATGCCAGCTCCAGCCCGCCACCGATCACGGCTCCGCGCAGCACCGCGATCACCGGCGCCGGTGAGTACTGGATGTGGCGAAAGGCCTCGTGCCACATGCGCGAGTGGCGCGCCCCGCCGGCGGCATCATGCGAGGACATCTCGGAAAGATCCAGCCCGGCGCAGAAGTGCTTGCCAACCCCGCTGAGCATCACCGCACGGGTACCGGAGGGCAGACCGCGAAAGCAGCGCTCGAGCTCCAGCACCAGCGAATCGCAGAGCGCATTGCGCTTGGGCTCGCGATCGATCTCGACATGCACGATGGCATCGCGCATGCGCACATTGATCTGCTCGAAGGCATCGTTTTCGGGCAGCGCTTCGAAGCCGGCAAGCGCATCGGCCGCCGGCGCGGGGGTATCGGACATCGGGTTCTCCTGAGGGCAAGTCTATTTAGTTATAATATATAACTAGTTTGCCAGTGACCACCCCGATCATTCGCCAATTCGGGCTTTGCCCCAGACCCACGAGCCGCCCTCATGAACATCGACGAACTCATCGCCATCGACATCCACACCCACGCCGAAGTGTCCTGCTGGAATCCCTTCGACGCCTATGGCGAGGAGTTCGATCGCGCGGCCGACAAGTACTTTCGCTCGTCCAGGCGCCCCACCATCGCCGAGACCATCGCCCACTATCGTGAACTCAAGATCGGCCTGGTCATGTTCACCGTCGATGCCGAGGCCCAGCAGGGCCGGCGGCGCATTCCGAACGAGGAGATCGCCGCGGCGGCCGCCGAGAACAGCGACATCATGATCGCCTGGGCCAGCATCGATCCGCACAAGGGCAAGATGGGCGCGCGCGAGGCGCGCCGCCTGATCGAGGAGCATGGCGTCAAGGGCTTCAAGTTCCACCCCACCGTGCAGGGCTTCCACCCCTGGGATCGGATGGCCTGGCCGATCTACGAGGTCATCAATGAGTACAAGCTGCCCGCGGTGTTTCACAGCGGGCATTCCGGCATCGGCAGCGGCATGAAATGCGGCGGCGGCCTGCGCCTCGAGTACTCCAACCCGATGCACCTCGATGATGTCGCGCTGCACTTCGGCGACATGCCGATCATCATCGCGCACCCGTCCTTCCCGTGGCAGGACGAGGCCTTGTCGGTCGCCATGCACAAGCCGAATGTCTACATCGATCTGTCCGGCTGGTCGCCGAAGTACTTCCCGCCGCAACTGGTCCAGTATGCGAACACCCTGCTCAGGGATCGCGTGCTGTTCGGATCCGACTACCCGCTGATCGCGCCCGAGCGCTGGCTCGAAGACTTCGAAAAAGCGGGCTTTCGCGATGAGGTCAAGCCGCTGATCCTGAGGAGAATGCGGTGCGCCTGCTGGCCTGCGCCAGCCGGCCCAAGGGAGCTGAGCACCGTGCCAGGCGGGCGCGGGCACCAGCTCGCTCCTGCCTACATCCTGCCCGCCTCTTCGGTCGCTATCGCGCCGGCAAGTTCGAGCAGAATCGCGAATTCCTGCATCGGCCGGCAATCATCGTATCGCACGATCAGTGGTCGCAATGCGCTCAGTGCCGCGCGCCGCTCACCAAGCGACGCCAGATAACCGGCACGGCTGGCCACGACGCGCAGTTGCAATTGCACGGCATGCTGACCGATGGCGGTGCGCTCGGCAAGATCGAACTGAGCGAGTACCTCGACGCTCGGGTGCCCAAGATCCGCGAGCACAAGGGCCCTGAGCCGATGGAGTTCGGCGTCCCAGAAACGCTCGTTCAGCCGCTCGGCCGTGGTCAGGCCTTGGCCGATGCTCGCCAGGGCGTCGTCCGCCCTGGACGCCTCCCGCTGCCATCGCGCCAGCCAGGCGAACCGCTGCGGCTGCAACATGCCCAGGCCCTTCTCGGATGCGATTGTGATAGACACCATTTGCTGGTCGATCGCCGCATCGAACTCGCCCGCCCTGCCCCGCAGCCAGCTCGAATAGTCTGCCTCGAGCAGGCTGGTCACCGGTAGCGGATCATGGCGATTGATCTGCCGAAACCAGCTCAAATGTGGACGCACGGCCTCCACATCATCGCGCAACATCGCGTTGAGAACCCGGAAGTGCCGCACATAGGCCTGACTGTCCGGCCGCATGTGCTCCATCGGCAGCGCCTGCGACTCGGACAGCTGCTGGTCCGATTCGTGGCAACGGCCTGACATCCACAACGCGCCCGCCAGCAGGCCGGACACAATCGCCAGGTGAACCGTCGGTCGCCGAGCATCCAGCCTGCGATGCGCGAGCGCATCCCGGCCGATCGCACATGCCGCACCCGCACTTTCGATGCACTCGCGAAATGCACCCATCTGAAACTGCGAGAACGCGAGACTGCGACGTGCACTGATTCTGTGCTCATCCGAGCCAAGGCGGTCGGCGATGGTTACCAGTTCTCCGGCAAGGGCCAGCGCACGGATTGTATGGCGATTGCCGTAGTAGTGACGCAGACGCTCAACGGCCATGAACCGGATCCGCTCATCATCGATCCTGGGCAGAGTGGCTTCGATCTGGTCGCGGATCTCCCGCATCTGATCGCCGGCGTAGCCATCGCTGGTAAGGCTTGCATGACCCATGCTCAACAGCAACTGCAGGCGCGTGCGTTGATGGCCGGGCTCATCGGGCAGCGTATCGAGCAACAGCAGGCCACGCCTGGCCAGCCTGATCGTCTCGCGACACGCCAGGCTCTGCGTGGCCGCCTCGGCCGCACGCACGATCCAGGGCAGCGCCTCGTCGTGCGCGCCGGACATCTCACAGTGATGGGCGATCTCGCCGCACACCGACAGTGCGCGCTCCCCGAGCAGCAAGGCCGCCCCGATACTGCGATGCAACTGGCGGCGCTGAGCCGGGCCGAGGCCGGCATAGATCGATTCACGAACGCAGTCGTGCGCAAACATATACCGACCACCACCGAGATCCGTCACGAGTCCGGCACGCCAGAGTTGGTCCAGACCATCGATGACCCGCTCCGAGTCACCTGTCGCCCGTTCTAGAACAGACTCGGTGAACTCTCCTCCCGTCACCGCCGCGAGACAGGCCAGTTGACGAACGGATTCCGGTAACACGGCAACCCGCTGCCGGATCATGCCATCCAGCCGTGCCGACACCCCCGGCCCCTGGCTTCCGAAGCGAGCCAGCGACCGCGCCAACTCGATCGCGAACAAGGGATTGCCACCACTTTGGCGATGGATTCGCTCCACCTCAGGTTCTTCAAGCAGGGCGCTGTCGAGATCGCGGCTCACGCGATCGACCAATTCGTGGGTTTCGTCCAGAGACAGGCCGGGCAGGCCAACCGAGGTCAGCTGCCCACCGGCCGACAACAGGTCGATCAGCCTGAGCGCAAGAGAATCGCAGCCGGCTTCGAACTCACGCAGCGTGCAGATCAACAGGACCGGCAGCCGCGCCGCCCGTTCAAACAGATAGAGCACGGCCTGCAGGCTGTCCTCGTCACACCACTGAAGATCATCGAGCAATAGCAATAGAGGCATGCCGGCGCCGTCGATCGCGGCGGCAATAGTGTCGAACAGGGCTTTGCGCGCGCCCGGGCCGGGTGCCGCCGCGTCGGGCGCGCGACCCGGATCATCGGCAGCCAGCAGAACGCGATCGAGAATCTCTCGCTGCGCAGCAGACAGTCCGGCGAGCGCGTCGCGCATCGCGTCATGACTGAGCCAGTCGCGAATCGGCGCGAATGGCATCAGGCCTGCGGCAGAGAATGCGCGCGCAGCAAGCGCCATGCCTCCATCCGATCGAACCGCGTCGGCGAACGCGCTCGCCAACGCCGTCTTGCCGGCGCCGGGCTCGCCGGTCAGAACGACCAGATGCGCTCCGTCGGCTAGGGCACGCCAACGCTCCGACAACACCTGCCAGACATCGCCCCGACCAGCAAGCGATACCGGCTTGTCCGACCAGCCGGTGGCAGCGCCGGTTGCACCGGTCTGCAGACGGCGAAACAGTGCCTTCGTCTGCGCATCCGGATCCACCCCCAGTTCATCGCGCAGTTGCTGCCTGCATCGACGCCAGGTCGCGGCTAGCCCCGCACGACTACCCAGCTCGGCATGCGCCCACATCGCCAGACGATAGGCCGGTTCGCAGACCGGGTCACGGCGCAACCAGCGCTCGCCCAGGCGCAGCGCCAGGGCTGCCTCCCCGGCACCTTGAAGACGCACCGCGAGCGATTCGAAGCCCAGGTCGAGCTCGGCCTGCAGCTCGCGTCGACGCTCGATCACCCAGGAATCGTTGAGGCCGGCCAGCAGCTCTCCCCGCTCGAGCGCGAGGAGACGACAGGCGAGCTGGCGAAGGGGCTCTGCGTGCGGCACTTGATCGATCTGCGCCAAAGCGACTGCCAGACTGTCGATGTCGAAATCCGCGCCATCAGGCATCACCCAGGCGACCGACTTCGCATCCGCCTGAATCGCTGCGTCCAGGCACGCATGGGCCCTGCGCAGACCATGCAGCTCGCGGCGCAGATTGGTTCGCGCCTGAGCGAGATCGGAGTCGGGCCAAAGCGATTGCGCCAGGGCGGAGCGCAAGAGTGGATTGCCGCGGCCATCCAGCAGCAACCGGGCAAGCAGCGAAACACCGCGCGAACTCAAGGCAGCGACGGCATGACCGTCGATGACGATGCTGAGCGCGCCGAGAAACCGGATCTCGATCATGACCAACGACCATCTGATCCCAATGGACGCCCATCATACCTACCACCGATGCGACAATCCGTATCAGGCACTCCCGCCCGATCCCCGCCGCATTGGAAGCCCCGTGCCGGATCGTCGAATACATGCCAACGCGATACGGATCCGCGAGCGCGCAGCCATGGCCAGCCAGCGGGCAGTTGGAGCCCTGATGGCGTCGCTGCTCCTGCTCGAGCTGATCTCGATCGTGACCCATCATCTGCCCTGGCCGGCGCTGCTCTGGCTCGGCGATGCCACGCGCCTGCTCCTGCTCGCATTTGGCTGGATCGGCGCGGCCCATCTGTGGTTGAGTCGCGGCCACTTGCGGCTGAGCCAGCGCCCGGCCAGCCATCCGAACCGGCATGACCCGCGCTGGATGCTTGCCGATGCACTGATGCTCGTCGGGTGTGTCTGGCTGCTGCCGAAAATCTTGCAGACGATGGATGTGTATGCGTCGCTGCTGATGCCGGTCATCGATCTGTCCGCCGGCGCCAAGTTCGCGCCGATGGCTTGCGGCGTATCGCTGCTTGCGCTGGCCGCCGCATTGAATCTGCTCATCGACCTGTCCGATCCCGCCCGCGGGCGAGCCCGATGATCTGGCAGACGGCCGTGCTTCTTGGCGTCTTCGTGCTCGGCCTGGCGATGCGGCTGCCGGTATTTCTCTCATTGGCTATGGCGACAGTCATCTACTCGCTGGCCTTCCCCGCCATGACCCCGCTCGTGCTGGTTCAGGTACTCAACCGAGGCCTGGAGTCCTCCGCGCTGAGCGCCGTCGCCCTGTTCTATCTGCTCGGCGCGATCATGAATGCCGGCGGCATCACCACCCGCCTGCTGACTCTGGCTAACGCGTTGCTGGCCCCGATGAGAGGTGGTCTCGCCCAGGTCAATATCGGTGCCAGCCTGTTGTTCGGCGGGATCACCGGATCGGCCCTCGCCGACGTCGCGGCGATCGGCTCGACCGTGGTGCCGGCGATGAAGCAGCAAGGCTACGAACCCGCCTACGCGGCCGCGGTCACCGCGGCTTCAGCGCCCATCGCGCTGCTGATTCCGCCGTCTCTCCCGATGGTCTTGTTTGCGCTATTCAATGACGTATCCCTGGAGGATCTGTTTCTGGCCGGCCTGCTCCCGGGCTTGTTGATGGCCGCCTATCTGTTCATCGTGGCCACGGTGATCGCGCGCCGACGCGGCCATCCCCAAGGCACCTGGCAGGGCAGGAGGCATCTTGGGCAGGCCATACGCGGCGCGAGCGGCGCGTTGCTTCTACCGGTCATGCTCGTGACCGCGCTCGCCCAGGGGATGGCGACGGCCACCGAACTCGCCGCCCTGGCGGTCGTGTACGCGGTGCTCTTGTGCGTTGTCGTTCATCGTGACCTGACATTGACCGAGCTCGGGCGTGCGCTGCTGTCTGCCTCCGAAGATGCCGCCCGCATCCTGTCGATCATTGCCGTGTCGGGGGCCGCACTCTGGGTAATGGGCAGCCTTGGGCTGGATCGAAGCATCGCCCAAGGCCTGGCCAACCTGGACATCGAGAAGACGCGCTTGCTCGCCCTGGTGGCCGCCCTCTTGGTGGTCAGCGGCACGTTCGTGGGCGTCGGATTGCAACTGATGTTGATCGTTCCGCCACTGACCCCGATGCTTGTGGACGCGGGTGTGCCCATCTTGCAGGTGGGCATCGTGGCCGTGTTCGCATCGGCGCTCGGACTGATCACACCGCCGATCGGGGTTCTGCTGTTCATGTGTGCATCACAGTCGGGCGCGCCCATCGGCGCCGTGCTGCGCGAATTGCTGCCCTTCATGGCGGCCCTGCTACTGCTGCTGATCGCGCTGGTGCTGTTCGAACCGCTCTCGACCGGCCTGGGATGGTTATCTTAGGCCGGCCGGACCCTCAACACGCCTCCTACCCGCCCACCTGGGCAGGCCGCTGGCGACCATGATGTCTAGCGCATCGACTGAATCCTGGCCACCGTGCCGGCTGGCCAGACCTTGCCTTCGAAGGCGTCGACGATCTTTCTGGTCACCGGGTGAAAGCTCGCGATATCCGGCTCGATCACTTCGATGCCCGCAGCCCTGATCTTGGCCAAAGCCGCATTCACCTCCTGGTCGAAGCCGGCCTGGCCATCGCGCCCGGCCGCCTGAGCCGCCGCCACCAACCATGCGCGCTGGCGCTCGTCGAGTTTCTCCCACCTGACGCTGCTGATCCAGGCGCCGATGCTGGCCCGCGCATAGTCGATCGGGGTGAAATACTTGATGACCTTGATGCTGCGCCCATGAGCGACGGCCAGGACATCGAGGTCATTTCCATCAACCGCGCCACTCTTGAGCGCCGTGAGCATTTCCGCCGCACTGGTGGGTGTCGGCACTGCGCCCCATGCCTGGAACACCTTTTGAACCATCGGCGATGGTGGCGTGCGAATCTTCAAGGATTGCAGATCGGCCACGCTGCGTACCGGTTGCCGGGTGGTTGCCAATGCACGCGGTGCCCGCTCGCCGACATGACTGAGAAAACGAATGCCGGTGGCCTGCTCCAGGCCCGCGGTCATCGAAGCAAACAGATCGCTTTCTCCGAAGCTTCGAAGATGACCCTGATCTCTGAACAGGAATGGCGTGGTCAGGGCACCAAATGAGCGCCCCTCTTTCATCAGCGCCACCGCAGGAACATCCACGACAGTCATATCGAGGGCTCCGGTGCGCAGTTGGGCCCAATGTTCGTTCAAGCCACCAAGCGCTCCTCTGGCCACGATCTGAATCTTCAACTCGCCGCCTGACAGCGCCTCGAGGGCCGTGGCGAGCCGGGTCGCGGCCGAACCGATCGGCCCCTTGTCACCGGAAACATGGCCAAGCTTGAGCGTTGTCTGTGCCTGAGCCGCGCTCATCGACATTGAGACAACGGTGGCGCCGAGGATGAGCCTGAGTACATCGCGAAGCCGGATGGTCATCGCCTTTCTCCTTTGGAAGGTATTCATCATGCCAATGCCGCCGGCCAGGGTGAGCACACACTGGGTGAGCACACACTGGGTGCGCGCATCGACGGATCTCGCTCGCAGCCGCTCCATGGAGGCTCCGGCGATAGGCGCGACGTTATACGGAGAGCGTTCGCAAAACGTTCGCCGCCTCGGTCCGTGGGCCCGGTCGATGCGGCTCGCGCGACGCGGCTCACCACCATCTGCAAGATCCACAGAGCGCCTCATGCGAGACCGTGGGACAACCCTATAATGCGGGTTGCACGGCAGTGGGCCATGACCATGGGCCAGAGAACCTTCTCGACGCGTCCGCCCCGCCAGGAGACACCCCATGAACGCCCCCGCCGATTCACGTCGTCTGTCCATGACCCTCACCGACCGCTATTCGGTCGAATCCGGGTGGCTCTACATGACCGGCATGCAGGCGCTGGTGCGTCTGCCACTACAGCAACACCGGCGCGATGCCGCGGCCGGGCTGAACACCGGCGGCTACATCTCCGGCTATCGCGGCTCGCCACTGGGTCGCTATGACATCGAACTCTGGGCCGCGGACAAATTTCTCAAAGAAGAGAACATCGTCTTTCGTCCGGCGGTCAATGAAGACCTGGCGGCCACCGCGCTCTGGGGCACCCAGTATGTCGGCGTGTTCCCTGGCGCCAAGGTCGATGGCGTGTTCGGTATCTGGTATGGCAAGGGACCGGGCGTGGACCGTTCGGGCGATCCGTTCCGCCATGCCAATCAGGCCGGCTCGGCGCCTCATGGCGGCGTACTGGCTCTGGCCGGCGATGATCATGGCGCCAAGTCGAGCACGGTGGCCAACTACTCCGACCTGAACTTCGTGGCCGCCGGCATTCCGGTGCTCTACCCGGCCAATGCCCAGGAAATGCTCGACTACGGTCTGCACGGGATCGCGCTCAGCCGCTACAGCGGCTGCTGGTGCGCCATGAAGCTGGTGACCGATGTCGTCGAGGGCGGTGGCTCGGTGTATGTGTCGCCGGATTCCCCGGCAATCACGCTGCCGCCGCTGCCCAGCACACCGGACGGCGGTCTGAACTCGCGCCGGGTCGACCGGGCGCTGATCCAGGAAGATCGCCTCTATCACCATAAGCTGGCCGCGGCGATGGCCTACATCCGCGCCAACGGCCTGAATCGGATCGTGGTCGATCCCGAGCGGGCGCGCGTCGGCGTGATGGCCGCGGGCAAGGCGTGGCAGGATCTGCGCCAGGCCTTGCTGGTGCTGGGCATCGATGATGCCCAGGCCAAGGCCATGGGCATACGCATCATGAAGGTGGGCGCGGTCTGGCCGCTCGATCGAGATCGTTCGCGAGTTCGCCGACGGCCTGGCCACGGTGCTGGTGGTCGAGGAGAAACGCCCCCTGCTCGAAGACCAGGTTCGCAATGCGCTCTATGGCTCGGCCCGCCCGCCGCGGGTGCTCGGCAAGCACGCCGGCGGCAATCTGTTCGATGCCACGCTCGCGCCGCGCCTGTTTCCGAATGCGGGCGAAATCTCGCCGGACCTGATTGCCCGCGTGCTCGGCGAAGTGCTGATCCGCGACCCCGATTGCTACTTCGATCCGGCCCGCCTGGCCGGACTGGCGCCGGTGCCCGGATTCTCCGAGGATGACCATGATCGCCAGAACGTGCAGGCGATGGAGCTTCGCCGTCTGGCCGATGTGCGCTCGCACACGGTGGTGCCGCTGCGCGGCCCGACCTTCTGCTCGGGCTGTCCGCACGCCCGCTCCACCAAGGTGCCGGAGGGCAGCCGTGCGCTGGCCGGCATCGGCTGCCACTCGACCGCCATCCTGCAGGATCCCGCCCAGACCACCACCTGGTCGCACATGGGGGGCGAGGGAGTGCTCTGGCTCGGGCAGCAACCATTCACCGATGAAAAGCATGTGTTCGCCAACATCGGCGACGGCACCTTGTTCCATTCGGGTTTCCTGGCGGTGCGCCAGGCGGTGGCCGCCCATGTGCCCATCACCTACAAGCTGCTGTTCAATGGTTTCGTCTCGATGACCGGCGGCCAACCGGTCGACGGCGACATGGGGGTGCCACAGATCCTGGCGCAGTTCGCCGCCGAGGGCGTGCGCAAGATGGTGGTCGTCACCGACGACGTCGGCCGCTACGAGGGCGTGAAGCTTCCCGACGGTGTCCCGGTTCGCCCGCGCGACGATCTGGAAGCCGTCCAGAAGGAACTGCGCGAGTATGGTGATGTCTCGGTGATGGTCTACGACCAGCCCTGCGCCACAGAGCGGCGCCGATTGCGCAAGCGCGGCAAGTGGGAAGACCCCGACATGCGCACCTTCATCAATACCGCGGTCTGCGAGGGTTGCGGCGACTGCGGGGTGCAGGCGCGCTGCCTGTCGATCGAACCTGTCGAAACCGAGCTCGGTCGCAAGCGCCGGATCAACCAGTCCTCGTGCAACAAGGATTTCAGCTGCCAGGAGGGCTTCTGCCCGAGCTTCGTCACCGTCGAGGGTGCAAAGCTGCGTCGCCCCGAAAAGGCCGGCCGCGCCCAGCTCGCGCCGCTCTCCGAATGGCTGGAAAGCCTGCCCGAACCTTCTTTCGAGGCGCCCAAAGACTCGTTCTCGATCATGGTCGCCGGCATCGGTGGCACAGGCGTGGTCACGATCGGCCAGACCCTGGCGATGGCCGCCCACATCGACGGCTATTGCAGCTCGAACCTGGATGTCACGGGTCTGGCCCAGAAATACGGTGCCGTGCTCTCACATGTGAAGTTGGCCCCCGAGGCCAGAATGCTGCATGCCACGCGGATCGCGAGCCGCGAAACCGACACCTTGATCGGTTGCGATCTGATCGTGTCGGCCGGCGACGAAGCGGTCGCGCGCTTCGATCCCACCAAGACCCGGGGCGTGGTCTGCACGGATATGGTGCCGACCTCCGATTTCTCCCGCAATCCCGACTGGCATGCCGACGAACCGGCGCTGATGGCCCGGATCCGCTCGGCCACCACGGAGGCCTTGCATGGCTTCGAGGCACAACGGCTGTCGCGGGCGCTCCTGGGCGACGCCATCGGCGCGAACATGATTCTGATGGGTGCTGCCTGGCAGATGGGCGCGATTCCGATCTCGCTGGTGGCGATCGAGCGTGCGATCGAACTCAACGGCGTGGCCATCGCGCTGAATCAGCAGGCCTTTGCCTGGGGCCGGCGTCTGATCGTCGACCCGGATGCGGTCATGCGCGCGGCCGCGCCGCCGACGCGTGCAGGCAGCGGCAAGGTCGTGCAGTTGAACCGGCCCAGGCTCGAGAGCCTCGACGACATCATCCGTCACCGGCGCGCCCTGCTCGCCGACTATGGCGATGCGTCGGCGGTCAGGCGCTACACGGAATGGGTCGAGCGGATCGGCGCGGCCGAGGCCGGTCTCGGCTCACGGGGCGGCGATCAGCAATTGAGCCGCGCCGTGGCGCGCAACCTGGCCAAATTGCTGGCCCACAAGGACGAATTCGAGGTTGCCAGACTGTTCGCCAGTGCAGAGTTCCAGCGCGAGCTCGACGAAACCTTTGAACCCGGCTACACGCTGCGCTTTCATGTTGCCGGTGGCCCGTTCGGCAAACCCGGGCCTGATGGCAAGCTCAAAAAGCGTGCGGTCGGTCCGTGGTTGATGAGCGCGTTTCGCTGGTTGGCGCGTTTCCGCGGGCTGCGTGGCACGCTCCTCGATCCCTGGCGCAACGGCGAAGAGCGCAAGCTGGCGCGCCGTCTGCTGGCCGACTACGAAGACGATCTGCAGCTGATCATCAGTCATCTCGATGCCGGTCGCCTCGATCCCGCCCGGGAGTTGGCAGCCTGGCCCGCGAAGGTGCGCGGCTACGGCCATGTGCGGGTCGCGCAGGCGGCAGCGGTCGAGGCCGAGCGCCGCGCGCTGCGGGCCAAACTCACCGGCACGGGCGATCCGGTGGGCGCGAACGCAAAGGCCGCCTGATCGCAGGAGTTCGGCGCGCATGCCAGGGGCACGAGCCACGGTTCGTGCCCCGCCGGGAATCCGGCCGGCGCCCGATGCGCGACCGCTAGGCCTCGTACACCGAGACCTCGATCAGATTCAGGTCGGGATCACGGAAGTAGACCGACTCGATCGGGCCCAGCGCCCCGGTGCGCATCACCGGGCCTTCGAGGATCTCGACCCCCTCGGCGCGCAGGTGGGCGACGATCTCCGCCATGCCCGCATTGGCGATCAGGCACAGGTCGCCCGAGCCGGCGGTCGGCCGCTCGGCCTTGGGCTCGAACTCCCGGCCCACCTGGTGCAGATTGATCTTCTGGCGCCCGAAGGCCAGCGCGGTTCGCCCGGCGCCAAAGGTCTGCGCCTGCATACCGAGCACCCTTTCGTAGAAGCGAACCGTGTCGTCGATGCTGGCGACGGTGAGCACGAGGTGGTCGAGTCGATCGATGCGGAACATGGCATGGTCATCCATATCGGGCCGAAGCGGCACCTTGGCCATATGCTTCGGCGAAAGAGTCAAAGGCTCGCGAGCGAGTCGGTCGCCCGCAAGGGTTCTTGAAGGGACGCGAGCGCCGGTTAAACTGTCGGATTACCCATGTGCAGCGCCGCCCTCAACCGCCAGGCGGCCCGCCCGCACAGTCTGCCAGGCGCTCGAGCGCCCCACTATCACGGAGTCCCGGATGACCATCGACCGCAAGCATACCAACGCGCGCATGAGCCAGATTGTGCGTCACGCCGACACGATCTATCTGGCCGGTCAGGTCGGCACCCCGGGCGAGTCGATCACCGTGCAAACCGAGCAGGTGCTGGCCAAGATCGACCGCCTGCTGGAAGAGGCCGGTTCCAGCCGCCGGCACATGCTGCAGGCCGTGATCTGGCTGGCCGACATGGCCGATTTTGCGGCCATGAACGCGGTCTGGGATGCCTGGGTGCCGCAGGGCCATGCGCCGGCCCGAGCCTGCGGCGAGGCCAAGCTGGCCCACCCGGAGCTGATCGTGGAGATCATCGTCACGGCCACCATCGACCCCAGCAAACCCATGGGTGAAGGCGGCAATTATTGAGCCCCTCCCGGCCGGGCCAGCGCCCGGCCATGACCGCGGCCGATCCGCACTCGTGTTCGATGCAGGCCCTCTTGCACAACGGCTGGCGAACCGCGCGGGCCCGCCAACGCCCCTGAACCGATGATGAGTGATCGCGCGCTGACGATCTATTGCGGCCTGCTGCTCGGGCTGGCCGCGTTCTCGATCGACATCACATTGCCGTTCTTCGCGGTGATCCGTGATTCATTGGATGCCACCAATGACAGCACACACGCGATCATCACGCTGAATATCATCGCCCTGGGTGTCGGCCAGTTGTTCTTCGGCACGTTCTCCGACCGATTCGGCCGGCGGCCGACGATTCGCGTCGGCCTCAGCCTCTATCTGTTGGGCACGCTGGCGGCGATCGCTGCCACCAGCATGCCGATGCTGCTTGCGGCCCGGGTGTTGCAGGGGCTGGGTGCCTCTGCGGCGCCAGTCACGGCACGCGCCATCATCCGGGACCGCTTCCAGGGCAGGCAACTGGCCCAGCAGATGGCACTGGCCTCGGGAATCTTCTCGCTCGGGCCGATTCTGGCCCCGTTGATCGGCGTGGCGCTGGTCGAGGCCGGTGGCCACTGGCGGCTGATCTTCGTGGCCATGGCAGTGGCCGGGCTGGGCCTGCTCTGGTGGCTGCGCAAGATACCCGAAACGCTCGCCCGCCCACAGCTCGATGCAGCCAGACCGCGACGATTGCTGGCCAATGCCAGGCGCGTGCTCGGGCATCGGCAAAGCCGCTACTTTCTGCTGCTCTCGGGTTGGGTGATGGTCTGCATCGTGACCATTATCGCCAACATGCCCAGGGTCATGGAACAGGCCTACGGCATTACGGGCGCGTGGTTCGCGATCCTGTTCGCGATTCACGGTGTGGGCATCATCATCGGCCAGACGATCAACCACCGGCTGATTCATCGGATCGGCGCGGTGGCAAGTGCCGCCTGGGCCGCAGCGCTGATGACCACCACCTTTGCCATCATGGGCCTGTTGCATCTCACCGGCCTGCTCACCGGCGTGATCATGGCGATCTGCATGTTCGTGTTCGCGATCGGCTATCTGATCGTGTACTCGAACTCGGCCAGCATGACGATGGAGCCGCAGGGCGAGATCGCCGGTTTCACCGCCGCTTTCCTCGGCTTCTTCGGCCAGGTACTCGCGCCCAGTCTGGCCACCGTGGGCATCGTGTTCGCCGGCGGTGACCCGGGACGGTTCTCGCTCGTGCTGGTCACGGTCAGCGCGGTGGCGCTGCTCGCCCTGCTGATCTGGCCATGGCTGGCCCGCCAGGACAAGGCGTCGCACAGCGTTCTCGGCTCCAGCTAGTGCTCTGTGTCGACGTTGGCCGACGCCTTCAGAACAGGCCGCTGATCCGTCCGTGATCATCGACGTCGATACGCAGCGCCGCCGGTGATCTGGGCAGGCCGGGCATGGTCAGGATGTCACCGCAGATCATGATCACGAACTCCGCACCGGCGGCCAGACGCACCTCCCGCACCGTCACGGTGTGACCGGACGGCGCGCCGCGCGCGGCCGGATCCGTAGAGAACGATGATTGCGTCTTGGCCACGCAGATCGGCAGCGCGCCGTAGCCGTCGGCCTGCAGTCGTTCGATCTGCGCCCTCACCTTGCGATCGGCCGAGATGTCGGCCGCCCCGTAGACTTCGCGCGCGACGGTGCGCATTTTCTCCCAGAGGGCCATCCCGTCCGGGTAGACGAATTTCAGCCCGGAATCACCGGCCTCGATCAGCGAGACCACTTCACGGGCGAGCGCCTCGGCACCGGCACCGCCCTCGGCCCAGTGGCGGGCCACGACCACCGGCACACCGAGTGCGCGCATGCGCTCGCGAATCAGCGCATGCTCGGCCTCGGTATCCTGGGTGAAGTGATTGATCGACACCACGCAGCGCAGGCCGTAGCGATCGCGCACATTGGCCACGTGACGCTCCAGGTTGGCCATGCCCGCGGCCAGCGCGGTGAGGTCTTCGCGGCCGAGCGCGTCCAACGCGACGCCGCCGTGGTACTTGAGCGCACGCACCGTGGCGACGATCACCGCCGCCTTGGGACGCAGACCGCTCTTACGGCACTTGATATCCACAAACTTCTCGGCGCCCAGATCCGCGCCGAAGCCGGCCTCTGTCACCACGATATCGGCCATCTTCAGGGCCGCCCGGGTGGCGATCACCGAGTTGCAGCCGTGCGCGATATTGGCAAATGGCCCGCCATGGACGATCGCCGGGTTGTTCTCCAGCGTCTGCACGATGTTCGGCTTGATCGCGTCACGCAGCAATGCGGCCATCGCGCCCTGGGCACCGAGATCACGCGCGGTCACCGGCGTACCCGAGCGGGTTTCGGCCACCACGATATTGCCCAGCCGGCGTTTGAGATCGGCCATGGATTCGGCCAGGCAGAAGATCGCCATCACCTCGGAGGCGACCACGATATCGAAACCGCTCTCGCGCGGATAGCCATTGCCCGCCCCGCCCAGGGCAATGACGGCCTCGCGCAATGCGCGATCGTTCATGTCCAGCACGCGGCGCCAGGTGATACGGCGCACATCGATGTCGAGCTCGTTGCCGTGGTGAATGTGATTGTCGAGCATCGCGGCCAGCAGATTGTTGGCCAGCGCGATCGCATTGAAATCGCCGGTGAAGTGCAGGTTGATGTCTTCCATCGGCACCACCTGCGCATGCCCGCCACCGGCCGCACCGCCCTTCAGACCGAACACCGGCCCCAGCGAGGGCTCGCGCAGCGCGATCACGGCCCGCTTGCCGATCCGGTTCAGCGCATCACCCAGGCCGACCGTGGTGGTGGTCTTGCCCTCGCCCGCCGGGGTCGGACTGATCGCGGTGACCAGCACCAGATCGCCATCTGGCCGATCCGCGAGGCTGGCCAGATGTTCGAGTGAGAGCTTGGCTTTGAAGTGGCCATAGGGCTCGAGCGCCTGCGCCGGCAGCCCGAGCCGCTGGCGGGCCAGATCCATGATCGGCTGCATCGAGGCAGCCTGGGCGATTTCGATGTCTGACTTCACCTTGTCTCCGTCGGATTGATAGGGTCAGGCAGCGAGAAAGCCGCCATCGACCGCCAGTATGGCGCCGGTCACGTAAGAGGCCATCGGCGAGGCCAGGAACACCACCGGACCGATCAGTTCCTCGGGCTCGCCCACGCGTCGCATCGGTGTGCGTGCCATGAAGCCGCTCAGGCGCGCGGGCTCAGCTCGGGTCGACTCGGTCATCGGTGTGGCGATCACGCCGGGGGCGATCGCATTGACACGAATGCCCCATGGCGCGAACTCGGCCGCATGAGACTGGGTCAGCAGACGCACCCCGCCCTTGGACGGCGCATAGCCCAGGGTGGCCCCCTGGCCGGCGAACGAGGCGATCGAGGCGATGTTGATGATCGTGCCCCGGCTGCGCTTGAGCATGACAAGCATCGCCAGCGTGACATTCAATGTTCCGGTCAAATTGACATCGAGCACCCGGCGAAAGTTCTCGATCGCGTGCTCGCTGTCACTGCCCTCGCGGATGATGATCCCGGCATTGTTGACCAGGATGTCGAGATCGCCGATCTGGGCGGCGATCTGATCGGCCAGCGCCCGGGCACTGGGCTCGTTGCAGACGTCGAGGCCGAACGACCAGGCCTGCCCGCCGGCCTGGTTCACCAGGCCACAGGTTTCGCGGGCCGCCTCGACATCGACATCGGTGACCACCACTTGGCACCGGCCCTGGCCAGGCCGAGCGCGATCGCCCGGCCATTGCCCCGGCCGGCACCTAGACCAGCGCAAGCCGCCCGTCCAGCAAGCGCGGCGCGATCGATGCATCGATGATCATCCGAGGTCTCCTGCCGGCGCCCCGCCAGCGTCAAAAATGATCCGGGCATTGTGCACCCGATGGTCGTCTGCTGCCGCGGCGAGCTCGGGCTCAATGCGGCCGACCAGACGTTCTGCGCGCCCCGGGGGTAATCTGAGCCACCTACAATGGGCGCGCGACGCGCTGGAGACCCTCATGACCGATTCGCCCCGCACCGCATGGCCATCACGCGCTCACGCGCGCGACATCGGTGATCAGACCGCCTACTGGAGCCCCTACAGCGAATGGACCTTCGCCCAGGTGCATCAGGCTCGAACCGGCTCGCCCAGGGCATGGCCGGCGACGGCATCGGCCCGGGTGATCGCGTCGCCTGTCTGAGCAAACACACGGCCGAAACCGCGGTGGTCTGGATGGCCGCGGCCAAGCTCCTGGCGCGGTCGCATGCCGGTGAACTGGCGACTGGCCGCCCCCGAAATCGCCTATGTGCTCGAAGACGGGGGCGCCCGCTTCCTGATGGCCGATGCCGAGTTTGCGGACGCCATCGCGGCCCTGCCGTCACCGCCGGCGCGCATCATCGGCAGTATCACCGACGCGCCCTTCGGTTGCCTCATTGCAGAACGCTGGTCGGCACAGTTCGCCGACCGCGACACCGAGCGTGAACCGGCCATGGGCGAAACCGCGCTGCAGCTCTATTCCTCGGGCACCACCGGTCATCCGAAGGGTGTCGAGCTCAGCTATGCGAATCTGGCCGCCGATCATCGCGTGTTGCCCGATGCCCTCGGCTATTACGGGCCGCCGAGCATCATGCTCAATGCGCTGCCGGCGTTTCACATCGCCGGCATCGGCGTGGCGATCGCCACCGGCGTGTTCGGCGCCAAGCTCGTGCTCTGTCCGGATTTCGTCCCCGCCAGGGTGCTCGACATGATGGTCGAGCAAAACATCACGCACTCGTTTTTCGTGCCCGCCATGATCCAGTTCCTGCTGGACGTGCCGGATGTCGGATCACGCGATTTTTCGCGGCTGCAGGGCATTTCCTACGGCGCCTCGCCGATCAGCGAGCGCGTGCTGATCGAGGGCATGAAGACGTTCGGCTGCGGTTTCACCCAGGTCTACGGCCTGACCGAAACCACGGGAGCGGTGACGCAGTTGTTCCCTCAGGATCATCAGACCGAGGGCGGGCGGGCGCATCTGCTGCGCTCGGCCGGCAGCGTCATGGGCGGCGTCGAGTTGCGCATCGTCGATGCCGAAACCGGCGACCCCCTGCCCGACGGCGAGGTTGGCGAGGTCTGGATCCGCACCGAGCAGAACATGCTCGGCTACTGGAAACGGCCCGAGGCCACCGCCCAGGTGCTGATCCCCACCGATGACGGCGCGCCATGGTTTCGCAGCGGCGATGCCGGCTACCTGCGCGACGGTTTCCTGTTCATTCACGACCGCATCAAGGACATGATCATCTCGGGGGGCGAGAACATCTATCCGGCCGAGGTCGAAAATCTGCTGATGCGTCATCCCAGTGTGGCCGACGGCGCGGTCTTCGGCGTTCCCGACGATCGTTGGGGCGAGGCCGTGCACGCGGCGGTCGTGCCGCGCGATCCGGCCACCTTCGACGGCACCGCCGTTATCGCGTGGATGCGCGAGCAAATGGCCCACTTCAAGTGCCCGAAGGCCATCGACGTGGTCGAGTCGATTCCGCGCAATCCGAGCGGCAAGATCCTCAAGCGCATCCTGCGCGAGCCCTATTGGCAAGGGCGGCAGAGGCAGGTGTCCTGATCACGCCGGTGCCTGGCCGGCTCCGCCGCCCCTACTGGCCATAGTCGTCCAGGCGCACCACGGGCTTGATGCGAAAACGACCGGCCAGCAGATCCGGCCCGGGATGATAGGCGCGAAGCGTGAGCCGCATCGGTGCATCGGGCGCCGGCAGCCAGTTCGACTCCAGGCCCGCCGGCGGCCTGCGATGCGAGATCCAAACCGTGAGTCCGTCGGCCGACGACCGAAGCGAGTTGTCGCGGCTCGTGAACGCATAGCGATTCAGGGGGTTGTGGGCCAGAAAGTTCTGGCCCAAGGGTGTCTTTTCATAGAGCGTCAGCGACCAGAAAGCGCCAGCCGGCACACCATCGGGTGGCATGTCCAGGCGATAGACATTGCCACCATGCAGCTCGGTTACGCTGGCATCCAGATCGGTATTGATATACATCGCCTCGCGTGCCGGCAGTGCCAGCAGGCCACCGAGCGCGGTGATTGCCCGCAGCGAATAGGAAGTGCCGAAATCGCCCACCCGCGGTTTCGAGGTGACCCAACCATCGACGGGTTGGTTCACACGTCTGACGCTGGCCTTGATGCGGGCCAGAAAGGCGGGTACGAGTTCGGACCATCGTGCGTCGAATGCGTCGTGCTGCTCACCGATGAGGCCCACACGGCGCAGCAGCCTGTCGTAGCGGTCTTCGTAGGCTCGTGGCGGATTGCGGCGCAGGGCATCACGCACCAGAGATACGAAATCGCCGCCAGGATCCGGGCTTCGCCACGGCGCAGGTTCCTGGCTCGAGCCGGTCGGGCCATCAATCAGGAACCCCTGCTGAACCCGCCTGGCCGCGGCCAGATCGGCTTCGTCGTCGACCAGCGTTCGTGTCATCACCAGAACATCATCGGCCGGTGCCTGTATCACCGCCCGATCCGGCGGCAGGTCGCCCTGCCAGCGTGGCCCCACCACCAGAAGCTGCGCCCCGAGCGATCCGACATCACGCTGACTCAGGCAGGCGAAGTTGTTCGAATACATGTCGAGCAGCGCGAGATTCAGATACCGCCCTTCGGCGGGCGGAATCCGAATCTGCACCGGACCACGATCGAGACTGAGCCAGGCCAGCGAGTACAGCGTATCGATGTTCGGTGTGGTCACCCAGCGATCTTCCGCCGTGGCGAGCCGGTCCTGATGCCAGAACACATTCAGCCCGGTTCGCGCGGGGTCAGCATCGTCATGCAAGGCCCGCCAGCGCAGCTTGGCCATCTCGTACAGGGGGTAGCTGAATTCGAAGGCGCAAAAGAAATCCTCATCCGGGGCTTCAGCCTGGTAACCGGGCACAGGGTTCTCGCTCATCCGATCGTCTCCATGGGATCTCGTCCCGATTCTCCCAGCCTTTGGATGCGCACACATCGTCCTGGCGAAGCACACCGACGCGATCGGTTAGTCTTGCAGCGATCATGCCACCGTCGCGGCTCTTTCCGTCTCTGGATCCACGGCCGGGGCCAATGCCATCTCCCATCGCCGGCCATCTCCCATGCCCATCCCTGATCCGATTCATGCCGTCGCCATCGTCGGTGGCACGCATGGCAACGAAATCACCGGTCCGCACCTGCTGCGCCATTGGCGAAGACATCCGCAGGAGGTCACCCGCGACAGCTTCGAGACCCAGCTCAGGCTTGGCAATCCGAAGGCATTCGCGGCAAACCGCCGATACATCGATCACGATCTGAACCGCAGCTTCACCGAGAGCAGAATCTGCGGGCCCAAGACAGTGCGTCCTATGAGGCCCAGCGTGCCGCCTTGCTGAATCAAGGGCTGGGCCCCAGGGGCGCTTCCAGAACCGATCTGCTGATCGACCTGCATACGTCGACGAGCAACTGCGCGGCGATGATCATTCTGCTCGACACCGATCCGTTCAGCCTGCGCATGGCATCCTATCTGAGCCAGCGAATCGCGCAGACGCGCATCCACCTGATTGCGCAGGCCGGGGGCGAACCGAGTATCTCGGCTCGATCGCCCGTCATTCGCTGGGTGTCGAGGTCAGCCCGGTGGCGCAGGAATCCTGCGCAGCGACATCTATGAACTGTCGCGCCGGATCGTGCTGGCCGCGCTGGATTTCGTGCATGCCCACAACCAGGGGCTGGCGCTCGATCTGCCGCCGACCATCGAGGTCTTTCGCCTGCGCGAGACGCTGCCGCTGCCGGCCGAGGACGGCTATTGCAGGCGATCGTGCACGAGGCACTGCAGGATCGCGACTATGAAGCGCTGCGCCCCGGTGATCCCCTGTTCAGAAAACTGGATGGCACGGTAATCCCATTCGACGGGGCCGAAACCCGCTATCCGGTGTTCATCAATGAAGCCGCGTATTACGAGGGCGGCATTGCGATGATGCTCACGAGCAAAGAGACGCTCGCGGTTCCGGAGGCCACCGCTGACCGCGGAGCCCAAAGGCGGCCGCCGGCCCGACCGGCAAGCACATCACCCGTCTCGTCCGACCGGCCGCCGTCGCCTGCGCGCATGCCCGGGTAGCTGGCGATCACGCGCGGATCATCGAGCAGTTCACGGGACGCACCCGCAAGCACCACCACACCGTTCTCCAGCACGTGGGCGGTGTCGGACACCTGCAACGCGGCGCGGGCGTTCTGTTCTACCAGCAAGACGCTCACCCCGCGCGCGCGCAGACGCGCGATCACCTGAAAGATCTCGCGCACGATGCGCGGCGCCAGCCCCAGGCTGGGTTCATCGAGCATCAACAACCGCGGTGCGGCCATCAGTGCCCGGCCCAGGGCCAGCATCTGACGCTCACCGCCCGACAGTGTGCCGGCCAGCTGGCCATGGCGCTCGCGCAACCGGGGAAAGGTCTCGTAAACCGACTCCAGCGACGCATCGATGCCCTTCTCGCCGCGGCGGTGGCGCACCAGCGCACCAAGCGCCAGATTGTCGGCAACACTCATCTCGGCGAACAGCTCGCGCTGTTCCGGCACCAGGGCCAGTCCGGCGGACACGCGCTGCTCCACCGCGATATCGGCGAGATCCCGGCCGGCAAAGGTGATCCGCCCGGTGCATGGCAGCAGCCCCATGATCGCCGCCATCAAGGTGGTCTTGCCGGCGCCGTTCGGACCGACCACTGTGACAATGCTGCCCTCGCGCACGATCATGGACACGCCATGTACCGCCTGCACCTTGCCGTAGCCGATGCGGATGTCTTCGATCTCGAGCAGCACCGCGCGATCAGGGTCGGCGTTCATTCGATGCCCCCCAGGTAGGCCTCGAGAACATCCGGATCACGCTGAATGTCGGCCGGCGCCCCCTCGGCCAGCTTCCTGCCGAAGTGCAGCACCACGAGCCGGTCGGTCAGCGACATCACGAAGTCCATGTCGTGCTCGACCAGCAGGATACTCATCCCCTGATCTCGCAGCTCGCGCAGCAAGCGCGCGAGAACCTGCTTTTCCTGGTAACGCAGGCCGGCGGCCGGCTCATCGAGCAGCAGCAGAACCGGCTCGGCGCACAGGGCGCGTGCGATCTCGATGATGCGCTGCTGGCCGAGCGCCAGGCTGGCCGCCGGCAGATTCGCGGCGTCGGCCAGGCCGACCCGCTCGAGCTGGCGCGCGGCCTCGGCACGCAGTGAGCGCTCCTCGCGGGCATCTAGCCCGAGGCAGGTCGCCGCCACGCCCCGGTGCGCGCGCAGCGACGCGCCGATCGCGACATTGTCCAGAACGCTCATCTGGCCCACCAGCTTCACATGCTGGAAACTGCGCGCCATGCCCAGGCGGGCGATCGCATCGGGGTTCATGCCCGATATCCGAATGCCCGCAAAACTCACCTCTCCGGCAGACAGCGGCAGCATGCCGCTGATCAGACTGAACAAGGTGCTCTTGCCGGCGCCGTTGGGACCGATGAGGCCGAGAATCTCGCCGCGGCGCAGCTCGAAATCGACATCATCCACGGCCACCAGCCCGCCGAAATGGCGGGTCGCGCCGCGCACCGACAGCAGCACCGGATTCTGGTCACCGGGCCGCGCGGGTGTGGGCAGGGCCGGGGCGGCAGGATCCGGTTGCTGCGCGCTGCCCGGCAGCAGCCGGCGCAGGAACGGATAGATGCCATCGCGCGCATGGTGCAGCATCAGGATGATCAGGCCACCGAAAACGATCAACTCGTAGGGCCCGCTCTCGCCCGCGAGCACCTGCAGCAGGGTCTGCAGAATCTCTTTGAGCGCGGTAAATGTGAATGCGCCGATCAGGGCTCCCAGCACGCCACCGGAGCCACCGATCACCGCCATGAACAGATACTCGATGCCCGCGGTGATCGAGAACGGTGTCGGGTTGATGAATCGCTGCATGTGCGCATACAGCCAACCCGACAGCGCGGCCAGCAACGCGGCCAGGACGAACACCCGGATGCGTAGTGCCGCCGGATCGACACCGAACGACTCGACCATCGCGGCGCGCGCCTTCAGCGCACGGATGGCCCGGCCCTGGCGCGACTCGAGCAGATTGGCGCCGCCCCAGAGGGCGATCACCACGATCAGCCAGATCAGGTAGTAGTAGCGGGTGAGATCGCGCAACTCGATCCCGAAGACCGACAGCGCGGGAATGTCGCTGATCCCGCCAAAACCGCCGAGCTCGGGCAGATTACCCAGCAGATAGTAGAGGCTGATTCCCCAGGCGATCGTTCCCAGAGGCAGGTAATGGCCGCTCATGCGCAAGGTGATCTGGCCGATGAGCCAGGCAAGCACTGCGGCCAGCACCAGCGCGATCGGCAGCGTGAGCCATGGCGAGACCGCGTACTGGGTGCTGAGCAGCGCGCTGGCATAGGCGCCGATGCCGACGAATCCGGCCTGACCGAACGAGGTCTGCCCGGCGACTCCGGTGAGCAGCACGAGCCCCAGCGTCACCAGCGTCGCCAGGCCGACGTAGTTCAGCAAGGTGACCATGTACTCGGAGACGAGCATCGGCAGAACCGCCAGAACCGCGACGCCGACCGTGAGCCCGAGGATGCGGAGACGCTTCGGCGCCATCATTGCTCCTCCTCCTGCTCATGGTGGCCGGATTTCAATGACAGCATGATCAGCACCGGGATGATCGCGGTGAACACGATCACCTCTTTGTAGCTGCTGGCCCAGAACGACGCAAATGACTCGAGCAGCCCGACCAGCACCGCACCGAGTGCGGTGAGCGGATAACTGGCCAGGCCACCGATGATCGCGGCGACGAAGCCCTTGAGCCCGATGATGAAGCCGCTGTCATAGTAGATCGTGACGATCGGGCCGATCAGCACGCCGGAGAGCGTGCCGATGAATGCCGCGGCGGCGAATGTGATCAGACCGGCGGAAACCGGCGAGAATCCGATCAGGCGTGCACCGACCCGGTTGAAGGCCGTGGCCCGCAATGCCTTGCCATACAGCGTGCTGGCAAACCACCAGGCCATCGAGACGATCAGCAAGACGGTGATCAGGAAGATCCACAGCGACTGGCCCGACACCATGAGGATGCCCATCTCGAACATCGACTCACTGAACGCCGGCGTACGAAAGCCCTCCGGCCCGAAGAAGGTCAGCGCGAGCCCGGTCAGGGCGAAATGCAAGGCGACCGATGCAATCAGGAGAACCAGCACCGAGGCATCGACCAGTGGCTGGTAGACGAGCCGGTACAGCAACGGCCCGAGCGGTGTGATCAGGGCCAGCGTGAGCAGGATATCGAGCGCGAGTGGCAGTTCATAGGGCGCAAGCACCACGACCAGCGCCGACGCCGCCAACGGCAAGGCCAGCGCGCGCGCGAGCCGGCCCGGCAGGCGGCGGCCGTCGCGGTGGCGGATCGCATCGATGATCTCCACCACCGCAACCGCCGCGGCGGTCACCAACACGAGCCAGGCCGAGCCCGGCACCGTGTCGGCGCGCAGCAGCGCGAGGGTCAGCGCGCCAAAGGTGACGAACTCCCCCTGAGGCACGAAGATGACCCGGGTGACCGCAAACACCAGTACGGTCGCCAGGCCGAGCAGGCAGTAAATGGCCCCGTTGGTGAGGCCATCCTGCGCGAGCCAGGTCGCGATCTGCGCATCCATGAGCGTCAGTGGCCCCGCATCACTTGACGATCTGCCAGTCGCCGTCCTTGACCTGAACCATCACGGCACCGCGTGCATCCAGCCCGTAGTGATCGGTCGGTGAGAAGTTGTAGACGCCGTTCGTTGCCGCCACATTCTTGCTCGCCTCGATCGCGTCGCGTAGTGCCTCGCGAAACTCCGGCGTTCCCGGTGCGGCCTTCTTCTTGGCCTCGGGGATCGCCTTCTCGAGAATCAGCACCACATCGTAGGCGTGGGCACCGAACACGGTCGCGGCCGTCGGGCCATATTTTCCGGTGAAGGCCGCAACGAAATCACCGACCGCCTTCTTGGACGGATGGCTGTCGGGGAGTTGCTTGGGCAGCAGCACCGGCCCGATCGGCAGCACCGCAGCCTCGGCCGACTTGCCGGCCACCTTGAGGAACTGCGCCGAGCCGGCACCGTGGGATTGATAAACCTGCCCTTGTAGCCGCGCTCGGCCAGCGCTCTTGCGGCAAGGCGGCGCCGGTGCCCGAACCGGCGATGAATACCGCATCCGGCCGCGCCGAAATCAGCTTCAGCACCTGGCCCGTGACACTGGTGTCGGCACGCCCGTACTTCTCGTCGGCGACGATCTTGATGTCCGAGCCCGCGAAGCCCTTGGTCAGCGCGGCCAGCCATTGCTCACCCCAAGGATCCGAAAAGCCGATGAAGCCGATACGCTTCAGACCGCGCGATTTCATGTCCTTGACGACCGCCTGCGCCATGAGCCCGACCGACTGCGGGATCACGAAGGTATAGCGGGATTTGTCGGCCTGAAGCGGAATCGGCGCGAACGCGAAATGGGGGATCCTGGCCTCCTGGGCCACGCTGGACACGGCCATGCCGGTTGGCGTGGTGTTCGAACCCAGCAGCAGATCGACATTGCCCTCGGTGACGAACTTGCGCGCATTGCGCGTAGACGCCGACGGATCACCGCCGTCATCGAGAATGGTCAGGTTGATCTTTTCGCCGGCGATCTCGCTCGGCCAGATTTCGAGCCCCTGCCGCATCGGCACGCCGAGGGCCGAGGCAGGCCCGGTCACCGTCAGGGTCGCACCCACCGTGATCTCGGCGTACGCGCCTGCCTGATAGCCAACACCCGCCGCAAGGGCAATGGCAAGCAAGGTCTTCTTGGACAAAACGGGCTGGTTCATCAACGTCTCCATTCCAGGGTCGATTCGGGTCGCGCCTGCCGGCACGATCTCGTGGGCACTACGGAAAACTCTTGTTCGATCTGGCACTGGCGAACGCCGGTACGGAGCGCGCAGTTCGCATCACTTTTGGCCAGAAGGGTTCGGCGTCCGTTCGGCGGCCGGGCCATCCGGGGCGGCCTCATGCGGCCTGCTCGGCAGCAAGCGCGGCCTGATAGCGGCGCCGAAAACGCGCCAGTGCACCGTCGGCGCCGATCGGCACCATCTCCGCATCCGGGTTCATCAGGATGTTGCGCTGCTGGGCCTCGATCATCTCGATATCTTCATTGAACGCCGCATCGACACTCTGGAACACCGCCTCGGTCACCGTGGCGTCGTCCAGCGCGAAACCGTGCGCCTGCGCGAAGAAATAGTGCGTGCTGGTTTCGGTTTCCGGGGTCAGCGCCTGGCAGGTGTGAAATCGCAGCGCCCCGACGGGATCATCCATGTCACGCCCGACCGACTGCACGCCTGCACCCATCATGAACACACCGTTCAGCGCCAGGGTGTAATCGAACCAGCGATTGACCCGGCCCTCGAATTTGCCCAGGCGCCGGTGGTAGGGCGCGGGCACCGTGTTCATCACCTTGCGCACCACCCTCAGACCGTTTTCAGTCTCGGTAACCTCGTGCGGAATCTCGGCAATCGCGCTCGAACCACCAAAGGTCTTCTCGTGCACATAGCTCAGGTGCGAGAAATCGAGCAGATTGTCGGTGATCAGCAGCAAAGCGGCCGCGAACTTCTTATACCCGGGCTTCATCCGCCACCCGGGGTCGGCCAGCGAGAAGGTGTCCGGGATCAGCGCCGCGTCGGCGAGAGCCGGGTCGCCCATCCACACCCAGAGCCAGCGCTTGCGCTCCACCACGGGATAGGTTCGAACACAGGCGCGCGAAGGCACGCGCGTCTGGCCCGGCACCTCGACGCATCGCCCCTGGGCATCGAAGCGCAGGCCGTGATACATGCAGCGCAGGCTGTCGTTCTCGCGCCGCCCGAGCGACAAGGGGGCATGGCGATGCGGGCAAAGATCACGCATTGCCACCGCTTTGCCGTCGCCCGTGCGCCAGAAAACCATCGGTTGACCGAGGATCCGCCTCGCCAGCAAGCCTTCGGGAAGCAGTTCGTGATCCCAGGCGGCGACATACCAGGCGTTGCGAATGAACATGCTCTTCTCCGGTGCCGGTTATCGAATCGGATCGCCGCAGGCTTTGCCCCAGGCCGGGACAGGCGCGGGGTTCGACAGCAAACCGAGGGGCTCGGCATGTCCGCAGAGGCCGTCGACCAGGAATGCCGAGACGATCCGCATCGCACGGTCGAGCGTCATGTCGGGCACCGTGCCCTGCCAGACATTGGCCAGATTGCAGATGCCGATCGTGGCAAGCATCAGGTCGCGCGGTGTCAGATCGGACCGAAACCCGCCGCAGTCGACACCGTCGCGGATCAGGGTCTCGACGATCTGCTCGTATTCACGCTCCAGGCGACGTACACGTTCGCGCGCCGCGCCTGTCAGAAAACGACGCTGGGTCAGGAACACGCGCGCATAGCTGGGGCCCTCGATCACCGTGCCCAGGTGGTTTCGCGCCAGCGCAAGCAGCTTTTCGAGCGGCGGGAGATCAGCGTCGAGCAGGCGCCTGCCCTTGCGCAACAGGGGTTCGATGCCGATCGTGCATACCTGCTCGAGCGCCGCCTGCTTGCTTCGGAAATAGTAGTAAAGGCTGGCCTGGCGAATGCCCAGGCGATCGGCGATGTCTTTGGTGCTCGCGCCGTGATAGCCGGCCAGCGCGAATGCGGCGGCGGCCGCGTCGAGAATCTCCTGACTGCGACGCGCGTCATCGCGCACGCGCGCAGGGGCTGCCGCACCCGTTGCCAACGATGTCTCTCCTCCAGCCGGGGGCGTCGGCCCCTCGATCGATTCAATAGGTTAATAGAATCGATCGACGCAAGCAAGAAGCCCACCGAATACGGGCGGGCCTCTTGCGTGCAAGCCGGCAAACCAGCCGGGCCCGCGGTCGCGGGCCCGGCCCTGGTCAGAGCGAGGACAGCACCGCTTTCAGATGCGCGGCGATCTCCTCGATATGGGCTTCGGTGGCCACCAGAGGCGGCGCGATCAGCAGGACATCGCCCGTGTTCTTCTGATGCAGACCGCGATCGAACAGCGCCTTTTGCACCGCATGACCGCGCGCACCCGGCGCGCCATCGGCCTTGAGTTCGATGCCGGCCAGCATGCCCATCGAACGGACATCGTTGACGCAGTCGAACTCCTGCATCCCGTGCATGGCATCGGCGAACCTGGGTGCGAGTGCGGCAGCCTTGTCGGCCAGGCGCTCCTTGGCGTAGATGTCCATCATGGCAATACCGGCGGCACAAGAAGCCGGATGGCCCGAATAGGTATAGCCATGGAAGAACTCGACACCATGCTCGGGGCCGGCATTGGTGATCGCATCATAGACACCCTGGCGGGCCGCGACCGCGCCCATCGGCTGGGCACCGTTGGTGATCGCCTTGGCCATGGTCATGATGTCGGGCGTGACATTGAAGGCCTGGGCACCGAAATGGGCGCCCATGCGACCCCAGCCGCAGATCACCTCGTCGAAGACCAGCAGGATGCCGTTGGCATCGCAGATCTGCCGCAGACGATCGAGGTAGCCGACCGGCGGAGGCAGACAGCCGTAGGAGCCGGCGGTGGGCTCGACGAACACGGCCGCGATGTTCTCGCCGCCGTACAGATCACAGAAGCGCTGCAGGTCATCGGCCAGCTCCTTGCCGTGGGCGGGCTGGCCGCGGCTGAACTTGTTCTCGGGCAACAGCGTGTGGCGCATGTGATAGACACCACCCAGGCCCAGACCGAACGAGCGTCGGTTGTTGACCATGCCCGCCAGCGACATACCGCCGAAGTTCACGCCGTGATACGAACGCTCGCGCGAGATGAAGATCTGGCGCTGTGGCTCTTTACGCACCCGGTGGTACATCAGCGCCATTTTCATGGCGGTGTCCACGGCCTCGCTGCCGGAGTTCACGAAGAACACCCGGTTCATGTCACCCGGGGTGTACTCGGCGACCCGGCTGGCCAGCTCGAACGCCTTCGGATGGCTGCGCAGGAACGGCGCCGAGTAATCCAGTTCCTTGAGCTGCGCATAGACCGCCTCGGAGATCTCTTCGCGGCAGTGGCCGGCGGCCACGCAGAACAGGCCCGACGAGGCATCGATGATCTTGCGGCCGTCGGGCGTATAGAGGTACATCCCTTCGGCGCGCGAAATCATGCGCGGCTCTTTCTTGAATTCCTTGTTCGCCGTAAACGGCATCCAGTACGGCTGAAGTTGGCTTTCGACGATCGGGTCGGCATGGCCCATGGTGCTCTCCGGGGTGTTCACAGTGATCAACCGTGCCGGAGCAATGCACCAGCACGGTGAAAGCACCGAATTTACTCCAAGCGAACCCCGCCCGAAAGAGGGTGATGACCAACAATTCGCGGATGGCGGGCGGCTCAGCCCTCGAAGGTGCGGCCGATGTCGTGGGCTGCGCGCTGCAGCGCCGGCAGGAAGGACATCGCCTGGCCGATCTCCATCCGGCCCACCGGGCCGTGGGCTGCCAGAGCGGCTACCACCGAGCCATCGCGATCGCGCACCGGCACCGCCAGACACCGGATGCCGTGCAGATATTCCTCGTCGTCGATCGCATATCCGTGATGGCGCACATCCTCGAGCGCGCGCATCAGGCGGGCCGGCTCGGTCAGGGTCTTTTCCGTATAGCGCACCAACGGTGTGCTGTGCACGAAGCGCTCGAGACTGCGCTTGGACATGTGGCTGAGAAACAGCTTGCCGCTGGCCGACGCATAGAGCGGCACCCGCGAACCGACGCCCAGCGCCACCCGCAGCGGCCAGGCCGCCTCGACCCGGTCGATATACATGACGGTATGCGCATCGGGCACGGTCAGGTTGCAGGTCTCGCCGATCTCCTCGACAAGTTCCTCGAGGATCGCGTGACGCGGCGCGCGCCCGGGTGAATTCTGCAGCACCCGCAGCGACAACGCATGCAGGCGCGCCCCGCAGCCGTAGCGCTTGGCGCCCGGTTCCTTGCCCACATACCCGGCATGCTCGAGCGTGGTGAGTATCCTGTAGACGGTGGCCTTGGGCAGATCGACCGCGCGGCAGATCTCCGCCAGCGACGGTTGCCGGTCCCCCTGGGAGACGAACTCCATGATCTCGATCGCACGAAGCAGGGCCGAGCCCTTGGGCGGAATCGCCGAGCCAGACTCGCACCCAGGAGCCGCTTCGGGCTCGCGAATGTCAAAGCCTTCGAAATTCATACATCCCCCGCACTGATTCACCGGCAGGAATGCGACAATACGTGGCGTCGCTTCCAGTCGTCGGGATCCCGTTCAGGGCCGCCTTTGCAGCGCGGGCCAGTTGGAACCTGCTGTCGTGTCAACCGAACCGGCATCCCGGATTTTCCTTGTGGCGACCTGACCCGATGCGGATTTCGGAACGCCCGGTTCATTCTTGCATAGGCTGTTGGGTATACCCAAATCTGGGATCTGCTCAAGTTGCGGGCATCTGACGGTCTCCGCTCCCCCGCGACAAGGCGCTTTCGCGAGGGTGGCTAAACTCCCTGCGCTCCTCGTATCAACTGCCGAACCCCCATGAAGGACAAGTACGATCCCCGCGACGTCGAGGCCAGCGCACAGTCGCACTGGGCCAACATCGATGCATTCGCGGCCACAGAGAACGACCCCCGCTTCCCGAACGGCAAGTTCTATGTCTGTTCGATGCTGCCGTACCCGTCGGGCAAGCTGCACATGGGCCATGTGCGCAACTACACGATCAACGACGTCCTGTATCGCTATAAGCGAATGAACGGCTTTAACGTTCTGTCGCCGATGGGCTGGGATGCGTTCGGCCTGCCGGCCGAGAACGCCGCGATCGAGCAAGGTGTGGCCCCAGCGAAATGGACGCGGCAGAACATCGCGGACATGAAGGCGCAAATGGCGCCGCTCGGGCTGGCCTTTGACTGGCATCGCGAGCTTGCCGCCTGCGACGCCGATTACTACCACTGGAATCAGTGGATGTTCCTGCGCATGCTCGAGCGCGGCATTGCCTATCGCAAGACCCAGGTCGTGAACTGGGATCCGATCGATCAGACCGTGCTCGCCAACGAGCAGGTGATCGACGGCCGGGGCTGGCGCACCGGCGCCGTGGTCGAGAAGCGCGAGATCCCCGGTTATTACCTGGCGATCACGAACTATGCCCAGGAACTGCTCGACTGCATCGCCTCGCTCGGCTGGCCCGAGCAGGTCAAGACCATGCAGGAGAACTGGCTGGGCCGCTCCGAGGGCGTGCGCTTCGCCTTCGAGCATGACTTGCGCGACACCGACGGTGGCCTGATCCAGGACGGCCGGATGTATGTCTTCACGACGCGCGCGGACACCGTCATGGGTGTCACGTTCGTGGCCGTGGCGCCCGAGCACCCGATCGCGACCGCGGCCGCGGCAACCCGTCCGGAGCTGGCCGCGTTCATCGACTCCTGCCGCAAGGGCTCGGTCATGGAGGCCGACCTGGCCGACATGGAAAAGCTCGGCATGCCGACCGGCCAGACCGTGACGCACCCGCTCACCGGCGAGCCGTTGCCGGTGTGGGTGGGTAACTATGTGCTGATGAGCTATGGCGACGGCGCGGTCATGGGCGTTCCGGCCCACGACGAGCGTGACTTCGCGTTTGCGCTGAAGTACGGCCTGCCGATACGCCAGGTCGTGGACGTGGACGGACAGGCGTTCGATGACACCGCCTGGCAGCCCTGGTACGAGGCCAAGACCGGTCGCTGCGTGAACTCCGGCCGCTATGACGGCATGAGTTTCCCTGAGGCGGTCAGGGCGGTCGCCGCCGATGTGGCGGCCAGGGGCCTGGGCGATCTGCGGGTCCAGTGGCGGCTGCGCGACTGGGGCATCTCGCGCCAGCGCTACTGGGGCACACCGATTCCGATCATCCATTGCGAGGACTGCGGCCCGGTGCCGGTACCCGAACAGGATCTGCCGGTGCGCCTGCCCGAAGACCTGGTACCCGATGGCTCGGGCAATCCGCTGGCCCGCGACGAGCGCTTCCTGAAGGTGGACTGCCCAAGCTGCGGCAAACCCGCCCGGCGCGAGACCGACACGATGGACACCTTCGTCGATTCGGCCTGGTATTACATGCGCTACTGCTGCCCGGGCGCCGATGGTGCGATGGTCGATGAGCGTGCCAACTACTGGATGCCGATGGACCAGTACATCGGCGGCATCGAGCATGCGGTTTTGCATCTGCTGTATGCGCGCTTCTGGACCAAGGTCATGCGTGATCTGGGTCTGGTGAGCTTCGATGAGCCGTTCACCAACCTGTTCACCCAGGGCATGCTGCTCAATGAGAGCTATTTCCGGGTCGAGCCCGATGGGCGCACCCGCTGGTATTACCCGTCGGATGTCGAACTGAGCTTCGACGAGCGGGGCAAACCGACGGCGGCGCTGCTCAAGAGCGACGGCAAGCCGGTGCAGATGGGCGGCATCGAGAAGATGTCCAAGAGCAAGAACAATGTGGTGTTGCCGGGCGACATCATCGAGCAATACGGCGCGGATACCGCGCGTCTGTTCACGATGTTCGCCGGCCCGCCGGATCAGAGCGCGGCCTGGTCGCACAGCGGCGTCGAGGGCGGCGCCCGCTTCCTGCGCCGGCTCTGGGCCTTCGCTGTGCAATGGCGCGAGGCGCTGGCCGGGGCTGCGCGTGTGATCGATGCCGGGTCGCTGTCGCGCCCGGCCGCCGATCTGCGCCGCGAAGTGCATCAGGTGCTTCGCCAGGCGAACTACGACTACGAGCGGCTGCAGTTCAACACCGTGGTGTCGGCAGGCATGAAGTTGCTCAATGCGCTCGAATCGGCCGGCGACCCGGGCGCGGCGTCGGCCGATGTACTGGCCGTGGTGCGCGAGGGTCTGTCCATCACGCTGCGGGTGCTCTACCCGGTCGTGCCGCACATCGGCCATGAACTCTGGCAGGCACTCGGCTACGGCGACGAGCTGGGCGATCTGCTCGATGCCGACTGGCCACAGGTCGACGAAACCGCCCTCGTGCAGGATGTGGTCGCCCTGGTGCTGCAGATCAATGGCAAGGTGCGCGGCCAGGTCGACGTCGCCGCCGACGCCGACAAGGCCGCGATCGAGGCCGCCGCGCTGGCCACCGAGGCCTTCGAGCGACACGGTCAGGGCAAGACGCCGCGCAAGGTGATCATCGTGCCGGGCAAGCTCGTCAACCTGGTCGTGTGAGCGGCACCATGGATAACGGCCGACGTCGCTGCCTGATGGCCGGCCTGGCGCTGCTGGGCGGCTGTGGCTTTCAGCTGCGTGAATCTGCCGAACTGCCGTTTCGCACGCTCTATGCGGAACTGCCGGCCGGCTCGAGCCTGGCGGCCGAATTTGCTCGCCAGGCGCGTCAGGGCACCACCTTGCTGCCCTCGCCCGAGGGTGCGCAGGCCATACTGACGCAGGTGAGCGAGCGCCGCACCAAGGAGGCCGTGTCGTTCTCCCGCTCGGGCCGCCCGCGCGAGTACGAGCTGCAATACGTGGTGAGCTTTCGCCTGGACGGCCCGCACCAGACCGAGCTGCTACCGCTGACCCAGATCGCAATCCGCCGCTACATCACGACCACCTAGTGAACGCACCGACGCGCCGTTCATTCCCGGCGGCCGCGGAATCGAGGGCCTTCCTGTACTCGGAGATGGAAAACGACATGGTGCAGCAGATGCTGCGCCGGCTGGCGGTCGTCAAACCCCCCGCCAACTGACCACGCCGTCGATGGCCGCGATCAAGCCCGAGCAACTGTCGCAGGCGCTGGCCGCCGGGCCGACGATGGTCTGGATCCATGGCAATGAGCCGCTGCTGGTGCTCGAGGCCGCCGATGCCGCGCGCAAGGCTGCGCGCGAGGCCGGCCACGAGGAACGCGAGGTGATCGAGGTCGACCGCGGCTTCGATCCGTCGCAGTTGCTCGAGGCCGCAGCGAGTCAGTCCCTGTTCGCGCAGCGCAAGCTGGTCGAGCTGCGGGTGCCCGGACGCCCCCCAAGGCTTTGCTCGATGCGCTGGGCCCTATCGCCCAGGCACCAGACCCGGACGTGCGCTGGTTGCTGACCAGCGAGCGCCCGGATGCGGCGCTGCTTCGTTCACCGGCTGCCAAACACATCGAGGCGGCCGCGGTCGTGCTGGCGCTCTTTCCGATCGAGCGGGAACGCCTGCCAGGCTGGATCGGTGCCCGGCTGCGCGCAGGGACAGCGTGCGCCGGCCGGCCTGATCGCGCTGATCGCCGAGCGGGTGCAGGGCAATCTGCTGGCCGCAGATCAGGAGATCCGCAAGCTCGGCCTGCTGTTCGATGCGGGGGAACTGCCGGTCGAAGAAGCCGCGGCGGCGGTACTCGATGTCGCACGCTACGAAAGCCAGGATCTGGTCGACGCGGTATTGCTCGGTCAGCCTGCGCGCGTGCTGCGCAGCCTCGCCGGCCTGGCCGCCGAGGGCCGCGCCGAGGCGATGGTGGTCTGGCATCTGGCCGAGACCGTGCGCAGCCTGTTGCGGCTGATGGAGGCTCGTGCGGCCGGCGAGCCATTGTCGCGCGCGATGGCCGCGGCACGCATCTTCGGGCCGCGTCAGCGGCGCTTCGAGGCGGCGCTGAGCCGGCTCGGCCGGGCTCAGCTCGAACAGGCTCTGCCGATCCTCGCCCGGGCCGATACAATCGCCAAAGGGCTGGCCGACGGTCCTGCATGGCCGATGCTGCGCACCCTGACGCTGCGCCTGGCCGGCCTGGCGATCGCCAGCGAACCTGCTCCTGCCGACGGTGGCCTGGCCGCCGCCCCCTGACAGTTGGCTGAAATCCCTCATGCGCCCGGAATGAACATGCACAACGAGCAAATGGATGTCACCGCCTACGTGGCCGACTGCGGCCGGCGGGCACGTGCCGCCAGCGCCGCGATGGCACGCGCCGGCACCGCGGCCAAGAACCAGGCACTGCGCGCAACGGCCGCCCTGCTGATCGAACGCGCAGCATCGCTTCAGCAGGCCAACCAGGCCGATCTCGAGCGGGCCCGCGCCAACGGCCTTGACCAGGCCTTCGTCGACCGGCTCGCGCTGACTGAAAAGGTGATCGGGTCGATGGCCGAGGGCCTCGAGCAGATCGCCGCCCTGCCCGACCCGATCGGAGAAATCACCGAGGTTCGCCAGCAGCCGAGCGGCATCCGGGTGGGCCGTATGCGCGTGCCGCTGGGCAGCATCGGCATCATCTACGAATCGCGCCCGAACGTGACCATCGATGCCGCCGGGCTGTGCATCAAGAGCGGCAATGCCACGATCCTGCGCGGCGGCTCCGAGGCCATCGACAGCAATCAGGCGCTGGCCGCGATCATTCGCGACGGGCTGGCCGCCGCCGGCCTGCCGGCCGATGCGGTGCAGCTGATAGAGACCACCGATCGTGCCGCGGTCGGCGCGCTGATTGCCAACCCTGACGCGATCGATGTCATCGTGCCGCGCGGCGGCAAGTCGCTGATCGAACGCATCAGCCGTGAGGCCCGGGTGCCGGTGATCAAGCATCTGGACGGTATCTGCCACAGCTATGTCGATGCGGCGGCAGACCTCGACATGGCGCTGCGGGTGTGCGACAACGCCAAGACCCAGCGCTATTCGCCCTGCAATGCGATGGAAACCCTGCTGGTGCATCGCGCCGTGGCCGAAGCCTTTCTGCCGCGCATCGGCCGTGTCTATGCCGACAAGGGCGTCGAACTGCGGGTGGATGCGCGCGCGGGGGCGATCATGAATGCCGCCGGTCTGGCCACCGTGCCCGCCACCGACGAAGACTGGGTGACCGAGTATCTGGCCCCGATCATCAGCATCGCGGTGGTCGATGATGCCGATGCAGCCATCGCGCACATCAACCGCTATGGCTCGCATCACACAGACGCGATCATCACCGCCGATCATCCGCTGGCCATGCGCTTCCTGACCGAAGTGGATTCCGCGTCGGTCATGATCAATGCCTCGACGCGTTTTGCCGACGGTTTCGAATTCGGCCTGGGTGCCGAGATCGGCATCTCCACCGACAAGCTTCACGCACGTGGCCCGGTCGGGCTCGAGGGCCTGACCTCGCAGAAGTTCGTGGTCTTCGGCAACGGCCAGGTTCGATCCTGACCCGGCGCCACCCACATCGAGGCTGAGCGCCGCGCACCATGGGCTATCTCTGGGTCAAGACGCTGCATATCGTGTTCGTCACGAGCTGGTTCGCCGGGCTTTTCTATCTGCCGCGCATCTTCGTGAACATCGCCATGGTCGATGCCGGCTCCCCACCACCCGGGGATCCGGAGCGTGCCCGGCTCATCCTGATGGCCGGCAAGCTCTACCGCTTCATGGGCCCGCTGATGGTGCTTGCGCTGGTGTTCGGGGTGTGGCTCTGGCTCGGCTACGGGATCGGAGCGGGCCAGGGCTGGATGCACCTGAAGCTGGTTCTGGTGATCGGCCTGCTGGTTTACCACCATGTCTGTGGTCGGATGCTGCGGGCGCTGCGCGCCGGGCCCGGCACGCGCAGCCATGTCTGGTACCGGTGGTTCAATGAGGCGCCGGTACTGATCCTGCTGGTCGTGGTCGCGCTGGTCGTGATCAAACCGTTCTGAATCGGGGCCATCTTCACCGCGGGCACCGGACGGTGCCGGCCCAGGAGGCAAATGAGATGAATCAACGACGACGATTCCTTGGCCTGTCATCGGCCGCCCTGCTGGCCTGGCTCGCTGCGCGTCCGGGCAGCGCGAACGCAGATGACAGCGGTGAGGCGGCGGCGATCCTGCGACAAGGCGGCTGTGCGGTGCTGCTGCGCCACTCGCTGACCGAGCCCGGCATCGGCGATCCGGCCGAGTTCAGGCTTGACGACTGCACCACCCAGCGCAACCTCAGCGACCAGGGCCGTGCGCAATCCGCGTGTATCGGTCGGTGGTTCGGCAGCCGGTCTCTGGCACCCAGGATCGTCTACAGCAGTCAGTGGTGCCGCTGCCGCGACACGGCACGAATCGCCTTCGAGCAGTATGAGGAGCTGCCAGCACTGAACTCGACCTTCCAGGGCCAGGGTGATCAGCCGGCCCAGATCCGCATGCTGCGCAAGGTCCTGCGTGACATCCCGGCCGGCCAGTTCGACGTGTTCGTCACCCACCAGGTGATCATCACCGCGCTTGCCGAGCGCGGCACGAGCATGGGCGAGGCAGTGATCGTCGATCACCACGGCAAGCCGCTCGCCCGGTTCACGCCCACCTGCTGATCCCCTGCGCGGATCATCGATGCAGCCGGTGAACGCGCGCATCGTGGCAAGATCGCTCTCTTCGCCAAGCGAGTCCGGTTTTCGAGTGATTCGCAACCGCCAACCCTGGAGCATGCCGCCCCGATGAAAATCATTGACTACTACATGGTCACGACCTCGCCATGGACCTACCTCGGCCATGAGCGCCTGGCGCGAATCGCCGCCGACACCGGTGCCGAGATCCGGATCAAGACCATGGACCTGGGCCGGGTGTTCCCGATTTCGGGCGGCCTGCCCCTGCCCAAGCGCGCGCCGCAGCGCCAGGCCTACCGGCTGGCGGAATTGAAGCGTTGGTCCGAGCATCTCGGCCTGCCGCTGAATCTGCACCCGCGCCATTTCCCTGCCGACCCGATGCCGAGTCTGCGCATGATCGCGGCCGCGCGGATCGTTGCCGGCGAGAAGGCGGCGTTCGAGTTGGCCTCACATGCACTGCGCGCCACCTGGGCCGAAGAGCGCGATGTCGCCAACCCGGACGAACTCGATGCGATGGCCACCGCCTGCGGGCTCAGCCCGGGGGTGCTGCGCGCGGCCGAACCCGCCGCCAATGACGAGATCGACCTGGTCACCGAGCGAGCGATCGCATTGCAGGTGTTCGGTGCCCCCTGGTATCAGGTGGGTGACGAAGGCTTCTGGGGCCAGGACAGGCTCGAGTTCGTCGAGCGGGCATTGCGCACTTGATGTCCGATCAGGTCGGTCTGCGCGGCGCACGGCCATGAATCGTTCCCGAAGGTCCTCGCGAGACGACACGCCAACGGTCGTTCGTGACATTCGCACGGCCTGGGAATCGGCGCGCGCCACGCGGGCGGCCTCCGGGGCCCCTGCGAGGCAGATCGAAGCGGCCCCGCAGCCGGAGCTCGCCGCGCAGCCTGCCGCCACGCCCTGGCGCAATCCGGATTCACCCACCCTGGTGGATCTGTTCGCCACCTGCCCGCAGGGGCTCGAGGAATTGCTGGCGGTGGAGCTCGCCGCCATGGGTGCCCGGGATGTGCGTACCGACGCGGCCGGTGTGGCCTGCCGTGGCGACTGGGCCTGTGCGGTTCGCCTGAACCGCCAGTCACGCCTGGCCAGCCGGATCCTGCTGCTGCTGGCCGGTGGCAGCTACCGCAATGACAAGGACATCGGCCGGCTCGCGGCCACCGTCGCCTGGGAGAGCGTGCTCGATGCGCGGCTCAGCCTGCGCGTGGACACGCGGGCGCGCCGCGCCAGGGTGCGCAGTCTGAACATGGTCACGCTGCGCATCAAAGATGCCGTGGTCGACCGGCTGCGCGAACTCACCGGCGAGCGGCCCGATGTCGACACGCGTGCCCCCGATGTCCGGATCATGGCCTTCGTCGACGAGCATCAGGCCCTGATCTATCTCGATCTCAGCGGCGAGAGCCTGTTCAAGCGGGGCTGGCGTGGGCGGCACGACAAGGGTGCGGCGCCCCTGAAAGAGAATCTGGCCGCCGCGCTGCCGCTGCTGGCCGGCTGGACGCCGGGCAGCCCGTTGCTGGACCGTTCTGCGGCTCGGGCACGATCGTCATCGAGGCCGCGCAACGTCTGGCGGGCATCGCCGCCGGCGGCGAGCGCGAATTCGGCTTCGAGCGGCTGCCCGGATATCGGCCACCGGTGTCGGATCTGCCAGACCGGGGCCCGGTTGACCGGCGCCCGTCCGTGGGCAGACGCCCCGACGCAACCGCGGTCTTCGCCTCGGACATCGATCCCGAAGCGGTTCTGCATGGCTCGTGCCAATGCGCAGCGGGCCGGTCTGCCCGCCGCGGCCATCGCGTTCAAGGTGGCCGATGTTCAGACGCTCACGCCGCCGCGTGGGCTCACGCCCGGCTGGATCGTCACCAACCCGCCGTACGGCGAACGCCTGGGCGCATTGGGCGACGATGCACGCATGCTGGCGCTGGGACGCCACCTGCGCGATGCATTTGCCGGCTGGACACTGGCCTGGCTGACCAGCGATCGCCAGTTGCCGGGGCGCCTCGGGCTACGTCCGCGCCGCAAGATTCCGGTGATGAACGGCGCGCTCGATTGCCGTCTGTTCGTGTTCGATCTTGGTGGCACAGAAGATCGAACGCCGGCGACGCGGCCAGGACCGCGCGCGGGCGGGCGCTAGCTCACACCACTCGACGAATGCGGTGCCCATCGGGGCGGCGCGAGACCTCACCAGCGCCAGGTCTTGTAGCCGGCATCCAGATGCAGGAAAGATCCCACGGAAACATTGGCCGAAGACACTTGTCCTGGCACGATGACTGTCAGGGCGGCTGCGGCACTCAGCGCGACAACGGCGATCAGGGCAGTGAATTTCATCGGCTCGTCCTCTGGGAGTTGACCGCCCAAGATACACCGAAAATGCTCGCAATATCACCCGGCTTGTCGCCATTCGGATCGCGTAACCGCAAGCTGCCAGGCGCCGACCTGGAGTTCCGGGTGGGTATTTGCCCCGTACTCAGCTCTCGACGATGCCCAGATGCGAGGTGCTGCGCCCCAGATCCTTCTCGGCATTCTTGCTGTTGAGCTTGATGGTCAGGCGCAGGTCGTTGACCGAGTCGGCGTTGCGCAACGCGTCCTCGTAGGTGATCAGGTCGGCCTCGAACAGATCGAACAGTGCCTGGTCGAAGGTCTGCATGCCGATCTCGCGACTCTTCTTCATGATCTCCTTGATCGAACCGACCTCACCCTTGAAGACCAGATCCGAGATCAACGGCGAGTTCAGCATGATCTCCACGGCCGGCAGGCGTCCCTTGCCGGTGGCCGCCGGAATCAGGCGTTGTGAGATCACACCGCGCAGATTCAGAGACAGATCCATCAACAACTGGTGGCGCCGCTCCTCGGGGAAGAAGTTGATGATTCGGTCCAGCGCCTGGTTGGCACTGTTGGCATGCAGGGTGGACAAGCACAGATGACCGGTCTCGGCAAAGGCGACCGCGTGCTCCATGGTCTCGCGGTCGCGAATCTCGCCGATCATGATCACATCGGGCGCCTGACGCAGCGTGTTCTTGAGCGCAATGTCCCAGTTGGCGGTATCGACGCCGACTTCGCGGTGGGTCACGATGCAGTTCTTGTGCGGATGCACGAACTCGACCGGATCCTCGATGGTGACGATGTGCCCGTAGGAGTGCTCGTTGCGGTGCCCGAGCATGGCGGCCAGGGTGTTCGATTTGCCCGAGCCGGTGGCGCCCACGACAATGATCAGACCGCGCTTGTACATCACCAGGTCGGCCAGCTGCGGCGGCAGATTCAACTCTGAAAAGGCCGGAATCTCGCTCTTGATGATCCGCAGCACCAGGCCGACCCGGCCGAGCTGCATGAATGCGTTGACACGAAAGCGGCCCACGCCGACCGGGCTGATCGCGAAGTTGACCTCGTGATGCTCCTCGAACTGCGCGGCCTGGCGATCGTTCATCAGCGCCCGCGCCAGCTCGATCGTGTGCTTGGCGGTGAGCGGCACATTCGAGATCGGCACCACCTTGCCATCGACCTTGAAGGCCGGCGGAAACTCTGCGGTCAGGAACAGGTCCGAACCGCCCTTGGTCACCATCAGCTTCAGGATGTCCTGAAGAAACTTCGAGGCCTGTTCTCTTTCCATCGCGTTCGATCCCTGCTCGTGAATTCGTGGCGATGGCGGGTCGCGCCCGCCATCGAACCGGTTCTGACTCGCCTCGGCCGTATGCCGGCCGCCAGACTCAGCCCGGGAAGTTCTCTTTGACGGTTGCCGCCGCGCGCGCCTCGGCCATGCTGATCTGGTTCTTGCGCACCAGATCGGTCAGGCACTGGTCCAGCGTCTGCATGCCCAGCGCTCCGCCCGTCTGAATGGCGGCATTCATCTGCGACACCTTGGCCTCGCGGATCAGGTTGCGAATGGCCGGGGTGCCGATCATGATCTCGTGCGCGGCCACGCGGCCCGAGCCGTCCTTGGTCTTGAGCAATGATTGCGAGATCACAGCGCGCAGCGACTCCGAGAGCATGGCCCGCACCATCTCCTTCTCGGCGGCCGGGAACACATCGACGATACGGTCGATGGTCTTGGCGGCCGAAGACGTGTGCAGCGTGCCGAACACGAGGTGGCCGGTCTCGGCCGCGGTCATCGCCAGCCGGATGGTTTCCAGATCGCGCATCTCGCCGACCAGGATGATGTCCGGGTCTTCACGCAGCGCAGACTTGAGGGCGTTGGCGAACGACAGGGTCATCGGACCGACCTCGCGCTGATTGACCAGGCAGCGCTTGGACTCGTGCACGAACTCGATCGGATCCTCCACGGTCAGGATGTGACCATAGTGGTTTTCGTTCACATAGTTGATCATCGCGGCCAGCGTCGTGGACTTGCCCGAGCCGGTCGGGCCGGTCACCAGCACCAGACCACGCGGCTGGTCGGAGATCTGCTCGAAGATCTTTGGCGCATTGAGTTCTTCGAGGGTCAGGATCTTGGAAGGAATCGTCCGCATCACCGCACCGGCGCCGCGGTTCTGCACGAAGGCATTGACACGGAAACGGGCCAGCCCGGGAATCGCAAACGAGAAGTCGCACTCGAGGTTCTCCTCGTACTCCTTGCGCTGCGAATCGTTCATGATGTCGTAGATCATCCCGTGCACGTCCTGGTGTTCCATGGGCGGCAGGTTGATCCGGCGAACGTCACCGTGGACCCGGATCATCGGCGGCAGGCCGGCCGAGAGATGCAAGTCCGAAGCCTTGTTCTTGACGGCAAACGTCAGCAGTTCTGCAATATCCATCGCGGGTGGGATCCTTTCCTGGGACGCGGTATGACCGTGAAATAATCCCCAACCCGCGCGATATCGGTAAGGCGCATGCGACAAACAGGGCGTTTTCAAGCCATGAACGGTGACTCCGGCGCGCGTGAGCGCCTCGCAGCGGTACTCGACAGAATCGGACAGGCGAGCCGAGGGGCGGGCCGCGAGCCCGGTTCCGTGCGCCTGCTGGCGGTATCCAAGACCTTCGATGCCGATGCGGTGCGTGCACTCGCCCAAGCGGGTCAGCAGGCATTTGGCGAGAACTACCTGCAAGAGGCGCTGAGCAAGCAGCAGGCGCTTGCCGGGCTGGACCTCGAATGGCACTTCATCGGCCCGATCCAGTCGAACAAGACCCGCCCGATCGCCGAACACTTCGCCTGGGTGCATACCGTCGATCGGCTCAAGATCGCCGAGCGGCTGTCAGCGCAACGGCCCGCCGCCATGGCGGCGCTGCAGGTCTGCGTTCAGGTCAACATCGACGACGAGGCGAGCAAGCATGGCTGCACGCCCGAACAGGCGCCCGCCCTGGCGCAGGCGGTGGCCAGGCTGCCCGGCTTGCGGCTCAGGGGCCTGATGGCGATTCCGGCACCCACCGAGCGGCCTGAGGATGCCGCCCCCGCGTTTGCTCGGATGCTCGCGCTGGCGCGCGAGATCGGCGCCAGTCTGCCGGCCGATCAGAGGGCGGGCTTCGACACCTTGTCGATGTGCGCATGAGCGCGGATCTCGAAGTGGCGATCCGCGAGGGCGCGACCATGGTCCGGTGGGCACGGCCCTGTTCGGACAGCGCGCAGCCAGGATCATGCCGTGAGGCCGGGGCCGTTGGCCTGGCCCGGAAACGAAACGACCGGCGCCCGCATGCGCCGGTTCGTTGATCGGTGGCCCGTCAGGGCCAGCGCATGAGAACCCCGGAGGTTCTCAGCCCATGGCGCGCACGGCGGCGGCCAGACGGCTCTTGTAGCGGGAAGCGGTGTTGCGATGAATGATCCGCTTGCCGGCGAAGCCGTCGATCACCGACTGCGATGCCTGAAAGGCCGTGGTTGCGGCAGCCTTGTCACCCGCGGCGACGGCCTTGCGGACCTTCTTGATCGCGGTGCGAAGCTGCGAACGCTGCGCAGACTTGAGTTGGTTGCGGGAGACATTCTGGCGCGCGCGCTTGCGAGCCGACTTGATATTTGCCATAGCGCCGATAAAGTATGAGGAAAACCCGGCCTGCGCCGGAAAAGCCTTCAATTATAGCAATATCAACGGTTTTCGACCAGAACACTGTTGAAAACCCCGCTGACGGGCCTTCGTCGGCGGTCATCTCCGCCTCGCGACCTCCTCCGTGAACCTCTTTCGCTCCGCCGCGCTGGTCAGTGCCTTGACCTTCGTATCCCGCATCGCCGGGCTGATCCGCGAGAATCTGATCGCCTCGATCTTCGGCGCCGGCGCGTTCACCGATGCCTTCTTCGTGGCCTTCAGGCTGCCGAACATGTTGCGCCGGATGTTCGCCGAGGGCGCATTCTCGCAGGCATTCGTGCCGCTGCTGGCGGCCGCCAGGCGCGACGGGCAGAGGCCGAATGATCTGATCGACCGGGTCGCCACCGGTCTGTTCTGGGTGGTTGCCGCTGTGGCCGCCCTGGGCGTGGTCGGCGCCCCCGCCCTGCTCTGGCTGGTGGCCTCTGGTCTGGCACGCGATCCGGCCGCCTTCGATGCCGGCGTGCTGATGACCCGCATCATGTTCCCCTACATCGTGCTGATCTCGCTGGTTTCGCTCTGCGGCGGCATCCTCAACACTGGCAACGCTTCGCGGTACCGGCGCTCACGCCGGTTCTGCTCAATCTCGCGATCATCGCGGCGGCGCTCTTGCTGGCGCCGCTCGTGGAGCCGCCGATCATCGCGCTGGCCATCGGCGTGATCGTCGGCGGCGTAGCGCAACTGGCCATGCAGGTGCTGCCGCTGCGCCGGCTGGGGTTGCTGCCGCGCATCGGTTTGTCGGCGCGCGCCGCATTGAGAGACCCGCGAAGCCGCCGCGTGATGGCGCTGATGGCGCCGGGCATCCTGGCCGTGTCGGCGCACCAGATCAGCCTGCTGATCAACACCCATATCGCCTCCCGACTGACCACCGGCTCGGTATCCTGGATCTCGTTCGGCGACCGGTTGATGGAATTCCCACAGGGCCTGCTCGGCGTCGCCCTGGGCACCGTATTGCTGCCCAGTCTGTCGTCCGCCGTGGCCGCCGACGACGACGCGGAGTACAGCCTGCTGCTGGACTGGGGCCTGCGGCTGGCGGTCGTCCTGGCGCTGCCCTGCGCACTGGCCATGGTCCTGATGGCCGAACCACTCACCGCCCTGCTCTATCACTACGGCCGTTTCGGCAGCGAGGATGTGCGCATGACCGCACTGGCGGTCCAGGGCTACGCCCCCGGGCTGATCGGCTTCGTGGCGGTGAAGGTTCTCGCGCCCGGATTCTTCGCCCGCCAGAATGTGCGCACACCGGTGAAGATCGCGGTCGCGGCCATGGTGCTGACCCAGGCATTGAACCTGGTGCTGGTGCCGCGCTTTGCCCATGCCGGGCTTGCGCTGTCGATCTCGGTCGCTGCGCTGGCCAATGCCGCGCTGCTCGGCTGGCTGCTGATCCGCAGCGGTCGCTTCACCCCGGCGCGTGGCTGGCTGCGCTTCCTTCTGCAGGTGGGCGTCGCGCTCGCCTGTCTGGCGGCGGTGATCATGGTCTGGCTGCCGGGTTTCAACTGGGAGGTGATGCAGATCGCCCCACGCACCCGGGCACTGCAAGTCCTGTTCATCGTGGTGGTGGGTGCGCTCGTGTATGGGATTGCGCTGACCCTTGTCGGTCTGCGCCCCTGGTCCTTGACCCGGCGACCAAGCCGGTAAGATCGCGCTATCCGGGTCGGGCGGCTCGACTGCCGCGCACGCCCGAAACCGCCAGACACCGGCCTGCCCGCCGGCCCGACACGAGATCCGACATGTCCTTGATTTTCATTGGTGCCGGCAACATGGCCGGCGCACTGATCGGCGGCCTGCTGGCCAGCGGCCGCCAGGCCACCGAGATACGCGCGGTCGACCCCTATGCGCCCACCCGTCAACGGGCGGCACAGCGTTACGGTATCGCGGTCGCGGAGCAGGCCGGCGCGTTCGCTGCCGATGATGTCGTCGTGCTCGCGGTCAAACCACAGGTGATGCGCGAGGTGGCCCGCGGGCTGGCCGACAAACTCGCCGGCAATCTCGTGATCAGCGTGGCCGCCGGCATTCTGATGCACGACCTCGGTCGCTGGCTCGGCGGTCATCAACGCATCATCCGTGTGATGCCGAACACCCCCTCGCTGATCGGGCAAGGCGTCAGTGGCCTGGTGGCCGGCAGCGGCGCAAGCGAGGCCGATCTGACCACCGCCGAGACGCTGCTGGCCACGGTCGGCCAGGTGACGCGCCTGTCCAGCGAGACACAGATCGATGCGGTCACCGCGATCAGCGGCAGCGGCCCGGCCTATGTGTTTCGCTGGATGGAGGCGATGATGGCCGCCGCCGCGGACATCGGCCTGGATGCGCAGCAGGCACGCACGCTGGTTTTGCAAACCTTCAAGGGCGCGGCGGAACTCGCGCTCGCCAGCGAGGATGCGCCCGGCACCCTGCGTGAGAATGTCACCTCCAAGGGCGGTACCACGGCAGCAGCCCTGGCGGTGATGGATGCCGAGGACATCGGCGGCCTGATCGGGCGCGCGGTCCATGCCGCGCGCGATCGCAGCATCGAGCTCGGGCGCGAACTCGGCGGCGACTGACCGTCGGCATCCGCGGGGGCGGTGGCCCGCGAGCCGGCGCGAAGGCCGGCCAGGATCGCGCTCTGCCCCCCGCCTCTAAGCCTCTCAGCCTCTCAGCCTCTCAGCCTCTCAGCCTCTCAGCCTCTCAGCCTCTCAGCCTCTCAGCCGCTTAGCCTCTCAGCCGCTTAGCCGCTTAGCCTCTCAGCCCCTCAACCGATCAGCGCGTAGTCCAGAACGATCCCGGCCATCACCGCCGCGCCCCACCAGTTGTTGTGATTGAACGCGGCGAAGCAACCGTCGCGATCGCGCCGGCGAATCAGCCGGTAGTGATAGCCGGTGATCAGCAGCGCCACCATCAGGCCGGCCCAGTACCAGTATCCGCGCGCCTCGATCAGACCGACCCAGCCCAGCAGCGCGAGCGTGACGGCATAACAGAACATGACCGCGGCGACATCGAAGCGACCGAAGGTGATCGCGGCGGTGCGGATGCCGATTTTCAGATCGTCATCGCGATCGACCATCGCATACTCGGTGTCATAGGCCAGCGCCCAGAACACGTTGGCCAGTAACAGCCAGCCGGCCGCCGCCGGCAGTTCGCCCAGCACCGCCGCATAGGCCATTGGAATGCCAAAACCGAATGCGATGCCCAGATAGGCCTGCGGCAGGGCCAGAAAGCGCTTGGTGTACGGATAGCTGGCCGCAACGAATGCCGCAACGAATGCCAGCGCGATCGTCAGCCGGTTCATGGGCAGCACCAACACGAACGAACACAGCGCCAATGCCACGGCCACCGCCACCGCCTCGCGGGGACGGATCGCGCCACTGGTGACCGGCCGGTCACGGGTGCGCATGACGTGGCGGTCGAATTCACGGTCTGCGTAGTCGTTGATCGCACAGCCGGCCGAGCGCATCAGCAAGGTGCCCAGCGAGAACGCGAACAACAGATAGGCGTCGGGCAGGCCGTCGCTGGCGAACCAGAGTGCCCAGAGTGTGGGCCAGAGCAGCAACAAGGTTCCGATCGGGCGGTGCAGTCGGACCAGCAGGCCATACAGGGCCCAGCGCGGTAGCCCGCGCATGCTGACCGTGGCGGTCGATTCGGACATCTGCTTGGCCGGCATAGGGAGCAATGCGATGAGCGGCACGAGCAGCGGACACCGGGACGGGACGAACGGCCGATCCCGGGCGATCGATG